>NZ_AP027070.1:0-951861 GCF_027925085.1 Candidatus Borrelia fainii
TATTTAATTGTTAATAGTATAAAATATAATATTATTACATCCTTCCCCATTTCATACAATACAAACAAGTAAAAACCATTTTTTATTCTTTAATAACATGTTACAATTTTTTACACACACAATGAAAAATTTAATACTTATATCACTACACTTGTTTATAATACATGCCCATGCATGGGGTGAAAAATTTAATAATGAAAATATAAAACCACTACAAATAGGTATTATTCAACACAATTATATAAATTTAACTCCTTATAATCAACATTACAAATATTACGCTTTCATTGGAATAACCATGACTTACAATGAATGGATTGATTTCAATATCATCCCCATTAACTTTTATCCCCAAAATTCAACTTCATTCTCAAATGTCTATTTTACTCTATCTATTTCTTTTTATATATTGAAATATCAAATACATATATATTCTTTCATTATCAATATCTTAGTAGGTACTCAATTACCTATATCTCTTAGGACTTCTATTATTACTGGTGGAAATAATATCTCTGCTTTTCTTTTCCCGGCATTGCCTTTTGTCTCTCTTAAACTTAATATTCCAATTACTAATTTATTCTCTATCCTCTCTATATTTTCTTCTTCTCTACGTGAGTATTTTTTAGTCGATATAGCTATTACCTTTCCTATCTAATTATAACAATACTTAGTCATTTTTAATAAACATTTCCTTTATACAAAACTTAAGAATATTTACTCTTCTACATTAAGTTTTTTAAACCCTTCTGGAATAAGCACAATATCAATACCTGAATTTAATGATTTCTTAATCGCATGCTCCAAACTAAAATTATTTACAATTGCCCCCATATCATACGCATCTGTCATGATAATACTAAAGATATTCAGATTATGTCTTATAATATCCACAATATCTTTGGACATACTACTTACATCTGCGGAAATATTAGGAACAAGTACATGTCCAAGCATAATAAATTTTGCTTTCTTTCCAAAAAGAAATGGTATAAAATTATTTACCATTAAAAAATTTTTACTATAAGGTAATAAGGCCAAATCTTTATGGGTATCTACTTTTGTGCCTCCAAGTCCAGGAAAGTGCTTAACTACAGCAAAAACACCTTCCCTTTGTATCCCATCAATAAATGCCTCTACCATAAGACCAATATTATAAGATGAAGAGACCCAAAAGTTCTGCTACCTAAGGGGTTATTTGTAGCAAATTTAGCATCTGCTACAGGTGCCATATTTACATTCTTAACCTTTTGTGGTACTTACTGTTACCTTGTTACAAAGTAACAGCAAGTAAATATATTAAAAACTATACTTATTTTTATTTTAAATTTTATAATCAATACTTCTTAGTAAAAGCAAGTTCAAAAACTAAACCAGAATTTTCGTTGAAATTTATCTCAAATTGAGGCTTAAATCCTCCCAAGGATATACCCAATTTTTCTCGAAGTTTCCTATTATAACTAGACGCATATGTAAAGGGAATTATTATTTCAACAATTCGTGTCACAAACAAAGTAATTCCACCTAAAGACATCAAAGATAATGCAATCGTTGGTGTATTAATACCTTTATATTGAGAAAGAGAATACATACCACCACTAATCAAACCGAAACCCAACATATCAAATCCTAAAATCAGTAATCCACCAGTAAGATCTCCTTGCACGAATGAACCTATACCAAAACCCACAAAAAAATTCAATAGAAAAGGCACTAAAGTATTTTGTTTATGAATTTCATAAAATAACAATTTGCTATCCATATTGCCTTTTGCAGTTACAGCATCAGAAGCCATCTCATCATAACTTTGAGCAAAACTAACAACAATACAAACAAAAAATAACATTAAAATTAATACTTGTTTCATAAAACCCTACCTTCCAAAAAAATGCTCAATATCTTCATCATATCCCTTATTATATAACATATAATAAGTCAATAATTCTCTTACCATGCTACACTCATTTGTCATAAGATATTTACAACAAAACCTCTATTCATTAAATCCTTTATTGCTTACTCCCCTTTTTTTTATTTTTTCTCTCTCTTCTAGTTTTTTCCTCTATCGAATATCTCTTGCAACAAATCACAAATCTCTCTTCCTTTATTTTCAACCTCTATAACTGCAGCATTACTATTTTTACTATTGATCAGTGAATTAAATATATTGTAAAATCTTTCTGCTGTCATTTCTTCTTTCGGCAAGTGATAAGTTGTCAAAACAAGAATCTTGTGCGATGCACAATTTAACATGTCACTATATTCATATATTTTTTGAGTAAGATTTACAAGTTCTTCCATAGTAGAATACTTATTAAAAGTATCGCGATTTCTCCGATCACTAAAATTTCCCCGTAAGGGCATTAAAGTATTAGATGACATTCTGCCTAACATAGTCAATAACTCTTTAATAACAAACCTATATCGTCTTTTATCTTCTAAAGATATACTAACAGACTTGGAAACACTACGAGGAGGATACATTGTATATATTGCAAATGCTAAAGAATAAATAAGCTCAGGATTATAACGCATAGATGTATAAATACTTTCTGTACTGAAACGATAGTACCATTCTCCTATGTCAAATATCTTATCCAAGATCAAGGGAGGGAAACCTGCATTTGTAGGATCATAAAGAAAAGGTTCATCACGCTTAATCATAAATACAGATCCAAAGTTATAAAACGCTCTTCTTGCTTCATAAAATTGTTTCAAAGCTTCCTCTTTTGTTGTTGCTTTTTCTGAAAGTTCAATTAAAGATCCCTTTAAATTTATTGGAGCAATTATGTCTTTTTGTTCACCTAAAGGAGGGATAACATCAGGAGAAGGAGGGATAACATCAGGAGAAGGAGGGATAACATCAGGAGAAGGAGGGATAACATCAGGAGAAGGAGGAATAACATCAGGAGAAGGAGGGATAACATCAGGAGAAGGAGGAATAACATCAGGAGAAGGAGGGGTTGGTTTTTTGATCTCAATTACCATTTTATTTGACCTAGCTTCAAACAATTTTGGAGCTAAACTTTCTTCTTCTCTTATTTTTGCATTGTAATCACAACTTATTACAAACACAATAAAAAACATCATACTTACTCTTACCATTAAATCTCTCCTTCTTTGTAATTTATTACAACTTTTAACTATTATTATTCAGCATATCATCAACATTAAGAACCAATCTTTGTTTCTATCTTATAAGCAAACCCCTACTTATCAAGTCCGATAAATAATTACTTATTCTATATATATATATATATTACCACACAATTAACCAATATTATATAATATTTTATATAATATTTAGGAATTTCTTAGTAGAGACAGTAATTTGTATTTCATTACAATTGTTACAATTGTAAGTATTTCATCACGAGTAGTTAAGGGTATATTAAGATAAGGTATATCAAGCATTTTTTTAGAAAAAATTTCATCGATTACCTCATACATACCAAAACCTCATTTAAAGACAAGGTAAACAACAATTAACATATTATAAAAAGCGCTATTAAATAATGCCTATTGTAATAGAATATGTTACTATAATCATAATACTACAAATAAAGGCAAATATTAAATTAAAAATACTAATGAAGAGGAAAATATGCTAAAAGGGTATATATTAAATATGACAAATCTAAGAAACGCTATTAATGAAATGATATTTTCTCATTCAGGATTTAGAAAGATATTTGCAAAATCAAAAAATGAAAATTCAATAGAATATGAAATAAATGATGACGACAAAATATTAGTTGCTCTTATAACCTTTACAATATCAAATTATTTTAAAGATAAACAAAAAAAATATATCAATGTTGGATTAGATTCAAGAACAACTGGAAATATAATCTCAAAGATAATAATTAAGACCTTAATTTTAAACAACAACAGTGTAAATTTTTTTGGAATACTCCCAATACCAGAAATCTTAGCTTATACAAAAGAAAATCAAAATTCAAAAGGATTTATATACATTTCTGCAAGTCATAATCCTACAGGATATAATGGCATTAAAATTGGATTAAATGATGGAGGCGTGCTAAATTCAAATGAAACAAAGAAAATAATATGTCAGATCAGATCCAACATTGAAAATGAAACTTTAATAAACAATCTAATAACAAACTTACAAAAGTTTAATACCAATGCTCTGCACTTAAAAACATATGAAGAAATTATCACTTCACAAGCTAGACATAAAACACAATCTTATAACTCATATAAGTCATTAATGCAGCAAATAATATATTCAGACACACACAATCAAAAAAATATTGACATACTAAAAAAAACTATCAAAAAAGAACCTATAGGAATCATAGGAGAGATGAATGGGAGTTCTCGCATTAACTCAATTGATAGGGAAATGATTGAATCTTTGGGAATAAAATTAGAACTTCATAACACAGAAATTGGTATCTTTAAGCATGGAATGACTCCCGAAGGGACATCTTTAAACATGTGCAAACAAATATTAGAGCAAAAATTTAAGAATGACAATTCTTTCAAGTTAGGATATGTCCCTGATTGTGATGGAGATAGAGGCAATCTGGTTGCAATTTTAAAAAAAGAACAAGCAAGTATCATTACACCACAAAAAATATTTGCACTCTCAGTACTCTCAGAGCTTAGCTATCTTTACCATATGGGAATTAAAGATAATTTAGCTGTCGTAGTTAATGATGCAACCTCACTAAACATTGAAAAAATAGCATCTCTATTTAACACAAAAGTTTATAGAGTGGAGGTTGGTGAAGCCAACTTAATAGAAATGGCTGACCTTTTACGGAATAAAGGATTAATAGTAAAAATTTTGGGAGAAGGATCAAATGGGGGCAATATTATATACCCTTCAAAAGTAAGAGACCCACTAACAACTCTCTTTAGCATTATAAAATTGCTTACAATCAAAAATCTTTACAAGATATGGTGCTCAATATCTAATAATTCATATAATGAACACTACACTCTTGAGGATATATTAAAGACAATCAATTTTTATAGCAATGTAGAAGTATCATCAGAAAAAGCCATGCTTAAAATAAAAGTAGAAAATCAAGAAATACTAAAAACCAATTACGAAAAATTATTAGAAAAAGAATTTAACAACAATAATACCCTGTTACAAAAATTACCAATACATAATTATGAAATTATAAATTATGAGGGTATCAAACAAAATCTCTCCAGAACAGGTGACTCATCAGGGGGGCTTAAAGTTTTATTTAAAAACAACAAACATGAAATAATTGCTAGTTTATGGTTCCGTGGCTCAAAAACAGAACCAATATTTAGAGTATTAAGTGAGGTCATATCTAAACATAATGATTTACTATATCCCCTTTTAGATTTTCATACAGATTTAATATACTTGGCTAACTCTTTAACCTAATTAACATACATGAATTATGACACAAAATTCAAACAAATTGATTTATTATGGTTAATTATGCAGTATAACCTATGTACTTAGATTATTTTTTAAAATTTTCTCTATATTTCTCCTCACCCCATTCCACGTCTTTGATATACCCATTAAATTTTTAGCATTTTTTATAACTTCTACTGCAACTTTTCTAGTTTTACTTGTACCTTCAAATATTATTTCATCAATATAACCCTTTTTAGCTTTAAAAAATTTTCTTCTCTCTCTAATTGGTATTAAAAATTGATTTAAAACCTCAAAAAGCCTCTCTTTAATTTCAACATCTCCAATTTTACCCTGTCTATATCTAGTTTTAAACTCACAAAGCTCATCAATATTACTATTAAAAAAGTCATGATAAATAAAAACAGGGTTACCATCAACTTCTCCTGGTATATCTGCTCTTACTCTTTTTGGATCTGTAAACATAGACATAACTTTCTTACGCAATGATTTTTCATCATCACTTAAAAATATCGCATTACCAAGACTTTTACTCATCTTAACCTTGCCATAAATTCCCACAAGAGCCTGAGAATCTGTAAAGACAGCTTCAGGGATTGGAAAAAAATCTCCATAAAGATAATTAAATTTCCTAGCAAGTTCTCTTGTAAGTTCAATATGAGCCTCATTATCACGTCCAACTGGAACTAAATTAGCCTTTGTCATCAAAATATCCGCACTCATAAGAACAGGATAACCCAAAAGTCCATAAGGAAGTTCAGATAGCCCAGCAGCAATACTCATATCCTTTATACTAGGAATCCTTTGTAAACGATTAACCATCACAATCATTGACAGTATTAAATTTAACTCTAAAAGCTCAGGTATAGCTGATTGCAAATAGATATTAACTTTTTCAGGATTAATCCCACAAGCCAGATAATCCAAAACCATTTCTCTAACATTAACAGATATTTCATTAATGCTTTTTAAATCTGGTTTTGTAGTAAGAGTATGCAAATCCGCTATAATAATATAAGTTTCATATTTCTCCTGATACTTTAATCTATTAACAATAGACCCGATATAATGCCCTAAATGAAGAGAACCTGTAGGTCTATCTCCTGTAAGCATAACTTTTCTCTGCAAATTTAACTCTCCTTATTATCAACACTTAAGATCTTTGAACCACTTAAAAACACAGAAAAAGGTTTTAAACACTCTATATTATCTACTATTACTTTTATAATCACTGTAAAAGGATAGGCTATTAAAAGTCCCACAATACCCCAAAGCCATCCCCAAAAGAAAAGAAAACAAAGCAGCAAAAAAGGAGAAAGATCAAGCCTATGTCCTTGCATCTTAGGCTCAAGAATATTCCCAATCAACATTTGAACAAATGTATTATACATAAATATATAGAAAACCAAATTTAAATTGGGATAAAACTGTACCAAAGCAGCTATCATAATAAAAAAAACTGCCAAAATTGAACCTATACTTGGAATAAAATTAAAAACAAATGTAAGCACGGCCCATACACGAGGAAAATCTTGTCCAAACAACTTTAAACCTATAAACACTAAAAACCCTGTAAGACAACTAACAAAGAGCTTTATTCCCAGATACTTACTAATCTGATTATTTATTGTATTTAAAGCCTCAATAAATATACTCGAAACAGATTGTTTAAAAGCATTTTTAACCTTTATATCAAAAATGTGTATTTCTGATAGTAAAAAATACAACAATAAAAATAACACAACTAAACTGCTTGCAAATCCAATAATCTCATTAGACATACGAGTTAAAAAAGGATAAATATATTTAGAAAAATCTATATTGCTAATAATAGCACTATCTAACTTATATTTTTCAAGAATATCTACCATAATAAAAATCAACTGCTTCTGATAATAAGGTAATTGATTAATTAATATAGTAACACTATAATAAACAAAACTAAAAACCAAATAAGAAAATGAAAAAAGAACAAAAAAAATTACAAAAACTATTAAAACTCTTGGGATCTTTAGTTTTTTAAGAAAAGTATAAATGGGATATACCAAAAATCCAAGAACCACCGCAATAGCTAAAGGTTTAAATATTGTTTGTGCTATTTTTAAAATAGCAATTAACATTACAATCAAAGCTACAACATAAAACACAGACTGTAATTTAACAAACTTTAACCTATCAGTTGGTTTTAGCTCTAAAGACATCTCACTTCTCCTTCAATATACCTTAATCATTATCATTATGAAAAATACTTAAAAACAGAGTCAATACCCACTCACGAACATTTGTCAAAATTTAAAATCAATTCATATATTTAAATGAATCTTTTCCATTATCCAATTATATAACTTAGTTCCCTTACTATAATTAGCTTCGGCTAAATCCCCTACTCTCTTCTCTTTAACTAGCCTCTTAGCATTTTCATCATTTCCATGATAAACCGTCAACGTATTTTTATAATGATTTAAGCTGTTATTCAAAATTTCAAAGGCTGGAATATCATTAAAACCATCTGCAATATAAAACATATTTTCAAAAGGAATCTCTCTTCTACCTTTAGGAATCCTCCTATTAATTTTATCATAAGATCCCTTGTTTAACTCGAAAATTACCCGGGTTTTTATTGTATGATCTACGAAATAACATACGCTACTTAAAACAACATTTTCTGAAAATTTATTATCTAAACTTTGATAAAAAGGCATAAGGTATGTGTCTATAAATTCACAAGCCCAAACCTTAGTAACATAAGGAGCAATACTACTGCCCAAAATCATCTGCCTAAAACCACTTGAAACAATATAAATATTTATCACAATATCTGATTTCTTTAAACTTAGATTTATTTCATCGATTTCTTTAAACAAAGAAAGAACTCCTTCAAAAAATCTTAATTTTAAGCCCAATTTAAATAATGTTTTATTATTTAAACCTTTAAAAATACCTTCCTTGACATATGTTAAAAAATGTGACAAATATATCATTTCATTAGCAATGATATTACAATGATTTTTGTTATAAGTAATAGATAAATTTTCAACTTCATCCCAAAATAAACTAGCATCAACATTATACTCATCAAAAAGTACCTGTTGCATATTACCATAAATTAAAGTATTATCAAAATCAAATATCAAAGCTATAATTTTTTCTTTTTTACCCATAAACAAAAAATAAATTTAAATTAACACTAAATTATATTACAATATATAAATATATTGAATAAAAATGATTATGATAGATATAAATAGTATAAATCAAATAAAAGATATTTTCTCTAAAGTATTAGATGTAAGTTTAATTAGCATTCTAGTTTATTATATCTATAAAAATGTCATTAATTCTTATTCTGTAAATTTACTTAAAGGAATGATCATCATTACATCCATTGGTATCGTGTCTTATTATTTTAACTTATATACAATAAATTGGCTATGTTTAATTAATAGTTTTTTGTGATTTAATCCTCCAAACTAATAAAAAACAAATTTTTTTTGTAGCATTGGGTTGCCAGCCAGTTCATTTATCCTTTCTAAATAAATAATTTTTTTGCATATCTATAATTGGAACAATAGGCAAGTCTCTCTCTATTATTTCTTTTTACTTTTCTTAAAATATCTTATCTCTTAATTGATTCTTGTTCAAGATGAGATTAAGCAATAAGATTATTATATATATAATAGTATCTATTACATTTCCTATCTAGTTATCATCGTGCCTCCCACACCATTTATTCCTTCAATAACTTTATTTAGTGATGTAATAATTGCCTCCCTATTTCCTTTAGACTTTACAAATTCAATACTTGCCTCTACTTTAGGCAACATAGACCCTGATGCAAAATGTCCTTCTGCTATATATCTTTCTAAATCAACAACATTTACCTTGTCAAGTAAAATTTCATCCTTTTTGCCAAAATTTAATGATATCTGATCAACAGCAGTAACTATCAATAACTTATCTGCTTCAATATCTTGTCCTAATCTAGATGACGCAAAGTCCTTATCAATGACTCCACTTACTCCTTTAATAATTCCTATGTCATCTCTTCTAACAGGAATACCACCGCCTCCACACGTAATTACTATAAATCCTTTATTTATTAATTCTCTTATCTCTTCAATTTCTATAATCTCAATTGGCTTAGGAGATCCTACTACTCGCCTATAACCTCTTCCACTATCTTCTCTTAAAATATATCCCTTACTTGCAAGCTCTTCCGATCTTACCTTATCATAAAATGGTCCAATAGGTTTGCTAGGATTCTTAAAACACTCATCTTCTTTATCTACCAAGACTTGCGTAAGCACTACTACTACTCCCCGTTTAATTCCTCGCTTACACATCTCATTCCGCAGTGCCTGCTCAATATAACACCCTATCATCCCTTGACTCATAGCAACACATACATCAAGAGGTGTCAATGGGGTCTCTTTACACATCTCATTTTCTAACAAAATCCTTCCTACTTGCGGGCCATTACCATGAGTGATAATTACTTCATAACCATACTCTATCACATCTACTATCTCACATACACTGCTTTCTATTTTTGCCAATTGATCACAAAATGTTCCTTCTCCACCCTCTAATGCATTCCCCCCAAGACTTATTACAATTCTTTTATTCATACATACTCCCTAATTTTTTATAAATATACATTTGCCATTATCACTAAAATACATATTACAAATTCAATCACAAATATTGGCATTACAAATTTAAACCAACTACCATAACTAATCCTTGCTATACCCAATACAGCCATTATAACTCCACTTGTTGGGGTTAATAAATTAACTAGACCTGATGCTGTTTGCATACCTAAAACAATTGATGACCTTGGCATGTTTAAAAAATCAGCCAATGGCCCCATCATTGACATTGTTAGACTTGCATGTCCTGATGATGAAGGAACAATAAACCCTATACACATCTGTACAAGTTCGTTTAACACTACAAATAGACCTTTAGGTATTCCATATAAAAGTTCTGATGCTGCATTTAATATAGTTCCTGTAATCATTTGCTCATCAGCTACTATCATCACTCCTCGAGTCATGCCTATAATAAGCGCTGCTGTCATCATATCTTTAGCTCCCTCTACAAACGTTTCCCACATCTTTAACTCGCTCATTTTACATATAAATGCTGATAAAATTGCTGTACCAAGATATAACATCGTCATCTCTTGCATCCACCAACCAAGCTCCAAAATACTATATATTAAAAATACAATCATCACTCCATATAATGCCAATACCATCTTTCGTCTATTTGTAAATTCAGGCATGACATTTTTCTTATCACCCATCTTACTTTTAACAAAGAGATTATAATGTCCTTCCCTTTGTTCATACACTATAGATCTCTTAGGATCATTCTTTATCCTAATCGCATATATCAACACATATACTATAGCTACAGACACAGAAAATATATACAAAATAATACGGAAATAAAACCCATCCTTTATTTCAATACCAGCTATCGCTGATGCTATACCTGTAGCAAATGGATTAATAGTAGATGCCATGGTTCCAACACCAGCTCCCAATCCAATAATTGCAACAGCTACAATATTATCATAGCCCAAGGATATTACTAATGGAATCATAATAAGATAAAATGGAAGTGTCTCTTCATACATACCTGTTGTAGTTCCTCCTATGGAAAAAATAAACATCATAAATGGTATCAAAAGTTTATCCTTATTGCCCATTTTTTTAATTGCTGCGGCTATCCCTGCATCAACCGCACCGGTTCCTAAAATCACTCCATAAGCTCCACCAACAATCAAAACAAATACAATAACTTCAACAGCATGCTCCATTCCTTTAGCCATTGCTGTTAAAATAGTAAAAATACCATCTAAAAATCCCCGAGAAGCCCTTTTTACTGTATGATAAGTTCCCGCCACAACAACTTCTTGTAACTTTCCATTAACTTCTCTCGTTTCCTTAGAAAATTCACCGGCAGGAACTATATAAGTTAATATAGTCATAAACACTATTAAAGAAAATACTATCGTAAAACTACTTGGCATTTTATTCTTCTTAACCATCTTATCTCTCCTAATAAATTTACATTTTCCTAACCTAAATTTATAACTAATTATCCCAAAGTTCCAACCATTACAGCCTTAATAGTATGTAACCTATTCTCAGCCTCATCAAACACAACAGACTGACCACTTTCAAAGACATCATGTGTAACCTCAATACCTTCAAGCCCATATTTATCAAATATTTCATTACCAAGCACCGTATTTAAATCATGAAAAGCTGGTAAACAATGCATAAATATCGCATCTTCCTTTGCCAATTTCATAAGTTTATTATTAACTTGATATGGTCTTAATAGCTTAATTCTTTCATTCCAATTAGTCTCACCCATAGACACCCAAACATCAGTATAAACAATATCAGCATCCTTCACTGTTTCCTCAAGAGAACTAGAAATAACAATATTACCGCCACTCTCAGCAGCTATCAATCTTGTCTTGCTTACCAATTCTGGATCTGGGAAAAGTTCTCTTGGCGCAAATATTCTAAAATCCATTCCCATAATAGCACACCCTTCCATTAAAGAATTGGCAACATTATTTCTACCATCTCCACAAAAGACCATCTTCAAATTCTTCAAACATCCCTTATGTTCTTCAATAGTCATAAAATCAGCAAGTACTTGTGTTGGATGGGCAACATCTGTTAACCCATTATAAACTGGAATATTAGCATACTTAGCTAAATCATCAACTGCTTTTTGAGAAAACCCTCTAAATTCAATAGCATCATACATTCTTCCTAATACCCTTGCAGTATCAGCTATAGACTCCTTTTTACCTATCTGGCTACCGGTTGGCCCCAAATAAGTAACATGGGCTCCTTGATCATAAGCAGCAACCTCAAAGGCACATCTTGTTCTTGTTGAGTCCTTCTCAAAAATTATAGCTATATTTTTTCCTTTAAGTTTTTGTTCTTCAAATTTTGCATATTTAGATTTCTTCAAACTATGAGACAAATCAAGTAAATATCTCACATCTTTTTGAGTAAAATTTAAAAGTCTTAAAAAACTTTTTCTTCGTAAATCGTCTCGTAAATCATACATAAATATTTTCTCCTTTAAACTAAATATCTTCCCTTATTAAAGGCATAGACATACATCTAGGACCTCCCCTTCCTCGTGAAAGCTCACTAGAAGGCATTTTATAAACTTTAATCCCAAATTCCTCAAGCAATCTATTAGTTACATGATTCCTAGAATAAACTATTACTTCTCCAGGTGCTATTGCTAAAGTGTTAGCACCATCATTCCACTGCTCCCTTGCTCCATGAATTAGATCCCCTCCAGCACACTTTATCATATTAATCTTACTTCCAAGATAGAAGCTTAAAATATCCTCCAATTTAGCCTTTTCACTTTTAACTTTAATATTGTCAAAACCCAAATCATAAGTCAAAGCATAAATGGTAAATTTCATATCTTCACTAGTAAAACTTGTAAAAGTAGTATGATCTATTTGAGTAAAAACCGTATCTAAATGCATATAAGCCCTATTTTGTGGGATTTGAAAAGCTAAAATAGTACTAAAAGATGTTTTTTGTTGAAAAAGTTTGCGAGCTACTTTTTCAACAGATTCAGATTCGGTTCTCTCAGAAACACCAATAGCCAAAACATCACGACTTAAAACTAACTCATCTCCACCTTCCAACGTAGTATCTTCATCTCTAGTATACCATATAGGAACACTGTCTTTATAAATAGGATGGTATTTAAAAATATACTCTGCAAATATTGTTTCCCTATGTCTAGCCCTAGTTTGCATCTTATTTATTGTTACACCATGACCAATACTCGCAAAAGGATCCCTTGTAAAGAGTATATTGGGCATAGGATCAATAATTAAAGGATATTCACTGTTTACTAAAGAGTTTAGAGAATCAGATTTATAATTTTTAAGATCATCCCTTGTAACCCCAGCTATCATCTTTGAAATCATGTCACTAACAGACATATTATAAAAATAATCATTCAAAGCTCGAGTTTTATTCTCAGTCCTGATCCCTGCTTCAAGAATAAATTGTGATATAAATTGCTCTTTGACACTATCACACTGAGAAATAGTTTCACTAATTAAATCCTCAATATAGACAACTTCAACTCCATTATTTCTTAAAATATCTGCAAAAGCATCGTGTTCTTGCCTTGCCACTTCAAGATAAGGAATATCATCAAACAATAACCTTTGCATTATTGAAGGAGTTAGATTTTCCAATTCTTCCCCTGGTCTATGTAGCAACACTCTCTTTAAACGACCTATTTCTGAAAATACATTTATTGGTTTTAAATACTGCATAACAAAAACCTCTATTTTTATAAAAAGTTTTATAAATTTTAATTTATTATAATTAGTTAATATATTAAAACTTAAAAGACGAAAAATCAACATAATTAAAACTTATAAAAAAAACAAACAAGCTTAATACTTCAATAAATATGATAAAATATTGATATGCAATATCTTACATATATTACATATATATTCAATTTCATAAGTCTCTACTTAATATGTTCGTGTTCTTTATTTAGCAAAAGTGATCAAAAAAATTACACTTCAAATACTATCCTGTTAACCCATCACTATCCACCTAATCCTGCCTTAGTAACTAATATGACATATACTACATATCACATACCATTACATCTAATAGACACAATATTAAAGCATACAAGATCTCCCAACTTATTAAAAATATTAGCAATAGATTTAAAAATAAGTCCCCAAAAAATAGAAGAAATACAAAACTATCTAATGGCCTATCAAAGGCACCTAAATAATTCACAAGAATGGAAAAAATTTATTGAACAAAGCAATGTAAACGGATATTTAATCATTAAAGTTGATACAAGTTTTAGAAAAAAATCTGATGAAATTGAACCAAATTCACCTAATAAAAAGTTTACAGAGCTAACAGAAGCACAAATGTATTTAGACAAGGAAATTTTAGCATCATTAGAACAAATATTTTACGAAAAAAATATGGGATATATACCCATTGAAAACATTAACTCTTTTTTTCCTCAAGACAGCATAACCAATTATGCTGTCAATAAAGACATAATAAACGGAATAGAATACATATCTCCTCACATAATAGCAAATCAATTATTAAAAATTAATGACAAAAAATATTTCAAGAGATTTATGCTTCATTTACAAATTGAAAATAACAAAATAACAGAAATACTGCAAAAACAAACAATTGCTGATGAATACAACCATTCATACTATTCAACAAAATCACAACAAAAATTAAACTCAACAAATAATTATAACTTAATCCCTAATATCATAGATCCAGAAACAGGAATAGAAATAACACCGCAAAAACTAAGATCCATTTTATCAAATGGAGACATACTGCTAATAAAACCAAAAATAGATTGGACTGACTTTTTCTACTTTTGGCAACACACAGGAATATTTGACGCTGATAAATATGACAATACAAAAAAAATTGTATTTAAAGGAGAAGATAGTTTCGATATAAAATCAGTAATCACAAGCAATCAAATCAAATTTGAAACAGCATCTGTTCAAGGTTCAGGCTATGAAAAACTCACAACATATATACAATCAAGGATACTAAAAATATTTTCACCTATAACAGATAAAAGAACTATCCAAAAAGCAATAAATTTTGCTAAAAACAGATATATTGACAATAATTTTGGATATATGGTACCCCTGTTATCTTCTAATATGTGGACTGACTCAATTAATCTTGAAGAGATCCACCATAAAACTTATTGTTCATTAATAGTTGACAGAACATACAGAATAGCTGGTCTTGATGTTTCAAGAAATTATGAAGTATCTGGTATAGTGACTCCTGGGGATATAAACGCAGCTGCTTACGATTTTTATATGTCATACACAATATCAGGAATATTTCCCAGTATGTTACCAAAAAGAGTTATCAAACCAACTCTTAAAGAAAAATTTATTGGGTATAATAGAGAAATAAAAGATTTAATAGAAATAAAAAATTCAAAAGAAAAAAAGTTTGGCAAAGCTTGCAATATAATTAATTCTTGGTGTTTAGGGAGTTGATTCAACATGAAAAAATACTACGCATGCATATTAAACGACAAAAATGAAAAAATGATCTTTACATCTTGGGAAGAATGCAAAAACAAAATTATAGGACAAAAAAATAAAATAAAGAGCTTCAAAACAAAAGAAGAAGCAAAAAATTGGCTCTCAAGAGATGGAAAGAACGATATTTACCCAACAGGAATATACTTTGACTCTGGAACTGGAAGAGGCAAAGGAGTAGAAATTAGAGTTGTTAATGAAAAAGGAGTATCTATACTAAACAAAGTAATGGATCAAAGTCTAATTAATGATCATAATAATTACTACGTTAAAAATTTTGATGGAATTAGCAACAATTATGGCGAACTTTTAGGATTGTATATTGCACTCAAAATAGCATTACAAGAAAACACAAAAAACATATTTGGAGATAGCAAACTAGTAATTGATTATTGGTCTAAAGGATTTTACAATAAAAACTTAAACAAAAATAGCATCAAATTAATTCAAAATGTGACCAAATTAAGACATACTTTTGAAGAAAAAGGAGGAACGGTATTATTGATATCAGGAGACAACAATATTGCGGATCTTGGATTCCATAAAAGGTAAAATAACATTTATATAAAGCAAAACACTAAGATCTAAATCAATAACAACTCAAAATATAAAAGCAGATATTCAACAAAATCAAATATACAGCTACTTTAAAAGTGAGCATAACAAAAATTAACATTAACTCAAACCAAACTATTGACAGTGTAATATCAAAAATCCCAAAAATGTAAAAAAGTTTAAATTTATAAAAAAATTATTTTAAATAGATAATCAGATAGTTACTATTTATTTCTTAGATTTACGGTTAATTAAAAATTCATACTTAGTATTTGCATTACTTTCCAACGATGATTTAACAGGTTCAAAGAAATTCCAAGAAATATAAATTGAAAAATTATTTCTCCAAATATAAGAATACCTACCACTACCATCCTTCAAAATATCTGAACTTAAACTATAGTCCCCGACAAATTGCCAATCATAAAAATTAAATTTAAAGCTCGTACTAATTTTTTTGATTTTAAATAATGAATTCTTTCTATCCTGAATATTAAAGAAATTAAATGACTTAAACAGATCCGCAAACAGATTAACCGTTTCAAGATCAACCTGTTCCATATATCCTCCAAAATATCTAAAAGTTTTAGTATTAATAGAACGAGTTGAAAAATTCAACTCAAAAAATTTAGTATACCTAAACTTAAAAATAAACTCAAGCCAAAATTCATTATCAACAAATTTTTGCAAATTCATTTTCCATCCAACATCTGTTCCCAGTCCAATTTTTAATTTTTCATCAAAAAACTTAAAATCATATAAATCTTTTTTATATTGAAAACTTAAAGAATACGGAATAAACTTAGTTGTATCTCCTACCTTTGCAAAATCGCTAATCAATTTATCATATTTATACTCAAAATCATTTTTCATAGCAAATTCAGATCTAAAATCATAAGCACTAAACTTAAACGAAAGTTCAGATACTCCATTAATCAAAGGATCATAAGCAACAAGAAAGATAAGCTTTAAATAATCTAAATATCTTGGTTCTATCTTATAATACAAAGCAGGATACATCTCTAAATTCTTATAAGGGGAAATGGGTTTTAAAGGTTTTAAATTAACAGAAGTATTTTTAAAAACAGATTTCTTCTCGTTTTCCTTAAATTTCTTCTCATATTTAATTCCAATACCTACTTCTTGTAACAAATAAGGAAATTCCATCGCAAACTTAAAATTAGAAGAAGCATATATATTTTCAAAAGTATTTTTCAGCACACCTGAAAGACTAGTAGTAAAAAATCTATAGTCATAAATCAAGCCAAAACTCAATTCTTGATGCAAAGTCTCAGGACTTTTCAAAAAAATGGTATTGCTCTTGCCATTCAACATTTTAGAATCTCTATCATACTTTTTATCAAATGAATAAAGGGTAATTTTGTTCTCAAACTTAATACTACTCCGAGAAAAAGCAGGATACAGCATAAAAGGAAATAAATCCAAATTTATTTTATTAATAAGTGAATGTTCGCTCTTCTTGTCTTTATCGACTAAATTATAATCTTTATCTAAAGGATTATACTCAATAGTATTAAGATACAAAATATCTTCAAAAGTAACAAGCCGATTATAAAAATCAGCATGAAATTTTAAATCTATTTTATTTTTAATCTCAAACAAATAGGTCTCTACATCATATTTAAACTCCTGGGGAGACTTAAATTTAGAATTATCAAAAAATATATTATTTTTAAAATAAGGATTTATTCCCAATCTTATATAAAAAGAATCTTGCTTACTCAGATTATTAGAAATAATTGGGTTGGGAGATAAATAAAAATCTTTGGTTAAATCTTTTTTTTCCTCAAGTTTCTTGGCATTACTTTTATCTTTGTCATTCTCAACATTATCTTCAATATTTTTAACTTTGGGTACCATAATTATTTCTTCACCCTTAAAATTAGAAAGAGAAGTCCAACTGTTATTATAAAGCTCTTTCTGAAAATTTAAGTCGATATAAGGCAGATGAATTCTCTCTAAATAAAACCATTTTCTAGTTGGATCTTCAATGCTTTTAGGATTTTTACCAAAAATATTCTCATAATTGGCTAATTTAAAAGTAAATCCAAGATTATTTAATCTATAATCAATAAGGGCATTATTATCAAAAGTTCGATTATAAAAAGAAGATAAATTCCAATCGAATGTCTTTATCATCTTTTCTGTCTCTGATGAATCTTTTAAAGGACTTAAAATTGAAAAAAATGTTGCACTCTCTAATCTATCTTTAAAGTCAATCATCACATAAGGATCTGAATAATGCTCAAAAATCAATGAAAAAAGCACATCACTAATTAAAAATTCAGACTTAGATTTAAGCAAATACCTAAAGGGAACCTCAAATCCAAATATGTCACCCTTATTTATATTATCAAAACTAAAAAGGGAGTAATTGATATTATTACCCTTAAAAGGGCGATAGTCACCAGAGATATTATGCTTATAGAGAGTTCTTGTCAAGCCTATACCAAAACTACCTTCAAAAGTTTTAAAAAGATCTAAAGTATCACCTAAATTAAAATCAATACCTGAATAAAACCCCAAATTAGAATAAATATCAAAAATCAATTTAACATGGTCTTGATTAACTTTAGAGACAATATCTTCTGCAAAGAAATAAGTTAAATAACCATTTTTAATATAAGATTTTTTATCTGAATTGTATACTGAATGAAAATCAAAATCTAAAAAAGAAACTTCATCAATATTAGCAGATTTTTTACCCAGTAAATATACAGTATTAAAAAGAGTAAGACCTTTCCTTGAAGAATATCCTAAAGACGGATTAAAAAATAAACTATCACCTGGTCTAAAAAAGAATGGGATATAGAATATAGGTACTCTTCCTATATAAAACGCAGCATTTAAAATACCAAGGTCCCCAGATGGCAAAATCCATATCTTAGAGGCTCTAATAGAATAATAAGGTTCTGGAATCTTACTAGTTGTAATAAAAGCCTCTTCTAAAATGTTTGAATCATTATCCAATCTCCTTAAAACTTTGCCCCCAAATGAAACAATATGGTCAATTAAATTTTTATTCATTTTTTTTTGAACAGTTCCATTTTTAAGAAGAAAATTCTGAGAATCAAAATCAATAAATAATTCACCGCCATAAAAATATAACTTCTCATCACTACTTAAATCAAATTTATATTCGACATTTCCACTAGAAAAAAGCTTCTTGGAATTTTTATTAAAAATAATTTTATCACCCTTAATGTTATGCTTTTTATTATCTTTAACGTCTTCAATAATAAGATTTACTTTCCCTTTAAATATGATAGTTTCATCCCCTGTAATCTCATAAGTAAAATTTTCAAGATTATCTGTACTCTCAATGATTATTTTATATCTGCCTATATCTTTGCTAGCTTTTGAAAAAAGTTCAGGGGATATACCAAATTTTTCCAAAAGTAATAACTTTATCTTAGGAATATCTCTCTCTTCAATACCTTCTCTTAATGCCCATTTTTTCAAATCTTCATCACTAGAAAGTTCAAGTTCTTTCAAATTAGCTTTTTGCATTAAAGTTAGATTTTTTTTATCTTTTAAACTTTTCTTATCATTAACATTTTGAGCAAACAAGATAAAACAATTAAAAATATTTACCAAAAATAATATTACAAAAGATCTTTTAAAAACATTCCCGTATAGGAACTTTTGCATTTTGAAACCTCTTCAGGAGTTCCAGATACAACAATATTTCCTCCAGATACTCCACCCTCAGGACCTAAGTCTATTATATAATCTGCCTGTTTAATTACATCTAAATTATGCTCTATAAGGACTACAGTGTTTCCATTTTGAACAAGCAATTGCAATACCTCTAACAATTTTCTTATATCATCAAAATGCAAACCTGTTGTTGGCTCATCAATAATATAAAAAGTCTTTCCTGTACTCTTTTTTCCAAGCTCAAAAGCCAATTTGATCCGCTGAGATTCTCCTCCTGAAAGGGTTGTTGATGCTTGACCTAATTTAATATATTCAAGCCCCACTTCTTTTAAAATCTCTAAATAATGATTAACCTTTGGAATATTTTCAAAAAAACTTTTAGCCTCAAGGACACTCATTTCTAAAACATCATAAATATTCTTTCCCTTATACCTAATCTCCAAAGTTTCCTCATTAAATTTTTTTCCCTTACACAAATCACAGGGAACAAAAACATCAGGCAAAAAATGCATCTGAATATTCAAATATCCATCACCTTGACATTTTTCACAACGCCCACCCTTAACATTAAAAGAAAATCTACCAGCCTTAAATCCTCTTGCTCTAGACTCTGGAAGCCTTGCAAAAAGTTCCCTAATCTCTGTAAAAAATCCAACATAAGTTGCAGGATTTGATCTTGGTGTTTTACCTATTGGTTTTTGATTTACTTGAATAACTTTATCAATTTGCTCATACCCAATGACATCTCCAAAACCATCAAAATAACTTGTATTTGACTTTAACCTACTATCAAGAGCAGGATATAATATATCATTAAGAAGAGTACTCTTTCCACTACCAGAAACTCCCGTTATTACAGTAAAAACTCCCAAAGGAATACGCACATTAATATTTTTTAAATTATTTTTACTAGCATTCAAGAGTACAATTTCAGCTTTTCCTACTTTACGTCTTATTTTTGGAACTTCTATTTTAAGTTGACCGCTTAAATACTTGCCAGTCACACTATGGTCATTATTTAAAATATCAGATAAAGTTCCCTTAGCAACTATCTCTCCACCATAAATCCCAGCTCCAGGTCCAACATCAATAATATAATCAGCGGTACGCAAAGTCTGCTCATCATGCTCTACAACAATTACCGTATTACCAAGTTCTTTCAAATTAACAAGGGTACTTATTAATTTTTCATTATCCCTTTGATGTAATCCAATACTAGGCTCATCAAGTACATAAAGAACTCCAGCAAGAGCCGATCCTATTTGAGTAGCAAGCCTAATTCGTTGAGCCTCACCCCCTGAAAGAGTTCCAGACATCCTATTTAAATATAAATAAGAAAGTCCAACATCAATCAAAAATTTAAGCCTACTTTTAATTTCTTTTAAAATTTCTCTAGAAATTTTAACATCAAGCTCATCGAGCTCAATCTTATCAAAAAAAGAATAAGAATCTATAACAGAAAGATCACTAAGTTCTTGAATATCTTTGCCGCACAACTTAACAGACAAAGCCCCAAGACTTAATCGCTTACCTTTGCAAGCATTGCAAGTTCTGCGAGACATTAAACTCTCATAAAATGATCTAGCACTCTCAGATTCAGTTGCAAGATAACGCCTCTTTAAAAGAGGAATAAGGCCCTCAAATTCCTTAGAATAATAAAAACCACCTTTTATTTCTTTACTCTCCATTTCTTTAGATTTATAGATAAAATCTATCTTTTCATTGGCTCCATACAAAATTTTTTTAAGAATATCTTCAGAAATATCTTTTATGGGAGTATCTAAACTAAAACCATAATGCTTAGCAAGCCCCTTAAAAATTGATAAAGCCCAAGACGAATTGGGTTTAAAAGTAATAAATGCATCATCATTAAAAGAAAGCTTCACATTAGGACAAATCTTCTCAAAATCAAAATCAAGTGTAATGCCAAGACCCGAACATTCACGACAAGCTCCAAATGGACTATTAAATGAAAAAAGTCTTGGTTCTATGACAGGAAGAGAAAAACCACACAAAGAACAACTATTATGTTCTGTAAAAATTTTATCTATTTTTTCTAAATCATTTTCAATTTCTACACGTAAATACCCATTAGAAATCGATAAAGCAGTCTCAATAGATTCTGAAAGTCTAATTCTTACATTACTACTCAATTTTATTCTGTCTACTATAACTTCAATATTATGTTTCTTATTTTTATCTAAGCTCAAACTAACAGCATCTTCTATCAAATAATCTTGAGAATCTACTCTTACCCTACTAAACCCTTGATTTAATATCTTTTCAAGCTCTTTTTTATGAGCACCCTTTGAACCCATAACAACAGGCGCAAATAATATAACTTTAGACCCTTCAGCATAACTTAAAATAACATTAATTATATTATCTAAAGATTGTTCTTCTATTAAACTTCCATCATTTGGACAATATGGCTTACCAATTTTAGCAAATAGCAATCTATAATAATCATAAATTTCAGTAATTGTACCAACAGTTGATCTTGGATTACTGCTTATTGTCCTCTGCTCAATTGAAATAGCAGGAGAGAGTCCGCCTATATACTCAACATTAGGCTTTTTCATTACTCCCAAAAACTGCCTTGCATAAGATGACACAGACTCCATATATCTTCTTTGCCCTTCTACAAAAATTGTATCAAAAGCCAAAGAGGACTTACCAGAACCACTCTTTCCAGATATCACTACCAAACTATTCCTTGGAATATCAACATTAACATTTTTTAAATTATGCTCTCTTGCACCTCTGACAGTAATTTTTTCTCTCAAGACATAAACTCCTCGTCTTTAAAATTTTCACCCCTTACTTAACAAGCTCTCTTATTTTATCTC
Organism: Candidatus Borrelia fainii; assembly: GCF_027925085.1. Lineage (NCBI taxonomy): Bacteria > Pseudomonadati > Spirochaetota > Spirochaetia > Spirochaetales > Borreliaceae > Borrelia > Candidatus Borrelia fainii. The sequence goes on from NZ_AP027070.1 coordinate 22,637, forward strand.
GCAAAAAGATAGCATCCTCAAATCTTTCATCACAAACTGCCTCTTCAAGTTTAAACTTAAGCTTAATGATAAGATCCTTTTTAGATAATTTGTCATCAGAAATAATTTTTCTAATGTCATAATCAAAGGTTTCATTTTTTAATTCTTTTTCTAAAATATTTTGTACTTTTTTAATAATAGTCCTTGGAATAATATTATTTTTTTTATTGTATTCAATTTGAATATTCCGTCTTCTATTAGTTTCGTCAATAGCCTCTCTCATTGCGCAACTTACGTGATCGTAGTACATTATAACACAACCATTTGAGTTTCTAGCAGCTCTACCAATCATTTGGATCAAAGAAGCAGTAGATCTTAAAAATCCTACTTTATCAGCATCCAGTATGATAACAAGAGAAACCTCGGGAATATCTAAACCTTCCCTTAATAAATTAATACCCACAATAACATCAATTTCTGATTTTCTAAGAGATGTAATAATATCTACTCTCTCAATAGCATTAAACTCTGCATGCAAATATCTAGCCTTTATATCAAGACTTAATAAATAATCTGTTAAATCCTCAGCCATTTTTTTTGTCAAAGTTGTAATTAAAACTTTTTCATTTAAAGCCACTCTTTTTTGAATTTCATTATAAAGATCTTCCATCTGCCCATCTGAAACTCTAAGAATAATTTCTGGATCAATCAAACCCGTTGGACGTATTATTTGTTCAGCAATAACACTACTCTTTTCACACTCTTCAAGGCCAGGAGTTGCTGAAATAAAAACAACCTGATTAATCAAAGATTCAAATTCATGATATTTAAGAGGTCTATTTGCAAGTGCTGATGGAAGTCTAAATCCAAAATTTATAAGATTTAATTTTCTTGAATAATCTCCATTATACATTCCTCTAAACTGAGGCAAAGTAACATGAGATTCATCAATAAATAACAAATAATCTTTGGGAAAAAAATCAAAAAGACAATAGGGTCTATCCATCTCGCTATCACTAAAGTATTTAGAATAATTTTCTATGCCCTGACAAGATCCAGTCTCTCTTAACATTTCAATATCATATTTTACTCTCTGATTAAGTCTTTCAGCCTCAACAAACTTACCATTTTCTTTCAAAGAATGATATTGTGTTTCTAAATCAACTTGTATTTTAGGAAGAGCATCCAATATATTTTCATAAGGAATAACAAAATAAGACTTAGCAAAAAAAGTAAATTCATCAGTAGATCCCAATACCTTTTTTGTAAGTGGACTAATCCTGTTTATCCTAACAATCTCATCAAAATCTAAATAAATTTTATATGCAAAATCACCATGCTCATTACTAGGCCATACTTCAATAACATCACCTTTAATAGAAAACTTATCATGTTCAAGATTCATAAGCGTCCTTTCATACTGAAGCTTAACAAAAATATCTGCTATCTCTTTAATAGAAATCTTTTGCCCTACAAAAAAAACATGTGCAGCATTCTTAAAAAATTTTGGAGAACCTAATGCATAAATCGAAGAAACTGTAGCAACAACAATAACATCTCGCCTCCTAGAAAGAGATGTTATTGTCCTTATCCTCTTTATTTGAATATCTTCATTAATAGAGGCTTCCTTTTCTATATATAAATCTTTTGATGGAAGATAAGATTCAGGCTGATAATAATCATAATAAGAAACAAAATACTCAACTGCATTATCTGGAAAAAAGTCCTTAAATTCCCTATAAAGCTGTGCAGCTAAAGTTTTATTATGACTAATTATCAAAGCAGGTTTCTCTAAATTCCTAATAATATTAGCCATTGTAAAAGTTTTACCGCTACCTGTAACACCCTTTAAAGTCTGATATTTATTATCAAGTAAAATAGATTCCTCAATTTCTCTAATTGCTTTTGATTGATCACCAGCAGGAAAATAATCAGACCTTAAACAAAATTGCATGAAAACCTCAAATAAAAAAATTGTAACTCAAAATATAATAACTAATTCTACACTTAATACTTTATTACTCTATAATTTATATTATAGATTCTCAAATAATAAAATAAAGGAAAATAGTATGAAAAATAATAAACTTAAAAAAAAAGTAGAAAAATACATTCAACTTGAAAAAAACAAATATTTTAAAGATGAAGCGATAAGATTACTTAATGAAAATAATGAGAGAGAACTGTACAATAGATTTTATAAAGAACTAGAATTTGGCACTGCTGGAATGAGAGGTATCATTGGAGCTGGAACATACTATATCAATACCTACAATATTACAAAAACAAGCCAAGGAATTGCCAATTACATCCTTGAAATCACACCAAATCCTAAAGTTATAATAAGTTATGATTCAAGATACTTCTCAAAAAACTTTGCATATGACGCTGCCGAAATTTTTGCATCAAATGGCCTTAAAGTTTATATATACAAGAATCTAAGATCAACACCCCAGTTATCATATACAGTTAGAAAATTAGATTGCGATCTTGGAATAATGATAACAGCAAGTCATAATACAAAAGAATACAATGGATATAAAGTATATTGGAAAGGGGGTGCTCAAATAATACCTCCTCATGATACACAAATAATATCAGAAATCAAAAAAGTATCTAATATTAAAAATACACTTATAAAAAAAGAAGGTATAAATAAGCAAACAATAATTGAACTTAATGATGAGATTGATATAGCATACATAGAAAAAATAAATGAAGAATTTCCTGATTTCAATAAAAAAAGCAAAAACATAAATTTAAAAATAGCATATACTCCTTTGCACGGGACAGGAGGAACAATAATAAAGGAATTATTTAAAGGCAGTAAAGTAGAACTTTTAATTGAACCAAGTCAAATAATCCCTGACCCAGAATTTCCGACAGTCAATTATCCTAATCCTGAAGAACATACTACCATGTCTAAAGTAATAGAACTTGCAAAAAAAGAAAACTGTGATATTGCATTTGCAACCGACCCAGATGCTGATAGGATGGGTATAGCCTTTAATGAGGGTAAAAAATGGAAAACTCTAAACGGCAATCAAATTGCATGCATTTTAATGAATTACTTATTATCTAGAGAAAAGAATCCTAAAAATGTATTTGTTATAGCTTCTTTCACTACAACACCAATGCTAAATAAGATAGCAAAAAAATATAACTCAACATTATATAGAACATATACAGGATTTAAATGGATAGGGCACTTAATAGATGAGATAAAAACAAAAGAACCAAATCAAAAATTTATTTTTGGATGTGAAGAAAGTTATGGATACTTAATTGGAACTGGAACTAGAGATAAAGACGCATTTTCAGCCATAAAAGGATTTTGTGACTTAATGTTAACATTAAAAAAGAATCAAATAACAATAGGAAAATATCTTCAAGAAATGTACAAAGAATTTGGATATTATGAAGACTTTATAATTAATAAAAGTTTTCAAGGAAGTAATGGGGAGTTTTTAAGAGAAGAATTAATGTCAAAATTTAGGAACGAAATTAAAAAAAATTTTGCAGGAATTAACATAATCAAAAAATTAGACTTCAAACAATTAACAGAAACCGATATGAATGGCAATGTATATAAAATAACAAAATACAAACATACTACAAATGCAATAAAATTTTTATTAGAAAACGAAATAAAAATAATCATTAGGCCATCTGGAACAGAGTCAAAGATTAAATTTTACGTATCCATATATTCAAGATACGAACAAAAAAACAATATTTTTGATATAATAAACAGTATAAAAATGGAGATAGAAAAGTATTAAGATAGCAGAGAACCTAATAAATTTAGTTGAAGTAGCCGCTAGAGAAGTTGCTAGAAAAAATAAAAATAGAGAAGTTTCAATTTGGCATTTATTAATGTCTATATTAGTTTGTCCAAAAAAATCTGAGATAAAAAAAATAGATACCAAAACTTTAAAAAATATTAAACAAGATACATTATGTGAAATAGAAAAGTTAGAAAAAGTTTTAATTGGTACTAATGAAATTATAATTCCAAAGATAAACAGAGAAATTTTTATTCTTATTGAACAAACAAAAAAAGAATTTAAGTCTAAAACCTCAATAGGCATAAAAGAGATTTTTTATCAAATCTTAAAAACGAAAAAACTTCTCAAGAAATATAAACTTAATAAATTAAGCTTCAACTTTAATGAAGAAAATATGATAGCAAGTATAGACAAAATAAGGTTAATTGAAACATATAAAGAATTTGAAGATGAAATAAGACTTACAAATGACTATTTTGAAATTGATAAATACGTTAAAAACTTGACAATACTTGCAAAAGAAAAAAAACTCAATCCTCTAATCGGTCGTGAAAAAGAAATTCAATCACTAATAAACATACTTGAGAGACGAAATAAAAATAGCACAATTTTAATAGGAGAACCTGGCGTTGGCAAAACAGCAATTGTTGAAGGCCTTGCCATCAAAATTGCAAATAAAGAAATAAAAAATCAACTACAAAACAAAGTAATACTACAAATCGACACTTCCGATTTAGTCTCAGGAACAAAATATAGAGGCGAATTCGAAGAAAGATTAAACAACATAATTAAATTCATTAAAAACAATAAAAACATAATAATATTTATTGATGAAATACACACTCTAATAGGAGCTGGAAACTCTGAAGGCTCTATTGACGCAGCAAATATTTTAAAACCCGTTTTGTCTCGTTCTGCAATACAAATCATAGGTGCAACAACTTATGATGAATATAGAAAACATATTTCTAAAGATAAGGCATTTACTAGAAGATTTCAAACAATATCTATCAAAGAACCTGATGAAAAAGAAACTCTCAATATAATCAATAACATAATAAAAAACTTTGAAGATTATCATGGTGTCACTTATGAAAAAGAAGCCATAGAAAATGTCATCAAGATATCATCACAATATCTAATTAACAAAAGATTTCCCGATAAAGCAATTGATCTAATTGATATTGCCGGAGCTCAAAAAAAGCAAAAAGAAACAAATAAAAAAATAATCAATGTAGAAGATATTAAAAGCGCAACAGATGAACTATTAAATATTAAGATAAAATCTAACATCAAAGAAGAAATTGATACGCTTAAAACAGAAGCAATACACATAAAAGAAAAAATAATTGGGCAAGAATGTGCCATAAATGAAATAATTATAGAAATGGTCAAAACAAAGCTCGAAATCAATAATAATACGCAACCTTTAACATCAATATTGCTCATAGGTTCAAGCGGGAGCGGAAAAACAATGATAGCAAAAACAATATCAAGCATCATTATTGAGGATCAAAACTCAACACTAAAGCTAGACATGTCAGACTATAGAGAAGAAACCTCCATATCAAAATTAATAGGAACGAATCCAGGATATACAGGCTATGCTGACGGTGGTATTTTAACAAACAGATTAAAACATAATCCTAGAGCCTTTATTATATTTGAAAACATCGAACATGCTCATAATTCTGTGCTTACTATTATAGAACAAATACTTGAGCAGGGAGAGTTAATTACTAGTAAAGAAGACAAAATATCCTTTAAAAATACCATTATTGTTTTAAGTACATCTATTGGCACCAAAACACTACTTGGAAAGGGAAGTATTGGATTTAATAAAACAGACAATAATATAAATATCAAAAACGAAATCAACAATGAGCTTAAGACAAGATTCAAATCATCACTATTAGACAAAATACAAAAAAAAATAATTCTTAATATCTTAAAAGAAGAAGATCTCAGCTTAATTTATAACAACTATTGCAAAGAACTTACTAAAAAATTTAGGCTAAAAAATATTCAAATAGAGATTGATGATAATCTTAAAAATCATATAATCAGCAAATATTATGATAAAAATTCCGGAGCAAGAAGCGTTTTAAATGCAATAAAAGAACAAATAGAAGAAAAAATTATCAATCAAATATTCAAAAATCCCAATATTAATTTAATAAAAATATATTTAGACCAAAATAATATAAAAATTAAACAAAAGGAAATCTTATGTTCAAGAAAGTAGAAAGCAAAGTAAATTTCCCTAAGATAGAAGAGAAAATATTAAAATTTTGGAATGATAATAAAATTTTTGAAAAATCAATACAACAAAGAGAAGGTTGTGAAGAATTTACATTCTATGATGGACCCCCATTTGCAACAGGACTCCCACATTTTGGACACTTCGTTCCAAATACAATTAAAGATATCATTCCAAGATATAAAACAATGAAAGGCAAACAGGTTAAGAGATATTTTGGATGGGATACTCATGGTTTACCCGTAGAATATGAAGTAGAAAAATCCTTAAAAATCTCTGGAAGATACGAAATAGAAAAATATGGAATTGATAAATTTAACGAAGAATGTAGAAAGATAGTTCTTAGATACACAAAAGAATGGCAAAAAACAATTTCAAGATTAGGCAGATGGATCGACTTTGAAAACAATTACAAAACAATGGATACAACCTTTATGGAATCTGTATGGTGGGTATTCCAAACACTTTATAATAAAGGCTTAATTTATGAAAGCTACTATGTACTACCATATTCTCCGAAACTTGCAACTCCTCTTTCAAACTTTGAGGTTAATCTCGGTGAATATAAGGAAATTCATGACCCATCACTAACTATAAAATTTAAAATTAAAGATAAAAATGAATACTTACTCGCATGGACAACAACTCCTTGGACACTACCTACAAATCTTGGAATTGCTGTTGGCAAAGATATAGATTACTCTAAAATATTTGATAAGGAAAAAGATGAAACATTCATAATCGGCACAAAAAGGTTAAATCACTATTATAAAGATGAAAAAGCATATACAGTAATAGAACAATTTAAAGGTGAGTATATTAAAGGAATAGAATATGAACCCATATTTAACTATTTCCTAAACCAACGGGATAAAGGGGCTTTCAAGATTCATACAGCAGAATATGTCACAACTGATGATGGAACAGGAATAGTACATATCGCACCCTTTGGAGAAGAAGACTATAACATACTCAAAAATAATACAAAAACCGACATGATCACACCTATAGATGCTGAATGCAGATTTACAAACGAAGTAAAAGATTTTGAAGGACTATTTGTTAAAAATGCAGATAATAAAATAATAGAAAAACTAAAATCAATGAACCTTTTATTCAAACGAGAAAACTTTTTACACAGATATCCATTTTGCTACAGAACAAATTCACCTCTAATTTACAGACCCATAAGCTCATGGTTTGTCAATATTGAAATAATAAAAGAAAAGCTCATAAAATCAAACGAGCAAATAAACTGGATGCCTTCACACTTAAAAAAAGGACGATTTGGCAAATGGCTAGAAAATGCACGAGATTGGGCAATAAGCAGAAACAGATTTTGGGGAAATCCAATACCAGTTTGGATATGTTCAAAGACAGGAAACAAAATATGTATAGGATCTAAAGAAGAACTTGAGAGACTTTCAGGACAAAAAGTGAATGACTTACATAAAGATAAAGTTGATAAAATTACTTGGCCAAGTGAATACGGTGGTGTATATGTTCGAACAAGTGAAGTCTTAGACTGCTGGTTTGAATCTGGTTCTATGCCCTACGCAAGCAAGCATTATCCATTTAAAGACAAAGACAACTTCCATAATATTTTTCCTGCTGATTTCATTGCAGAAGGTCTAGATCAAACAAGAGGATGGTTTTATACATTAACAATCCTAGGAACTGCACTTTTTGAAAACACAGCGTTTAAAAATGTAATAGTTAATGGATTAGTATTATCTAGTGATGGAAGAAAAATGTCAAAATCACTTAGAAATTACACAGATCCAATGGAAGTAATAAACACATTTGGAGCTGATGCTTTAAGACTTTACCTAGTAATGAGTCCCGTGATAAGAGGCGATGATTTAAAGTACAGTGATGATGGAGTTAAAGATGTTTTAAAAAATATTATAATCCCTATCTGGAATGCTTACTCATTTTTCATAACTTATGCAATAATTGATAAATTTGAACCTAACAATAACATAAATCTACACAAAACTAATATCCTTGATAAATGGATAGTTAGCGAAGTCGAAAGTCTAAAAAAAATATTAAATGAAGAAATAGATAAATATAACTTAACAAAATCAATAGAAGAACTTCTTGCATTTATTGACAAACTAAATAATTGGTATATCAGAAGATCAAGAAGAAGGTTTTGGAAATCCGAGAATGATAATGATAAAATAGATGCCTATGAAACACTATATTATGTAATAAAAAACTTAATATTGATGCTTGCACCATTTATCCCGTTCCTAACAGAAGAAATTTATCAAAATCTAAAGACCAAAGATGAAAAAGAATCAATCCACCTAAACAAATACCCACAAGCAATTGACAAGCTTATTAACATAGATCTTGAAGAAAAAATGAACTTTATAAGAAAAGTTGTTTCAATCGCAAGATCACTAAGAGCATCGCATAATATCAAAATACGGAAACCCATAAGCACAATCTATGTTGTGACCAAGGATCAAAAAGAACAACAAATACTAAATGAAATGAAAGAAATAATACTTGAAGAAATTAACGCAAAAGAAATACAAATCAAATCCAATGAAGAAGAACTTGTAACTTACAAAGCAAAAGCAAACTTCAAAGAACTTGGAAGTAAACTTGGCGTAAATATGAAAGCAGGATCATTAGAAATAATGAAACTAACAAACGAAGATATATTAAAAATAATAAACGGTAATAAACATATAATTAAAATCAATGAAAATACATATGATATTACGCTAAAAGATATAATCTTAGAAAAACATGAAAGAGAAAATTTAAAAATAATAAATGAAGACTCTATCACAATTGGATTAAGTGCACTAATAACAGAAGAATTATATTTAGAAGGACTTTCAAGAGAACTTATAAGAAAAGTACAAAATTTAAGAAAAGAAAATAATTTTAATGTTAGTGATAGAATAATACTATACATAGATAACAGTGACATATTGAAGAAAATAACAAATCAATTTGAAAGCTATATTAAAACGGAAACCTTAACACTTAAAATAGAAATTAATAAAGAAAAGGCATTAACAAAAGTAGAACTTGACGACGAAATATTCATAAATATAGGTATCAAAATATGGCCAAATTAATTATCAAAATTTTCACGGCTATTCTTTTTATAGGATGTGAAACTTTAAATTACTGTGCACCTAAGAACAACACATCTTCAATTATGTTGTTAGACCCATCATCAGACATATACGCTTACATCAATCTATCTAAAAACAGATTTATCTACAATGAACTCAAATTCAAATACAAAATCGGTCTTAACACTGTTGGTAATTTATACTTAAGTTACACAAAAGACTCAGGAACTTTCTCAGCAATAATAACAGGAAATTTTCCCAAAAATATATTTTGGGGAATACAAAATAACTCAAATTTTGAATCCTATGGAAACATATTTATAAAACCAAAATGGAAGATAAAAAATTCAAATATATATATCACTCCCACTAAAAATAAAAAAGGAATTCTAATAAACCAAAAAGAAACAACTCATAAAAGTGAAAACATACTAACAGCAAAATATATTGACATACTTGACCAAAATGAAATATTCCTTTGGATAAAGGATATAGCTAAACTAATGCCAAATAACATAAAAAAAATAAATCATATTCCATTCAACAAGGGAATATTCATTGCAAACAGTGAAAATGACCAGGATTATAACTTACAAGTTTACTTACATACTGATAATCCAACAATACTATCTATTTTATCAAAGAAACTAATACCAATCCTATTAGCAAGCATGACAAAAATAATAATCTCAAGTCCTATAAAAACTAGAATAAAAGATCAAAATACCGTAGAACTTAAATTTAATGTTAACAAAATAAAAGTCAAAGAATTTATAACAAGTTTAATACTAAATAAAGACAAAGAATCCCAAGCATCTAAATCAAATAGGCCATACTACTAATAAAATAAATTTAAGACCGTCTTTTATATAAACTCAATTTACAGAACCTACAAAAGCAACTATCTTTCAATTACATACAATCTCATACTTAATATAAACAAAATCAGTATGTGCAAATTTTTATTTAAATTTTACCTTAAGAATCCCTTCTTATATTAAGATATTCACTTAATTTGACCTTAAATCAATACAAAACGATAAGCTTAGGATGAATTTAAATTACCAACAATCAACCTCCCATGATAAGCTTTCGCACCTAGAATAGTATCAATAGCATCAACATTATCCTTACTCACCTTACCTGCAACAACAATTTCTAATTTTTCTCCAGCCATCAATATTAAATCCTGAAGTATCATAAGTGAATCTTCCGCTTTAAAGCCTCCTCCTGAAGTCAATATTCTATGAACACCAATATCTAAAAGATTAGCCACAGAAGATCTAATATCACAAGTCTCATCAACTGCTTTATGAAAGGTAACTTTTAAAGGGTAAGATAAACTTAGCAAGTTTTTAGTTCTACCTATGTCAATTTCATAATCATCCTTTAAAATCCCAAAAACTACACCTTCCACTCCAAGACTCTTGCAAATCTCAATATCTTCCTTCATAGCCTGAAATTCTAAATTAGAATACACAAAACTCCCACATCTTGGTCTAATCATAACAACAATAGGAATATCCAACCTTTCCTTTAAAACTTTTATGGTGCCATAAGAAGGCGTGGTTCCTCCACAAGTCGTATTTTCACAAAGCTCGATTCTATCAGCACCAAGCTTAACAGCATTTAAAGCCTCCAATATATTAAAAACACATGCCTCTCTTATCATCTAAACACCTAAATTACATAACAATTGATTTTCAACAAAATAATGATATAATGCTCCAATTTTACCAGAATCATTATTAAATTTAGTTGTTTCAACTCTAACAAGTTTCTTGATATCATTATTATAAATATGAGCCAATTCTAAAGACCATAAATTTTCTAATTTATCATATATTTTACTTATTAAATCCGGTCGTGAACTTATTCCGCCTCCAACTAAGATTTTTTCAGGATTTAAAATAAAAGTTAAATTAAAAATTCCAAATGATAAAGTTTCAAAAAAATGTTCGATTTCATTTCTAGCATGTATATTACCACTATCAGCAAGCTCAAAAACATATTCTCCAGAAACTTCTTCAAATTTCATTCCCAAACGCTCAGCAACCTTTCTCCTTAAGGCTGCAACAGAAGCAATAGATTCCCATCTACAATTAAAAGGAATATTATTTTCAAGCCCTCTGGTTATCATAAACCCAATTTCACCAGACATAAAAGAATATCCCCGCAAAAGTTTTTCCCATTCATAAATATTCCAGCACCAATGCCTGTTCCAAGAGTCAACGCAACAAAATCATCAAAATGAATAGCATTACCTTTAAATTTTTCTGCTAAAGCCACACAATTAGCATCATTTTCAATCTCAACATTTACCCCTGTTAAGGCTTCAAGCCTTTCTTTTAAAGGATAATGAGTAAATCCTTTAATAGCATTCACTCTAATTACAATGCCCTTAGGATCAACAAACCCAGGCATGCAAATCGCAACACCTTTAATATTTTCTTTTCTTTTATAAGAATTAATTACATCGACTAAAACACCAACTTGCTCATCAGAAGTAGTACCTGATTTAACTTCATGTTTATCAAAAAAATTACCGCAACTATCTACAAGAGAATATTTAGTATTAGTACCTCCAACATCAATTGAAATGTAACGTTCCATACAAATCTCCTTATTTTAAAATATCCAGGTAATTATACAACAAAAAATTAAAAACTCTCTATAGTAATCTTAGAAACTGTTGAAATTTTACTTATAACTATCTGAGTCTTAATCTCTTCCTTCAAATAAGAAACATGAGATATTATACCAATTTGACGCCCATCAACACGCTGAAAATCAGAAATCTTTGGAATAACCATTTTTAAAGTATCCTCATCAAGACTCCCAAATCCCTCATCAAGAAAAAATGCTTCTATTTTAAGCTCACTATCTCTTATCATGTCTGAGAGAGCTAGAGAAAGCGACAAAGATACAAGAAATTTCTCACCACCAGATAGAGTTTTAACACTACGAATCATATTTCCATCTTTTTTGCTTTTAACTAGAAAATTAAAATCTTTACTATTTGTATCAATTTCAAGCTCAAAATCAGGCAGAATAATATTTAAATACTTTTTATTTGATATACTTAAAATTTCATCAATCAAAAAACTCTGAACATAATACTTTAAACTAGGAGAAGTAGTAACAACTTTTTTTAAAATTTCCAATTTATCATTACGCTCATTTACACTACTTAATTCACTCTTAATATTCTCTAAATTAATCTCATGTGTATTAAGTTCTGCTTTAAGCTCCTTCAAGCTTGAAAAATTTGTCTCATACTTACTAATCTCCTTAGAGATAACCTCAATTTGAAATGTAAAATCGGATCTCAACTTCATAAAATGCTCTAAACTATTTTTACTAGGAGTTAAAGAATCAAGTGAAAAAATAGGATCCTTAACAAAAGGAACACCTTTAATTAATCTTTTAAAATTAACAAAACTAGAAGTAAAATTATCAAGTTTATCTTTAATCTCTACTTCACAATCTAATATAGTTTGTTCCATCATCTCAATTTGACTTTCAAGTTTAAGTTTTTCATTATTTATATTATCAAGACACGAATTTAATTTAACCTGATCATTTTCTATGTCTCTTTTAGACCTTAAAAATTTTTCAAACTCTCTCTCAATTAAAGCGGGCTTACTTAGACTTATCTTTAAATTAACATTAGATAATAAATTTTTTATTTTACCTAAATTTTCTTTAATTTCTACTTCCTTTAAAGAAATTTTGGAATTTAAATCATCAAGCATTGATTTTAAAGCTGAAATTTCCTTAAGTTTACCTTCAAAAATCAAAATCTTATTCTTATTAGAATAATCTATATATTTTTGAAATAAATTTTGACCAATTCTTTTTAAAATTTCTGCATTATTTTTCTTAAAATTTAAGACACAACCCTCCCATTTAATTTTACTTTCTTTATTATGCAAGATATCAACTTTAAGAATATCTAACTCAGATTGCAAAATTTGAAGCTTTGAATTCAATTTGAAAAGCTCATTTAAACTACTGATTTTTAATTCTTCTTTTCTTTGATATACTTTATATGCATCCTCATGATGTTTAAGATCCTCTATATCTTTCTCAACAGACTGTCTCTTGTTATTAAGATGTTCTAAAAAATCTCTATATAAATCAATTTTAATATTGCTCTCAATAGCTTGTGATAAATCACTATCATTTGACTTTAACAACAAGTCTAATTCATTTTTATATCTCAATATTAATTCTTCACAAAACCCCTTTAATAACTTTAATGCCTCATAATAAACATACTTATCAAAATTAAATGATATTTTTTCTGAATTAATACTTTTGATTTCGACGTTTTTTATCTCCTGTTCTACTAATAATTCTTTTCTTTGTGTTTCTAATTGACTCTCTTTTACAAGCAAGCTATTATAAGCATCCTCATCAAAAGTCATCTCACGTAAAATAACATTCTCATAATATAATTCTTTTACATAATCAAAATTAAAATTGTCTAAATCCAAATATTTCAATTCTTCTAAGTCCCTTTGAATATTTACAAGCTCTAACGAGAACCGATTTTTATCATTTAATAGTTCGCTTTGCCTTTGAACAAAATTTTTTAAATCCAAAAAATCATTAGAATTATAAAACTTAAGTTTTTCATCTAATTTTAATTTACTCTTTTTCTGCAAAAAATACTCATTATTTAACTTCTTTCTGCTAAAGACTTTAGAAGATAATTCCAATTTCAAATTATCTATCCTATGTTGAATATCTAAATAATTTTGATTGAACTTTATTAGTTCATCACAAATAACTATCAAATCATAAACATTGCAAAGATTTTCTTTTAAAACTTTTACATCAATTAAATTCAAAGATTCAGTCAATTCATTTATTTTTTTTTCATTAATGCTCAATCTCTTTCTTTCTTCTGTATCTAAAAGTACTAATCTTTCTTTATTTAATTTTGCAAGTTCTAATTCTTTCTTTAAAAAAATTTCTATATCATCATACTTTTTTAAATTAAAAATATTGTCAATTATTGCTGTTTTATTTTTTGGTTTTGAAGTTAAAAACTCCTGAAAATTACCTTGGGGTAAAATAACAGTTTGACAAAACTGTTTAAAATCTAACCTACAAAGACTCTTTATATAAGACAAAACATCATCTTTATTCTCAATAAAACTCCCATCACTAAAACAAGTAAGTACCATATTTTTGGGGGTTTCCTTTTGTCTTGTATTAAGTTCAATAAATGACTCATAAACTTTTCCAGAAATAGTGAAAGTAAGTTTAACATAAGCACTATCAAAACCTTTAGAAATTGAATCTGAAATATTTTTATCAAGTCTATAAACTCGTGCATAAAGAGCAAGAGTAATACAATCCAAAATTGTACTCTTCCCAGCTCCAGTATTTCCAGAAATCAAAAAAATTCCCGAATTTTTTAAAACAGAAACATCAAAATTGATCTCATATTCACCTTTATAAGAAGCAATATTCTTAAATACTAACTTATTTATCCTCATATTCGCCTGCTCTTCCCTTAAGTAATATTTCTTCAAAAAGAGCAATAAGTTCTTCTTCCTTAAATTTATTTCCTCTCCTAAAACCATTCTTAATATCTTTTTTTAATTTTTCCTGGAAAAAATACTTCTCATCCCTACTTAGTACCTCATCTCTATTAAGCAACATTCGTCTTTCTTTTAAGGACTCTTCTTCTGAATATACGCAATGATAATAAATATCAAATATATTGATTAAACTTGATTTTGCAAAAGCATAAATCTGCTCTTCAAATTCAGAAGCCACTTTCTCATTAAGCTCAATTTTTAAGTAACACAAATAAGAAATTTCATTCTTAATTTTATGCAAATCATTCATAATCTCATTAAAAGAACCTTTTAAAAGGGACAATTTACCAAATATAGGAAGTAAAACCTTATTTTGCTCAACTAATCTATTTTCACTAAAAAACAAGACATTCACATATTTTTTAATATCCTCATCAAATGAATACTGAATTGGTGAACCTGAATAAACTACATTATCTTTTAACTTCTTAAAATCATGAATATGTCCAAGTGCAACATAAGAAAAATTATTGCCAAAAACACTTACAGGTAAAATAGGACTATTTCCAATACTACCAACTACATTACTACTAGAAAAAAAATAATGTGCAATCAATATTCTAGGGATATGAAGATACTGCCCATCAAGGGACCCAATAGCATTTGATATTTGCTCTTTATAAGCTTTTTCAAGATTTTTAAGAAAGACATCATTATGTAGTTCTATATTTTTACAATCTTGATCCACAATCAGCCTTTCATTAAGATAAGGCATGCAAACAATAATAAACTTAACATCACCACGGTCTTTTAAAAACAACACTCGCTTAGAAAGTTCATTTTCAGTAACTAAAAAAAAATTAAACCTTGATAGTATATTTTTATTAATATTAAAATAATCTCTTTGATCATGATTTCCAGTAATAACTACACACCATTTACAAGAAGTAAAAGATAATTCGTAAAAAAAATCATTTATTAACTTTTGTTCTTCAAATCCAGGTCTCTTTGAATCATAAACATCACCAGCAATAAGTAAAAGATCAATTTTTTCATTTTTAATAAATTTCAATAAAAAATCTAAAAACTTCTCTTGCTCACTAATCCTAGAAAAATATCCAATTTTTTTACCAATATGCCAATCAGACGTATGTAAAACTCTATAATTACTCATAAATACCAAACTATTTTTATTGAAAAATTACAACAATTTATACATTATGTTATATTATATATATATAAGGGTTTTATGCAACAAAGAAAATTAATAATAGTAGAATCACCAACAAAAGCAATAACAATAAAGAAATATCTTGATAACTCATTCTTAGTAGAAGCATGCATAGGACATATAAGAGATTTGCCAAACAGTGCTAAAGAAATACCTGAAGAGTACAAAAAATTTGAATGGGCAACTATCTCTATAGATCATCAAAATGACTTTAAACCGCTCTACATTATCCCAAACAATAAAAAAACAGTAATTGAAAAACTCAAAAACCTCATAAAAGAAAAAGACGAAATCTATCTTGCCACTGACCAAGATAGAGAAGGTGAAACAATAGCATTCCATTTAAAAGAAGTATTACAAATTAAAAATTATAAAAGAATGGTATTTCATGAAATTACAAAAAGTGCAATAATCGATTCACTAAATAATACAAGAGAAATTAACATGAATCTCGTTAATGCCGGAGAGACAAGAAGAATACTAGATAGACTTTATGGATATACTATCTCTCCTCTACTTTGGAAAAAAATTGCTTACGGACTCTCTGCCGGGAGAGTACAATCCGTTGGCCTTCAATTAATAATAGAAAAAGAAATGACAAGAATAAATTTTAAGAAAGCCAATTATTATTCCATTACGCTTGAATGCAAACACAACAAAAATGACATACAGATTAAAACAATACTTGAAAAAATTAAAAACAAAAATGTAGCTGAGAGCAAAGACTTTGTAAACGACACAGGGAATCTACACGATCCTGAAAAAACGATTGTAATAGACAAAACATTAATGAATATGCTTACAAAGGAGTTAAATAACACAAAAGAGATAGAGGTGATTTCAATTGAAACAAAAGAAATAAAACAAGCGCCTCCTAAACCATTCATCACATCTTCTCTTCAACAAGAAGTAAACAGACGATTAAAAATAGGAACCAAACAAATTATGAATTACGCACAAAAACTATATGAGAACGGCTACATAACTTACATAAGAACAGATTCTTATAACATTGCCAAAACCGCAAGAGAAAAAATAAAAACTATTATAAAAGAAAAATATGGTGAAGAATATATAGAAACAAATGACAGATTATATGCCAAAGCTAAAATGGCTCAAGATGCACATGAAGCTATAAGACCTTCTGAACTCTTTACTTCTCCTGAACAAATACAAATAGAAAGCGAAACTGCCAGAAAAATATATAAAATAATATGGGATAGAACTATTGAATCCGTAATGAAAGACGCAATAAAAAAAATTATTAAAATAACATTGAAGTATGAAACTTTAACCTTTAAAACAAGTTTCACAACAATCATCTTTGATGGCTTTCTAAAAAACAGTAAAGAGTCTTATGAAAACAGTATCATAGATTTTTCCCTTATAAAAGAAGGTGATAAATTTGTCATCTTAGATGTAAAACCAGAAGAGCATGAGACAAAACCTCCACTTAGATATACAGAAGCATCACTTGTACAAAAGCTTGAAAAGGAAGGTATAGGACGTCCTTCAACTTATTCAACTATTATCTCAACACTCTTTGAAAGAGAATATATATTTGAATATAATAACACACTAATTCCAACAATAAAAGGAGCTGCTGTCATAAATCTCTTAAAAAAATATTTCCCAGTATTAATTGAACTAAAATTTACATCTCACATGGAAGAAAACCTAGATAAGATCGCAATAGGCGCATTAGACAAAATAAAATATCTAAATAAATTTTATAATGGAGAAGAAGGTCTTAAGAATACTATAAATAAAATAGAACCCATTATTAGCCCTGAAGAATTTAGAATAGTTCATGAATATACTAATAACGAAAAATTTAGTTATAAAGTTAATATTGGCAAGTTTGGTCCCTATTTAATTTTTAATGGAAATAATTATGCGATTAATGTAACAACACCATTAGAAAACTTATACAAAGAAGATGATATAAAAAAAATAATATCAGAAAAAGAAATACAACCCAATATATTAGGAATTGATCCTGAAACAGGACTTAATGTGATATATAAAAACTCAAAATATGGAGGAATTGTCCAACTTGGAGAGGATATTCATGCTCCACAAGAATTCACAAAAACAGGTAAACCAAAAAAACCTAAAATAATAAAAGCTAAAAAAATGTCAACAAAAAATATAGAACATGAAAATATAACCCTAGAACTTGCTCTCAAATTACTCTCACTTCCAAAAATAATTGGCGAATATCCAAAAACTCATGAAAAAATAATTGCTACAACAGGGATTTTTGGAGACTATATTAAAACTGAAAACAACAGCATAATATGCCCATTAAAAAAAGACACAAAAGCATACGAAATAACACTAGAAGAATCAATTAAACTGCTAGACGCAAAACTAGAAAAAAACGGAATTATTGTAAAAACAATACCACTAGCAAAAAATAAAGTTGGAAATAAAATTTATGTTTACAAACAAAATGATAAATTTTATGCTAAAATTAAGAGGAAAAAGGTTGATTTGCCTACTGATATCGACCTTAATCAAATAGATGCAACTTATATTTTTGGACTAATGTAGGATATGAATGATTTTGAGCTTCCCATTTACAAATATAAAGATGAATTAATTAAAAATTTAAAAACAAACAACGTTTTAATAATAGAGAGTCCAACAGGAAGTGGAAAAACAACACAAATACCAAGGATAATATATGAATCAGGGCTAATAAAACTTGGTAAAATTGGTATAACACAACCAAGAAGAATAGCCACAATATCAATAGCAGAATATATTGCAAAACACATTAAAGTTAAACTTGGAGAAGAGGTAGGCTATAAAATAAGATTTCAAGAAGTCACAAGCTCCAAAACAAAGATAAAATTAATGACAGATGGGGTTTTATTACAAGAACTCAAAAAAGACACCCTACTTTATGAATATGACGTAATAATAATAGATGAGGCTCATGAAAGAAGTTTAAACATAGACTTCATACTAGGACTTATTAAAGATATATTAAACAAAAGAGAGGATTTTAAAGTTATCATCTCATCTGCCACAATAAATACACAAGTATTTTCAAAATACTTTAATAACGCTCCAATACTTAGCATAGAAACAATTACTTATCCTGTACAAATAATCTATAATCCACCACTACTCAATACATCAAAATCAATGATATTAAAAATAAAAGAAATAATTAGTGGTATAATCAAAGAAAAAAAAGAAGGTGATATCCTTATATTCCTATCTGGAGAGAAAGAAATAAAAGAAACGATAAAAGAAATTTATGAACTGAATTCCAAACAAGACTTAATAATATTACCTTTATATGGTCGAATGGCAAAAGAAGCACAAGAACAAATATTTATGCCTACACCAAAGAATAAAAGAAAAATTATAGTATCAACAAACATTGCAGAAACTTCAATTACAATTGAAAATATCAAGATAGTAATTGATAGCGGAAAAGTCAAAACAAATAGATTTCAGATGAAAACACACACTTACTCACTTCAAGAAGTACCAATTTCAAAATCATCTGCAACACAAAGAGCAGGAAGAGCAGGAAGACTTGCAAAGGGAACATGTTACAGATTATATAAAAGAGATGAATATCAATTAAGAGACGAATATCAAAAGGAAGAAATATACAGAACAGATCTCTCTGAAGTAATCTTAAGAATGGCGGATATTGGAATTAGAAATTTTACAAGATTTGACTTCATTTCAAAACCATCAATTAAATCCATTCAAACAGCAAGTGACATATTAAAATCCTTAGATGCAATAAATGAAAAAAATGAACTTACGGAAATTGGAAAATATATGATCATATTCCCTCTAATACCAATACATTCAAGAGCTTTAGTTGAAGCAATGATGAACTATCAACAAGCAATATATCCAACCACAATTGGACTATCATTTTTATCCACAAGTGGAATTTTCTTACTACCTCAAAACGAAGAAATAGAAGCCAGACAAGCCCATCTAAAATATAAAAATCCACTAGGTGACTTAATAGGATTTATTAATATATTTGAAGATTATAAAAAAGCCATTAATAAAGAAACCTTTGCTAAAGAGAACTATTTAGATTTACAAGGTCTTGAAGAAATTACTAACGTACAAAGACAACTTGAAAATATTGTAAGTAGCTTCAACATACCAATAGTACATAAACATGAAATTGATCACGAAGGGTACTTAAAATCCATAATGAAAGGCATGAGAGATTACATTTGCTTTAAAACTTCAAAAAATAAATATAAAACAATAAAAGCCCAAAATATAGTAACTCATCCAGGCTCACTTATTAACACAGATTCTGTAAAATATTTCGTAGCAGGAGAAATAATAGAGACAAGTAAAAGATATGCCAGATCAATTGGGGTACTTAAAAAAGAATGGATCAACGATATTCAATTTGAAGAAAATGAACAAAAAAACACTCAACAAGAAAATAAAAAAATAAATCATACCCACAAAAACATAGCAAAAAAAGATAAAAAACATTTATTAGAAAATGAAATAACTATTGGGGGAAAGAAATTTAATACTCACAATGAAAATAAAAATCAATTAACAATTAGCTTAAAGGAAGTTCAAGAATTAATCTCAAAAAGATTAAAAAACTCAGAAGAGAAAGCAATAAGAAATGTCCTTGCAAAATTAACACATGAAAATTTAATAATATTCAAAAATAAGCAATTAATAGAAATAATGCGTATAGTAAATGGTATGGAATCAGACTGGTCGCTTATTAAAACATATGAAAGCGCAAATATCAACATTAATGAAATTGACAAGATGCAAAATATTTTAAAATGCACTATGAATTTCATTAAACATCCCAATAAAAAATCAGTTCTTTTCCTATCACTTAAAAGTAACTACTCAGACAATTTTTGGCTCAAACCTCAAAAAAGCTTTATCGTAGCAATTGAGGAATCAATGGATAGCATAAAAACCCTAATCGACAACAAAGACAATATTAAGAAACTTGATCCTATTAAAAAAATGGTAAATAAAGTTTATAAAAAATTAAACTTCTTTTTTTAAACATTCATAAATCACATTTAAGACTGTAAAATAAATATTAACAAAAAAATAAATAAATTAATTTTATTTAAACTAGAATCATATTTAAAGTTAATATAAACTGTAACTAATAAAAAACATATAAATTAATGGAGGATAAATATGAATAATTTAATTAAAAATATACAAAATTTAGGAAAAGCTGTACAAACTCCTGCAGCCGTTTTACCAATTGCTGGTCTTTTACTTGGCTTTGGATACCTCATAATAGAAACTACAGAATCTTCCAACATGCTTAGACAAATTGGCAGATTAATGGAACAATCAGGCGGTGCCATTTTTGGGAATTTACCCATACTATTTGCAATCGGAACCGGAATGGGACTATCTAAAAATAATAAAGCAGCCGCAGCGCTTGGAGGGGCCGTAGGATACCTAATTTTAAATGCAGGGCTATCTACATTTACAATAATGATTAACGGAAAATCAGAACCTGTTAACATGTCCGTTTTGGGAGGTATTATTACAGGCATAAGTTCAGCCATGCTTAGCGATAGAATAACAAACTACAAAATACCACAATTTTTAGGTTTTTTTTCAGGGCAAAGACTAGTGCCAATAGCTAATGGAATATTGTCTGCAATACTTGCCATAATATTTGCTTTCATATGGGCACCTCTACAAATAACTATTAATCAAATTGGAAACTGGATGATAGAAGCTGGTAATTTAGGAGTATTTGTATTCGGCTTTTTAAATAGACTTCTCATAATAACAGGCCTGCATCAGCTTTTAAACACTTTAGTATATTTTGTATTTGGAGAATATACCACAAATGACGGAAACATAATTCAAGGAGAAATTACAAGATATTTAAATGGAGATCCAAACGCTGGCGCATTTACATCGGGGATGTATCCAGTGATGCTGTTTGGACTACCAGGTGCAGCTCTTGCAATGTACTTAACATCAAAAAAAGAAAGAAGAAAAGAAGTAGGTGGTATTTTACTCTCTGCATCACTAACTTCATTTTTAACAGGAATTACAGAACCAATAGAATACACATTCATGTTAATAGCACCTTTACTTTATCTAATACATGCGATCTTAACTGGAATATCATTAGTAATTACTAATATACTTGAAATACGCATAGCATTTTCACTCTCCGCAGGAATAATAGATTACTTCTTAATGTTTCCAAAATCAACAAATGCTTTACTAATACTACCAATAGGACTTGTAATTGGAACTGTATACTTCACCATTTTCATAACACTAATCAAAACATTTAAAATTAAAACACCTGGCCGTGAAGACAATACCAAACAGCAAATAATTTCTAATAATGATTCTAAACTATCCCAAAACGAAAATTTTGAGAAAATTATCCAAGCTCTTGGGGGACTCGACAATATAACAAATATTGATTCATGTTTTACACGATTAAGAGTAGACGTTAACTCTTCCTCATTAGTAAATAAGGATTTAATGAAACAACTTGGAGCTACTGGAACAATCATTACATTAGGAAATCAAGTGCAAGTAATATTCGGAGCAAAATCCGAACAAATTTCAAATTATATAAAATCTAAAACTTAAATCATAAAGAATAAGAAGAAATAAATAAAATTTTTTCTTCTTATTTTCACTAAAAAAGTGTATAATAACTTAAATAAAATTACATGAATCTCATACAATCTAAAATATTGTTGATCTTGTCATTAATAATTCCTTTTGTTCTAACATATGCTACAGACAAAGAAAATTTAGAAAAATTAAATAAATTATATATGCTATACAACTTAAATAACAATTTACCAAAAGAACTCGAAACAATAAATGCAATCAAGAATCTAAATTCAGAATACTATTATCTACTCATGGCCAAATATTTACTTAAAATAAAAAAATATGAAGAAGCTAATAATTTTTTAAAAAAAATACAAGATCCTAAAGATAAAAACATAAAAAACGAGATTTTGTTACTAAAACTTAGAATCAATGAAGAAAATATAAGCGAGAACGAAATCAATGATATCTTACACAAACATAAAGAGTTAGATATAAAAATAATTTATCAATTATATAACATTGCAAGAATAAAAAATGACAAAATTTCTTTAAAGATAAAAAATATAATTTTAAACAAGTATCCTAAGAGCATTTATTCTTATAAAATAAAGAGAAATGAATAAAAAATTTTTAAGCGTAATAATATTAATTATGACAGCAAGCGTTTTATCAGCACAAAAATCAATCAATCCAGAAAACGTGGAAATGAGATATGAAATCATTAAAGGTTCTTTTAAAGAAAGTAATTACGTCATTATCAAGATTAAAAACAAAAATTTAAAGTTCATAATATCAAAACCTATTTATGACACAAAAACTAATAATTACTACTTTAATGGCCAAACAACAAGTCAATTTTTACTTTCCAACAAGGTAGATATTGCTATTAACACTAGTCCATATGAAATTAAAGACAATATATTCTACCCTAACGGTTTATACATATATGATAAAAAAATAATCTCCAATGCAAAAAAAGATCAAGGAATAATTATAATCAAGAACAATCAAATAATATTAAATCCCAAGCAAGATGAAATCAAAAATTCTGACTATGGTTTTAGCGGTTTCTTTCCTTTAATCAAAAATGGAAAATACACCAAAAATTTTAAAAAAAATAAACATCCAAGAACAATAATAGGGAGTGATAAAGGAAACAAACACCTATATCTAATAACGGTAGAAGGAAGAGGCGCTAATAATAGCAAAGGAATCTCGTTAAATGAAGCAATAGATCTATCATTAAGTTATGATATTAACAACTCTATTAATCTAGATGGAGGTGGTTCAACCACACTTGTAACAAAATCCAACAAATCTGCTTATAAACTTAATGCTACATCTAACCTTTTTGGACAAGAGAGAATAGTCCCTTTTCACTTAGGAATAAAACTGTCTAATTGAGAAATTTCCAACCAATATTAATTCCAAGAGTAACCTCAGTGGTTAGAGAAGAAAAATTCTTTACAGAAAGAGAAGTAGGTGAAATTGAAAGAATAAATAAAGGTCTAATATAGAGTCCTTTAACTTCAGGAACGAAAAAATCCGTAGCAAATCCCAAAGACAAAAACACCAAATTTTGTCTCTTAGCACTTAAATCAAGTGTATATTTAATTCCAAGAAGGGGAAATAATGTTCTAACATATTCCTTAAAAACAATCGGATAAATTCCATAAAGCCCAAAAGCAAAATATCTACTATGATGACTAGATAAAAAAGCATCTTTATAAGAGAGATCCAAAATAACATAATTAACATCAAAGAACAAACTTAGATTTATTCCATTATCCACTCTACTATAATTTTTTATAGAATTACTTATATCACTTTTGCTAGTATAATTAGTAAATTGATAAGCAAATCCCCCTCCAAAAGATAATGGATATGCGAATATTAAAGCACTTGAAGGAAAAAATAAAAATAATAAAAAAAAATATTTTTTCATTGATAATCCTTACACTTTCTAAAGAAACATTATATTATTATATATAACTGTATATCAAGTAACATATATAATAAAAGTATGAAAATAAAATTACTGTCTTTAATTTCTATAATATTTTTAACATGCAGCAAAAAATTAGAAATTTCTTTAATAAACAAATTCAACTTACCCAAAAGTAGTATCTTAGGATTTTCAAGAAAAGTAGGAATCATAACAAAAAATTATGCTATTTTAAACAATGTAACTAAAACGGACAATACTAACTATAATTATCTAACAATAATTAGAAAAGACGAAATAGTAAAAATTGAAAAAATAATGCAAAATACAGAAAAACACGGAATTAAAGGCAAATGGATACTAGCAACCTACAAAGGAAAAAAAGGGTACATCTTTAGTAAAGACATAAATATAATAGATAATATAATTATTGAATAAATTTAAATTAAGTAAACTAATAATATAAAAATGTTAGCTAGCAAAAAACCAACTAACATTTTTATTACTTGTTTTTCTTTTTATGTCTATTCTTTCTTCTCTTTTTTTTTCGCTTATGAGTAGATATTTTTTGTAATTTTTTTTTTCTTCCGCAAGGCACTCTTCATATCTCCTTATTAAACAAAAATTAAATCCAAAATGTCTCTTAAATCATCATCTGGATGAAACCACAAAACATTAGGAATTTTATCAAAAAAAGTCATCTGCCTTTTTACATATAAAAATGAATTTTTAATTATTAGATTTATTATATCATTTAACATAGAATAAGGTCTACTCTTCCACAACAAAAATTCACGATACCCTATTCCTTTAAAAGCCGGTGTTGTCTCATCGTATCCTTTCCCTAATAAACTCTTAATCTCTTCAAGCAATCCACAATCAATCATCTTCCCTACCCTAGATATTATTCTAGACCTCATCTCTTCCATAGGCCTTTTCAGGCCAATAGCTAAAACATCCTCAATCATCTGACCTTTTTTTAAAAATTGACTAATTGGAATACCTGTTTGATAATAAACTTCAAGTGATCTTTTAATTCTATAAATATCATTTTCATTGATTGACTCATATCTTTCAAAGTCTACTCTCTTAAGTTCCTCTAAGAGATAATCCTTCCCCCTTGTAGTAAAAAGATTATTTACATAAAATCTTATTTTAGAAGAAACAGGAGGGGTGCTGGGCAATCCATATTGTAAATGCTTAAAATAAAAAGCTGATCCGCCTACAAATACAGGAAGCTTGTTTTGATCTCTTAAATTCTTTATTATCTTGCTTGCTTCTTTATAAAAAACTCCAAGATTATATTCTTCAATCGGTTCCAAAAAATCCACTAAATGATGTTTTATATGAGACCTCAATTCAATACTAGGTTTACAAGAAGCAATATCAAACTCTTTATAAACTTGAATAGAATCGACATTAATTACTTCAGCTATACCTTTTGGAAAATTGAATAAAATATCACTTTTCCCTACAGCTGTGGGACCAAAAATAAAAACTATTTTATTTTTCTTCAATTGAATACGTAAATTGACCTGTTACAATATCATTAAAAGCCTGACTTACTACTCTCTCATTAGAAATAGAATGTTCTGCTAAAGAAATTTGATCAATAATCTGATCTGTACGAACTATAACTGCCATAACAAGTTCATAATAATTGCCATCAAAATCTTGTATCTCTTTTAAAGGTATTTTCATTTCTTTAAAACCTCCTTAATTTATTTACTTAATATATAAATCCTCTATTATCTATCTCATCCTTTATCAATTCAAAAACTTTATTTGCAGATTTATCAGTTGTATCAACTATAAAATCAGCTACATTTAAATAATTATCAATATCTATATTATATACAGATAAATATCTCTTTGAATCATTAAAATCTCTATTGAAAGTGCTCCTCAAAATATCGGAATACATACCACCTTCTCTGTTTATTATTCTCTCTGCCCGAATTTCTATCTTAGCATAAAGATATATCTTTAAATCGGCATTTTTGGCAAGCCAAATTGCAAGACGAGATGCAAGAACTGTATTATCCTCTTTTGAAAGCTCCAATAATTTACTATCAAGATATTCATCCCAATAATGATCATTTCTACCAATGATTTCTTTCTCATAAAACGTATCAAAGGACATATTCTTCTCTCTAGCAATATCATGAAAAGTATAATTAATAAGCTTTAGACCATAATGCTTTGCAAGCATCCCACTAATAGTTGTATTACCACAACCACTCTTGCTAGAAACAGCTATTCTCATTCAATATTCCTTAGATGTTCTTTTATTTTCTCTAAATTTAATTTCATGTTTAAAACTAAATTTCTAATATCAAGATCAATGGCTTTGTTGCTCATTGTTGTAACCTCTCTATGCATTTCCTGAACAATAAACTCTAAAATCTTGCCACATACTTCATTTTCAAGATTTTGATAAAAATTGTCTACATGTGAATATAATCTTACTATTTCCTCATTAATATCTAATCGAATTGACATTTTAGCAGCCTCTTCTGCAATATTAATATCACTAAAATCATCCATTAACTTTAATAAATTTCCCTTAAGACTTAAAAAAAGTTTACTATTTATACTACTCTGAGATCCCTTTAACAATTCTAAATCATTCCGTATTAACACAAGAATTGAAATTATATCTTGTTTAGTATTTTCACCCTCAAAAATTCTACTTTTATCATAATTTAATAAAGTCTCTTCCAAAACTTCCTTAAAAGCATGATAAATCATTTCTTGATTAACATCACCCTCATCAACAATTAAAGCCCCTCTTAAAGATAAAAAATCACTAAGACTCAATTCATCCTTAATGTTTAAATTACTATGCAATAAGCTATCTCTAAGATGAGCAATAGCTTCAATATAATGATGATTTAAACTAAAATTAATATTGGGAACCATTTCCTTATACCCTACATTTAAGAAAACATTTCCCCTTTTAACATAATTTGAAATTAAATTCCTTATCTCAATCTCATAAGCATATAAAACCTCAGGTAATTTAAATTTAAATTCTAAAAACCTACCATTATAAGATTTTAAGTTAACACTAAACATATAATTTGAAACAACTCTTTCTAAGTGAAAAAATCCAGTCATACTTTTCATTCAAAATACCTTTACAAAAAATCATGTAAAATAAAATTATTACCAGCTCCCATTGTAACAAATAAATCATTTCTCTTTAACAAAGCCTTTATAAAATCAACAGAATCGACTACTTCCTTAAAAAAATAAACATTCTGATTTAAATTTTTAAGAGCCAGAAACAGTTCTTTAGAAAGTTTATTAGGATCAAAATCTTCTCTAACTGAAAGATATATATTATGCAAAATCAACACATCAACATTACTTAAAACTTTAACGAACTCAGCAAAAAGAACTTTTGTCCTTGTAAAAGTATGTGGCATAAAATCTAAAATAATACGCCTACCCTTATAAAAAGTCTTCAATCCCAAAAGAGTATTTCTAATTTCTTTTGGATGATGAGCATAATCGTCAAGATATATAACTCCATCTTTTTCCATGATAAATTCCATCCTTCTTTTTATCCCCATGTATTCTTTAGCTATCATCTTTATCCGATCATCAAACCTCCAAACCAATTTTTTATGTTCCTCGAAAAATAATTTTAACGCCAAAAGTGATAATGCAAAATTTAAAACATTATGCATCAAAGGAGACCTTAGTCTAATATCAATACCCCCCAAGAAATCAAACTTTAAAAACTCGTCTATCACCTCAAAACGTTCAATCTTAAAATCAGCTAAAGAATTAAATCCAACACTAAACACTTTAATATCTTTTCTCAAAATTCTATTTTCAATTTTAAGTAAATTAACTTCATCAGCATTTATTATTAATATTCCATTTTTCTTTAAATTATTAATATACTGCAAGAAAACATTCTCAACTGCTTCATAATTTTCAAAAAAATCAACATGCTCATAATCGATGTTAGTTAAAACAATCATATCCGGTGAAAAGTGTAAAAAATGATTTCTATACTCACAGGTCTCTGCAATAAATATATTACTTTGACCAACAAGACTAGATTTATCTCCAAAATCTTTAACACTAGCACCTAATATTACATTAGGCTGTAATCCCAGAGTATTAAACAATAGACCCAAAAATGCTGCTGTAGTAGTTTTCCCATGAGAACCTGCAACTCCAATACTATAATACTTTTCAGAAATCTTTCCAATAACCTCAGGATAAGATAGAATAGGAATACCAAGTTCACGCGCTTCTAACAAAACAGATAAATTATCCTTATCATAAGCTGGGGAATATATTAAAATATCATATGATTTATTATGAACCTTGAGTGAAAATTCATAAATATTTTCATAATAAGATATATTATTGCTAGTTAATATATCTTCTGTATGAAATTTGGAAGGAACATCGACACCTTCTACAAAATACCCCTTAGCATTAAAAAAACAGGCAAGTGAACAAAGTCCAGAGCCCTTAATGCCTACAAAAAAAATACTACTTAAATTATCCAAGTCAACATTCATTATTCTTTTCCAAATCACCTTTTTGATCATAGAATCTATGTATAATAACATCAATACCAGATATATTAATTACCGTATATTTTAGTACGTTTTCAATAATATAACTTCTAAGCATTTCCGCATCATTAAGTAAATTATTTTCAAGTGGAATATCTAAAAAAAGCTTAAAAGAATAACTGCCTTGATTTTTTTTAATCTTTAAATTATAGACAATATAATTTTCATTATATCCAGAAACACAATGTTCAATAATTTGTCTTACAGCATTTTTAGAAACAGATAAAATGCCACCCTCTTCATGAAAATGAGGCTTTACAATAGAACGAATATAGTTTCTTTTTTTTGATAAAAATCCTTTACTTTTAAAAAAAACTCGTATTGAATCTAATAATAAATTAGGCTTAATAGACGTTATCTCAAAGGCAGCTGCTGGAACAACATGTTCTCCCATTTGTCTTGAAATTCTTGCCTTTTCTATTTCCCTTTTAGTAGAAATATCTGTTATATAAATAATTTTAGAAGAACTAGGCAAGAAAAGTCTAGAAGTTATTTTATCTATCATTCGAATACTTGTTCCCAATATTAATATTTTATTGAAATTTTCTCTGCGAAGAACTTCAACGATTTCGTTTCTATGAACATCATCTTCAAAAATAGAACGTCTTATTGCATCAAACATATTATTCTCAAACTTAGCAGAACTCCCAGCAATAATTTTCATATTTTTTATTAAAACACCATCATCAATTATCAAAGGAATAGAATATTTATCTGCTATCAAATGGGATCTAAAACTTTTTCCAGTACCAGCAACACCCACTAAAGAATAAACCTTAATTTTTACAAACTTATGTTTAATGGCAATTGAAATGTCTTTAACTGTACCTAAGACATTTTTAAATGTGCACTTATTAAATAAATCCCTTAAAATCATATACACCAAAAATATTACTTATCTGTTTTAAAAAATCTGAACTAGGTTCAACAAAAAATTCATTTCTTAAAAATAATGACTGGTTAAATTTTATCAAAAAAGAATGTAAAAAGTAATTGGTTTTTACAAATTGAGAATCATATTTCTTATCATTAATCAAAGCATGTCTATTAAATGCACATTGTGCTCTTATTTGATGTGTAAATCCCGTCTTAATTGACACCTCTGCAAGTGTTGAAGACTTAGACACTAAAATTGGTTTAATATCAGTTACAGCATTGCATTTATCTATATCATTGATAACAAAAGTTTTTCTTGCAATTTTATCTCGATATAAAAAATTTTTATAAGTCAAAGGTTTTGTAATCACGCCATCAAGTAAAGCAAGATACTTTTTAATAACAATAGCACTACTAAATGCCTGACTTAAAATTCTTGCAGAATTTATATTTTTTGCAAAAATAATAAGTCCTGAAGTATTTCTATCTAATCTATGCACAGCGGAGGGTTTAAAACTAAGAGAACCAAGACTTTCATCTGCAAGATAAGCATTAATCAAAGTATCAAGTGAATATCTATCCCCATGAACCAAAGTTCCCTTTCTCTTATTAATTACAAGCAAATCTGCGTCTTCATATATTATTCTTTTTTTTATATCTCTTAATATAGCAGCCTCATCTTTGACTATTACCCTGTTTAAGCTCAAACCCTGCAGTAAAGGTTTATACAAATAAATTTTGTCATCCTTAAAAATCCTATGCGAAAAGGAAACTTTTAAATTATTTAAAAGAATATCTCCATTTCTAATATGCCTGATTATTTTAGATTTAGGGAATTTTAAAAACTTTGTCAACACTGCATCAAGTCTTTTACCATCATCATTCTTTAGAACATTAATAACACTATATTTACCAACATTCTTAACATTTAAAGACAACATACAACTAAATTTTACTACATTTTTGACAAACAAAATTAACTATCAAAAATGAACATACAGAAATAAAGAGTGAAGGAAGAATAGGATGAAAATAATAACTACCTACTTCACCATAAAAAACTATGATCAAATAACTCAAAAGTCCCAAAACTTGAGAAATAAAAGCCGATATTTTACTTACAAAATTAAAATAAAGTCCAAAAACAATAATAGAAAAGAATGAAACTTCCAAAGCTCCAATCGCAAAAATATTTAAAAAAAGCAAAAAGTCAGGTGGTTTTAAAGATAAAAAAACTATTATTAACATAAAACAAACATTAGAAATAATAATAATTTTATTAATTCCAATCTTAGCACTAATATTTTTACTTAATAACAATATTGACTTTACCCAAATAGAAGACAGTAAAAGAAGACCTGAATCTATTGTAGACATTATCGCTGATAAGAGTCCTATAAAAAATAATATAAATATTTTAGGATTTAAAACCTTTAATGCTACATTTAAGATAACTTTATCATTTGGTTCAAATTCAGGAAAAATAATAAGAGAAAAAAAACCTATTAAATGCATAATAACAACAAAAAATCCTATTACAAAAGTAACAATAGGAAGAGAAAATCTAATAGCTTTCACATCTTTAAATGCTATAAAATTATTAACAAATTGTGGTAGCCCCAAAACCCCAATTCCTATTAGTATCCAAAAAGAAATTATATATTCAATTTTCAAATTCAAATTTGACGGCAAAAATAGATCATCGTTAAGATTTAACCGAGCCACCTTAAACAGATTACTAATTCCACCTCCCAAATCAACTAACCTTGAAAATAATAGTACAGACGCTATGATCATCAAAATACCTTGTATTAAATCCATATATGCTACTATCTTAAACCCTCCCAAGAAAACATATAAAAAAACAAATAGAGAGAAAAAAATAAGAGCATCAGTATAACTAATTTGAAAAAAAACCTCTAAAAGTTTAGCACCTCCCATAAGCTGAGCTGAAATTAAAAACAAAGAGAAAAAAATTATTATCACACTACTAACAAAAACTAAAGATCGACTAAGATATCTATACCCAATATAATCAACAATATTTATTGCATTAACTTTTTTAGCTTCCAAATTCAATTTTTCACCAATAATGACAAATGAAATTAAACTTGTAGGAATTTGAATAACTGCTAAAAATATAAAAGACAATCCATATTTATAAACAGCCGAAGGGCCTGAAATAAAACTACTAGCACTAATATAGGTAGAAGCAACAACTAATGACATTACAAAAAAATTTAAACCCTTATTTGCAAGAAAATAATTATGTAAAAATGACACTTCTCCCCTTTTTTTTCCAAAAAAGATGCCAAAAGCACAATATGAAATCAAAAAGATAAAAAATAAAAAAAATGCTTTAGTCATTCTTAAAAAAAATCACAAAAAAACACACTAATAAAAAACTGAAAATAGGAAACAAGATACATGACAAAAAAAACCAAAGAGGAATATTAAATATATCAATAGGAAAGTAAGATAAATAAGCTGATAAAAGCCACCAAATAAACAGAAATAAATATATAATATTTGCAAAAAATACTTTATTTATCAATTAAAAATCCTTTTGAAAAAATTAAATATAATTATATTATAATGTATAAAATAAACATGAAGAAACATAAAAATATATTAATCGGGGTATGTGGGGGAATCGCAGCCTATAAGTCAACCTATATTATCTCAAATTTAGTAAAGATGGGGTATAATGTCAAAGTTATAATGACAAAAAACGCGACTAAATTTATTACTCCCTTAACACTAGAGACAATCTCTAAAAATAGAGTGATTCAAAGCCTGTGGAATACAAGCCACGAAGAAGTAGAACACATAAATTTGGCAAGATGGGCAAATTTAATATTAATTATTCCAGCAACATACAACATCATTTCTAAAATTGCATCAGGAATTGCTGATGATACTTTAACTACAGTCATATCTGCAAGCACTGTTCCAACTTATTTTGCAATAGCAATGAACAACATAATGTATCAAAACCCCATTTTAGAAGAAAACATTAAAAAACTAAAAAAATATAATTATAAATTTATTGAACCTGATGAAGGATCTCTGGCATGTTCCTTAAATGCTATTGGACGACTTAAAAATGAAAATGATATTTTAAAAATAATATTAAACGCATTAGAGCCAAAATTACCATTAAAAAACAAAAAAATACTAATAACTGCATCTAGAACTGAAGAAGAATTAGATCCAATTCGTTACTTCTCAAATAAATCAACAGGACAAATGGGCTTTAGTCTAGGCATTGAGGCACGAAATCTTGGAGCCCATGTAACAATAATTACAGGCCCCAGCAATGAAAAAACACCTTATGGAATAAACGTTATTAGAATAAAAACAGCATCAGAAATGTACAAAGAAGCAATAAACATATACCAAGAATTTGACGTTATAATTGGCGCTGCCGCTGTTGCAGATTTTAGACCTGATAAAATTTATAAGACTAAAATCAAAAAAGATGCTATTAAAGACCTTCATATTAAGTTCATCAAAAATCCAGACATAATAAAACATATAGGCAAAAACAAAACTAAAAACCAAATTGTTATTGGATTTTGTGCTCAAAAAGATGAAATTTTAATAGAAAAAGCCAAAGAAAAATTAAAAACAAAAAACCTAGACTATATTATTGCAAACGACTTAAAATATTTTGGATCAAGCCTAAACAAAACTTATATAATAGACAAAAATAGTGTTAAAAAACTTCCTGAAATATCAAAAAAAGAAACGGCAACAGAAATTTTAAAAATTTTATATCAATAATTCGTTAAAAGTTTTCTTAAATACTCTGAACGAGTTGTTCTCTTGATCTCTTTAAGCTTATCTAAGAGTAGTGCAGATTTATTATAAATAGCGCCCTTAATTGCTAGATTCATTAAATCAATATTTTTACTCTCAATAATCTTAGAATAAAAATTATCAAAATTACCCTTTCTAGCTGCAAGAAACATAGCAATACTTGTAAGCAACTTTGAAGGTTTATTAATATTTTCTTTTTCCAAGAGATTTAAAGCGATTAAACGTGCAGAATTTACATCTTTATCTAAAAGATAACTAAACATAGTAAGTTTAAAGTTATTTTCAACACTAAAATCAAACATTATATTTTGTATCTCTTCATAACCAAACCCCATATCTACTAAAGCTCTACCTGATGCTTCCCTGACTTTTAAAGAAGGATCGCTTTTGATCTTATAAATTAATACCTCTTTTGAAGCAATATCACCATGCCTCTTAATAGCCTCAACGGCACTAATCCTAATATTAGCATCAGAATCCCTTAAAAAATCATGTAAAATCTCTTTTGATTTCAAAGATACGTCCCTTGAGAGTGCTTCCACAATGGCAATTTTAATATTATAATTGTTATTATTATTTTGAAGATACAAATCAGTG
Organism: Candidatus Borrelia fainii; assembly: GCF_027925085.1. NCBI lineage: Bacteria > Pseudomonadati > Spirochaetota > Spirochaetia > Spirochaetales > Borreliaceae > Borrelia > Candidatus Borrelia fainii. The sequence continues at coordinate 56,998 of NZ_AP027070.1, forward strand.
CTCTCTGTTATTTTCTCAGGAAAAAGATATGATAGAGCCTTAATAGCTGAGGCCTTAATTTCTGGATTTTCATAACTATCAACAGAAATTTCATAAAATCTATTTGCATAATTAATAGCATCAGATTTTCCAAGAGCAATGAGTATTGCCGATTTAACTCCATCATTACCAGAATATTTATCATAAACATTCATCATATCTTTTGAGTATTCAGGAGAAGAAAGCTCACCAAGATAATAAGCAGCAGTAGCTACAATATTCCCTTCCTTATTTTCAAGAATATCAATAAGAGTTTTTTTTAAAGAATCCTTACTGCCAAATTCCTTAAGATACAAAATTGCCAAATTGATCAAATTGTTAGGATATCTATTGCTCTCATAATTATCAAGAATATAATTAGCAGTATCAACACTGCCTGCATATTTAAGTGATAAAAACAAATCAAGAATTGCTAATTTAAGATCAATATTAAAAGTTTTCTTCAATCTCTTTTCAAGCAAAGCATTATATTCACCATCACCTGATTTTTTAAGACTATTAATAATTTCAATAACTTGGGCATCAAGTCCATAAGAAATAGCATCATTTACCCGCTTCACATCTAAGTTAACATTTTCAAGAACAGGATTTTGAGTATCATCCCTCTTTAAATCATTTTCTGTAATATCCTTACTGATCTTATGATCCTGGGACACTAAAGGTTTAATTGACAATATTGTTCCTTTAATAGCAGAAATATCAAGCACTATACAAAAGAAAAAAACAAGCTCTAAATACCTCATAAAATCTCCCTACTAATAAACTTAAAAACCTTATTAACACCAAGCAAATAATAACACAGTATTAAAATAACAATACTAATTACACCTGCAACACTTAATAAGTAAAAATTATTGAAATTAAATCCTACATCCCATTTAAAATTTTTAAAAAGAGTATAAAATAAATATAAGGGAATAAGGGAAATAAACGCCTTAATAAGCGCTACTAAAGATCTAACAAATTCAAGCTTCATCCCCCCCTTAAGTCCAACGAAATAAAAAATAACTACACATAAAGCAAAAGAAATTGATTGTGCAATAGGCAAAATGTCTACCACTTTATAAAAGTTAATACCAAAAATTGAGATTGTAATATCAATAACAGCAAAAAGAAGATTAAAGTAAAGCGGAATTTTTGAGTTACGTATCGAAAAATAATATTTTTGAAACAATCCAAAAATTGAAGAAAATGGTAATCCAATTAAAAAATATTGTAGTACGTTAACGGTTCTTTGAGTGTCATATACGGAAAATTTACCCCCTGTAAGTAATAAATTTAAAATAGGACCAGCCCAAATATACATTAAAAATGACATTGGAATCAAAATAAAAATCAAAATATCAATTCCATGATTCAAAATCAAATTTAATCCTTTATTATTTCCTAAAGAGGCATATTCTGCCATTTTAGGAAAAATAACTGTAGAAATAGAGACATAAAAAATTCCAACAGGAAGCTGATAATAAACAATTGCATTACTTAAAACAGAAACACTTCCAATATCCAGAACTGATGCCAAAGCAAATGAAATTTGCTGAGTAGCAATTGTCACTAAAGCTGACATAATCATATACGTCCATCTTTTTAAAAATCTTAAAAATGAAGAATCATTAAAGTTAAACATTGGTCTATATGTAAAACCAATATAAATACAATTGATCATCTGAACTAAAAATTGCAAAATCCCACCAACAATTACTCCAATAACAGCACTATAGATTCCATACTGCTTATAAAACAAATATATGCTTAATATAATGCTAAAAGAGAGCATAACAGGAGAAAAAGATGAAATAAAAAAAAACTTATAAGAATTTAAAACCGACGAAAATACCGATGCTAAGCTTATAAGTAAAACATAAAGTATTAAATAATTAAATACACAACTAGCCAATTCCAAATGACTACCTCTATAAGAAGATACAAAATACATAATTTGTCGAGAAAAAAGGATCATAACACAAATAATAAGACTAATACTTATAATATTAAAAGTGATAACTCGTCTGAAAAAATCAATAGCATGTTTACTAGATTTTTTCCTCTCATGAGTGAATTCCGGCATAAAAGCTGAAGTCATTGCACCTTCTGAAATAATTTTCCTTAAATTATTTGGAATATTAAAAACATAATTAAAAATATCTGACTCAAGACTTGCCCCAAAATAGTAAGAGAATACCTTAATTTTAATAAAACCCATTATACGTGAAAAAGAAATCGAAACCATAACAATAACTGTTGAGAGAATATCTTTATTCATTTAAATTACCTTCATCATATTTGCTTAAATAAAGCTTTCTAAATTTTGTAAAATCACCATTCATAATTGCATTTCTAGCCTTTTTAATAAGTCTAAACATATAATGAATGTTATGTTCACTGGCCAACATCACTCCAAGAGTTTCTTCTGATTTGATTAAATGTCTTAAATACCCTCTTGAATACCTTGTACATAAAGTGCAATAACAATCCCACTCAACAGGACAAGTATCAAAATTAAACTCAGCCCTCTTAATACGCAATATTCCATTATCAGTTAAAAGTGAACCATGCCTAGCAATTCTTGTAGGATTAACACAATCAAAAATATCAATACCATAATATATTGCATCTAATATATAGTGAGGAGTACCAATTCCCATTACATACTTTGGCTTAACCTTAGGTATTAATGAAGAATTATATTCAAGAATTTCTAAGTATTTATCTCTCGGTTCTCCAACAGAAATTCCACCAATTGCTACACCAGGACTATCTAATTCTAAAATCGCCTCGGTACTTCTTTTTCTCAAATCTTTAAAAAAATTACCCTGGGTTATTAAAAATAAAAGACCATCATACCCTTCTTTTCTATTCTCATAAGCACGCAATGTACGACGAGCCCAAGAGGTTGTAATATTTGTATACAAACTTGCCTCGCTATAATCAATTCCATAAGAACTACAAATATCAAGCGCCATAATAATATCACTCTCAAAAATTTCTTGCATTTTAAATACACTCTCAGGTGTAAAATAGTGCCTAGAACCATCAATATGCGATTTAAAATCTACTCCCTCAGCCTCAATCTTTCTAAAATTAGCTAAAGAAAATACTTGAAATCCTCCAGAATCTGTCAAAAAATTTTTATCCCAGGCTGTAAAATTATGTAAACTTCCATATTTTTTTATCACATCAATGCCGGGTCTTAAATAAAGATGATAAGTATTTGCAAGCATAAGCTCACATCCCAATTTTTCAAGTACATCATGCTTTAAAGCTTTCATTGCACCCAAAGTACCAACTGGCATGAAACACGGAGTTTCAACCTTCCCATGAGGAAGTTCAAGCACACCAAGTCTTGCATTAGAATTTTTGTCATTTTTAATGATACTAAACATAAAATTCAAAAAAACCTACTACTTACACACAAGATTATAAATAATAAAATTAATAATAGTAAACAAAATAGTGGGTAACGAACTTGCAACTGCTATAGGTAAATATCCAAGATCTGCTAAAAAACTAAAAACCATAATTGACATAACATACACAACTGCAAATGCAATACTATTTAACAAACTCCATATAAAAATATTTTTTTTCAAAACAAGCCCTACAAAACTCACAGTAAAACTAAGAAGTATTAATCTAAATGAAAAAAATATTCTGCTTAACAAATCAAATAAAGCTTCAGAATAATCTAATTTTTCTTTCCTAAGAACTCTAATCCAGCTAATAAGCTTTGAAAAATTCAACGTTTTTGACGAAAGCATAACTATTTTAATATATTCAGGCTCTAAATTAATAATCTCCCTGCCATCAAGAACTTCATGAAATTTTTCTATCACATCTCGTTTGACCTTAGAAAATTCTCTAACACCATAAAGCCGCCATCCAGAATCAATCCACTCAGCCTTACTTATATCATACCTTTTTTTAAAATTATCATTTTGATCTTTTAAAATAATCATCAAGTCAGCAATAGTATCATTCTCGATATCATAATGCTTAATATTGTAAATTTCTCTTGCAAAATCCCTAATGATTATATTCCTATCATTTGCACCTTGATTGCCAACACTATTTTTAAGAAAAGCATCCCTTTTAGCAATAGTATCTATAACCAAATAATTATCAAAAAAAAAGAGCATTACTGAGATAAAAATACTAAGCACAATTATTGATTTTAATATTCTAGAAATAGAAATACCACAACTAAAAAGTCCTATTATTTCATTTCTCATAGAAAGATTACCAATAAGATTAGAAACAGCAAAAAGAAAAGACAAAGCCAAACCATCTGAAAAACACTTTGGCAAATAAAGATAATAAATATAAACAATATCACTAATACTAAGATTATGATCAAGATAATTAAAAAGATTGGTAAATAAATCGATAAGCACAATTAAGATCACAAAAAGAAAATTCATAAACAAAAAAGTCAACGATATATTATTCACAAAAAGCTTATCTACTTTCATTTCTTTAAAAGTCTCAAAAAAAGTATCAAACCTGCAAAAATTAACATCACATTTGGCAAGACAGTAATAAGAAAAGGATTTGAAGAATACTGGACAGTATAAACTTTTCCACCAATAAACATTACCCAATAAAAAACACAAATAAGAATTGAAATCACAAGTTCAAGAATAATAGAATATTTTTTATTTGAGTACATCCCCATACCAAAAGCCAAAAAGATAAAAAATAAAACAGACAATGATAAACTAATTTTTTGATAAAATTCCAAACAATAAAGAGCATAATTTCTCTTAACAATTAGATCTTCATAAGGGTTATAATTTAAACTTAAATTATGCATATAACTTAAGTTTTCAAGAACAGATTCTTCATCTAAAAAACTATTTTTATCATATAAATAATTCAAATAAATATTTGAAAAATTTAAATACAAAAGATCTTCCTCTAAATCATTTTTCATATTTAATTCTTTAACTAATTTATCTTGTTTAACAATAAGTTTCATAACATCTCTAATACTCATCTGCGATGGTGCAATATAACTTAATAACCAACTATCACTAAACGTTACTTGATCAATTGAATATTTCATCCGATCAGCATAAAAATAATCATAAAACCCACTCTCATCATCTGTTAAAGCAATTGATAAAACATCATTCAAAATAAAATATACCTGATAATTTTCTTTTTGAATATTAAGTTCCCGTGCTATAAATATTCTGTCATAACCTTTAAGTCTAGTATTATCAAAAAAAGTAACATTTTTATACCCAGTTTCAGATTTTTCTCCTGATACAAATATTAAATCTCCATACTGTTTGCTTGAATAAGGCTTTAATATCAAATGAGGTATTTCTTGTTTAATTTCATTAAAAATTCTCAATCTACCAATAGAACCAAGGGGAAGTAAAAAATCATTTGTAATAAACGAAATCAATGCAATAACTACTCCTAATTTAAAAAATGGAACTAATAAATCAAAAATAGATATTCCAATTGATCTAAAAGCCAATATTTCATTATTAAGTTTAAATCTATAAATGGTAAGTATTACTGAGATTAAAGCCGCAAAGGGAGGTGAAAGAGCAATTATCATAGGAAGTGAATATATAACAAAAATAAAAGCCTTTAAAAAAGGAACATAATTTTGAAGAAGTATTCTCATAAAAAAAAGTATTTGGTTTATGAAAAATACAAAGAAAAAAAACAAAAAAGTAATTAAGAAATACTTAAAAAATTCAATAATTATGTAAGATTCATAATTGTTTTTTAATACTCTCATTTACAAAAACCAAACCATTATTTAAAGTCCCAAGCACAACATAATCATCAAAATTTAAAATTTTTACTAAATTTAAACTAATAAGTCCATCACTAGGTCCTAAATAATCCCAACTATCATTTACTGTATCATAAATTAATAAACCATGTTCAAAAGTTGCAAATAATAACTTATTATCCCTAATTTCCATATCAAGAAAATACCCAATGCTAGGATCATTGTTAACATTATATTTTACATATGTATTATTATCTAAACTTAATCTAAAAAGACCTCCTCCATAAGTTCCAATGTAATAAACATCATCATGCTTCTTTATAAAATTAATATTTCTCTCACTATCTATTTTGCTAAAAAAATTTAAATGTTTAATTTTATTAAAATTAGTTAGATCAATGCTATAAATAGCCTTATCCATTGTTCCTACCAATAATAAATTTTCCCGAACATCTAAATATAGTGATGAAATCTTATTAGAACCAAGTTTGATATAAGTCCAATCACCTGCATCGGAGTAAAACCATAGTCCAGCATCTAGAGTACCAACAAAAATTCCATCTTTAGCACTCAGTAAAACTTGTATGCTATTTAAATTAACATTTAAAGGTATTTTAACTTTTTTAATAGCTCCTTCCAAATCATCAATATAATAAAGAGCATTATTTCCACCAACGTATATAACTCCTTTATGATCTGCAAACCCTTTAAGTCCATTTAAAACGATACTTTTTTTATCTTTAATATAAACCTTATATTTATTATTCTTAACATCATATCTTAAAAGACCACCAAATATGTTTGAAACAAAAATATTACTCCCTAAAACAAACATATCAAAAATACTATTATCTAAAAATCCTAAAGCTTCTAAATTTAAATAATTTATTCTAAATTTATTATTCAAGAAATTATAAATTCCTAGATCATAGCCTGACTTAAGAGAAGTTTTATCAATATCCTTTAATGCAGAGATTGCACCTACTTTATCCTTAACAAAATATTTTAATTCAGCAACCCTAAGACTAGCATGAGAATTTTGATAATTTTTTAAAAAATTATCAAAATGATATTCAGCTAAATCATAAGAGCCTATGTTATAATTCATATAACCAAAAAATAAATGGGCTTTAGCAATTAATTCTTTATCATAATTTTTCTCATCAGTTACTATTTTATTCAAGTAGTAACTGGTCATGCCAAAATTTTTTCGAGCATAATTCTCTCTAGCATTTTTAAAATAAGAATTATCCTCTTTTAAAAAAGCATCACTTAAGAAAAAAAATTCATCATCTCTAAGGCCCAATAAATGACTTCTTTTATTAAGATCTAACTCCTCAATATCAAATTCATCAACATTTAATTTTTGCATATCCTCGATAAAATTAGGAGATAAATCAATATCCTTACTAGTTAAACATGAAAAAAACAAAAATAAGCTCACAAAAATAAGCTTATTTTTAAAAATATTATTTATATGATCTACAAATCTCATAACATTTACTAATCTCTAACTAATTCAAGTTCAATCTTACCAAACTTATCAATATCAGATATTCGAACCTTAACCATTTGTCCTTCCTCTAATCTTGGAGGACGAATAGCAAATGTATTCCTACTATCTCTACCATATCTAGAATGTCTACCACTATCATATCTGGAATGCCTCATATCACCATATCTATCATCCCTTGATTTTGGTCGATTACTTAAAAATCCTTCTTTGATAGGAGTAAGCTCAATAAAGGCCCCAAAACTATTAATCTTTTTAACAATCCCTTCATAAATCTCACCAATTTTAGGTTCTCTTACAATACTCTCTATCCTTGCCTTTGCTTTTTGCATCTTTAAGTTATCAGTCCCAAAAAGAGTAATTTTACCATCTTGCTCAATTTGCACCCTAACCTCAAACTCATCTGTAATCGCTTTAACTGTCTTACCAGTAGATCCAATAACAAGAGAAATTTTATCAATATCAATTTGTAACTGAATAATCTTAGGAGCATTAACAGATATATCATCTCTTGATCTTGAAATTACAGAATCCATAATAGATAAAATATGCATTCTTCCAATTCGTGCCTGTGCAAGAGCATCCTTCATCAACTGCTTTGTAACATTTGAAATCTTAATGTCCATCTGAAAACCAGTAATTCCATTCTTAGTTCCTGCAACCTTAAAGTCCATATCACCCAAATGATCTTCTTCTCCAAGAATATCACTTAAGATAACATACTTATCCCCCTCACTAACAAGTCCCATAGCTATTCCTGCTACTTGCTCCTTAACAGGAACACCAGCGGCCATTAAAGACATACTCCCAGAACACACTGTAGCCATTGATGAGGATCCATTTGATTCTAATATCTCAGATACTACTCTAATAGTATATGGAAAATCATCTTTCTTAGGTAACATAGCTTCCAGAGATCTTTGGGCTAAATGACCATGTCCAATCTCTCGTCTGCCAGTCATAAGTCTACCTGTCTCACCAACAGAAAATGGAGGAAAATTATAATGAAGCATAAAATTAAGACGCTTATCACCATCAATATCATCCATTATTTGCTCATCAATACTTGTACCTAAAGTCGTTACAGCCAATGCCTGGGTCTCACCTCTTGTAAAAAGAGCAGAACCATGCGTTCTTTTTAAAAGATCAACTTCAGCAACAATATCTCTTATCTGTGTAGGATTACGACCATCAGTCCTAAGATTATTCTCCAGGATTGATCTCCTAACGATTTCTTGCTCAAAATCATCAAGAGCTTTATAAAAAAGAGTTTCATTCTCTTCATTTACCTGACTTACAGAAGAAAAATGTTCATAGGCTTTTTGCTTAACTAATTTTATAGCCTTATCTCTATTAAGCTTTCCTTTCACAAAACAAGCATCTTTAAGTTCAAAGTAAATAAAATCTTTAAGTTCAGCCTTAAATTCAAATACCCTTTCCTCATAAGCAAGTGGTAATTTTTCCCTCTCACCTACTATAAGTATAAATTCTTTTTGAAGATTACAAATTTGTTTAATATATTCATAAGCTTTATCTATCGCAGCAAGCAATACTTCCTCACTAACCTCATTAGCACCACCTTCAACCATTGTAATACCATGCAAACTGCCCGCAACAACAATATCTAGAATAGAATCTTGTATTTCATCAAAAGAAGGATTTACTATAAACTCATTATTCAAATAAGCTATTCTAACAGCCGCAATTGGACCATTAAACGGAATATCTGACAAAAAAACAGCCGCAAAAGCAGCATTCATCCCAACAATATCAGGAGGATTCATCTGATCTGTAGACAAAGTCGTTGGAACAACCTGAATTTCTCTACCAAATCTCTTATCAAAAAGCGGTCTCATAGGTCTATCTATTAATCTAGAAACAAGTACTTCCTTGTCTTTTGGTTTACCTTCTCTTTTAATAAATCCTCCAGGAATCTTTCCAGCAGCATAATATTTTTCATTATATTCAACAGATAAAGGAACAAAATCCAAATTCTCACGAGCTGAATCTGAACAACATACCGTAGCAAGAACAGTAGAACCACCATAAGTAGCAAGAACCGTACCATTTGCTTGCTTAGCCAATAAACCTGTCTCTAAAATTAAATCTTCCCTTCCTACTTTCAACTTCAAAATTTTTCTCAAAATCAACCCCTTATTACTTTCTAATTCCAAGTTTAGCTATTAAGGTTCTATAAGCTTCCAAATTTTTCTTCTGATAATATCTTAACAAATTTCTTCTCTGCCCAACCAACTTTAATAAACCTCTCTTAGAGCTATGATCTTTTTTATTGATCCTTAAATGCTCTGTTAAATACCTTATTCTATCTGTAATTAACGCTACTTGCACTTCAACTGAACCTGTATCATTTGGATTTTTACCAAACTCTGTAATTATTTTTTGTTTTTGTTCTTTACTAACCATAAAAGTGACTCCTATACCATCATAGCAAAGCCTAAAATAGACCTTTTTGCTATAATTAAATCTTCAAAGTAAATTATAATATTTTTTCATTCAAATAACAAAAACAAACCAAAGACTTTTTTACCAAGTTGCATAAAATACCAATAAAATCAATTAAGCTAATTTTTAATCGTGATTTCAGCATATTAAACCCTCTCTTTAAAATATTTTCTATTTTATTGTCACTTGTAAAAAGTACTGCAATAAAACTAATAGTATTATTCTTAAAAAGATTTATACTACTAATTATTTTCCGAAAACCAACCATCAAAAAATAATAACATACTTATATTTATTTAAACCAATGCCATAAACTACTGCTAATATATCTTCATTGCTAGACTTCAAAATCTTAAACTCACCAACATTAATCATAACACTGATATAAACACCATTCTTGACAAGCTTAATCATACTATTATCAACATAAAATTTTTCAAAAAGCCCTAAAGATTCTAAACTCATTAAAGAATTGCTAGTGAAATCTTCACAAAAACAAGCACTATCTAATCTAAAATCCCCAATCTTAATTCTCTCAAGGCTCTTAACATAAGCATATGAGCCCAAAGACAATGCCAAATCTCTTGCTATACTCCTAACATAAGTTCCCTTAGAGCATTTTATTTGTAGCTTCAAAACACGAGAATCAACATTATAATTCAAGATCTGAATATCATATATATTAACTTTCCTAGACTTAAGATTGAAAGACTCTCCACTAAGAGCTAATTTATAAGCTCTTTTTCCTTTAACATGCACTGAAGAAAACTTAGGTGGAATTTGATAAATCTCACCTACTAAAGACTTAATGCCAAGAACTAATTTCTCTAAACTTGGAATATAATTTGTAGTATTTACTACTCTACCATTAGGATCAAGAGTATCAGTTTCAATTCCAAACTCAAACTCTGATATATATTCTTTATCTAAAGATATAATATAATTTGAAAGTTTAGTGTATTTTCCAACTAAAACAACTAACAAACCACTTGCAAACTTATCAAGAGTACCTGTATGTCCAACCCGACTTGTAGACAAATATCTCTTTAAAGGATAGAGGGTATTACAAGATGTTATTCCAATTCTTTTATTTAATAAAACAATCCCATTCATTTAATTTTATTGTTCTTCACTAAAACTTAAATTTTCAATTATCTTATTAACATAAAAAGCTTTAGAAATAGTATCATCTCTTAAAAAATTCAATTTTGGAGTATTTCTAACTCTAATACGTTTAACAATTTCTCTTTGAACAAATCCCTTAGCATTATTTAATGCTTTAATAGCATTCTCAAGTGATGCACCTTCTTTAATAGAACCAATAAATACCTTTGCATTTATTAAATCATTTGAAATTTCAACTCTCACAACAGTTAAAAATTCATGAACCCTAGGATCTTTAATTCCTTTTGATACTATTAAATTACTAATCTCTTGAACTAATAAACTCTCAAGTCTTGATTTTCTTATCTCTTTTTCCATACATAAAAACAATAAAGTAGATGCTTAAGATTCAAAGCGTCGCTTCACTTTCTTAATCTCAAATGCCTCAATTATATCTCCTTCCCTAATATCAAAATAATTATCAATCATAATTCCACATTCATATTGTGCATTAACTTCTTTAACATCTTCTTTAGCTCGCCTTAATGAAGAAATTTTACCAGAATGCACCTGGAATCCTTCTCTCATAACATTAGTTACGGCATCCCGTTTTATGCATCCTTGTGAAACATAACATCCAGCCACTACCCCAATCTTAGAAATATTAAAAACAGCACGAACTTCAGCAAATCCAATAAATTTTTGTTCAATATCTGGTTCTAACATGCCTTCAAGAACTGATTTAATATCATTAATTGCATCATAAATTATATTATATTTTTTAATTTCAACTTTTTCTTGATCGGCTAACAATTGTGCTTTTGATGCAGGGCGTACATGAAAACCAATAATAATGGCTTCACTTGCTGATGCAAAACTAATATCAGTCTCAGTTATTGCTCCTACCGATGAATGGATAACTTTTACTCTAATCTCATTATTAGTTAATTTTTCAAGGGAATGCTTTAAAGCCTCAACAGAGCCCTGCACATCCGCTTTTAAAATTATCTTAAGTTCCTTAAGTGCTCCATCCTTAATTGAATCATAAAGATTTGACACAGTAACTTTTTTTACATTCTTAGCATCTTCATATTTTTTAAGATCTTGTCTTTTAGAACTAATTAATTTGGATTCTTTTTCTGTTTTTGTAACCTGGAATGGATCACCAGCCTGAGGAATTGATGAAAACCCAAAAACATTAACAGCTTTTGCAGGACCAACGCTCTTAACAGCTACTCCCCTCTCATTAATTAATGCTCTCACCTTACCATGATAGACTCCTCCAACAAAAGAATCTCCTATAGAAAGAGTTCCATCCTCAATTATCACAGAACAAACTACTCCTCTACCTAAGTCAACTCTAGCATCAAGTACTCTACCAATAGCCCTCTTAGTTGGGGTTGCCTTCAATGACATTACTTCAGATTGCAGAATAATCATATCAAGAAGTTCTGTAATACCAATATTTTTAAGAGCCGAAATTGCAACAAAAATTGTATTTCCACCCCAATCTTCAGGAACCAAATCATACTCTGAAAGCTGATGTTTAACTCTATCTAGATTTGAATCTGGCAAATCAATCTTATTGATTGCAACAATAATGGGCACTTTTGCGTCCTTTGCATGATTAATAGCCTCAACAGTCTGCGGCATTACTCCATCCACAGCAGAAACAACAAGCACAACAATATCTGTAACCTGTGCCCCTCGACTCCTCATCATCGTAAAAGCTTCATGTCCTGGAGTATCTAAGAATGTTATTTCATGCTCATTATAATTAATAGTATAAGCACCAATATGTTGTGTAATTCCTCCAAACTCTGTTTGATTTATATCAATATTTTGCAACACTGATAGAAGTTTAGTTTTTCCATGATCAACATGTCCCATTATTGTAATAATAGGGGGTTTTGCAACTCTCTTGCTCTCATCATCTTCTTCTGCTTCTATAACTGTTTCATCATAGATTGACACAACATTAATTTTGGAGCCATATTCTTCAACCAAAATAGTAGCAGTATCAGAATCAATCTTCTCATTAATAGTTGCCATTACACCTAAAGTCATCAACTTAGCAATTAAATCTGAGGATTTTAAATTCATTTTTCTTGCAAGTTCAGCAACAGTAATAGTTCCCATAATATCAATTGACTTAGGAATTGGATTTGCTAGATTTTCTTTCTTCTTTTTTTGAAGCTGATCAAAAACTTTTTGTTCTATTGTTTTGCTCTCAATTTCTTCCTTTTTTCTCTTATAACCTTTTTGACTTTCTTGTTGCTGTTTCTTCTTCTCACCAAGCTTTCTATTAAGACCCTTATTATCAGAATCAGAAGGTGAAATTGCAACACTAGAGATAACCTTAGTTCTTATTACTCGTCTAAATGTCTGCGAACCACTACTACCATGAGTATTAATTCTATTGAAATGTCCTCTATTACCTTGTTGCTGGTTACTAGTATTATCCTTACCTACATTTAAAGAAGAAGTCCTAACTCCCCTGTCTTTACTACCAAAATATCCTCTACTATCTCTATTATGAGCATTGTTCCTATTGAAATAACCCCTATTACCTTGTTGCTGGCCACCAGTATTATCCTTATCTACATTTAAAGAAGAAGTCCTAACTCCCCTGTCTTTACCACCATAAGAATATCCTCTATTATCTCTATTATGAACATTGTTCCTATTGAAATAACCCCTGTTACCTTGTTGCTGACCACCAGTATTATCCTTATCTACATTTAAAGAAGAAGTCCTAACTCCCCTGTCTTTACCACCATAAGAATATCCTCTATTAGAATCCTGATTTCCTCTTGAATTTGAAAGGTCCACAAAATTATCTTTGGATTTATTTAAACTTTTATCAGTATGGGCTACAACCTTTACTACTTTTTTTCGTAATTTAACAACTTTAATTTTTTTTTCATCTTCACTGCGATCATCATCAATATTTTCTGACAAACTATTACTCCTCTTCAAATTCAAAACTAAGCCCTATCTTACAACCTGGACAAAAAGTCATATTTTCATTAATAACAGCCCCACACTCAGGACAAAGCAACTCTTCTTCATCTTTCATGCCTTCAATAAAGTCATCATCATTAGAAATTATTACCATCCCTTCCTTTAGTATCTTATTTATTTCTTCTTGCTTTTCATAACCTATTCCCAACTCAAAAAGCTTTTCTCCACTAACATCCAAAAAATTATCAATATCATCAAAACCTGCTTCAACCAATTTATCAACAATATCATTATCAAGAATTTTAAGCTCACTAATTTTGTTTATTTCTTCAAATTCATCTTCCGGAACATTATCCTGAATAATTTTATCAAACATCTCAAAAGTTTCTTGTTTAAACTCTCCACTTGCTTTCATTTCCGCAAATTGACTACTAGTTTTAACATCAATTGCCCAATCAAGCAATCTATTTGCAAGTCTAACATTTTGTCCCATTTTACCTATTGCAAGCGAGAGCTGTTCATCGCTAACAACCACCAAAGCTTTATGCAAATCCTCATCAACAATATATACATTATCTATTTTAGCAGGGGTTAAGGCATCTCTAATAAATTCTTTAATATCCTTAGAATAAGGAATAATATCTATTTTCTCACCTTCAAGTTCCTTAATTATTGATTGAATCCTAACACCTTTTTGCCCAATACAAGGACCTACAGGATCAATCTCTTCTTTCTCAGAATAAACAGCAACCTTAGTTCTATAACCTGGATCTCTTACTATCTTATGAATCTTAATAAGACCTTCCTCAATCTCAGGAATCTCCAGAGTAAGAAGTTCTTCAATAAATTTAGGATGAGTCCTTGATAAGACTACCTCTATTCCATTTTTTCCCTTCTTTACACTGTAAACAAGAACTCGAACTTTATCATTAAGCCCATAAACTTCCCTTGGGGATTGATATTTTTTAGGAATAACACCATCTGTACTCCCAAGATTTACATAAAGATCTCCATTCCTATTTTGCTGAACATATCCAATAACAATTTTATGCAATTTGTGCTTAAATTCTAAATAAAGTTCATTATCTTCGATCCCCTGCAAATCGTTCTTAGTTCTCTGCTTAGCAACTTGAATTGAAAGTCTATCAAAAATCTTTGGATCAATCTCAATATATGCATATCCATCTTCTATTACTTCACATTCTTGAGCATCGTCTTTCAATATATCAAATACATCGTCTTGAACTTCCTCTACAATCCTTTTTTTAGAATAAACTATCAAATCTCCAGTATTCTCATCAAACTTAATTAAAGCATTCTCACTCGTCCCAAAATACTTCTTATAAGCTATCATTATAGATTCCCTAACCGTCTTTCGAATAGCATCTATGCTCATTCTTCGCTCATTAGCAATATTGGCAATCATTTGACCAGTGCCCTTTATCATATCCAAGACTCCTTCACGATAATTTAGCCTTCTTAACATCACTATAAAGAATTCTTATCTCTTTAATATCTGTTTTAAAAATAAAACCGTCTGCCTCTGCTTTTAAGATAAAACCTTCTTCAAAATCATTATCTAACATTAACTTAATCTTTCTGCCCTCAAAAATTTTAAACTCTCTATCACTCTTAATTTTCCTATTTATCCCAGGCGTAGAAATTTCTAAACTAAAATTATATTTAAGGACCACTTCTAAACTCAATAAAATCATTTTATGTAAATCACAAAGAGCATCAACTCCAAAATTATCACCCTTATAAAGAACTATTTGAATTCTCCCTTTATCTCTTTTCTTGAAAGAATTAATTTCTATAATTTCAATTCCTAATTGATCTGTTACATTCTTTATTAAATTGTAAACTTCACTATTATCAATAATTTTGACCAATCATATTCCTAAAAAGAATAAGGCTCTTTTTAAAAGAACCTTATTAAATAAAATAATCAATATAGCCTAAGAATAACATTAACGACAATAAATGTCAAGAAAACAATAATCAACTAAACTCTAGCAATTGATAATTTTATCACACTTAAAGCCCCATGTCTTATAAGAATATCTTTACAAAAAGTCATAGATGCTCCTGTTGTTACAATATCATCAATAAGTACAACCCTGTTAAACTTAATATTTCTATACCTCAATTTTAATTTAACTTTATTCTCCAAATTACTATGCCTTAAATCTCCACGCAATAGCTTTTGACTCTTGCCTAATCCTCGCTTAAAAACATTGATATAATTTATTTTACTATTACTTAACAAATTTCCAATATATTCCATATGATCAAAACCATAAAAAATTTTTCTTTTAAAACTACAAGGAATACTAACAACAAGATCAAAATCAATACTCATCAAAAAATATAAAATCCCATTTGCAAAAAACCGACCAAGCAATCTTTGTCCATCTCTCTTGTAAGTAAGAACCAAGTTCTTATATTCATTCTTATAGTCAAAAAAATACCAAACATCATCTCTCAGCTTAACATCGAAATGAAAAAACTCAATACAATCCTTGCAAAGAGCATTTAAGTAAACATAATTTTTATGACAACAAGAACAAAAGGGAAGAAATATGCTTTTTAAAACACCCCAATTCCACACTCATATGCTCCTATACCTTAGTCTTTAAAATTATTTCAATTAATAAATTCATTGCTTGAAAAGGAGTAATATTATTGACATCTATTTTAGAAATAAATTTTTTAAGTTCTAAGTAATCATTAAGTTCTGAGTCATAACTTAAATCTTCTTTCATTGCTTCTTCACTATCATTAATAACAGAAGTAACTGAAGTAAAAAATTCAGGCACATACAAATGCTCTCGACTAGTCAAACTTTTAAGAATAACATTAGCTCTCTTAATAACTTTTAAAGGTATTCCTGCTATGCGAGCAACATAAATACCATAAGAATTAAGAGAAGGTTTTTCCTCAATCTCTCTTAAAAATATAAGTTCATCACCTTGTCTTTCAATTTTCATTGAAAGATTAAAAAAAGACTCATGCTTAATAGCTGAAAGCTCATGAAAATGGGTTGCAAATAAACTTCTAGCTTGGATATGCTCTAAAATATACTCAACAATTGAATACGCAATAGCAAGTCCATCATTAGTACTAGTACCCCTACCAACTTCATCCATAATTATCAAGCTATTTTGAGTTGCATTTCTTAAAATATTAGCTGTTTCATTCATCTCTACTAAAAATGTAGATTCACCTTTGGAAATATTATCACTTGCTCCGATTCGACAAAAAATTTTATCTGTAATTCCTATGATGGCCTGATCAGCAGGAACAAAAGAACCAATATGTCCCATTAAAACAATTAAAGCGGTTTGACGTAAATAAGTCGATTTGCCTGCCATATTAGGACCAGTAATCAAACAAAAATATTTATCATTGTCAACCTTTACAGAATTTTTAGTAAAAGCCTCCACTCCCCTCATATAATGCTCAACAACAGGATGTCTGGAACACTCAAGAATAATTTCTTTATTGTTAGTTAAAGAGGGTCTTACATATTCATTTTTTTTAGCCAAATACGCAAAATTAGAAACTACATCGATATACGCAAAAAATTTAGCAACTTTCTTAATAACCATACTATGCTTAACAATTTTTAAAGCTATGTCATCAAATACTTCTTGCTCAAGAGCCAATAAATTATCCTCAGCATCATTAATATCCCTTTCAAGTTCAATAAGTTTGTTAGTTTTATATCTCTTAACAGAATTTAAAGTCTGACTTTCTATAAAATGAGATGGAACTTGTCCATAATAACTCTTTGTAACCTCAAAAAACAAACCCCGAACATTAATTTTCCTAATTTTAAGGCTATTAATTTTGCTAAAATTCCTCTCAAAATTAAGATAATCATCAACATACTTGCTTGCATTATTTTTAATTTCTTTTAAACGATCAATCTCAAAATTATACCCATGTTGAATAAGCTCATCTGGATCATTTGAAATGGAGCAATCAATTAAAGAATAAATTTCTCTTATATTATTTTCATCATTAACATCAAATATCCAATAACTAAAAGAATGTTCATTAAGGAGTTTCTTTGCTGAAAAAAATGCTGTTAAAGATTCCTTAATCAATAAAAAATCTTTTTTAACATATTTTTTCATTTGAAGTCTTGAAATTATTCTCTCAATATCCCAAACATTACTAAGAGTATCTCTCAATTTCATACTCAAATTAATATTATTGTTTAAAAATTCTACATGAGCCAATCTATTGTTAATTGCAACAATATCTAAAAGTGGATTTAATATATATTCTCTTAAAAGTCTCTTCCCCATGGAAGTTTTACAATCATTTAATACTGAATAAAGAGAATAGCGGGATGTTAGATCATTATTGTTTTTAACAAGTTCAAGATTTATTTGAGTAACATCATCAATAAACATATATCCAGAATCATTATTAATATGAATTGTGTCAATATTGATTAATAAATTTTTCAAATTATTCTTTATATAATCTATTATTAAAAAAGATGAAATATAATAAGGCTCATCCTCCTTAAATCCAAGAGCACTCAAACTAAGAACATTAAAATGCTCTTTTAGTGATTTTATAGCAATCTCCTTGTCAAAATGCCAATGAGGAATTTTATTAACTAAAAATCGATCAAGAGCAAGTTTTTCTAAATATTCATAATAAAAACCCTCTGAAACTATTATTTCTTTTGGAGAATATTTCTCAATATCCCGTCTTAACTTTTCTAAAAAAGTTCCCTCATAAAGGATTATTCCAAGTCTAGATGTCGACAAATCTATATAAGAAAATGAATAATAATCCTTATAATCACTAATAGCTATCAAATAATTATTAATATCATCTTGCAAAAAATCTTCATCGATTACAACTCCAGGACTTATAACTTCAACAACTTCTCTTTCTAAAGGTCCTTTAGGATCAGTTTGCAATCCTTGCTCACAAATCGCAACCTTTTTATCAAGCAAAATCAATTTTTTTATATAATCTTTACTTGCATGACAAGGCACTCCACACATAGGAACATTTTCTCTTTTAGTCAAAGTTAATCCTAAAAGCTTGCTTCCCTCAAAAGCATCATCAAAAAACATTTCATAAAAACTACCTACTCTAAAAAACAAAATAGCGTCTTTATGTTTATCTTTAATATTCAAATATTGCCTCATCATTGGCGTAACATCTTTTTTCATATAAATAATACCAAAATTATAATTGATATTATTAAAACTTTACAATATACTTAAAATTATCAAAAAGAATGAACAATGAAAAAAGATACTTCTCAAAGCAATGTCTTTTATGTGTGTAAAGATGATTGTGTTTTCATAAAACTAATTAACAGACTTACTGCATTATATTCTGTCAATTTTAAAATATTTATCAAAAATATATTCATAAATAATAACGATAAAATTAATAATTTATACATAGATTTATCGGAAACAAAATATTTAGATTCAACTTTTATGGGAGTACTAATATACATTGATAATAAAAGCAATGAACACAAAAAAACCTTTAAAATAATAAATTCTAGCAAAGAAGCACTTAAAAATTTACAATCTCTTGGTCTTGAAAAGATATTAAAAATAGAAAATAGAGAAGAAAAATTACAAAAAAGTGACATGAAAGAATATTTTTGTTTCAGTGCACATAAAAATACAATATTTAAATCAATGTTAAAATCGCATATTTTACTTTCAAGTCTAAATAGAGACAACAAAAAAGAATTTTGCACTCTAATTAAAAGACTAAAAAAAGAAAACAACAGTTAAAAAGCAATTTTAATAATATACTATTGTTCACTTAAATACTTAATAATATCATCTGTTATATCAACCGTACTATTGTAATAAAGAATATACGGATTATCTTTTTTCATAACCAAAGAAATACCATTAGTCTCTGCAATATATTGAATACCATTAAGTATTTTGCTCCAAAGTAATCCATCACTATTTAAACTGTTTATATTAATCTGTTTTTGTTGCTCAAGATTACTCTTAGCCAAGCTTTTAAGCTTCTTAAGCTCATCAATCTTCAAGTTATATTGATTACCATAAAATTTAGCACTCTCTAAATTATGAATACTAACAGATTCATCATATATTTTCCTTAAATCTTTAATCTCAGAATTCAAGCTATCTATTTTTTCCTGATAATGATTTTTCAATTGCTCAAGATTAGATTTTAATTGAGGACTTAAAAATTTAATTACAACCTTTTCAAAATCTACAATACCCACCTTTGTAACATTAACTGAAAAAAGATTTAATGGAAAAAAACATGCAAACAAAAACACTATACAAGCCATAAAAATCCTCCCTACAAAAAGCTAACTAAATTATATCAGTATCTCATATCAATGGCTAAGAAAAATTTAAATCCTCCAAAATAATTATAATATCTATTAACACCTTCATTATTAAAATGAAATGGATAAGCTATTACAAAAGACAAAGGCATTTGAGGCAATACACTTCTAATTCCAAAACCCCAACTAAAAATAAAATTACTAAAAGGAACAAACAAAGAATTTTCTTGCCCTTCTAGAGAATATGAAGTCATATCTAAAAACAAAACATCCCAAACTAAAATATTCTTAATCAAAGGCATTGATAACTGAAGAGTATTTACAAACGAACTATAAATATTACTCAAAGTTCCCCATCCCCTTGCAATCATAAAGTTTTCACTAATAATTATAAGGTGATGTGGTTGAACTTCTATCTCAAAACCATTCCCAAGTGGTGGTAAAATATTTGAATAAACACTCCGCAAAGTTAAAATTAAATCAAAAGATGGGGTGAAAACATCCTGATAGCCTAAAAGAGAGAAATATCTTTCAAAAATTGTTGTGGATTTTGAAAAATGACTTTGTCCAAACAAAAATCCACCAAAAAGATCAAATTGCTGCTTAAGCAAAAAACCATTATTAGATAAAGACTGAGAATTCCTTGTATCCCATGCAACACTAATACCAAAAGAATTTTCAAACCTAATAGTATTATAATTATCTCTCAAATAATAATTTGAGGGTCTGTTAACATTATCATCATAATACACATATTTTAAGGCAGTTTGTGCAGATCCAACAATTGATTGCTTTCCAAGATAATTAGAAAAAGTATAACCAGTAAACCCACTAATACTAAATTTAGCTAAAGAATAATTCATAATATTAAAATCCGAAAAATTTTTAGAACTATTATATGATTCCCAACTTACAAAAGGATCTGGAACTTCTTTTTTGTCCGTAAATATAGGTCCATTAATATCCTGATACGCTGTATTTATAGAATGTGAAAAATCAAAAAATCCTCCAAGAGTCCATCTAGTCTGCATAAACCAATTATCTTCAAACATCAACCTAAAACTTTGCTCTGAAAAAGCAAGATTAAGCCTTGCAGAAAGAGAATACCCTTCACCTAAAAAATTAGATTGCTCCCACTGTCCAAAAATTGAAAATGGAAGCCAAGAATTACTCACCGCACCAAAATTCATACCAAATCTAAAACTTGCTGTCTCTCGTTCTTCAACAGCAAAATTTATCTTCATTAAACCCTCAATATTACTTGGAACAACATCGGGTATCACATTTCCAAAATAGCCAAGTCTTTGTAAATTAAGCAATCCCATCCGAAGATTTTCCAAACTAAAAATATCACCCTCAATTAGCGGAATTTCTCTAAAGATTACATGTGAAGCTGTCTTTTTATTACCTGAGACAGTAATAGATTCAATATGTGCTTTCTCTTTTTCTAATATCTTAATAGAATAATCTACAAATTCATCTCTTATCGTCCAAGAAGGAACAATCTCTGTAAAGATATAACCATCGGAATAATACTTTTCCCTAATTTTTGCAAAATCTTGCTCAAACCTTGAATCATCAAAAACATCTCCTTCCTTAAAGGTAATCAGGGATTGCAATTCTTCTAATTTAAAAACTAAATTACCAGTAATTTCAAATTTACCAAATTTAAAAACATTACCCTCTGAAATAAAATATTTTAAGAAAACTTCTCTTTCCAATTTTTTAGCATCACTGGGAATGCGTATATCTACAATACTATCTACAACTTTTGCATTAATATATCCATTATTCTTATAATAAGACTCAAGTTTCATTTTATCTTTATCAACATTTGATTTTAAATACTTGCCATCAAAAAATAAAGATGCAGGTTTTGATACTAAATATTTTCTAAGAATACGACTCTTAAAGTTCAAATTTCCTTCAAAAGAAACCTCTTTAACAACATACTTAGGACCAGCATTAATTTTAAACACAATGTCTACTAAACTATTTTTCTCTTTAATATCAAATTCAACAGTAACATCAAGATATCCAGCATCTTTGTACATTTCTTCAAATTTAAGAACACTTTTTTTAATTTTTGCAAGATTTAAAGCCTCTTTTGCCTTAACATCTGATTTATCACGCAGTTCACTATTCCAAAAAACTCCACTATCATCAATAAAAGTAACAGTTTTTATTAAGGATTTCTCTTTCACAAAAAATGTAATTACAAGTTTATCATTTTCTACTCTAAACTCAGGTCTAATAAGTCCTTCAAAATAATCAAGAGCATAAAGGTCAACTTGCAACCTATCAAAAAGTTCATCAGAATAAGCTTGACCCAAATAAGCATTTAAAATAGAGGCAAAGTCATTTTCTCTTATATTTTTAAGCCCATTAAAATCAATACTTTTTATAACCTTATCCTTATAATTTTCTTGAGAATACACTAAATTAAATACAAAAAAGAACAAGAACATAACAATAAAGATTCTAAATAACTGCACCCCACATCCCTCACATAACCTCAGTATTTAAATTTCCAAAAAATAGATATTTGATTTCCTATTCCGTGACCCTGTTTCATAAAATTATAATCAAAAATATAATCAACAAAAAAAAACGGTGAATCAAGTTCAAGACCAAAATTAATACTAAAATTTAAATTCTGAGACAATGGTGTTACTTCTTCTTTCAAAAACCCAAATCCCGCCTTAGCAAAAACACCATCAATAATATATTTACCCACTTTAACATTTGTTTTATCAAGAACACCTGCAAAAGTTGTTGTACTACCCAAGACACCAATAGCATTCTTTAATATATCCGTTTTTATACTTAATAAGTCTAATTTTAATACAGAACGTATATAATCTTCAATAGGTTGTATTATTAGATCAATAAGAATATCACTAGCTAACCCAAGTGCCATTTCAGCTGTATTTGTGCCCGCTGATTGTAATCCATGTTCACCCCCAATTATTGCACTTGATAAAAGATATTTGATCTCTTGCTCAGTTCGCACAGGATAAGATGAAAAACTAAGATTCCACAAACTCAAAGGACCATTTATGCTCATTGTTATTAACAAATTTTCATTACCATCTTTAATAACACTTGTCGCTTCTGCTTTTACCCACGGATCAAATTTGTTCTTATTTTCATTAAAAGATATATATGCCCCACCCCTGAAAACAAATTGTTTATTATTATAATTGAAAGAACCACTTGCAACATTTAAATCTCCCTTAAGGATAAAATCATCCGTTTTAGTATCAGATTTAACCTCAAGTTTATTTCCTCTTGCAATAATAGCATTCAAGAAGGAAATTTTATTATCTGGCCAATGAAAAACAACATTACTATCAAAATTAATTTTAAGTTCTGTAACAACATCTAATCCCTTAGAGCTAACATCAGATGCTCCAACTTTTTTTGATCTCTTATAAGGATCTGTCAATAGATCGACAATCGAATTTTCAAGTAAATAAATCCAAGCATTTGAAACATTTAAATCTCCTTTAAACATAATCTCGTCAGAATTACCTTCAATAAAAAAATCACCTGAAGCATGTCCAACAAAATTTATAGTTACTTTATCAAATTTAATAGGTACCCCAGAGCTACCAAAAACACCAATATCTATCTTATAATAATCAACAATACTATCACTTAAAAAGTTCAAATTTAAATGTGCAGCGACATTGACATCAGAATAATAGTCTAAATTAAATTTGTTCTTAATAATCACATTATTGTCTTTAATAATAACTGGTACATTAATTAATTCTAAAATTCTACTCTTTCCATATTGTCTAGACATTTTTAAATATTCACTGCTTATTAAACCATGTACTACTTCAAACTTTCCATTAAGATTTGGATTATATAAATCACCATCAATGTCCAACATGCCAATCACATTAAGTTCATACAGAATAAAATGCTCTTTAATATTAAAAAAAGTTTTTGAACCCAACAAATCTTTTGTAATTAACTTTGAGTCAAATTTAATGTCTTGAATATTACCAGTAATTTTATCCCCCAAAATGTTACCTGAGGCAACAAAACTAAAAGGTAAATAATCATTTAACCTAATATCAAAATTACCATCATTATATTCATACAAACAACTAATAAAATTATATTCAATCGATGACATGATAAATCTTTCAAAATTATTTTTAAATTCAATTGTAAGATCAGAAAGATCTTTGTCTTTATATCTTAAATCTCTTAAAGCAATCTCTCCATCAGTTTCACTCTTTAAAATACCAAATTCTTCCTCTGTTTTATTTTCAAATTTTTGAAAACTAGCATTTATCTTTGAAGAAAAAAGCTTGCTATTAACACTTAAATTAGAAATCCCAATAGAATTCTTAATATCATATCTAAAATTACCTGTTAGAATTTCTCTTTCATTCTGACTCGCCTTTATATTATAAATATTAAGATTATTATCAACCAATCCCAAATTCAAAGAACAATATGTAGGAACACCTACTAAAAACAGATCATTTGTTTCAAGATAAGCACTAAGAGAATAATTAAATAAATCACTACCTTTAAAACTCAGTATAAAGTTACCATTAATATTTCCATTTAAGAAAGAAAAAAATTTTAAATTACTGAAATTGAATCCCTGAAATCTACCAACAAAATAACTACCATCTTCATTAGAATCAACACCAAAAAAATAACGCTCTGAATTCACATGTGAAAACAAGTTCAAATTACCACTAAGTTTATCATTTAAATTAAAATGTCCTTGACCTTGTAAATTTGAAACTCCATTTATAAATCTAATACTCGAAAGACTAACTTGTTTATCTTTATATAAACCTTCAAAGCTAAAATTAAAATTATAAGCAGGATTACCAGCAATCTTATCTAATTTAAACTTAGTAATTTTGGCATTTAAATCATCATTCACTATTTGGTAATTTCCTAAAGAATTAACATTGAAAAAAATTTCAGAATCTCCATTATAAAGACAAAAATCATTAATATCAAAAAAATAAACTATAGATGAATCAGAATAAGTTAAACTGACTTGCGAATTAGGTGATAATTTCAAGTTAGCATACCTATCTTTAAAATTCAACTCAAAATGTAAAGGATAATTTCTATTCAAATAATTAAACTCAGTATCTATCCTAAAACTATCATCAAACAACTGTATCAAAAAATTAGAATTTACATTATAATTCCCATTACTATAATTAAAGTAATTTACCTTATAAATATTCTTCTCTCCACTTGCATTAAACATTAAATTAAAATCATCTAATTTTGATAAGACTATAAAATTAAGAATATTCAACTTACTTTTAGTATAATCGACGGTATTTAAATCAAAATCTGAAGTCAAATTTAAATACTTACCCGACAAAAAATATTCAGGAATAATTTTAGTAATAAACGTTTCTGGAAGAACATCCTTCAAAAAAAGCATAGGAAAATCTTTAACACCTAAATTAATATTAAAATTTTCCTTATTAAAATCACCCTTTAATGAAATTTTAGAATTATTGTTAGCAAAACTTAATAAATAATTAACATAGATACGATCCTGAGCAAAACTCGTTTTCATATTCAAATCTCTAATTTTAAGCCTGCCAACCCTAAAATCATCAGATTTTACACAAAAATTTTGATTTATCTTACTAAAATTTAAATGCCCATTAATATCATTAAAATTAAAAATCTTTGCAGAGTGAAAATCAAGCCTTCCTACTGGTACTAAATCTTTTAAAGAATAATAGCCTTTATAACCAATAAAGCCTCTCTTAAGTTTTACAAAAGCATTTTGTACATCTACAACTGTTTCATTCCCTTTAATTTGGAGTTTTAATCCCTGAATCTCCTTGTTTACCATATTAGCATTTGAAGATGAATTTAATAAAAATGCATACCGTAAATCTTTATCTTTAAAATCATAAGAAAATGCTAGTTGAGCATTTATATTTGTATCAAAGTAATCTTTATAATTACTCAAATTTTCATTAAAACTTATCCAATTTATAAGATTTACATCAAAGAACAAAGCATCCAATCTTAAAAATTTTTTATTAAAATCATATCTTAAATTAAAATCCAAATTCTCTCTGAGAATATTAAAAATTTCAATATTCCCCTTAGAATAATTTATTTGAAATCCTTGCTCAAGCAAATCAAAATAACTTGTATGTAATTTTAAAAAACTAAAGTTAATATATCCATCTTCAAGCTCTTTTTTAAACTTACCTTCAAAATAAAAAGTCGAATCAAGAATATTCTCATGACTAACATCGGGATTTAAAACTGCAAGAGAACTAAAATCAACAATAAAACTAAATAAAAAATCATCGTCAATAGTCTTTAATACAAAACTCTTAATCTGAAATTTCAGAAATTTATCAGAAGTTAGTCTAAAATTCATATTAATATCTTCTAAATGCATATGAAGACTATCAAATAAATTAAACATTTTACCAAATATCGCATGACTAGCACTATCATCATCCAATTTCAATGTACGAGAATGTGAGCTTTGAGAGTTAAGAAATTTAAAATCATTTAAATCAAAATTCAAAGTACTTCCCCTTACAAAAACATCCAAAATAATGTTTTTATCTCCTAATAGCAGTTTAAACAAATCCAAATTGACTTTAACAGTATCCATCAATATTGTATCTTTATCATTTAAGCTCAACTCCAGATTATCTATTTTTATTGAAGATAAAAAATAAGGAGCAATTTTATCATACTTGATTTTAAAGCCTGTTTTCGATTCAAGGTAACTCATAATAAAAAATCTAGCAGAATAAACTTGGGCTTGAATAAATAAAATAAAGATAATAAGAATTGATACAAAGACTATCATTGAAAAAATAAAAAATAGAGTAATCTTATTTCTTATAAAAAACAAATTCATATATATGTATATATATTATATAATACTTAAGTAAGTATCTAATTACTCAAACCATTTAAGGGGACAATTTTTGTGAATAAGATCCTAAAAAATTTCTATTGCATAGAAGGAATCGATGGAAGTGGAAAGACAAGTATAATTCAAAAACTACAAAAACTCTGTAATAATAAAATGAGGTATTATTTTACAAAAGAACCATCACAAGGGGTTATTGGAGAATTCATAAGACAGCAACTAACTAATTTTAAAAATCCCTTAAGAAAAATATCATTAGCATACTTGTATGTAGCAGACAGATATGAACATTTATATAACACAAATAATGGAATAATAGAAATATTAAATAAAGGTAAAACAAAAGTAATAACTGACAGATATTTATTCTCATCTATAGCATATCAAGGAGAATTAGGATATAAACTAAACAAAGACTTCCCACTTCCTGAAAAACTTTTCTTCATAAAAACGGATCCAAGTATTGCATACAAACGCATTCAAGAAAACAGGATACAAGCTGATCTCTTTGAGTTTGAAGCAGCAAAATTCAAAGAAATCAACTCTAGATATACAGAAATGCTCAAAATTTTTGACAACCTAATTGATATTGTATATATTGAAAACTCAAATGAAAAAGACTTAGAAACAAGTACAAGAAAAATTTTTGATTTAATTAAATTTTAATATTAATATAATTAAATCAAGAATAAGGATACAGAACATGTTCCATAATAATTTTATATTATGTCTAATAATATTTTCAATTCTAATTATAACCAATATAAATGCATCATCAAAATTTTTCTATGCTGAACAATGGTATGTCATTTTTAACGAACAAATGAAAAGAAATCCCAATAGCTATAAAAAAAATATATTTTTTTTACAAAACGCATTAAAATGTCCATTCGGAAATCCAAATTATTCTTTATCAAAAGTAGAAACAAGAGAAGAATGGGATAAATATAAGCTTCTATTTAAAATGCATGTAAATTTACTTCTTGTTAAGCAACATCTGTATTTAGGAGATCTATTTGACACAAGATATACATATTTTTATAAAACCCCAAAAAAGAAAGGAATCCTTGAAAATTTAAATAAATCTACAATTTTTTATAAAATAGCTGCTGACTACTATACAGAAGCTTTAAAGTACCATAAACAATTGCAAAAATATAAATTTACTAAAATGAAAAGCGATGGAATAACAAACTGGGAAGATGAATATCATAGAATTGAAACTAAAGAACTTAACTACTATGATATAATCAAAAGAGAATTAACACGTATTGAACAAACAAAAAAATTCTTTCAAAAAGGACTAAATTATTATTAATATTTTTCTAAAAAATCCATTGATACTCTCTTGAAACAATTACTTTTTGAATATAGTCCTTACTAAGAGAAAATTTATCAATAAGCTCTTTAAGATCTCCCTTATTAAGAATATTACATTCTAATGACAGTGTAATTAAAGCTCTTTCTGCTAAAAAAGGCAATCCTAACAAATTTTCTAAAACTACAATATCACATCTTCCCCCAGATTCAATCAAAAGAGAATTTTCAAAATTTGAATTCCTCACATTACTACTCAAATCCATTATTTCTCTCTCAAGCAATTTTTTATCACCTTGAGTATACAACAATGCAAAAGGTTTAAGAATGGTAAAAAAATACTCCCTACCAACAAGATAATGATGCCTAGAACATCTTGTAGCATAATTTGGATAAATAGCAGACTCAACAATCTCATCACCACCAACAATTAACAAAGGATCAAAATAAGGTGCAGCTATTTCCTTTCCTTTATAAAAATAATATCTGTATGTTAAAAAAGATTCATCCATACAATTAATATGCTCACAATAAGCACCAAGACGACAAATTTTATCTGAATATTCTATTAAGAGTTTAGCAGTATTATTAAATATCTCTTTCCTAAAATTATAAAGTAAAGTAGGAAGTATAAATAATACATTCGAATCTAATGCGATTTTATTTAAAATAAAAACCAAACGTTCTTCGTAAAAACAAGTTTCATCAATAATAAAGGTTCCATATTCAGGATTATCGTCTATTAATTGACCTACATCAAAAGAATTACCTGCAAAATCAACTCCATCAATTCTATCGCTTCCACCACCTCTATAAGGAATAACATTTTTAGGATAATCTTTAAACCTTTTCTTATCAAGAATATTTCTAATAAAAAATATATTAGCTCTGTTTCTACGTCCTTTGGTAATGGAATCTAACACTTTAGAAGATTTATTCTTGATAATAAGAGAATCCTTATAAATTTTAGCAGCATATTCTGTCTTACCACTACCCATAGGACCAATTATAAGCATTAAATTTAAATTAGCTTTAAAATCAAAATGACTAATAGATATAATATCATCAAGCTTAGATTTAGTATTTCCACTAACTAAATTCAAATAAAAGCTCATAAAAATCAACTCCAAACACGTTAAAAGATTTTTTATACAAATACAATAGAATCAAAAGGAATAATAAGTTGCAAAGGAGCTCCTAAATATCCTGAAAACAGTCTTTTAACATAAAGCAGTAAGACAAACACTCTTTTATCCTTAATATAATTAGAAGCATAAACAAAAATTTCATCATTATCTTTAAAATTAAGTTCATCACCAAGACCATTTGAAAAAACCTTAACAACTCTATATTCCCTTCCAGAAACCAAACTCAAATTTAAACCCAAAAAAGCTCCCATCAAATTCTTAAAAGAATCACCCTTTATAATACTCTCAATAATATTGTCCGGCCGATCTTGTGGATACAAATAACTCTCATACTCTTTATTATCTCTTCTATACTTAATTTTAACCATAGATTTTTTTTGCAGAATATAATACTGAAGCTCTCTTAAGCTATCAAATTTCAAAGAATTAACACTAAGAATAGAATCCCCACTCCTTAACCCACCAATATCTGCAGGAGAATTAGGAGCTACATATGATATCTCTAAATCTTTTAAACTTTCAAAAAAAGTAAATCCCAACCACTTATTTCTCAAAATTCCACCTTCATACATAAATGGTAAAACCTTTAAAACCCATTTTGAAGGTATAACGAAATTAAGACCTTGTGAATGTAAAATGCCAGCAAATGTAAGTCCAACTAAGTCGCCACTTTCATTTACCACAGGTCCACCGGAATTTCCATGATTAATGGCAGCATCAATTTGATAAGAATCGCCAACAGATAATAAGTTTCTATTTTGTCCAGAAATTATTCCTGATGTAATAGTTTTCTCAAATCCCATAGGAGAACCCATGGCATAAATTCTATCTCCAATATTAATATTCGAAGAATAACTCAAATTAAATTGATGCTCTAATTTAAAAGATACCTTAATTAAAGCAAGATCCATTTCCTTTGAATAAGAAACGACTGTTGCAGGGAGTTTTTCACCCTTACCTCTTGGAAGTCTTACATAAAGATTAGAAATCCCACTATAATTATTATCAACTTGAGAACTAATCACATGATAATTGGTCAAAGCATATCCTTTAAGACTATCAACAACAAAAGCAGAGCCTAAGGCAATATTTGGCAGCCTATGACCGTTTACAATTTTAGTACCCATATCCACCCAAACTGTTAAAACAGCCGTATCAAGCAAAACATTCCTTAAAGGCGATTTTTCATTAATAACAAAATTTTGCAAAGAATCAAAAGTATTATCCAATGAATAATATTTTGCAAAGAAACTCGCAAGCATCGGATCCTTGTGTCTTACACTCTCAAGATGCTTCAAAATCAATTGATCTCTACTCTCTGCAAGCATCATACCAAACAAATTTAAAGTTTCAAGTTTAAAGAGTGCTTTCTCATAATTTCCTTCCTTACAAAATTTAAGATATTCATTTTGAATTCCGGTTAAAGCTTTATCTCTTAAACCTAGAACACCTTGATCCATTTCAAAACCATTATTTCTTAGATTATAATAACTTGAAAGAGCAATCTCAAAATCATTATCTTCAATACGTTTATTTATGCTTTTAGATGGCATATAATAAATTTGTTTGTCATCTATGTCTTTTATTGTACTGCATGAAAAAACTAACATAAAAATAATAAAAATTTTTCTATGCATCAATAACTCTTAAAAGCTAATTAATGTTATGATAGACATCAAAACTATCATCTAAAATAACTTTCTTAACTTTCAAAACTCCTTTATCATAAATTTCAATATAATTGAATTTTTTAGACCCATTAATTTTTCTATAAACTGAAACCAAATTTCCAGAAAAGTAATTCTTCACTTCAACAATATCAGAATTATTAAAAGTTTTTTTCTCTATTAAATTTTCTTTAATATCTAAAACAGAAACTCGTTTTGGATTTAAACTTAACATACTGGGAAGAAAAATCTCTGGAACATTAGATATTAAAAATTCATTAATACCTACATAATCAAAGTTGTAATTAAGATAATTATCAAAAATTTCATACCGAAAAGAATCTAAAGCAAAAGTATATACATGTTTTTTATCTGAATAATCAACCTCAATCATATTGACATAAGGATAAACAGAATAATTAACCTTATAACCAAGCAAAGTATTTTCATAACGAACAGGGACTTTATCTTTGAAATAAACTTTATTAAAATAATTTTCACCTAAGTTTAAATCCATAGAATAGTTCACTATTTTTGAAAAAAAACTTACCAAAACTCCATTCTCAAATACTGCGGCATTATTTTTATCATCTACAAAATACATACCGGTTAAATGCTTATAATGACTTAAAAATTCATCCCGTATACTAGGATCTCTTAAGAGATCATAAAACATTTTATATTCACCTATTATTTTTGGAGCGGCTTTTTTAAAAAACATATAAGCTTCATCAGGTGTCAAGAGTCTATATTTAAGCAAATACGTACTTTGAAGACCGTTTAAATTTTCGCTCTTATTTTTTAAAAAAGTAAATAAAGCAACAGAATTAGCCTCATTTAATGTTGTATTTTTAAAAATAAAATCAATATTATCACTACTAAAAAAAGAATCTTCTTTTAATTTAAGTTTACTAAAAAAACTTGGAAAAAACTTATCTTCTTTTAAAAACCATTTAAAAAACCTCAAATCATCACTATACATAGCAAAAGAATCTGTTAATACTTTACTAAAACTTCCCTTAAAATCCCCAAGTTTACTGGAAGCTTCAAGCCTCATGTAAATCAAGTCTTTATCACTTTTTAGATCCCCATACAATTTATCATAAATAGTAATAATTTCTCTGTTTTTATCAATATCCTCATTTTGACTCAAAATCAATGAAAAATATTGATAATACAAATCTCTAGGCTTTACAAACCTAAAATTATTAATATCTATTGCTGATCTTAACAAATAAATTTTATCTAACAGAGCAATATCATTTCTCAATGAAAGTTCATAAAGAGAATCTGAGTTTCTTAAATTAAACTCAAGAGAACCATAAAGCATATCAAGTCCCCTTTGAGTACCATCAAAATCTTTAGCCTCAATAAAAAGAATGTCTGATATATCTTTGTCTCTATGATTTAAACTAGCATTTAAATCATTCAAGCTTACTAAAAAGAAAAACAGAAACACAATTTTCAAGACAACCATAAGACCCCTTCAAAATTTTATTTATCCATTCAATGTCTCCAGTTTAGACTCTTTTAAACTTTTTTCATTCTCACTCTCAACAATTTCAAATCCTAAAAGCTCTCTTACTTCATTATCTGTCAAAGTTTCTCTTGCAACTAAAGCTTCTGCAAGTTTAACTAATTGATCTTTATGCTTCATCAAAATATCTGAAGCTTCTTTTAAACATCCTTCAAGAATCCTCTTAACTTCCCTGTCTACTCTATCAGCAGTATGCTCAGAATATGCTCTTGACTTAGAAAATTCTTTTGGAAGAAAAATTGGAGCTTCATCATCCACTAAAAATATTGGGCCTACATCTTCCCCCATACCCCATTCTGTAACCATTTTTTTTGCCAAATTAGTAGCTTGCATCAAATCATTTTGCACACCAGCTGTAGTAAAACCCAAATTAATCTGCTCACTAGCATAACCACCATAACATATCTTAATCTTATCAAGAATCTGATTTTTATTTATTGAAAGCCTATCCTCCTTAGGAAGAGAAAAAGCAACCCCAAGAGCTCTACCTCTAGGAATAATAGTAACCTTATGCAAAGGATCCGCATATTCAAGATAATAATGAAGCAACGCATGTCCTGCTTCATGATAAGATGTTTCAAGTTTCTGTCTATCAGTAATAGTCATAGACTTTTTAGCAACACCCATTAATATTTTATCTCTAGCTTCTTCCAAATCATGCATAAGAATCTCAGATTGATCATTCCTTGCAGCAATTAAAGCACCCTCATTAATCAAATTTGCAAGATCAGCACCACTAACACCAGGAGTAGCTCTTGCTATTATATGCAAGTCAATTTCTTTTGAAAGTTTAGTCTTTTGAGCATGTATATTCAGTATTGCTTCTCTCTCCTTAATATCAGGAAGCGTCACTGTTACTTGCCTATCAAACCTCCCAGGTCTAAGCAAAGCAGAATCAAGAACGTCAGGCCTATTTGTTGCTGCCATCACAATTACATTAGTATATGTCCCAAAACCATCCATCTCGACTAATAACTGATTAAGCGTTTGTTCTCTCTCATCATGACCACCACCAAGTCCAGCTCCACGACTTCTTCCAACAGCATCAAGTTCATCAATAAAAATTATGCAAGGAGCATTTTTTCTTGCATTGTCAAACAAATCTCTAACACGACTTGCTCCAACCCCTACAAACATTTCAACAAAATCAGAACCTGACATATGAAAAAAATTTACACCTGCCTCACCTGCAACTGCTTTGGCAAGCAAAGTCTTTCCTGTTCCAGGAGATCCTACTAAAAGAACGCCTTTTGGAATCCTTGCACCTATTTTTTCAAATTTTTTAGGGTTTTTAAGAAATTCAACTACTTCCCTAAGTTCCTGCTTGGCCTCTTCTTGCCCAGCAACATCTTTAAAAGTAACTTTGTTCTTTCCTGCCTCATACTTTTGAGCATTGCTTTTTCCAAACGAAAAAACCTTGCCTCCACCACCTTGAGTTTGACGAAATATAAAGAAAAAGAAAATAAAAAATAATATCCATGGCAAAGTTTGAAGAATAACACCAATTAAAGATGACTGACTCTTTCCAGAACTTACCTCAACTCTCTTTGCTTTAAGCTCAGAAAGCAAATTAATATCAAAATAAGGAATACTAGTAGAAAAATAAGATTTTCCTAAATTTGAATTTTTGACAATAAATTGAATTTGACTTTTATCAATTATTATAGCTGATTCAATTAAACCACTATCTAAATAAGTTTGAAATGCACTATAAGGCACGTTCTTATAATTTTCTCCGCCACGCATAAAATAAGACATGAATATTGCTAAAACTAAAAAGAATATAACAAGAACTAAAATCCAATTCTTATTTTTCTTTTTGTTATTAGACTTACCATTATTATTCAAATTATTATTGTTAATATTCATTCCTTTAAAAATCCTCCAAACAAAGATATATTAATTTTTTTAAGAATACTCTTATCACTCCACATTAAGTTTAAAGTATTTAAATCAATAATGCCAATTACCTTATCATCTAACACTAACAACATTAAATAAAGTGGATTATATCTTACAAACTTAGAAAAGAACTTCTTTGATTGTAACTTACTTTTAAAAAATCTATGCCTAAACTCATAAGAACAACATCTCAATGTTAGTATAGAATTATCTTCACACTCCAAACATTCTAACAAAATCTTACCTAAAGATAAACTATGATATTCATTAAGTCTTAAAAAAAAATCAAAAGGCTCATGCATCTCTTCAGCTTCTTTAAAGATAAGGTTAATCTTATCTTGACGTTTTTCTAAAAAAAAATCATTGGTTTTAAGTAATATTCTACTTTTTTTATTCGCAAGATTTACCCTAAAAATCTCACCTAAAGTGCCATATGACAAATTTGACACAATACCTTCTGAATTTAAAATCTTAAAAATATTCCTAAAGACCAAATACTTTGGTAACCTGAAAAAAGTCATAGCATCAAAAGAATAATAATAATTACCCTTACTAAAGGGAAGATAATCTTCTTTATCAAAATAACCTACAAGCTCACTTGAAAAATCAGATATTCTTTTCAAACCCCTTTCATATCCCTTAAAAATTTTCCTAATAACTGGCATTAGATTATTTCTAATTCTATTTCTTAAATACAAATCTTCATGGTTAGTACTATCAACAGAATAAACAATATTATTTAAAGAAAGAAATTTTTCAATATCCTCTCTTGACACCTCAATTAAAGGTCTAATAATATTGCCATTGATAACTGAAATACCAGATAATCCATCCAAAAACGAGCCTTGAAAAAATCTCATCACTAAAGTTTCAAATTGATCATCTTGATTATGAGCAAGAGCAATATAACTTGCCCCATTTTCTCTAAAAGATTCTAACAAAGCATCATAACGATATTTTCTAGCCAACTCCTCAACTGACATACCAAGCTGCCTAGACTTGCTCTTTATATCAACACCACACCTCTTTATTTGAAAAGTAATGCTATGAAAATTACAAAAGTTTTTTATATGTTCTATTTCCAGATTTTGCTCGAAATCTGACCTTATATAATGAGCAAAATAAAGTGCAACAATATTATTATTCAAATATTCCTTTAAACTCAATAACAAGGTAGTAGAATCTGCTCCCCCAGAAAAAGCAACTATTACTTTTTCTTTGCTTAAAGAATTTTTAAAGTAAAAACTTTCTACTTTTGTTAAAATATTATTCCAAAACATCAAAAACTACTAGAATTAATAATCGCAATTTTACTCTCAAAATTACACTCATCAATACTCAATATCTCTTCACTTAAAAAATTAAATATATTTTTAATACGCTTAAGCTCACCATCGCTAAATTTTGCAAGAACAAAATCTTTAAGACTAGATTCATTATTATTTCCAATTCCAATATAGAGTCTACTATATTTAGTACTTCCAAGGCTCTCAGAAATAGAACGAAGTCCATTATGCATAGAAGTACCTCCTACCTTTCTAAGTTTACACTTTCCCAAAGGTAAATCAACATTATCAACTACAATCAACAGATTAGTTATTTTCATATAAAATTTAGCAAAAACAGAAGGAAAAATATTACCACTCAAGTTCATATAAGTTAAAGGTTTAATTAGAACCACCCGTTTATTCTCAAAATTAAAATCAGAATATTCATAATTTTTTACCTTTTTTAAAGAAAGACCATGCTTTACAACCAATTTATCTATAAGCTCAAAACCAACATTATGTCTAGTATGAAAAAAATTAGACCCGGGATTACCCAGGCCGACTATCAATAAATCCATATTTTTTAATTTTATTTTACAAGTAAAATCGACAAATTTTCATCCTCTTCAGCAAGTTTCACATTCTCAGGAAGTACAATATCCTTAAAAGTTATCTGATGTCCCTTCTTAACAGGGGTCAAGTCTACTTCAACAAATTCTGGCAAATCTAAAGGCAAAGCCTTAACTTTGATTTTAGTCCGAAGCACACTTAAAGTACCACCTTCTTTAACACCAATGGAAGCCCCTACAAATTTAATTGTAATATCTCTTTCAATATCTCTATTCTTATCAACCTCATAAAAATCAACATGATAAATAAGGCCCTTAACAATATTTTCGCTTACATCTTTAATAAAAACACATCTCTCGACTTTTTCGTCACTTAAAATTAAAACAGTATTATCTGTAAATTTTGCAAATCTCTTATTAAACTCATTACTTGAAATTTTGATATGCAGGACATCACTTTTTTTCCCATACACAACAGCTGGTATTTCAGATTTTGCACGTATTCTACGAGCACACAAAGAACCAAAATCTACTCGATTTTCATATTTTAAAATCCTACTACTATCCACAATGAAACTCCTAACCTAATATAAAATACTGGGACGGAAGGATTCGAACCCTCGAATGCCTGGACCAAAACCAGGTGACTTACCACTTGTCCACGTCCCAAATACTTAATTATCCATAAGTCAAAAGGATACAAAATACAATACACTTTGTCAATAATATTTATTAGCCTAATTCAAGTTCAAGACTTGAAGGATTTTCCTTTACATATTCTTTAAAAATAGCACTTTGCAAAATCTCTCTAAAATTTTGATTAATAGGATGTACAATATCTTTATACTCTCCGACCTTAGTTCTTCTATTAGGCATAACAATAAAAACACCTTTTTGCCCCCTAATAACCCTGATATTATGCAAAACTAAACAATCATCAAAAATAACTGTAACATATGCCAATAGCTTCGAACCGGGATTTTTATTATCAACTCTCCTAATTCTTACGTCTGTAATATTCACTCCTAGGCCTCCCTAAAATACATGTTTTAAATCTAGAATATTTTTAATTTTTTGTAAATAATTCTTGCGATATTTTTATTTTTTTTAATTAAATAACCTTAAATAACTTTCAAGGATAAATAATTTTTCCTTGATCCCATAGCTTTTCAAGTTCATAATATTCTCTGGCCTTTTCACTCATTAAATGTATAACTAAACCTTCACATGAAATAATTGTCCAATCATAAACAAAACCTTTACCCTTAATACAATAATTAAAATCCCTTTCCTTAAAAAAGGTTATTAATCCTTCGTTATACAAAGTTTCCATTTGCTTAAATGATGAGCATGAAACAATAATAAAAAAATCAGCCCAATTACAAACAGAACTAACATTAATACCTAAAACATCAATTCCGCCAAAATCAGATATAATCTTACATAATTTCTTAACATCATATATTTTTAACATATCTTCCATCAAAATCATCTCCCAAAATGATTATTACATCAGGACTCATATCAGGCACATCAAATCCTAAAGTATCTACACGAAGCTCAGAAATTGGTTTAATGTTTCTTGCTCCAATTACATCCCCAACCTTAATGGCGATCTCTAAATTATCTGAATTATTTATTATCAAAGTATGAGAATAATTATGCCTATCTGCATTACCAAATCTTACAACCTTAAATTTTAAAGATTTAAAAATATCTGCCACATTCCTTGCAAGTCCAACAGTCTTAGTGCCATTTAAAACAATAACTTTAATTACCTCTTCACTTCTAGTTTCACCCATTAAATCTCTATTTAAATTTTCTATCGATTCCTTAAGAACCGCTCCCCCATAATAAGGAAAAACAACTTTTATTAAATTATCATTATTATCCTTAAATGTTTCCTCTTGTCCTTTAATATTAATAAAAACAAATTTTTCATTATTTATTTTATAATTAGCAAGAATATATTTAAATACAGTTTCAGAAAGATCCGTATCTAACATGAAATACATTTTGGAAAAATAATCATACTCTTCTTTAAAATCAGAAAATTGTGTCAAGATTTTTTTGAAAAATTCCTTAAAAAACTCAAATCTTTCATCGTAAGAAGCAATATCTCTGAAATAACTTAAATAATCATAAGATTTATCTCCATCAAAAACAGAATTACCAGAAGGTATTAAGATAGGACGTAGTAAACTATGTATTTTAACAGGATTTTTAACAAAAAGACGAACTCCACCAATATAGTCAACAAATTTCACAAAATTATTCTTTTTAAAACAAATATAATAATCAGGTTCATGATTTAACTGCCTAGATACTTTAGACAAAAATTCATTAAAGCTATTCTTTTTATATAAATCTTCAAACCAAGATACATTTCCCTTTAAGTCCTCATAACCTGTATAAACAGGAATATCTAAAAATCCAACATTTCCTGTTTTTATATTAATAAAAATTTCTTGTATACTTAAAAGATTGTCATTATCATCTTCTATAAGAAATAAAAAACTAATATTACTCTTAGTATTCAATTCAAAATATATTTGCTCTCTTTTAGAACTATCAACAAAAAAAATCACAATACCAAGAACTATTAAAATAATTAAAACTAAAAAAAATAATTCTTTTCTCAATTATTTACCTTGAACATATAAATTATTACTCTTAATATATCGCAAAACATCAAAGGGAAGCAAATAATCGACAGGTAATCCTTGCTCAATTCTATTTCTAATCTCTGAAGAAGAAATAGAAAATATTCTATTATCAATATAAGTATGTTCAAACCTACTAACTAATCTTTCACTATAAAGCCTGTGAACCACCACAAGATTAACAGATTCAATTATTTTTTCTGGATTTTTCCATGAATCAAAACTCTCAAAAAGATCATCTCCAATTACCAAATAAATATCATCATGAACATATTTATTCTTAATACAAGTAATGGTATCAACGGTATAAGTTATTCCTCCATTTATAATATCGCATTCATCGATAAACATATTATTTTCATGTTGTATGGCTAACTTAAGCATCGCAATTCTATCTTTAACACTAACATTTTCAACACACTTATGAACAGGTTTATGAGTAGGAATGAATAGTATTTTATCAACATTTAAAAAATGTTCTATTTCCTTTGCTAAAAACATATGCCCAACATGAACAGGATTATAAGTACCACCCAATATTGCTATTTTCATAAATTTCCCATGTTACACATTTAATTTATTACATTAATTAATGTCTAAACAATATTAATTTTGAACTTTAAAAAAAACAATGACTTTAAATCCTCGATAAAGCAAAAAGTTCACTAACAAGCTCATCTATTCCCCTATTATCATAAATAGAAATTCCTAAAACTTTTTCATCATCCAAAGTTCTTTTTAACTGATTAAAATTTTCAATAGCACCTTCTAAATCAAGTTTATTAGCAACAATTATTCGCTTCTTATTTGAAAGACCAACATCATACACACTAAGCTCATTAACAAGAATATTATAAGTACTCATAAAGTCATTATTAGCAACATCAATCAAAAAGACCAAAATTTTGGTCTTTGAAATATGTCTTAAAAATTCAAAACCAAGACCCATCCCTAGACTTGCACCCTCAATTATCCCAGGCATATCAGCAATTACCAAATCATTATAAGAAGATTTTAAAACACCAAGATGCGGAACTTTAGTAGTAAAAGGGTAATTTCCAATCTTTGACTTTGAAGCAGTTATTGTAGAAATAAGAGAAGATTTACCTGCATTAGGAAGCCCAACAAGTCCAATATCAGCTATCAATACTAATTCAAGACGCAAATTCAAAGTAGTACCAGATTCTCCAGGTTGAGCAAATCTTGGTGTTCGTTTTGTAGAACTTTTAAAATTTACATTTCCAAGGCCACCTCTTCCACCTTTTAAAGCAATAATTTCATCATCAAAACTTTGAAGCTCAAACAACATAGAATCAGTAAAAGCATCATAAATACGGGTATTGGGGGGAACAAAAATAACTAAATCTTCACCAGAAGCCCCATTTTTCCTAGAACCCATCCCAGGCTTACCATTATTAGCAGCAATTTTTTGACCATTTTTATAAAAAGATAAAGTTTTAAGATCTGCTTTAACCTTAAAGATTACATTTCCACCCCGACCCCCATCACCACCATCAGGACCTCCTTTGGCTTTAAATCTTTCACGCAAAAAAGAAACACATCCTGCACCCCCATTACCTGAAGACACAGTCATATTTAAAGAATCCTTAAATGTATGCAAATCAACCTCAACTATAACAATATTAAATAATATTTATATATTTTCGACCCTTAGAAGTTTTAAACTCTACTATACCATCTTTTAATGCAAATATTGTGTGATCTCTGCCAAGTCCAGAATTTTTACCTTTATGAAATTTTGTACCTCTTTGACGTACAATTATTTCTCCAGATCTCACAAATTGCCCACCACTTCTCTTAACACCAAGTCTCTTAGAGACAGAATCTCTTCCATTCTTAGAACTACCACCACTTTTACTTGTTGCCACTAGTTTCCTCCAAAATCAATTTAATATCACAAGGATATTCAAAGCACAAGTCCTTTACACCTTGTATCAAAAATTTACTATAATAAAAAAGATTTTGCCTACCCAAATCTTCAAAAAAAGCTTCAAATTCTAAGCAACCTCTTAAAGAATTGTCCACAGTAAAATCTTCTTTCTCACAATCAAGAACACTTAAAAAAGTCCTTAAAATAAAAGAAAAGGAAGAA
Source organism: Candidatus Borrelia fainii (assembly GCF_027925085.1). Classification (NCBI taxonomy): domain Bacteria; kingdom Pseudomonadati; phylum Spirochaetota; class Spirochaetia; order Spirochaetales; family Borreliaceae; genus Borrelia; species Candidatus Borrelia fainii. The sequence goes on from NZ_AP027070.1 coordinate 98,264, forward strand.
CAAACTATATTAACATAATTATTCCCTCTAGCATGCCCATTAGCTAAAATATAAATAATTATATCATTATGGGTCTTTATTAAAACATTAATCACTAACTAATAACTATATCATCAACTAAAATATAAGAATAGGATTGACGATGGCCGACCTTTCGTTCACTTGACTTTCTTCTTCTATATCTATAAGAGATAACTTTTTTATCTTTTTTATCTTCTATATAAGTACATTTCACACAAGATCCTAAAACATAAGGCTTCCCTATCTTTACATCTCCATCCTTGTTTACAAGCATCACACTGCTAAATTCTATTTTATCACCTTCATTAGCTCCAATTTTATCTATCTTTAACATCTCCCCCATAACAGCCTTGTACTGCTTACCTTTTATTTCCAACAACGCATACATCACAATCACCTCTCAATGTTCAGCTAAGTATTATAAATTTAATGAAATTTAAAGTCAATTATTGAAGTTCAATTAACTTATTTAATCTCACTCAATTAATAACACAAATTATTTATTAAATAACTATCAAAAATACTTAACAAGAGAATTCAAACTATATTCCCGTAAAGCATCTCTACCATTCATACTTACAAGTTCAATAAAGCAAAAGATATCAGATACCACTCCACCCGCCTTTTTAAGCAACATAGTGGCTGCTTTCAAAGTGCCTCCGGTAGCTAAAATATCGTCCACTAACAAAATATTTGAATATTGTTTAACATCATCTTTATGTATTTCAATACTGCTAAATCCATATTCAAGATCATATTCTTCTCTTAAGACTTGCCTTGGAAGTTTACCTTCTTTTCGAATTAATAAAAGAGGCAATCCCATTTTTAAAGCCAAAGGAGCACCAATAAGATAACCTCTCGATTCAATAGCAGCAATGTAATCGATGTTCCTTGATAAATAAAAAGCATACGCATCTTCAATTAAAGATTTGTATACTTCTGCTTTGAGTAAAGCATTAGTAATATCATAAAAAAGTATACCTTCCTTTGGGAAATTAGGTACTTTCATAATAAACTTATCATAATATTCCGTTTTATCTTTCATTAAGATTCCCACAAAAAATTAAATATTTATTTTTATTCTTCCGCTACAGGAGGAGTTGGTACTATGTCTTTTACATCTAATTTCGGAATCTCATCTTCATTAGCTCTTGTCCAAATCTTATTTCTACCAAAAATCCATACCTTACCCTTGGTAATAAGATTTCCCGTTTTTGAATCTACCCTCATTTCAGAACTATAAATTTTACCATTCTTGGGATCAATAATTTTACCATTATCCCACTTGCCAGAAGACTCAATATATTTAAGCCCCCACATAAAATCAAGACCTTCGGTACTTAAATGTTCAAAACCTACAACCCTATAACCAGAAGGATCATTAATATCGTGCACCTTTCCATCTTTTATTACATTTAAAATTCTACCATAGACTTTATCATTATACTTATAAACATAAATTACAGAATTTTTAACATTCGTAGTATCATCATATCCAACCCAATATCCTAAAACCTCACTACCGTCTTTTTTATTGTCTGTTTTTTCAGACTCTGCAAATGCAAAAAATGAAAAATAAAATAAAAGAATAATTCTCAATACATTCTTACCCATATAAACTCCTAAAATTAATATCCAAGCCAATAACTTAAATAGATCATGACAAAGAAGAATTATACATTCATTTCATACTTTTTGCAAAAGGAATAATTTACTTATATAACTTAAATTACTCAATATAAATTGATAGTTCAATCTTAAAAAATCAAAATACACAAAACAATAAAGAGATCAAAATTGATATATACTAATTTTAGTGATAACATTAGTAATAATATTAGTACTAATGTTAACGATAAATAACGAGGTTTTAATGTGGTAAGAGGTATTTATACTGCTGCTAGCGGAATGATGGCACAAAGACACAAGTTAGATGTTATTGCGAATAATTTAGCAAATATTGATCTTACGGGATACAAAAAAGATTTATCTGTCCAAAAAGCATTCCCCGAAATGTTAATTAGACGAATCAACGATGATGGTCTTTACAAATTTCCCAAAGGATACCTAGAAACAGCACCTGTTATTGGCAAGCTTGGTACAGGAGTTGAAGAAAATGAAATTTATACTTCTTTTGAACAAGGACCACTAAAAATTACTGGGAATCCTCTTGACTTAGCATTAACTGATGAGGGATTTTTTGTTGTTCAAACACCGGAAGGAGAAAGATATACAAGAAACGGTTCTTTCATACTCGGACCAGAAGGCATACTTGTTACAAAAGATGGATATCCTGTAATTGGAGAGAAGGGATACATATATCTAAAAGATAACAACTTTAAGATAACAGCTCAAGGACAAATATTTCATAACTCAACATTTGAAAAAAATCCCAAAAAGCTTGTAAGTGAATATGAAAATTCATGGGAAAACTATGAACTCCTTGACAACTTAAAGATTGTAAATTTCGAAAAAACAAGATTTTTACAAAAACAAGGAAGTTCACTCTGGAAGAGTACAGAAATATCTGGACAAGCTAAAAATATCGAAATAAATTTAAGGCCCAAAATTGAAACTGGTACTTTAGAAGGCTCAAATGTAAACGCCATTAATGAAATGGTATCAATGATTACAGTCAACAGAACCTATGAAGCAAATCAAAAAATAATACAAACCGAGGACTCACTTCTTGGTAAATTAATTAACGAAATTGGAAAATTTTAAGGAGACTCGTTTATGATGAGAGCACTCTGGACAGCAGCCAGTGGGATGAAAGCACAACAATATAACGTGGATACAATTGCCAATAATCTTTCAAATGTAAACACTACAGGATTTAAAAAAATAAGAGCCGAATTTGAAGATTTAATATATCAAACACAAAAAAGAGCAGGTACTCCTGCAACTGAGGATACAGTAAGTCCTCTTGGCAATCAAGTTGGACATGGAACAAAAGTATCAGCAACACACAGAATCTTTGAACAAGGCAATCTGCAAGCCACCAATTTAAAAACTGATGTTGCAATTGAAGGCGATGGATTTTACAAAATTCTCTTATCAGACGGCACTTACGGATACACCAGAAATGGTTCATTCAAAATCGACGCAAATGGAGATCTTGTAACAAATCAAGGATACAAATTATTACCTGAAATATCTTTTCCTGAAGAATATATAAAAGATTCTATTACAATATCTCAAGAAGGAATAATATCTGTCAAAATTAATGGAAGCCCTGATCCAATTGAACTTGGTCAAATGGAAATTGCAAGATTTGTAAACCCAGCAGGTCTTAATGCAATTGGAAACAATATATTTAAAGAAACCATTGGTTCTGGAGAAGAAATATCAGGAACACCAGGAAGTAATGGAATGGGCAGACTAAGACAAGGCATTCTTGAAATGTCAAACGTATCAATTGCAGAAGAAATGGTAACAATGATTGTTGCACAAAGAGCTTATGAGATAAATTCAAAAGCAATTCAAACCTCAGATAATATGCTAGGGATTGCCAATAACTTAAAAAGGTAGTGAAAACACTTATAAATAAATTTACATTTTATCTATTTACAATAAATTTATCACAAATAATGCCTTATGATACCTGTTTTGCAATATCTCCTAGTAAAACATATTTTTTCTCAAAAGAATACTCAAAAATGTGCAATGATAATAACTTATCACAAATTTACATAAGTCCATATCTTAAGCAAAAACAAATAATATTTGAAATGATTAGCCATATCACAAAAAATCTAGCAAGCAAAAATATTTACATATTACAATTCAGTTTTGATGAATCGGAAATCAATATAGAAGATAAATTTTCCACCGATATAAAATTTAAGGCAATAAAAAACATATCATATAAAAATATACCAATACAAAAAACTTTGGTTTATTATGCAAAAAAATTTGAAAATTACAAGAAACATAATAAAGTAAATATGTATATTGACATAATAGAACCAATTGTATTTGCAAAAACAGATTTAAAGACGGGGGAAGATTTAAATGAATATAATGTTTATTTTAAATATCAAATAAACACAACTAAAAACAACGAAACTTTAAGCTTAAACGAATTAAATCAAAGTAACTACATCGTATTACAAGATATAATAAAAAATGAAAAACTTAAGCTAAATAAAATACAAAAACAACGATAATACCATATTCAAACATGTAAATTCACAATTTTGTCATTAACTTTACTAATCAATTATAATGACAAAAAAATTATAGAAAATTTTCTCTTTATTTCATAATTAAGTTTTAAATTGTCAAATAAACCCAAAGAAAAAATGATATAAACCAAAAGCAATTGCAATAATATTAAAATAAAGGTAAACTATATTGCCATATAAAAGGAACAAAATCATGAAACTATTGATAATGCTAACCATCTTAAACTTAAAAATAGTCCTAAACTCATTCGCAGAAGAAAATCAACCTTTAAAAAATTTTACTAATGAAAATAGCAATATAAATCAAATAAGTGAACAAATAAAATTAAAAAATATCGCTGAAATTAAATCTACAGATTCATACACGTTAACAGGAATTGGAATAGTAGCAGGCCTTGTTGATAAAGGAGATTCTCTAAAAGGAAAAGAAATTTTAAATAAGGCTTTAAATAAAATTGGCATAAACGAAATAGATCTAACAAATATAGGAAGCAAAAATATCGCATTAGTAAGCACAACGGTCAAAATAAATGGGAACATGATTAAAGGCGCAAATCACAATGTTTACATAGCATCAATGTTAGATTCAAAAGACTTAACAAATGGTATACTTTTAAGAACAGAACTGAAAGATAAAGAAGGAAAGGTAGTAGCTACAGCCTCAGGCCCAATAATAACTAACGAAAAATCAAAAGGTACAGGATATATACTAAACGGAGCAACAATACATGAGAACAAAAATTATACAAATTACAATATAATTCTTAAAAAAAAGGATTATGTCTTAGCAGATTCAATAAGTAAAAAACTAACAAATAAAAACATAAAAAATAATATAAAATCAGGAAATATCATAGAAATTGAAATCAACGAAATTGGGTTGCTAGGCGAAATTGAAGAAATAGAAATAAAAACTATGCCTAAAGTTCTAATAAGTGAACAAAACAAAATCATTATAGCAAGTACAAATGCAGAAATAGGACCCCTTATATTTTCAATTGAAAAAAATGGTGAAAACTTATTTAGCAACAGAAGCAATGAAAAAATAAAAATAGAAATACAAAAGATGAAACTAAATGAATTTATATCAGAAAATTCAAATACGCTTAACAATGAAGAATTAATAAAAGTGATTAAGGCAGCTAAAAAAATTAATAAATTACATGGAGAATTAATTTTGGAGGAATAAATATGACAAGTAAAATTAATTTACAATGCTTAGAAACAAAAAATCAAACAAAACAGGTAAAAATCCTAAAAGACGAAATAGAAAAAACAAATCATCACAAAAATGATAATAAACTCTATGAAGCTGCAGTAGAATTTGAGTCAATATTTATAAATCAAATGCTTAAGAGTATGAAAAATTCTTTAAAAAAAGAAAATAATTTAATTAATGGGGGTCAAACAGAAGAAATTTTTGAAGATATGCTCTATTTAGAAAGAGCAAAACAAATAGCCAAATCCAAAAGTTTTAGGCTTGCTGATTTAATTTATAAGCAAATAGCAGAAGTAAATAGCTTTAAAAAATAGTTCATATTTAATAAAAAATATTAATTATTTTTTAAATTGCATGATTTTCGCACCACATCAAAAAAAGAGAGCGGGATGTTGATATACAAATTTCAAAAATGGGAGAAGTATTGTGAATATATTTAGCAATGAAGATTTAAACATATACTTAAAATCCGTAAGAGAACACAGACTGATAACTCACGAAGAAGAAATTGAACTTGCAAAACAAATTAAACTAGGAGACCTGAAAGCCAAAAACAAAATGATAAATGCCAATTTACGTCTTGTCTTAAAAATAATTAAAAGATATGCTGGCAAAGGATTAAAAGTTGAAGACTTAATACAAGAAGGAAATCTAGGTTTAATTAGAGCAGCTGAAAAATATGATCCAAGTAAAAACACCAAATTCTCAACTTACGCATCATTTTGGATTAAACAATCACTTCAAAGAGCATTAAATACCAAAACAAGACTTGTAAAGGTACCATACAGAAAAGAAAATTTAATACTCCAAATAAATAAATATCTCATGGAAGAAGAAAAATCACCAAAAAAAGAAGACATAATGGAAAGATTTAACTTAACAACTGCTCAATATATAAAAATCATTCCCTATCTTGAAAAAGAATATTCCCTTGATAAAAAGATCGAGGGTTCAGAAAATTCTACACTACTAAATCTCTATGAAGACAATTCTTTTAACCCTGAAAGTACCCTTGAACAAAATTCAACACTAAGACATCTCAATCACATACTAAAGACCAAACTAAATGAAAAGGAAAGATATATCATAATAAAAAGATATAACTTAGACAACAGTGATAAAAAAAGCACCTTAAAAGACATTTCCAGTGAACTTGGAATCTCCTCAGAAACCGTTAGACAAATTGAAAAAAGGGTACTTAAAAAACTCAAAGAAGAACTTTATCAATAAACATTGACTTAATACTAGATTTTGATATAATGAGAAGCTACTGAACATGAGTATTAACAATGTTTCTATTTTTCTAAAGAAACATAAATTAAAAATCACAATATCATTTGTTATTATTACATCTTTTGTCTCAATAATTATGTTATTTTCTAGCCTTGTATATATAAAATCAAATGCAAAAAAATTCAATCTAAACTTTAAGAACAAATTAGCAAAAATTAAAAAAGAAAATTTAATAAAAATACAAAAAAATTTAAAACCTGCATTTTATCTCATAATTGATGATGTTGGCTATGACGAATTTATGTTAGACGAATTTATAAAAATTGACTTAAACATAAATTTTTCAATTATTCCCTTTTTACCAAAATCAATGAATTTTTATAACAAACTAAAAAGTAAAAATAAAATTATAATGATTCATTTGCCAATGCAATCAAAATATAAAAATTCAATAGAAAAATTTCACATAAACATCAATGATAATGAATTTGCAATACGAACAAAAATTGAAAAGATATTTAAAACATATTCCAATGCAAAGATCATGAATAATCATATGGGGAGTCTTATTACTGCAAACGAGAATATAATGCAAATTATTCTAATCAAACTTAAAGAAGAAAATAGATACTTTTTCGATAGCCTAACTACCCAAAAAAGCATATCCGCAAAAATTGGTAAAAAAATTGGGATTACAGTAGAGCAAAGAGACGTATTTCTTGATAACAAAGATAATGAAAAAGCCGTAATTAAAGCGCTTGAGAAAGCAAAACAGATAGCTAGAAAAAAAGGAATTGTTAAAGTAATAGGACATATTTGGTCAAAAAACACTCTTAAAATACTCAAAAAAGAAGCAGTAAACTTAAATAAAGAATTTGAATTTAAAAATTTAATCAACCTTTACCAAAAAGAGGAAAAAAATGAAAGTGCTTGGAATAGAAACTTCATGCGATGATTGCTGTGCAGCTATAGTAGAAAATGGTGTTAAGATTTTAAGTAATATCAAACTTAGTCAAAAAGAACACAAAAAATATTATGGTGTAGTGCCAGAGATTGCCTCAAGGCTACACACGGAATTTATCATGTCTGTTTGTCAAAAGGCGATAACAAATGCTAAAATACATACATCAGAAATTGATTTAATAGCAGTCACATCTAAACCTGGTCTTATTGGTTCCTTAATTGTTGGCGTAAACTTTGCTAAAGGTTTATCAATTGCCCTTAAAAAGCCTCTAATTTGCATTGATCATATTTTAGGTCATCTTTATGCTCCTTTAATGATTAAAAAGATAGAATATCCATTTTTATCTCTAATATTAAGTGGGGGACACACAATACTTGCAAAACAAAATAACTTCGATGACATTGAAATACTTGGACGAACGCTTGACGATGCTTGTGGAGAAGCATTTGACAAAGTAGCAAAATACTATAAAATGGGATTCCCAGGTGGACCAAATATAGAAAAATTAGCCAAAAGCGGTAACCAATATGCATTTAATTTTCCAATTACAATTTTTGACAAAAAAGAAAATAGGTATAATTTTTCATATTCAGGCCTTAAAACAGCATGTATACATCAACTTGAAAAGTTTAAAAACAAAAATGAAAACATAACAAAAAATAATATTGCTGCAAGCTTCCAAAGAATAGCTTTTGAAAATTTAATTATTCCAATTAAAAGAGCAATAAAAGATACCAATATAAAAAAATTAATAATAGCTGGAGGAGTTGCAAGCAATCTTTATTTAAGAGAAAAGATCAAAAACCTTGAAATAGAAACATACTATCCCCCCATTGAACTTTGCACAGATAACGGAGCAATGATTGCAGGAATTGGGTACCTTATGTATTTAAAATACGGGGCAAGTCCAATTGAAATTGATGCAAACTCAAGAATAGAAAACTATAAACATACAAAAGGAAAGACAGTATGAAACGCGTATTAGCCATGCATGACATTTCAACTATAGGTAGAGCATCACTTACAATATGCATACCAGTCATATCATCATTTAATATGCAAGTTTGTCCATTTGTAACTGCAGTTCTCTCAGCAACAACAGATTACAAAAAATTTGAAATAATAGATTTAACAAATAAATTAAAAAAATTTATTTTATCTTGGAAAAATCAAAACGAAAACTTTGATATATTCTATAGTGGATTTCTTGGAAGCAATACCCAGCAAAAAATAATAGAAAAGATGTTCAAACTACTCAATTTTGAAAAAATAATAATTGATCCTGTATTTGCAGACAATGGTGTACTCTACCCTACTTTTGATGAAAAAATAGTAAATGGATTTAGAAGCCTAATAAAACATGCAAACATCATAACACCTAATATCACAGAATTGAAAATGTTAGCTAAAAGTGAAAAGATAAACAATAAGGATGAAATAATAAAAGCAATATTAAATCTTGAAATAAACGGAATAATCATAGTTACAAGTGTAGAAAAGGAAAATCTTATAGGAAATGTTATTTATAATACAAAAACAAAAGAATATTCAGAAATCTTTTTAGAAAAATTAGAAAAAAACTTCGGTGGAACAGGCGATTTATTTGCAAGTCTACTAATAGGATATCTGGAAAAATTAGAGATAGAAGATGCTCTAGAAAAAACAACTAAAGTAATTCATTCAATAATCAAATATTCTATTGAAAATAGCAGTCTTAAAAATAAAGGTATTCAAATTGAGCAATTTTTAAAAAATATTTTCTAACCTATTTCAATATAAGATTCTCTCTTAATACAGTCAAACCGTGATTTTTTAAAAAACACAATTTGATATAAATTAACTCCTAATATTTTTTTAAATTCAATAAAATTTAAAAAGGTCACTGTAAAAGTAATATGATGTTTTTTCTTGTATTGATCTATCCTGATCATTGGTATCATCAAGAAAGTCTTTGCAATTTAGCAAGTGGTTTTTTAAACTTTGAAAGCCATTTTTAACACCGACAAAGTGTTGTTTTAATTTGATTATTTCTTCTATAGGGACTTTATGGTCATTAATTAACTTGCTAGTTATATTATCTAGATAGTTCCTTAAAGTTCCGCTTTTCAAGTTCATTAAAGACTGACAATCTTTTTATACATGCTGTTTTGTTTCTTTTATTAGTTAATTGGGTAGTAAATTGACTTTCATGGTTTTTATTGACTTGCAAGTCTATATTAGACTTGGTGGTTATAGTATTTTTTGATAATTTATTTGTAAATGAGTTCTCTATAGAATTCTTGTTATTATTATAATTACTTATTATAACAGGGGCATTTCGAGGGGCATTTTTTAATTTTTCTTTAATGTCATATTCGTTTTCATTATTTTTTTCAAGTTCATTAAATGCATTCTTGATTGTAATAACTTTTTTTAGTTTATTATTTTTAATATATTCTTTTAATAGGTCATAAGAATCTTGTTTGTAATGATATATAACAATACTACCTTTATACTTATTACTTGCATTTGTGTGGTAAAGTCTTTTAACACTGAAGATATTTAGTTTTACAAATAATTGCAAATCTTTTTTTATGGTATTTATTGTAGTTTCTTTATAACCTTCCTTTCTTAAGAAAGAATTCAATATATTTAGAATATCTTTTTGTTTTGCAACCTTTAATTTTGTTATTTGATCATCAGTAAGATACTTAATATCTTTAATATTTAATGAATTGAATTTATTTTGTAGTTTTGTAGATTCATGTTTAACAATGCTAAATAGCTTTTTTAATCTTTTTTCTTTTGATATTAAAATCAGCTTTATTTTCTTACTATTAATTAAATTATCAAGACCTTGATATTGAAGTGCATTTTGTTTTTTTTAGGGGATTGATTTTATTTAAATTATCATTTATTATCTTCATACGGTTAAATGAATTGCTTTGTATGCCCTTAGTAGGTTGTTACTTTTAGCAACTTGCTAGGGATGCAAAACAATCTCTTCTCCTTTTCTGTGATTATTTTAAATGTATTCATGTTTAGTAATTGTAGCTCTTTTTGGGGACAAGTGCAACTAAATTGATCTTTTTTTGTAATAAAAATTCAAACAATCATTATAAGTTTTTAGATTTTATATTTGCATATATAGTACTTGTCATAATGCTGGAATATCCCGCTATATTTTGTACAGTTCTAAGATTTTGGGTTTTTTTATACACATTAGTTAAATAAGTGTATCTAAGAAGGTCAAAATAAATCCGTTTTTCAAAACCTAGTTTTATGGATTTATTTCTTAACATTTTGTTTATAACTCTCATACAAAGCTGTTTGCCATTATTATTTTCAAATAAGTAAATATTTTTAGCTATTTTGAATTTTGCATACATTTCATTAAGTTCAGCAAAAAACTTAGGATTGATTCTAAGTGTTCTATTTTGGCTTAACTTTTCTTTTTTAACACGAATTCTCCCCGAATTTTGATTAACATCGATCCATTTAAGATTAATAGCTTCTGAGATTTTAAGCCCCGTTGACAAAATCAATTTTATAAGCAATTTATTTCTATATTGGATACGACTTGTTATCTTGAAAGAATCTAATAATAGATTAATTTCATCTTTTTCTAAAATATTAGGAATTTTTCTTGTATATTTCTTTTTTATGGTTTTTACCTCGTTACTCATATAATAAACCCCTTGTTATAATTAATAATTTAAAATAAAGACTAAGGTAGTGTAAAGTTTTGATCTTAAAAAAATATATAATGTGAATCTTTTGGGTTGGAGGATTTTGGATATATGAGTCTTATGATATAAAAAACAGCACTCGCATTTATCATAATTCTTCTAGCTATTAATCTCTTATAAAAATCCTTATTTCTTTGATTTTAGATCTTTTCTATATCTTATTGAAGAATATCTTTTAAAATAGTATCAATTTCATTTTGGATTTCAATTGTATAATTGAGGGCTTTGATTGTTTTTTCAAGAGTTTCTATTTCATTAATATCTAAACTTCTTTTCATTCTATATTTAAGATAACTTTTAATTACTTGAGAAGAACCGATAGTATATTCAAAAACTTCTTTAGACACTCCTTTAAAACCATTGTTTTCATTATAAAAGAGCTCTTGAGTTTCATTGTTATAGTTAATTTTCTTTATATTAAAATTTTGTTTATTGTTATCTTGTGAAAAATGTAATCCAATATCATTAGCTTGTATGTCAATATTTTTTAGTAAATGCATATCAATCAGCTTGCAACCTAAATTGCTTAGTGTTTCAAATATTTCAACTTCATTAACAAAAATGATTTTTGGATAGTCTATTTTTAAGAATTCAATAAATTTATTTCTATAGATATTTGAATAAAGAATTGCATAAATATAACCTAATATTTCATTTGGATTGTATGCTTTGCAGTATTTGTTATTTATAAAATTTCTAAATGTATCTTTAAAGTTTTCTTTAATCTCATTATTTGTAATTATATTATTATCTTTTATATATAAGGGCATACAATATGATTCTCCTCCTATAGAATGTCTATCTATAATTTCATTTGATACAAAAGCGTGTTTAAAGTTATTACTTGGCAACATTCTACTGCTTATCAATGCAATATTGTTATCAATTTCTAAAATATGTTTCATTATGTTATAAACAGGACGTGAAACAACTCCGCCTTTGATTACAGAATAGTAAACAAATCTAGTATCAAACGGCTTGTAAGTTATTCTTTTTACATATTTAGAATCTATATTAGTATTTTGTAAGAATTGTTGTACTTTTGTTAACTTCCAATCTTTTGAATCTTTTTGAATATCATATTTAACACGAGCATCGTTTTCATTTAAATAAGCAAAATCTCTTAATTTATCTAAAAGTTCGCTTTTGGTAAAATCAATTGCTATCTTATCTTTATTAGTCTGAACGCTAATACTATATTCAATAAAAATATCTTTTAATGAAATGGAATTTTCATTATTGTAAAGACTTTCATTTTTAAAATCTTTCTTAACAAAAAAATAATAAGGAGGACTTGGTTTTAATGTTTCAAAATCAATTGTGTCGATATCATTCAATTCTAAATAAGAATATTTATATTCTTTTGTATTTTTTATGCTTTTATACAGTACAGTAGCAAGTTCATTAGGATTTGTTTTTTGTTTTGTTTTTATAAAGATCGCAATAGCAACGCCGGTTTGTATATCAAATACATTCTCATCAGTTTCATTATCAAATCTATCTTTTTTTCTTAAATTACCATTTAAATTCAAAATATATATTTTTTCAAAAGTTCTTAACAAATGCCATCTCATGAATCTAAAAGTGACATTATCTAGATAAGCATTATTAGTAATAAAACCAAGCAAACCTTGATTAGAAGTTTCAATTTTATATTCAGAATATCTAATAAATTTAACATAATCATCATTTAATGAAGTAATTGTTTTTTCATTTAAAGTTTCATTATCTATTTTTTTATAGTCATTTAATAAATGTCTTATAAATTCATTATTATTTTTTGATTTTGAATTATAAGGAGGATTACCTAAAATTACTAAAATATTTTTATTTTTTATTTCATTTGCAAGTTCATTTTCTTTACTAATTGCTTTGAAAATGCCATGAATAACTTGTTGTTGAGACTTTATTGTATTATCAAGTGTATTCGTTAATACAATTTTCAACTTATTCTCATTATCTAAATTAAAATTACAAACTTCTTTTAAATATTGACTTATTTTTAAATTAGCAACTGTATAAGGAGTCATCAAATATTCAAAACCATACAAGTTTTTAAGAATATGATTTTCTATGTAGAAATGTTCTTTACTTGTATTATTAAGCTCTTTAAGGATGCATTTAATAGTTTCAAGTAGAAAAGTGCCCGTACCCGTTGCAAAATCCAATACACTCACCTTATCTTTATTAGCAAAGCCAGTTGATAAATTAAATTCAGTTTTTAATATAAAATGCAAACTTTTTACAATAAATTCCACTACAGCATGAGGTGTGTAGTAAACCCCTTTACCTTTTCTAAGATCTTTATCATATTTAATTAAAAAATCTTCATAAAAGTATAAATAAGGATCTTTAAAAGATTTTGTTTCATTTTGTATAAAAGAAAATCTTTCAAATATCGATTTACTGTCAATACAATTTATAATGTTAAGAAGCTCATTTAAAATCCATTTAATATCTATATATTCAAAATCAATAGAAATATCTTCAATTAGTCTTAAAATACTTGTTATTAAACTAAAATTATTTGGAATGAACTGTTTTATATTATTAAAATCAATAAAAACAGCATCATTTGGATCATTTAATTTTGATAAAAAAAGACCAAAAGTTATAGTTTGAGATATAGAATCACTGAATTCACTGGTATTTAAAGTATCACAATAAAGTTCAGTCTTAATGAATTGATAAGAACTTACTAAACTATTTTGATTATTTTTTTTAAGAGAAATGTCTAATTTTTCATTAATAAGATCCTTTAATGTTTTAGTTCTTATGGCTAGTAAGCTTGCCAAACTTTCAATATTAGTAATTCTTTCATAAGAATTTCTTAAGAATTCTTTTATAATAAAATCAACTTTAGCTACTCTAATACTATCCAATTTGCTAGTTTTACTTAATTCAATATCATAAAGTAAAATCTCTCTTAAAGTAACAATGCCATTTTTTATTAAAATAAACTCAAGATAATTTGTTAATAAAATGTTATTTGAAAGTTCTTTATATTTTTCTATTTGTTTGCTTGCCAAGGTTTCATTTAAGTTTTGATTGGTTTTCTTGACTTCAACATAACCTATATTAATATCATTTAACTTAATAAGAAAATCAGGAGCTCCTAGCCCTGACTTATCTCTTCTAGGCTCGTGTTGTATTTTTATATCTTTATTTTCTTTAAGTTCATTAAGTAGTTTTTCTAAATGAGAACGATCAGTATGCTCAGTTTTACTTTCTTTTGGAATCTCTTTTAAAGATTTTATATATTCATTAAAAACCGCATTTAACATTGATTCTTTAGTAACTTGCATATAATTCATTGTTTATTCTGAATTCCCCTATACTCTTGATTATAACGTCCAGCTTAATTGATCTTTGATACAAGAATAGTATCAATTTCATTTTGTATTTCAATCGTATAATGTAAGGCTTTGATTGTTTTTTCAAGAGTTTCTATTTCATTAATATCTAAACTTCTTTTCATTCTATATTTAAGATAACTTTTAATTACTTGAGAAGAACCGATAGTATATTCAAAAACTTCTTTAGACACTCCTTTAAAACCATTGTTTTCATTATAAAAGAGCTCTTGAGTTTCATTGTTATAGTTAATTTTCTTTATATTAAAATTTTGTTTATTGTTATCTTGTGAAAAATGTAATCCAATATCATTAGCTTGTATGTCAATATTTTTTAGTAAATGCATATCAATCAGCTTGCAACCTAAATTGCTTAGTTTTTCAAATGTTTCAACTTCATTAACAAAAATGATTTTTGGATAGTCTATTTTTAAGAATTCAATAAATTTATTTCTATAGATATTTGAATAAAGAATTGCATAAATATAACCTAATATTTCATTTGGATTGTATGCTTTGCAGTATTTGTTATTTATAAAATTTCTAAATGTGTCTTTAAAATTTTCTTTAATCTCATTATTTATAATTGTGTTGTTATTTTTTATATACAAAGGAAATAAATAAGCATCAGAAATTGAATGTATGTCTACCAGAATATTAGATATAAAAGCATGTTTAAAATCAATGTGTAATAATCTACTTGTTATCAATGCAATGTTATTATCAATTTCTAAAATATGTTTCATTATGTTATATCTAGGACGTGAAATAACTCCGCCTTTGATTACAGAATAGTAAACAAATCTAGTATCAAACGGCTTGTAAGTTATTCTTTTTACATATTTAGAATCTATATTAGTATTTTGTAAGAATTGTTGTACTTTTGTTAACTTCCAATCTTTTGAATCTTTTTGAATATCATATTTAACACGAGCATCGTTTTCATTTAAATAAGCAAAATCTCTTAATTTATCTAAAAGTTCGCTTTTGGTAAAATCAATTGCTATCTTATCTTTATGAGTCTGAACGCTAATACTATATTCAATAAAAATATCTTTTAATGAAATGGAATTTTCATTATTGTAAAGACTTTCATTTTTAAAATCTTTTTTAACAAAGAAATAATAAGGAGGACTTGGTTTTAATGTTTCAAAATCAATTGTGTCGATATCATTCAATTCTAGATAAGAATATTTATATTCTCTTGTATTTTTTATGCTTTTATACAGTACAGTAGCAAGTTCATTAGGATTTGTTTTTTGTTTTGTTTTTATAAAGATCGCAATAGCAACTCCGGTTTGTATATCAAATACATTCTCATCAGTTTCATTATCAAATCTATCTTTTTTTCTTAAATTACCATTTAAATTTAGTATATATATCTTTTCAAAAGTTCTTAGTAAATGCCATCTCATGAATCTAAAAGTGACATTATCTAGATAAGCATTATTAGTAATAAAACCAAGCAAACCTTGATTAGAAGTTTCAATTTTATATTCAGAATATCTAATAAATTTAACATAATCATCATTTAATGAAGTAATTGCTTTTTCATTTAAAGTTTCATTATCTATTTTTTTATAGTCATTTAATAAATGTCTTATAAATTCATTATTATTTTTTGATTTTGAATTATAAGGAGGATTGCCTAAAATTACTAAAATATTTTTATTTTTTATTTCATTTGCAAGTTCATTTTCTTTACTAATTGCTTTGAAAATGCCATGAATAACTTGTTGTTGAGACTTTATTGTATTATCAAGTGTATTCGTTAATACAATTTTCAACTTATTCTCATTATCTAAATTAAAATTACAAACTTCTTTTAAATATTGACTTATTTTTAAATTAGCAACTGTATAAGGAGTCATCAAATATTCAAAACCATACAAGTTTTTAAGAATATGATTTTCTATGTAGAAATGTTCTTTACTTGTATTATTAAGTTCTTTAAGAATGCATTTAATAGTTTCAAGTAAAAAAGTGCCCGTACCCGTTGCAAAATCCAATACACTCACCTTATCTTTATTAGCAAAGCCAGTTGATAAATTAAATTCAGTTTTTAATATAAAATGCAAACTTTTTACAATAAATTCCACTACAGCATGAGGTGTGTAGTAAACTCCTTTACCTTTTCTAAGATCTTTATCATATTTAATTAAAAAATCTTCATAAAAGTATAAATAAGGATCTTTAAAAGATTTTGTTTCATTTTGTATAAAAGAAAATCTTTTAAAGATCGATTTACTGTCAATACAATTTATAATGTTAAGAAGCTCATTTAAAATCCATTTAATATCTATATATTCAAAATCAATAGAAATATCTTCAATTAGTCTTAAAATACTTGTTATTAAACTAAAATTATTTGGAATGAACTGTTTTATATTATTAAAATCAATAAAAACAGCATCATTTGGATCATTTAATTTTGATAAAAAAAGACCAATAGTTATGGTTTGAGATATAGAATCACTGAATTCACTAGTATTTAAAGTATCACAATAAAGTTCAGTCTTAATGAATTGATAAGAACTTACTAAACTATTTTGATTATTTTTTTTAAGAGAAATGTCTAATTTTTCATTAATAAGATCCTTTAATGTTTTAGTTCTTATGGCTAGTAAGCTTGCCAAACTTTCAATATTAGTAATTCTTTCATAAGAATTTCTTAAGAATTCTTTTATAATAAAATCAACTTTAGCTACTCTAATACTATCCAATTTGCTAGTTTTACTTAATTCAATATCATAAAGTAAAATCTCTCTTAAAGTAACAACGCCATTTCTTATTAAAATAAACTCAAGATAATTTGTTAATAAAATGTTATTTGAAAGTTCTTTATATTTTTCTATTTGTTTGCTTGCCAAGGTTTCATTTAAGTTTTGATTGGTTTTCTTGACTTCAACATAACCTATATTAATATCATTTAACTTAATAAGAAAATCAGGAGCTCCTAGCCCTGACTTATCTCTTCTAGGCTCGTGTTGTATTTTTATATCTTTATTTTCTTTAAGTTCATTAAGTAGTTTTTCTAAATGAGAACGATCAGTATGCTCAGTTTTACTTTCTTTTGGAATCTCTTTTAAAGATTTTATATATTCATTAAAAACCGCATTTAACATTGATTCTTTAGTAACTTGCATATAATTCATTGTTTATTCTGAATTCCCCTATACTCTTGATTATAACGTCCAGCTTAATTGATCTTTGATACAAGAATAGTATCAATTTCATTTTGTATTTCAATCGTATAATGTAAGGCTTTGATTGTTTTTTCAAGAGTTTCTATTTCATTAATATCTAAACTTCTTTTCATTCTATATTTAAGATAACTTTTAATTACTTGATAAGAACCGATAGTATATTCAAAAACTTCTTTAGACACTCCTTTAAAACCATTGTTTTCATTATAAAAGAGCTCTTGAGTTTCATTGTTATAGTTAATTTTCTTTATATTAAAATTTTGTTTATTGTTATCTTGTGAAAAATGTAATCCAATATCATTAGCTTGTATGTCAATATTTTTTAGTAAATGCATATCAATCAGCTTGCAACCTAAATTGCTTAGTTTTTCAAATGTTTCAACTTCATTAACAAAAATGATTTTTGGATAGTCTATTTTTAAGAATTCAATAAATTTATTTCTATAGATATTTGAATAAAGAATTGCATAAATATAACCTAATATTTCATTTGGATTGTATGCTTTGCAGTATTTGTTATTTATAAAATTTCTAAATGTGTCTTTAAAATTTTCTTTAATCTCATTATTTATAATTGTGTTGTTATTTTTTATATACAAAGGAAATAAATAAGCATCAGAAATTGAATGTATGTCTACCAGAATATTAGATATAAAAGCATGTTTAAAATCAATGTGTAATAATCTACTTGTTATCAATGCAATGTTATTATCAATTTCTAAAATATGTTTCATTATGTTATATCTAGGACATGAAACAACTCCGCCTTTGATTACAGAATAGTAAACAAATCTAGTATCAAACGGCTTGTAAGTTATTCTTTTTACATATTTAGAATCTATATTAGTATTTTGTAAGAATTGTTGTACTTTTGTTAACTTCCAATCTCCTGAATCTTTTTGAATATCATATTTAACACGAGCATCGTTTTCATTTAAATAAGCAAAATCTCTTAATTTATCTAAAAGTTCGCTTTTGGTAAAATCAATTGCTATCTTATCTTTATGAGTCTTAACGCTAATACTATATTCAATAAAAATATCTTTTAATGAAATGGAATTTTCATTATTGTAAAGACTTTCATTTATAAAATCTTTTTTAACAAAGAAATAATAAGGAGGACTTGGTTTTAATGTTTCAAAATCAATTGTGTCGATATCATTCAATTCTAGATAAGAATATTTATATTCTCTTGTATTTTTTATGCTTTTATACAGTACAGTAGCAAGTTCATTAGGATTTGTTTTTTGTTTTGTTTTTATAAAGATCGCAATAGCAACGCCGGTTTGTATATTAAATACATTCTCATCAGTTTCATTATCAAATCTATCTTTTTTTCTTAAATTACCATTTAAATTCAAAATATATATTTTTTCAAAAGTTCTTAACAAATGCCATCTCATGAATCTAAAAGTGACATTATCTAGATAAGCATTATTAGTAATAAAACCAAGCAAACCTTGATTAGAAGTTTCAATTTTATATTCAGAATATCTAATAAATTTAACATAATCATCATTTAATGAAGTAATTGTTTTTTCATTTAAAGTTTCATTATCTATTTTTTTATAGTCATTTAATAAATGTCTTATAAATTCATTATTATTTTTTGATTTTGAATTATAAGGAGGATTACCTAAAATTACTAAAATATTTTTATTTTTTATTTCATTTGCAAGTTCATTTTCTTTACTAATTGCTTTGAAAATGCCATGAATAACTTGTTGTTGAGACTTTATTGTATTA
Source organism: Candidatus Borrelia fainii (assembly GCF_027925085.1). Classification (NCBI taxonomy): domain Bacteria; kingdom Pseudomonadati; phylum Spirochaetota; class Spirochaetia; order Spirochaetales; family Borreliaceae; genus Borrelia; species Candidatus Borrelia fainii. Next base: position 117,921 of record NZ_AP027070.1, read on the forward strand.
TCAAGTGTATTCGTTAATACAATTTTCAACTTATTCTCATTATCTAAATTAAAATTACAAACTTCTTTTAAATATTGACTTATTTTTAAATTAGCAACTGTATAAGGAGTCATCAAATATTCAAAACCATACAAGTTTTTAAGAATATGATTTTCTATGTAGAAATGTTCTTTACTTGTATTATTAAGTTCTTTAAGGATGCATTTAATAGTTTCAAGTAGAAAAGTGCCCGTACCCGTTGCAAAATCCAATACACTCACCTTATCTTTATTAGCAAAGCCAGTTGATAAATTAAATTCAGTTTTTAATATAAAATGCAAACTTTTTACAATAAATTCCACTACAGCATGAGGTGTGTAGTAAACTCCTTTACCTTTTCTAAGATCTTTATCATATTTAATTAGAAAATCTTCATAAAAGTATAAATAAGGATCTTTAAAAGATTTTGTTTCATTTTGTATAAAAGAAAATCTTTCAAATATCGATTTACTGTCAATACAATTTATAATGTTAAGAAGCTCATTTAAAATCCATTTAATATCTATATATTCAAAATCAATAGAAATATCTTCAATTAGTCTTAAAATACTTGTTATTAAACTAAAATTATTTGGTATAAATTTCTTTATATTATCAAAATCAATAAAAACAGCATCATTTGGATCATTTAATTTTGATAAAAAAAGACCAAAAGTTATGGTTTGAGATATAGAATCACTGAATTCACTAGTATTTAAAGTATCACAATAAAGTTCAGTCTTAATGAATTGATAAGAACTTACTAAACTATTTTGATTATTTTTTTTAAGAGAAATGTCTAATTTTTCATTAATAAGATCCTTTAATGTTTTAGTTCTTATGGCTAGTAAGCTTGCCAAACTTTCAATATTAGTAATTCTTTCATAAGAATTTCTTAAGAATTCTTTTATAATAAAATCAACTTTAGCTACTCTAATACTATCCAATTTGCTAGTTTTACTTAATTCAATATCATAAAGTAAAATCTCTCTTAAAGTAACAACGCCATTTCTTATTAAAATAAACTCAAGATAATTTGTTAATAAAATGTTATTTGAAAGTTCTTTATATTTTTCTATTTGTTTGCTTGCCAAGGTTTCATTTAAGTTTTGATTGGTTTTCTTGACTTCAACATAACCTATATTAATATCATTTAACTTAATAAGAAAATCAGGAGCTCCTAGCCCTGACTTATCTCTTCTAGGCTCGTGTTGTATTTTTATATCTTTATTTTCTTTAAGTTCATTAAGTAGTTTTTCTAAATGAGAACGATCAGTATGCTCAGTTTTACTTTCTTTTGGAATCTCTTTTAAAGATTTTATATATTCATTAAAAACCGCATTTAACATTGATTCTTTAGTAACTTGCATATAATTCATTGTTTATTCTGAATTCCCCTATACTCTTGATTATAACGTCCAGCTTAATTGATCTTTGATACAAGAATAGTATCAATTTCATTTTGTATTTCAATTGTATAATTGAGGGCTTTGATTGTTTTTTCAAGAGTTTCTATTTCATTAATATCTAAACTTCTTTTCATTCTATATTTAAGATAACTTTTAATTACTTGAGAAGAACCGATAGTATATTCAAAAACTTCTTTAGACACTCCTTTAAAACCATTGTTTTCATTATAAAAGAGCTCTTGAGTTTCATTATTATAGTTAATTTTCTTTATATTAAAATTTTGTTTATTGTTATCTTGTGAAAAATGTAATCCAATATCATTAGCTTGTATGTCAATATTTTTTAGTAAATGCATATCAATCAGCTTGCAACCTAAATTGCTTAGTGTTTCAAATATTTCAACTTCATTAACAAAAATTATTTTTGGATAGTCAATTTTTAAGAACTCAATAAATTTATTTCTATAGATATTGGAATAAAGAATTGCATAAATATAACCTAATATTTCATTTGGATTGTATGCTTTGCAGTATTTGTTATTTATAAAATTTCTAAATGTATCTTTAAAGTTTTCTTTAATCTCATTATTTGTAATTATATTATTATCTTTTATATATAAGGGCATACAATATGATTCTCCTCCTATAGAATTTCTATCTATAATTTTATTTGATACAAAAGCGTGTTTAAAGTTATTACTTGGCAACATTCTACTGCTTATCAATGCAATATTGTTATCAATTTCTAAAATATGTTTCATTATGTTATATCTAGGACGTGAAACAACTCCGCCTTTGATTACAGAATAGTAAACAAATCTAGTATCAAACGGCTTGTAAGTTATTCTTTTTACATATTTAGAATCTATATTAGTATTTTGTAAGAATTGTTGTACTTTTGTTAACTTCCAATCTTTTGAATCTTTTTGAATATCATATTTAATACGAACATCGTTTTCATTTAAATAAGCAAAATCTTTTAATTTATCTAAAAGTTCGCTTTTAGTAAAATCAATTGCTATCTTATCTTTATGAGTCTGAACGCTAATACTATATTCAATAAAAATATCTTTTAATGAAATGGAATTTTCATTATTGTAAAGACTTTCATTTATAAAATCTTTTTTAACAAAGAAATAATAAGGAGGACTTGGTTTTAATGTTTCAAAATCAATTGTGTCGATATCATTCAATTCTAGATAAGAATATTTATATTCTCTTTTATTTTTTATGCTTTTATACAGTACAGTAGCAAGTTCATTAGGATTTGTTTTTTGTTTTGTTTTTATAAAGATCGCAATAGCAACGCCGGTTTGTATATTAAATACATTCTCATCAATTTCATTATCAAATCTATCTTTTTTTCTTAAATTGCCATTTAAATTCAAAATATATATTTTTTCAAAAGTTCTTAACAAATGCCATCTCATGAATCTAAAAGTGACATTATCTAGATAAGCATTATTAGTAATAAAACCAAGCAAACCTTGATTAGAAGTTTCAATTTTATATTCAGAATATCTAATAAATTTAACATAATCATCATTTAAAGGCTTTATATTCCTTTCACCTAAAGTTAGATTATCTATCTTTTTATAATCATTCATTAAATTCAATATAAATTTATTATTATTTTTTGATTTTGAATTATAAGGAGGATTACCTAAAATTACTAAAATATTTTTATTTTTTATTTCATTTGCAAGTTCATTTTCTTTACTAATTGCTTTGAAAATGCCATGAATAACTTGTTGTTGAGACTTTATTGTATTATCAAGTGTATTCGTTAATACAATTTTCAACTTATTCTCATTATCTAAATTAAAATTACAAACTTCTTTTAAATATTGACTTATTTTTAAATTAGCAACTGTATAAGGAGTCATCAAATATTCAAAACCATACAAGTTTTTAAGAATATGATTTTCTATATAGAAATGTTCTTTACTTGTATTATTAAGCTCTTTAAGGATGCATTTAATAGTTTCAAGTAGAAAAGTGCCCGTACCCGTTGCAAAATCCAATACACTCACCTTATCTTTATTAGCAAAGCCAGTTGATAAATTAAATTCAGTTTTTAATATAAAATGCAAACTTTTTACAATAAATTCCACTACAGCATGAGGTGTGTAGTAAACTCCTTTACCTTTTCTAAGATCTTTATCATATTTAATTAGAAAATCTTCATAAAAGTATAAATAAGGATCTTTAAAAGATTTTGTTTCATTTTGTATAAAAGAAAATCTTTCAAATATCGATTTACTGTCAATACAATTTATAATGTTAAGAAGCTCATTTAAAATCCATTTAATATCTATATATTCAAAATCAATAGAAATATCTTCAATTAGTCTTAAAATACTTGTTATTAAACTAAAATTATTTGGAATGAACTGTTTTATATTATTAAAATTAATTAAAATATCATCATTTGTATTATTTAATTTTGATAAAAAAAGACCAAAAGTTATGGTTTGTGATATAGAATCACTGAATTCACTGGTATTTAAAGTATCACAATAAAGTTCAGTCTTAATGAATTGATAAGAACTTACTAAACTATTTTGATTATTTTTTTTAAGAGAAATGTCTAATTTTTCATTAATAAGATCCTTTAATGTTTTAGTTCTTATGGCTAGTAAGCTTGCCAAACTTTCAATATTAGTAATTCTTTCATAAGAATTTCTTAAGAATTCTTTTATAATAAAATCAACTTTAGCTACTCTAATACTATCCAATTTGCTAGTTTTACTTAATTCAATATCATAAAGTAAAATCTCTCTTAAAGTAACAACGCCATTTTTTATTAAAATAAACTCAAGATAGTTTGTTAATAAAATGTTATTTGAAAGTTCTTTATATTTTTCTATTTGTTTGCTTGCCAAGGTTTCATTTAAGTTTTGATTGGTTTTCTTGACTTCAACATAACCTATATTAATATCATTTAACTTAATAAGAAAATCAGGAGCTCCTAGCCCTGACTTATCTCTTCTAGGCTCGTGTTGTATTTTTATATCTTTATTTTCTTTAAGTTCATTAAGTAGTTTTTCTAAATGAGAACGATCAGTATGCTCAGTTTTACTTTCTTTTGGAATCTCTTTTAAAGATTTTATATATTCATTAAAAACCGCATTTAACATTGATTCTTTAGTAACTTGCATATAATTCATTGTTTATTCTGAATTCCCCTATACTCTTGATTATAACGTCCAGCTTAATTGATCTTTGATACAAGAATAGTATCAATTTCATTTTGTATTTCAATCGTATAATGTAAGGCTTTGATTGTTTTTTCAAGAGTTTCTATTTCATTAATATCTAAACTTCTTTTCATTCTATATTTAAGATAACTTTTAATTACTTGAGAAGAACCGATAGTATATTCAAAAACTTCTTTAGACACTCCTTTAAAACCATTGTTTTCATTATAAAAGAGCTCTTGAGTTTCATTGTTATAGTTAATTTTCTTTATATTAAAATTTTGTTTATTGTTATCTTGTGAAAAATGTAATCCAATATCATTAGCTTGTATGTCAATATTTTTTAGTAAATGCATATCAATCAGCTTGCAACCTAAATTGCTTAGTTTTTCAAATGTTTCAACTTCATTAACAAAAATGATTTTTGGATAGTCTATTTTTAAGAATTCAATAAATTTATTTCTATAGATATTTGAATAAAGAATTGCATAAATATAACCTAATATTTCATTTGGATTGTATGCTTTGCAGTATTTGTTATTTATAAAATTTCTAAATGTGTCTTTAAAATTTTCTTTAATCTCATTATTTATAATTGTGTTGTTATTTTTTATATACAAAGGAAATAAATAAGCATCAGAAATTGAATGTATGTCTACCAGAATATTAGATATAAAAGCATGTTTAAAATCAATGTGTAATAATCTACTTGTTATCAATGCAATGTTATTATCAATTTCTAAAATATGTTTCATTATGTTATAAACAGGATATGAAACAACTCCGCCTTTGATTACAGAATAGTAAACAAATCTAGTATCAAACGGCTTGTAAGTTATTCTTTTTACATGTTTAGAATCTATATTAGTATCTTTTAAGAATTTTTGTGCTTTTTGTAACTTCCAATCTCTTGAATCTTTTTGAATATCATATTTAACACGAGCATCGTTTTCATTTAAATAAGCAAAATCTCTTAATTTATCTAAAAGTTCGCTTTTGGTAAAATCAATTGCTATCTTATCTTTATGAGTCTTAACGCTAATACTATATTCAATAAAAATATCTTTTAATGAAATGGAATTTTCATTATTGTAAAGACTTTCATTTATAAAATCTTTCTTAACAAAGAAATAATAAGGAGGACTTGGTTTTAATGTTTCAAAATCAATTGTGTCGATATCATTCAATTCTAAATAAGAATATTTATATTCTCTTGTATTTTTTATGCTTTTATACAGTACAGTAGCAAGTTCATTAGGATTTGTTTTTTGTTTTGTTTTTATAAAGATCGCAATAGCAACTCCGGTTTGTATATCAAATACATTCTCATCAGTTTCATTATCAAATCTATCTTTTTTTCTTAAATTACCATTTAAATTTAAGATATATATTTTTTCAAAGGTTTTTAATAAATGCCATCTCATGAATCTAAAAGTGACATTATCTAGATAAGCATTATTAGTAATAAAACCAAGCAAACCTTGATTAGAAGTTTCAATTTTATATTCAGAATATCTAATAAATTTAACATAATCATCATTTAATGAAGTAATTGCTTTTTCATTTAAAGTTTCATTATCTATTTTTTTATAGTCATTTAATAAATGTCTTATAAATTCATTATTATTTTTTGATTTTGAACTATAAGGAGGATTGCCTAAAATTACTAAAATATTTTTATTTTTTATTTCATTTGCAAGTTCATTTTCTTTACTAATTGCTTTGAAAATGCCATGAATAACTTGTTGTTGAGACTTTATTGTATTATCAAGTGTATTCGTTAATACAATTTTCAACTTATTCTCATTATCTAAATTAAAATTACAAACTTCTTTTAAATATTGACTTATTTTTAAATTAGCAACTGTATAAGGAGTCATCAAATATTCAAAACCATACAAGTTTTTAAGAATATGATTTTCTATGTAGAAATGTTCTTTACTTGTATTATTAAGCTCTTTAAGGATGCATTTAATAGTTTCAAGTAGAAAAGTGCCCGTACCCGTTGCAAAATCCAATACACTCACCTTATCTTTATTAGCAAAGCCAGTTGATAAATTAAATTCAGTTTTTAATATAAAATGCAAACTTTTTACAATAAATTCCACTACAGCATGAGGTGTGTAGTAAACTCCTTTACCTTTTCTAAGATCTTTATCATATTTAATTAAAAAATCTTCATAAAAGTATAAATAAGGATCTTTAAAAGATTTTGTTTCATTTTGTATAAAAGAAAATCTTTTAAATATCGATTTACTGTCAATACAATTTATAATGTTAAGAAGCTCATTTAAAATCCATTTAATATCTATATATTCAAAATCAATAGAAATATCTTCAATTAGTCTTAAAATACTTGTTATTAAACTAAAATTATTTGGTATAAATTTCTTTATATTATCAAAATCAATAAAAACAGCATCATTTGGATCATTTAATTTTGATAAAAAAAGACCAATAGTTATGGTTTGAGATATAGAATCACTGAATTCACTAGTATTTAAAGTATCACAATAAAGTTCAGTCTTAATGAATTGATAAGAACTTACTAAACTATTTTGATTATTTTTTTTAAGAGAAATGTCTAATTTTTCATTAATAAGATCCTTTAATGTTTTAGTTCTTATGGCTAGTAAGCTTGCCAAACTTTCAATATTAGTAATTCTTTCATAAGAATTTCTTAAGAATTCTTTTATTATAAAATCAACTTTAGCTACTCTAATACTATCCAATTTGCTAGTTTTACTTAATTCAATATCATAAAGTAAAATCTCTCTTAAAGTAACAACGCCATTTCTTATTAAAATAAACTCAAGATAATTTGTTAATAAAATGTTATTTGAAAGTTCTTTATATTTTTCTATTTGTTTGCTTGCCAAGGTTTCATTTAAGTTTTGATTGGTTTTCTTGACTTCAACATAACCTATATTAATATCATTTAACTTAATAAGAAAATCAGGAGCTCCTAGCCCTGACTTATCTCTTCTAGGCTCGTGTTGTATTTTTATATCTTTATTTTCTTTAAGTTCATTAAGTAGTTTTTCTAAATGAGAACGATCAGTATGCTCAGTTTTACTTTCTTTTGGAATCTCTTTTAAAGATTTTATATATTCATTAAAAACCGCATTTAACATTGATTCTTTAGTAACTTGCATATAATTCATTGTTTATTCTGAATTCCCCTATACTCTTGATTATAACGTCCAGCTTAATTGATCTTTGATACAAGAATAGTATCAATTTCATTTTGTATTTCAATCGTATAATGTAAGGCTTTGATTGTTTTTTCAAGAGTTTCTATTTCATTAATATCTAAACTTCTTTTCATTCTATATTTAAGATAACTTTTAATTACTTGATAAGAACCGATAGTATATTCAAAAACTTCTTTAGACACTCCTTTAAAACCATTGTTTTCATTATAAAAGAGCTCTTGAGTTTCATTGTTATAGTTAATTTTCTTTATATTAAAATTTTGTTTATTGTTATCTTGTGAAAAATGTAATCCAATATCATTAGCTTGTATGTCAATATTTTTTAGTAAATGCATATCAATCAGCTTGCAACCTAAATTGCTTAGTTTTTCAAATGTTTCAACTTCATTAACAAAAATGATTTTTGGATAGTCTATTTTTAAGAATTCAATAAATTTATTTCTATAGATATTTGAATAAAGAATTGCATAAATATAACCTAATATTTCATTTGGATTGTATGCTTTGCAGTATTTGTTATTTATAAAATTTCTAAATGTGTCTTTAAAATTTTCTTTAATCTCATTATTTATAATTGTGTTGTTATTTTTTATATACAAAGGAAATAAATAAGCATCAGAAATTGAATGTATGTCTACCAGAATATTAGATATAAAAGCATGTTTAAAATCAATGTGTAATAATCTACTTGTTATCAATGCAATGTTATTATCAATTTCTAAAATATGTTTCATTATGTTATATCTAGGACATGAAACAACTCCGCCTTTGATTACAGAATAGTAAACAAATCTAGTATCAAACGGCTTGTAAGTTATTCTTTTTACATATTTAGAATCTATATTAGTATTTTGTAAGAATTGTTGTACTTTTGTTAACTTCCAATCTCCTGAATCTTTTTGAATATCATATTTAACACGAGCATCGTTTTCATTTAAATAAGCAAAATCTCTTAATTTATCTAAAAGTTCGCTTTTGGTAAAATCAATTGCTATCTTATCTTTATGAGTCTTAACGCTAATACTATATTCAATAAAAATATCTTTTAATGAAATGGAATTTTCATTATTGTAAAGACTTTCATTTATAAAATCTTTTTTAACAAAGAAATAATAAGGAGGACTTGGTTTTAATGTTTCAAAATCAATTGTGTCGATATCATTCAATTCTAGATAAGAATATTTATATTCTCTTGTATTTTTTATGCTTTTATACAGTACAGTAGCAAGTTCATTAGGATTTGTTTTTTGTTTTGTTTTTATAAAGATCGCAATAGCAACGCCGGTTTGTATATTAAATACATTCTCATCAGTTTCATTATCAAATCTATCTTTTTTTCTTAAATTACCATTTAAATTCAAAATATATATTTTTTCAAAAGTTCTTAACAAATGCCATCTCATGAATCTAAAAGTGACATTATCTAGATAAGCATTATTAGTAATAAAACCAAGCAAACCTTGATTAGAAGTTTCAATTTTATATTCAGAATATCTAATAAATTTAACATAATCATCATTTAATGAAGTAATTGTTTTTTCATTTAAAGTTTCATTATCTATTTTTTTATAGTCATTTAATAAATGTCTTATAAATTCATTATTATTTTTTGATTTTGAATTATAAGGAGGATTACCTAAAATTACTAAAATATTTTTATTTTTTATTTCATTTGCAAGTTCATTTTCTTTACTAATTGCTTTGAAAATGCCATGAATAACTTGTTGTTGAGACTTTATTGTATTATCAAGTGTATTCGTTAATACAATTTTCAACTTATTCTCATTATCTAAATTAAAATTACAAACTTCTTTTAAATATTGACTTATTTTTAAATTAGCAACTGTATAAGGAGTCATCAAATATTCAAAACCATACAAGTTTTTAAGAATATGATTTTCTATATAGAAATGTTCTTTACTTGTATTATTAAGCTCTTTAAGGATGCATTTAATAGTTTCAAGTAGAAAAGTGCCCGTACCCGTTGCAAAATCCAATACACTCACCTTATCTTTATTAGCAAAGCCAGTTGATAAATTAAATTCAGTTTTTAATATAAAATGCAAACTTTTTACAATAAATTCCACTACAGCATGAGGTGTGTAGTAAACTCCTTTACCTTTTCTAAGATCTTTATCATATTTAATTAAAAAATCTTCATAAAAGTATAAATAAGGATCTTTAAAAGATTTTGTTTCATTTTGTATAAAAGAAAATCTTTCAAATATCGATTTACTGTCAATACAATTTATAATGTTAAGAAGCTCATTTAAAATCCATTTAATATCTATATATTCAAAATCAATAGAAATATCTTCAATTAGTCTTAAAATACTTGTTATTAAACTAAAATTATTTGGAATGAACTGTTTTATATTATTAAAATCAATAAAAACAGCATCATTTGGATCATTTAATTTTGATAAAAAAAGACCAAAAGTTATGGTTTGAGATATAGAATCACTGAATTCACTAGTATTTAAAGTATCACAATAAAGTTCAGTCTTAATGAATTGATAAGAACTTACTAAACTATTTTGATTATTTTTTTTAAGAGAAATGTCTAATTTTTCATTAATAAGATCCTTTAATGTTTTAGTTCTTATGGCTAGTAAGCTTGCCAAACTTTCAATATTAGTAATTCTTTCATAAGAATTTCTTAAGAATTCTTTTATAATAAAATCAACTTTAGCTACTCTAATACTATCCAATTTGCTAGTTTTACTTAATTCAATATCATAAAGTAAAATCTCTCTTAAAGTAACAACGCCATTTCTTATTAAAATAAACTCAAGATAATTTGTTAATAAAATGTTATTTGAAAGTTCTTTATATTTTTCTATTTGTTTGCTTGCCAAGGTTTCATTTAAGTTTTGATTGGTTTTCTTGACTTCAACATAACCTATATTAATATCATTTAACTTAATAAGAAAATCAGGAGCTCCTAGCCCTGACTTATCTCTTCTAGGCTCGTGTTGTATTTTTATATCTTTATTTTCTTTAAGTTCATTAAGTAGTTTTTCTAAATGAGAACGATCAGTATGCTCAGTTTTACTTTCTTTTGGAATCTCTTTTAAAGATTTTATATATTCATTAAAAACCGCATTTAACATTGATTCTTTAGTAACTTGCATATAATTCATTGTTTATTCTGAATTCCCCTATACTCTTGATTATAACGTCCAGCTTAATTGATCTTTGATACAAGAATAGTATCAATTTCATTTTGTATTTCAATCGTATAATGTAAGGCTTTGATTGTTTTTTCAAGAGTTTCTATTTCATTAATATCTAAACTTCTTTTCATTCTATATTTAAGATAACTTTTAATTACTTGATAAGAACCGATAGTATATTCAAAAACTTCTTTAGACACTCCTTTAAAACCATTGTTTTCATTATAAAAGAGCTCTTGAGTTTCATTGTTATAGTTAATTTTCTTTATATTAAAATTTTGTTTATTGTTATCTTGTGAAAAATGTAATCCAATATCATTAGCTTGTATGTCAATATTTTTTAGTAAATGCATATCAATCAGCTTGCAACCTAAATTGCTTAGTTTTTCAAATATTTCAACTTCATTAACAAAAATGATTTTTGGATAGTCTATTTTTAAGAATTCAATAAATTTATTTCTATAGATATTTGAATAAAGAATTGCATAAATATAACCTAATATTTCATTTGGATTGTATGCTTTGCAGTATTTGTTATTTATAAAATTTCTAAATGTGTCTTTAAAGTTTTCTTTAATCTCATTATTTGTAATTATATTATTATCTTTTATATATAAGGGCATACAATATGATACTCCTCCTATAGAAGCTCTATCTATAATTTCATTTGATACAAAAGCGTGTTTAAAGTTATTACTTGGCAACATTCTACTGCTTATCAATGCAATATTGTTATCAATTTCTAAAATATGTTTCATTATTTTATATCTAGGATATGAAATAACTCCGCCTTTGATTACAGAATAGTAAACAAATCTAGTATCAAACGGCTTGTAAGTTATTCTTTTTACATATTTAGAATCTATATTAGTATTTTGTAAGAATTGTTGTACTTTTGTTAACTTCCAATCTCTTGAATCTTTTTGAATATCATATTTAATACGAACATCGTTTTCATTTAAATAAGCAAAATCTTTTAATTTATCTAAAAGTTCGCTTTTAGTAAAATCAATAGCTATTCTGTCCTTTTGGGTTTCAATACCTACACAATTATTAATAAAAATATCTTTTAATGAAATTGAGTTTTTATTATTGTATGAACAATCATTTTTAAAATCTTTTTTAACAAAAAAATAATAAGGAGGACTTGGTTTTAATGTTTCAAAATCAATTGTGTCGATATCATTCAATTCTAAATAAGAATATTTATATTCTCTTGTATTTTTTATACTTTTATACAGTACAGTAGCAAGTTCATTAGGATTTGTTTTTTGTTTTGTTTTTATAAAGATCGCAATAGCAACGCCGGTTTGTATATCAAATACATTCTCATCAGTTTCATTATCAAATCTATCTTTTTTTCTTAAATTACCATTTAAATTCAAAATATATATTTTTTCAAAGGTTTTTAATAAATGCCATCTCATGAATCTAAAAGTGACATTATCTAGATAAGCATTATTAGTAATAAAACCAAGCAAACCTTGATTAGAAGTTTCAATTTTATATTCAGAATATCTAATAAATTTAACATAATCATCATTTAATGAAATAATTGCTTTTTCATTTAAAGTTTCATTATCTATTTTTTTATAGTCATTTAATAAATGTCTTATAAATTCATTATTATTTTTTGATTTTGAACTATAAGGAGGATTGCCTAAAATTACTAAAATATTTTTATTTTTTATTTCATTTGCAAGTTCATTTTCTTTACTAATTGCTTTGAAAATGCCATGAATAACTTGTTGTTGAGACTTTATTGTATTATCAAGTGTATTCGTTAATACAATTTTCAACTTATTCTCATTATCTAAATTAAAATTACAAACTTCTTTTAAATATTGACTTATTTTTAAATTAGCAACTGTATAAGGAGTCATCAAATATTCAAAACCATACAAGTTTTTAAGAATATGATTTTCTATATAGAAATGTTCTTTACTTGTATTATTAAGCTCTTTAAGGATGCATTTAATAGTTTCAAGTAGAAAAGTGCCCGTACCCGTTGCAAAATCCAATACACTCACCTTATCTTTATTAGCAAAGCCAGTTGATAAATTAAATTCAGTTTTTAATATAAAATGCAAACTTTTTACAATAAATTCCACTACAGCATGAGGTGTGTAGTAAACTCCTTTACCTTTTCTAAGATCTTTATCATATTTAATTAGAAAATCTTCATAAAAGTATAAATAAGGATCTTTAAAAGATTTTGTTTCATTTTGTATAAAAGAAAATCTTTTAAATATCGATTTACTGTCAATACAATTTATAATGTTAAGAAGCTCATTTAAAATCCATTTAATATCTATATATTCAAAATCAATAGAAATATCTTCAATTAGTCTTAAAATACTTGTTATTAAACTAAAATTATTTGGTATAAATTTCTTTATATTATCAAAATCAATAAAAACAGCATCATTTGGATCATTTAATTTTGATAAAAAAAGACCAATAGTTATGGTTTGAGATATAGAATCACTGAATTCACTAGTATTTAAAGTATCACAATAAAGTTCAGTCTTAATGAATTGATAAGAACTTACTAAACTATTTTGATTATTTTTTTTAAGAGAAATGTCTAATTTTTCATTAATAAGATCCTTTAATGTTTTAGTTCTTATGGCTAGTAAGCTTGCCAAACTTTCAATATTAGTAATTCTTTCATAAGAATTTCTTAAGAATTCTTTTATTATAAAATCAACTTTAGCTACTCTAATACTATCCAATTTGCTAGTTTTACTTAATTCAATATCATAAAGTAAAATCTCTCTTAAAGTAACAATGCCATTTTTTATTAAAATAAACTCAAGATAATTTGTTAATAAAATGTTATTTGAAAGTTCTTTATATTTTTCTATTTGTTTGCTTGCCAAGGTTTCATTTAAGTTTTGATTGGTTTTCTTGACTTCAACATAACCTATATTAATATCATTTAACTTAATAAGAAAATCAGGAGCTCCTAGCCCTGACTTATCTCTTCTAGGCTCGTGTTGTATTTTTATATCTTTATTTTCTTTAAGTTCATTAAGTAGTTTTTCTAAATGAGAACGATCAGTATGCTCAGTTTTACTTTCTTTTGGAATCTCTTTTAAAGATTTTATATATTCACTAAAAACCGCATTTAACATTGATTCTTTAGTAACTTGCATATAATTCATTGTTTATTCTGAATTCCCCTATACTCTTGATTATAACGTCCAGCTTAATTGATCTTTGATACAAGGTCATTACTATCCATTTTAAGAAATTTGCTTGAATAAAATAGCATAGCATTTTCAATTTGTTCTGATGCAATGTGTGTATAAATTTGGGTTGTAGATATATTAGAATGACCTGCTACTTGCTTAATTTGCATAATATCTTTAGTTTGTCTATACAAATTAGTTAAATAAGTATGTCTAAATAAATGAAAATAAACTCTTTTATCAAAGTTCAATTTTTTCAATTGATATTCTAAATTTTTTTGTAATACTCTCTGTGTCAATTTTAAAGATTTATTAGTTTCAAATAAATAAATATTTTTAGTAATTTTAAACTTAGTATAGAACTCGTTAAGTTTATTAAAATAAGCAGGTTGTATAAATAAAATCCTATCCTTATTATTTTTACCTTGTTTAATATGAATGCGACCGTTGTTTTCATTTATATCATTCCATTTTAAATTGATAAGTTCAGAAATCTTAAGTCCAGTTTGTAAAATAAGTTCCAAAATTAGCTTATTTCGATATTGTATCCGATTTTTTATCTTAAAAGAACTTAGTAGTATCTTAACTTCCTTATTAGTTAAAACATCAGGTAGTGATCTCTTTTTAACTTTTCTTTTTGGTTTTACTATTTTGTTTTTAATGCTTGTATATATCTTACTTAATGTTTTCATATTGTAATTATCATTCTTTTGTGATAAAAAAGTCAACATTTTTTATCATAAAAGAATAATTTTGTGATAGATTTTTATTTAAAAAATAAATTCAAAAAGGATTGTAGGAACTAATAAAGGATAAAATCATTTTTACTTTGTATATTGTTTATTTATTTTATTTAAAACTCTTTTTCATTTATAATTTTTTATTGAGATTGTTGGATCTATAAATTATTATTTTAAGTTAAAATAATAGCAATAATTACTTAATTCCAGATTGTATTCTCATTAACACCTTCAATGGTTTTACTAGTCTATTAAGAAACTTGATATCCATATCTATATTCTCTAATCTCATTTGTTTTTCAATTACAAGTGACTTGGATTCCAATTCTTTAAGTTCTTTTTTTAATTGTTCATTTTCATTTTTTATTAAATTTGCTTTTAATATTTCAATATTATTTAATAATTCTTGTAATTGTTCTTCATACTTCCTTAATTCAATCTCCTTAACACGCTCATAATTATTAGAAATTGATACGATTTTTTTTATCAACTAAGTAGTTAATGGGATTCTTTCATTTTCTAAGGAATAGCCTTTTAAATAAATTTCCAGATCATTGATTGCAATTTGTTTCATTAAATCTTTAACATAGGCTTCATTTCTTTCTATTTCTTTTTTTATAGTATTTTGTATTTTTTCATTTGTAATTTCTGCTATTTTATCTTTATTGAATTTACAATAAAGTTTATTATACATTTGCCTATATTTAGATACCACTGACTTTCCAACTTTAAATTCATTGGCAATTTCTAAATTTCTATAACCTTTATTAAACATTTCAAAATAATCATTTTTACAATAAGTCATTACAATTATGGTAATAAAAAATTCTAAAAAGTACACAATAGTTCACAAAAAACTATAAAAGTTCACTAAATGAACATCATACATGTACACTTTTGTACATTAAAACTATATTTTTACACTGTAGGTTATACAATATTTTATTGTTAAAACTATCTATTAGTATCTTTAAAAGTTAGACAACTAGCATAATAATTTAAAGAGCATCTTCCAATATTGCCGTTTCTATTTTTTGCTACTATTATTTTGATTTCAGTTGGATATTCATCTTCAAAATCAGAATTTTCTACTTCAGTTTGTTTTTCTTCTCTATGCATAAAAATAACCATGTCTGCATCTTGTTCTAAAGCCCCTGAGTCCCTTATATTTGCCAAAGTCGGTTCCTTATCTTGTGCATCTCTATTAACTTGAGCCATTGCTATTATTGGAATTTCTAATCTACTAGACATTTCTTTTAAGGTTTTAGATATAAAAGAAACTCGCTCATAATGTGTCATTAATGATCTTTCTCTTGTAAAACTAATAAGTCCAATGTAATCTACAAAAACCACTTCAATTCCTTTATTTCTAACATATTTTCTAATTTCAGTGCATAGATCCATTAAATCAATATTGGGCTTGTCATTAAAGTAAAGCATATCTCTTTTATGATGTTCCCTAATATCATCAATCTTATAATAATCATCTTTCGAAATTGGTTCTCTATAAAGTGTTTTTGCTTTCATATTACTCATGATACTTAAATATCTAGTTGTCATGGTTCTAGATGACATTTCTAAAGAAAAATAAACTACTTTATGATCATTTTTTATTAAATTGTAAGCAATATTTAATGCTAGTGCAGTCTTTCCTATAGAAGTTCTAGCTGCCAATATAATAAAATTTCCTTTATCAAAAAAATCTATTATATTATCAATACCCTTAAATCCAGTTTTATAGCCTATTGAAGAAGGATCGTAAGAAGAATTAATTCTAAGCCAAATTGTCTTTAATACAATATCTAAGTGTTTTTTAACATCATTATTATATTCATCATAAGAGGGCTCATGAAGTATTTTGTCACTAAAACTTAAAGCAGTTATTTTATTTAAAACATCATTCAATGGAGTAGATTTTAAGTTTGCTACTATTGTATTGAGCTCATAATGTAAAGTCCTTTTTATTGATAGTTCTTTAATAGTTTTTACATGATCTTTTATATTGCTTTCATTTGCTAATCTATAATCTATTAACTCAAGAAGGCTATTGAAATTCATATCTTTTAAGTACTTTCCTTCTTTTGTAATTGCATTGAAAACCATTTCTGGATCTATTATTCTAGTTTGAAATCTGTCTTTAATTTCCATTAAAATATCATGATCATTATCGGTTGTTTTATTTGGATCTCTATGAAGCTTATTAATAGTTAGTTTTTTAAAATAATCTTTTTGTTTTGTTTCTATAGCCATTAATACAAATGGATTCAAATCTTTTAAATTAACATTATATTTAGTAAAAATTTCTTCAAAGTTGAATTCTCTTGTCCTGGTTTCCTCATCGAATTTGTAGTTCTGATTATATAATTTAGAAATATAATGATAGATTATTTGATGATCAGGATAGTAAAAATCCCTGGGTTTGATTTCAGTATCTACAAAATCAATCAGTGTATTATCTTGCATAAGACCACTTAAAATTCTCTTTTCAGTTTCGTAAGAAGCAAATTCTTCTTTCTTATTAAAATTAATTCTTTTAACATTAGCCGCTAAGTTAATGTTATTTCCAATTAAGTCGAGTTTACTATTCATGATATAACCTCACTAGAAGCATGTTTTTTTATACATGATTTCAAATAACCTACTATGTTATCTAACTGAGTTGAAAATTCATTTATAGTAAGCTTAGAATCTTTTTTTAAGTAAAATTCACCGATAATATCAAAAATAACCTGAGGTCTATAAACCTGAGGGCTGTAGTTGGGGTCGTTTTGGATCTCTTTTCTTAGTTTCATTTTGATAGTGTCTTTACTTACTATGCTGTTTTTGTATCTGATTTGCCTTGCATTGTCTTGATTAATTGCTTTTGTCTCTTTTAAAAACTGATCTAGTATGCTTTGATAGTCATTGGTTTTAAAGTTTAGTTTTTCAGAGTAGTATTTACTTATACAGTGGGGTTTATTTGTATAATATTTGATCATTTTGAAGTAAAAATATGTATAATATTTGCATTAAAATGCATTGTTAAATTACAATGTATATAAAAGAGATATATGAAAACTAAGAAAAGAATATTTTTTACAGGAGGAGGTACAGGAGGGCATGTTTTCCCAGGAATAGCAATAATTTCAAAATTAAAAGAACTTGATGCAAATATCGAATTTTTTTGGTTAGGACAAAAAGACTCAATGGAAGATAAGATCATAAGAGAGTATGCCTATATCAAATTTATCACAATTCCATCAGGAAAACTTAGAAGATATTTTTCACTACAAAATTTTACTGATTTTTTTAAGGTTATATTTGGAATAATCAAAAGCTTTTTTATAATAAAAAAATATAGACCTCAAATTATATACGCAACTGGCGGTTTTGTATCAAGTCCACCAATTATTGCAGCAAGTTTACTTAAGGTAAAAAGCATAACTCACGAAATGGATCTTGATCCTGGACTTGCAACAAAAATCAATTCAAAATTTGCAAATAAAATACATATCAGCTTTAAAGAAAGCACAAAATATTTTAAGAATAAAAATGTCTTATATACAGGATCACCAATAAGAAAAGAATTCTCAAATCCAAATCCAAATATAATAAAAAACTTAACTCAAGATACAAAAAAAAACATAATTAGTATACTTGGAGGCTCTCTTGGAGCAGCAATTCTAAATAAATTAACACTCAATATCAAAAACAAAATTGATGCGTATTTTATCCACCAATGTGGAAAAAATTTAGATGCAACTAGAGAGAATAATTATTTAAGAAGTCAATTTTTTAATGCAGAAGAAATGGCAAGCATAATAAAATTTTCAAATATAATAATAAGTAGAGCAGGATCAGGGGCTATTAAAGAATTTGCCAATGCTGGTGCATGCGTAATATTTATTCCATTTGTAAAAGGTTCAAGAGGAGATCAAGTCAGAAATGTAAAACTATTAGAAGAACAAAATGCATGTTTCAAAATAGATGAAGAGAATTTAAGTGAAAGTAAAATCATAAATATGATAAAAGAGATCCTAAAAAATAAAGAAAAGTCCAATATACTAAGAAATAATATAAAAAAATTTCACAATCAAGATTCATCAAACCTAATAGCTAATCTATTGTTAAAAGAATTCGAGGAAATAAATGCTCATTAACGATCCTTTCAAAATAACTGGTATAGTCGACATACTAATAATAATAATTTTTATATCACTAGGATTTAGAGGATTCTTACGGGGTTTCATCAAAGAAATTGCTGGATTTGTTGAAATTTTTACTTTAATATTTTTGCTTTACAATAAAACTAATGATTTTAAAAAATTAATATCACCTATTCTCGATTTATCATATGTTCAAGCACTACTAGTATTTTTTTTAATAATACACATAGGATTCTTAATCTTACAAACACTAATCGAATCAATAATAAATCATCTTAAGTTATTATTTTTCAACAGGTTATTGGGACTAATACTTGGTTTATTTGAAGCCTTTGGAATAATTGCAATTGTAGTATATATAATATACTCTCAACAAATCTTTAATCCCAACTACTTCTTAGAAGAAAGCAAATTGCTTAAATATCTAAATCCTAACATAAACTATTTGTTTAAAATATCAAAAACACAGTAAAGAGAATCACATGGAAAGCTTATCCGAAATAACTTACGAAATAATTAATGAGTATGAAAAAGGAATCTTACCAAATGCAATACTTTTTTGGGGAGAGAGATTTTCTTCTAAAAAAACAACTGCAATTGAACTTGCAAAAAGAATTTTAAATATAAAAACTCTAACAAACCCAAATTTAATAATTTTCTCAAGTCTTAACATAATAGAGGCAAAGGCATATCTTAATGTAAACTCAAATAAAGTTATAAATAAATATCTAGAATATGTTAAGAATATCATTTTTACTAAATACAATTTCAGCAGTGATAAAAATCTTAAAAAAATAGAAACAGAGGTCAATTTTATTAATGATACCTATTACAAAAACAAATATAATGAGACAATCACAAAAGAACTTATTAAAAAAATTGAGAAAATAATTAAAAACATAAACTTTAACATTACCATTAATGATGTTAGAAAAATTAAATCCTGGGTACTATCAGAAAAGCATAAGATAAAGGTAATTTACATTAATGAAATTGAAAATCTAAATTTTAATGTCTATAATGCACTACTAAAAATACTAGAAGAACCACCTTTAAACATTTATTTTATTTTAGCTACAAGAAATAAAAACAAAATTCCAAAAACAATCCTTTCAAGACTAAGACTATACAAATTCAGAAAGGAAAATAGAGATTTTGAGATCAAAAAATTCAAAACAATCTTTAATAAAAATGATGAAGTAACAACAAAAGAATATTTTGACTCATTTTATAGTGAAGAAAACACAAAATTAAAAGAAGAAGTCAAACGAATTTTAAATATAATAAAGGAAAAACAGGGTATATTTAATCTTGACACATTTAATTTCCTAAAAGATGAAAATATATTTAAATTATTCTTAGAAGAACTTACAAACCAACTTAGACATGAATTTTTAAGCCAAAATTTAGATATTAATACATATCTGAAAAGATTAGAATATCTAAAATACATCTCAAAATACAGTCCATACAACCAAAACAAAAAATTAATAATCGAAAATTTAATGCTAAATTACGAAGATTAATGAGCAAATTTTTAAAGAAAACCTTGACCAAATTAAATAAATTATCAAGTGATCAAAAACTTAAATTTATTCAAGATATCTATAAAAAAATAGAAATATACGATGGTATTTTTGC
Source organism: Candidatus Borrelia fainii (assembly GCF_027925085.1). Classification (NCBI taxonomy): domain Bacteria; kingdom Pseudomonadati; phylum Spirochaetota; class Spirochaetia; order Spirochaetales; family Borreliaceae; genus Borrelia; species Candidatus Borrelia fainii. The sequence continues at coordinate 138,659 of NZ_AP027070.1, forward strand.
ATCCATTAATGAAGGGATCCTAGTTCTTGATAAACTTAATAACATAATTTACTTAAACAAAATGCTATTTCAAATTTTAGTTATAAGTCCTAAATACAAACTAGAAACACTTAAAGATATTCAAATTCCAACTCTAACAAACTTAATAGAAGAATTAGTAACAAACGAAGATAAAATAATAGGATTTGAGGTACAAATTTCAACAAACATATACATTAAAATATCATTGATGCCATACGTCAAAGATCAAAAGCTTGAAGGAAATATTATTTTAATTGAAGATATTAAAGATAAAAAACATAAAGAAGAACTTTTTAGAAGAGCTGAGGCTTTAGCTGCTTTTACAAGACATGCAAGAAATATTGCTCATGAGATTAAAAATCCGCTAGGAGCAATTGATATAAACTTACAATTACTTAAAAAAGAAATAGATAGACAAAGTATCAAAAGTACAAAAGCAAATAATTATTTCAAAATAATAAAAGAAGAAATAAATAGAATGGATAAAACTGTAACAGATTTTTTATTAACAGTAAGACCAATAAAAATAGTAGCAGAAAAAAGAAATCTTACTGAAGTTATAAAAAGTGTCTACAACCTATTAAATCCAGAATTAAACAATAAAAATATTAAATTCCTACTCAATCTAAAAAAAGTAAGCCCTACATTAATTGACGAAAAACTCATCCGACAAGTAATAATTAACATAGTAAAAAATGCAGAAGAAGCACTACTTGAATCAAATAAAAAGACAAAAAAAATAGAAATTTCTATTCATGAAAACACAGAAAAAATATACATTAATATTAAAGATAATGGAAATGGAATAAAAAATGAAACAAAAGATGATATATTCAAGCCTCAATTTAGCACAAAAGAAAGTGGAAATGGCATAGGACTAACTATTTCTTATAAAATAATTAAAGAACATGGGGGTGAAATTTTTGTAGAAAGTAAAGAGATGAAGGGAACATCTTTTACAATTACACTTCCAAAATTAAATACAGGCAAAATTCTAATTGAAGGATGTTTAGAAAATGAGTAAACTACTGGTAGCAGATGATGAAAAAAATATACGAGAAGGAATAGCAACTTATCTTGAAGAGGAAGGTTATTTTGTATTTACTGCTAGTGACGGAAAAGAAGCACTTGAAACAATTAAAAATGAAAAGATTGATGCTATAATATCTGACCTTAGAATGCCCCAAATATCAGGAGAAGAACTACTTAGAATCGTGAAAGATAAAAATCCAAATATTCCATTCATTATTCTTACAGCTCATGGAACTGTCGATTCAGCAGTCGATGCTATGCGAGAAGGTGCTTATAACTTTTTAACAAAACCTGTTGATCTTGAAAGGCTGTTACTCATAATAAAGCGAGCCTTAAATGGTAAAAATGACAAAAGGCATGAAAACATATCCCAAGATAATGTCATAATTCGAAAAGATTTAAATTATTATGAACGTATATTTGGAAAATCACTTATAATGCAAAAAACTTTAGAACTTGTAAAAAAAATAGCAAAATCAAAAGCATCTGTATTAATAACTGGAGAAAGCGGAGTTGGAAAAGAAGTAATAGCAGATGCTATATTTGACTTATCAAATAGAAATGATAAACCCTTCATTAAAGTCAATTGTGCTGAACTCTCTAAGAGCACACTTGAGAGCGAACTCTTTGGACATGAACAAGGAGCCTTCACAGGTGCAATATCTCAAAAAAAAGGTAGATTCGAATTAGCAGATAAAGGAACGATATTTCTAGACGAAATAGTAGAAACATCACCTGAGGTTCAAGTAAAATTACTAAGAGTGCTTCAAAATAGGACATTCGAACGAATAGGTGGAGAAAGTAATATGCAAGTTGATATTAGATTATTAACAGCAACAAACAAAAATATTGAAGAAGAAATTAAAAAAGGAAGGTTTAGAGAAGATTTATTTTATAGTCTCAATATAATAAATATCAATATTCCTCCCTTAAGAGAGAGAAAAGACGACATATCAAAACTAGCAAAAATACTAATTAAAGGTGTTGCAAGTGAAAATAATAGAGAAGAAAAAAATCTCTCTAATGATGCACTAAAGGCCCTTTATGCATATGATTGGCCAGGAAATATTAGAGAACTTAAAAATGTATTAGAGAGCGCCTTAATATTATCTAAGGGAAAGCAAATTATAAAAGATGATTTACCTCCCAAAATTAGAAATAACACAAACCAAATAGTTAAAATTACACTACCAATAGGTATAAGCTTAAAAGAAGCAGAAAAAGAAATCATTAAGCAAACACTTCTACATTCTAAAAACAATAAAAGCAAATGTGCCGAAATACTTAAAATAGGAAGAAAAACCTTGCATAACAAAATAACAGAATATGATATAGCTTCAATAAAGCACAATTAATTAACAATTACTAGAAAAAAATATAACGATTATTTCATGATGTATATTCTTTAGTATAAAAATATATTAATGACAATATATAGATCAAATTAAAATAATTTTAAAAAAAGTACGGCAACAAACTATATCCTTATATTTAAAATCGACCTATCACATACTGATAAAATAAGTATCTATCTACTTCAAAATTTTAATAGGATTAACAGGTGCATTTTTTTTCAATATTTCAAAATGTAAATGAGGACCTGTTGAACGACCAGTGCGACCTACTCTACCAATAATATCCCCTGTTCTTAAAACATCACCTTTCCTTACAATATAAGAACTAAGATGACCATAAAGAGATTTAATATTGTTTTTATGTTCAACCACAACAAACTTGCCATAAAGATCATTATAATCAACTACAACTACAACACCATAAGATGAACAAAAAACCAAAGAATTCATTGGAGCTGCAAGATCTATACCTTTATGAAAATTTTTAATACCAGTAAACGGATCTGCTCTAAATCCAAAATCAGAGCTAATAATAAAGCTCTTTAAAGGCAAAATAAAATCAGAATTTAAAAAGAAAAGCATTTCTGTGCTTGAAAGGTAACTTAACTCTGGTTGTATCAAAGAATCAAAAAAATAAAACTCACAAATTTTATTATTTTGTCTAACCTTTATCTTTTCTGCTTTTGTTAAATCCCTTGTTGCTAAAAGTAAACTATTAAATCTATGTTCCTTATTATCAATAATAAAAATGCCTTTTTTACTAGGAATTAAAATCTCTTCTCCTGGCTTTAAAAAAGGAGAATCTAATAAATTAATTGTTGAAATGCTAGTTTGCCAACCATTTACCTTATTTGCAATCTTAAAAAAAGTATCACCTTCTTTAACTTTATATGAATAAATAAACAAAGGAATTTGTACTCTTTTATTATATTTAGCAATTTTTGACTTAAGATCATAAAAAATAGGATCTTTATTTGAAAAATTCTTTATTACAGGATAAGAATAGGCACAATCAAACTGAAAAAAGAAGAAGACAAATTCTAATAAAAGAGCAAATTTACTCAAAGATAAACCTCAATTAATATATGGGTTAATATAATAAAAATTTAAAAAAAAGGAAATAATAAATAAACTTGTAAATAAATAAAAACTATATTAAACTAATCTTAATTATGAAATTAAACGAATATCAAATAAAGGCTAAACAAACTGCTAAATATAAAAATAAAAAGGAAGAACTAATCTTAACAACTCTTGGGCTTGCTGGAGAGACAGGTGAAGTTGTAGAGAAAATAAAAAAACTAGGCCGTGATAAAGAATATATCCTTGATGATAAATATTTATTGGCAATTAAGAAAGAACTTGGTGATGTGTTATGGTATATTTCAAATTTAAGTAATAATCTTGGAATAACACTTGAAGATGTTGCTATTACAAATTTAGAAAAATTAAAAAAAAGACATGAAAACGGTACAATTAATGGCGAAGGTGATGAAAGATAAAAAACATTAAGCTCTACATTTAAGTATACAAAAATAATGATAAGCATTTATATAAAAGGTCTAATAATTGGTATTGCAATCATAATACCGGGAGTTTCAGGGGGTACTTTAGCTTTAATGCTAGGGGTCTACTACAATATAATAAATTCATCTGTAAATTTAATAAAATTAAAAAAAGTAAAAGAAAATACAATTTTTCTTGGAATATTATCACTTGGAATATTAACCTCAACAACCATCCTTGCAAAAATATTTAAAAGCTATATTTTAGATGGAGCAATAAAAGAAATATACTTAAATGTGTTTTTTATAGGATTAATCACAGGAAGTATATTCACATTAAAAAAAGAAATAGATACAAAAACAAAAATTAACAAACATAAAGAAAGTAGAAAACATTTATTATTTTCAGTTGGATTACTCACTACACTATTTTTACTGATATTAAGAATTTACGATATATCACTAAATATATCAGAATATCAAGATAAAAGCTCAATTAAATATTACTTACTCATTGCTAGTTCAGGAATAATAGGTGGTAGTGCAATGATTTTACCGGGCATCTCAGGTACACTCATATTGTTAAGCCTTGGAACTTATAGAGAAATTATCAACATCATTTCACAACTCAATATAAAACTATGCATAATATTTGGAATATCCACAATAATAGGAACAGCAATTACAATACTAATAATCAAACAAACAATAGACAAACATATTGTAAAATTTCTCTATTTATCTACAGGTTTAATCGTGGGATCAATCATAAATATGCTATTTGTCATAACAAAACTCAACGTACAACATAATTTAATACTTAATCTATCTTTAAGTATCCTATTTATTACAGGAATTTATATAAATAAACTACTTGAGGATAAATTAAGCAATTTGAAAATTTTAAATACCGAAAACCGGACTTGAACCGGTACGGAGTTTCCTCCTCAGGATTTTAAGTCCTGTGTGTCTACCATTTCCACCATTTCGGCATCGCTAGTAATGATATAATAATGCAAAAATGATGTCAAGAACTAAATATTTACCAAAATTTATTTAATCAAAATACTTTTTGGAAAGTTATTTATATAAAAATCATCATATAAACAACTTAAAACAACATAAATCAAAGAACGAAAGGATATTTGAGCTGAAAAATTAGAATAAACTCGATCATCAATAGTATTAACTATATGCAGAGGATTAATTGAATTATAAATCAAACTAAAATAACCATTTTTAATAATGATATCTACCATACCAAGCTCACGCTTACCCAAAATAAAAAGTAAATTTTTATACCTGTAATTTAAATATGTTATTTGATCATCCAGAATACAAATATCTACATTATTAGCTATTTCTTCATCAAAATTAAAAATAACAATCCCATAATGATGATCTTTAAACATAAAATCAACAACCACACCTAACCTGCACTCATAAAAGCCTTCGATAAAACCTAAAATTTGAATCTTAATCTTTTCTTTAGCAAGAATACCAATAGAAGAGGCATTATTTTGCCTAATAAAATAGGAATTTTTAAAACTTCCAAATGAAACTCTGTTATTAACTAGATCCAACTCTTCTTTATTATCTAAATTTTTAATAATGACTAAATCAAAATCTGACAAAAACATATTATAAGCAACATCTACTAATGTATCCAAAGAAATAAAATTTTTTGGCAAACTAGTAATACCAAATTCCAAAATACTAAAATTTCTCCTTGGTAAACTACAAGATAATATTAAAAAACTAAGAAATAAATTCTTCAAGCTCAAGTCTAGTTGTAACAATTTTAAAGACAAGACCATATTTCATTGCAGATTCACTACCTAACCAAAAATCTCTATCGGTATCCTTTTCAACCTTATCAAGTTCCTGACCCGTCTCTTTTGAAATAATATCATTAAGTTCACTCTTAACTTTATTAAGTTCATTTGTATAAATTTCAATATCTGTAGCAACTCCTTTAAAACCACTTAAGGGTTGATGCAATAAATATCTTGCATGAGGCAAAGAAAATCTACTCTTTGAATCTGCAGCCAAAAAAATTAAAGCACCAGCACTTGCCACAAGTCCAACTCCAATTGTAAAAACTTTAGGCTTTACAAAACGTATCATGTTAAAAATAGCAAACCCAGCATCAATATCACCACCCTCCGAATCAATATAAACAAATATCGGTTTATTGCAATCCGATGCTTCCAAAAATAATATTCTTTCCTGAAATAACTTAGACGTATCTTTATTAATCTCGCCTGTAATAACTATTGATCTACTCTTTAATGCAAACTCCAATGATTGCTGTATTTCTGTTTGCATCTTAATATCTTTAAAATCCATAAACTTACCTTTTCAACAAATATAATGTGATACATATTATAATTAAAAACAAAAGGTTTTTAAATCTCCCAGCAACATAATAAAGATAACCAATATTTAAAAAAAACAAGCTGAAATTTTTAATAATGAAAGCTTTAAGAATAAATTATAAACAAATTGCTTACTTAAAAGTAATTCTTTAAAATTACAAATAAAATAAAACTTAAAAAAAGGAATATTTAAATGGAATATGAATTTGCAGTCATTGGTGGTGGCATTGCTGGGAGTACCTTAACTTATGAAATACTTCAAAGAAAAAAAAGCGTGATTCTCTTTGACAATGGAGCTGAGAAAGCAACAATCGTAGCAGGAGGGCTGATTAACCCTATTATGGGAAGAAAAATGAACATTGCTTGGAGAGACCCTGAAATTTTCACATTTGCAATTCAATACTACAAAGAAATGGAAAAAAATATTAACTGTAAGTTCTTAAAAGAAAATCCTATTTTTAGACCATTTACCACAAAAACACAAAAAGATGAACTGATTTCAAAAATCAAAAATGATGAGAATATAAAAGACTTCATAACGGAAATAAAAAATGGAAAAATACACGATTTTTCCAATGACAATGATGGGGGAATACTAATAAAAGGTGCAATAATGAATACAAATTTATATATACAAACCCTTAAAAAGTACTTTATAAAGTATAACGCATACATAGAAGCAGAAATCAATGAAGATCAAATTAAAACAAATGACAAATCTTTTATAATAAATAAATTTAAATTCAAAAAATTAATATTGACAAGAGGATACAAAGAAAAAATTGCAAGGCTTTTTTCATACCTTCCATTTAAACTAGCAAAAGGAGAAATACTGATAATAGAAATGCAAGGATTAAATCTTAAAGAAATTTATAATAGGCATGTATCCTTAATACCTCTACAAGATAACAAATTTTACCTTGGCGGAACTTATGAATGGAAAACGTTAGATACAAGCACAAATGAATGGGCAAAAAAAGAATTACTAAACAAGCTTAAAAAGATTACAAACCTAAATTACAAAGTAATACAACACAAAGCGCACATTAGACCCTCTACACTTGACCGAGAACCTTTTCTTGGTGAACATCCAAAATACAAAAACATATTTATATTAAATGGATTTGGAACACGAGGAATATCAATGGCAGCATATTTATCTAAAAAGATTTTAGATTATATTGAAAACAAGTCTAATCTTCCAACTTATTATGACATTAAAAGATATGAAAATTTATATAATTCCTTAAAATAGCCAAAATATCTTACAACTTCATCTTCTTTAAATTTTTATTTCAACAAATAATTTTCACTTGAAATATTTCTAAATTTACAAAAAAATAATATAATATCAAAGTGTATGAAAAAATAAAATCTAATAATCAAAATAATATTTACCTACACTTTATCAAGAGAGAAATTCTACATAAAATATCAAGGAGCATGTATTATTAAATTAAAAAATCATTTTAAAAAAATAAAAGATAACAATACAAATCCCATGTTCACTTTCAAAACTGGTTTTGAAACGTATCTTTACACATTGCTAACAAAAAAAATTTGGGAGATTATTTTTGAACTTTAATATCAATATTCTTGGCACAGGAGGAACAAGACCATTACCCAACAGATATTTAACTTCTGTTTTAATAGAATACCATGGAGAAAGTTTTCTCTTTGACTGCGGAGAAGGTACTCAAATGTCGCTTAGAAAACAAAAAATATCATGGCAAAAAATCAAAATGATTTGTATTACACATTTACATGCCGATCACATAACAGGTTTACTTGGAATAGTAATGTTAATGGCACAAAGTGGCAATACAAGGAAAGAACCTTTAACCATTATTGGACCTATTGGGATTAAAAAATATCTAGAAACAAACATAGAACTTTTACGAGTGCATAAAAATTATGACATAATATACAAAGAAATAATAATCAATAAAACAAAATCAATTTTATATGAAGATAAAAAGAAAATAATAGAATATATAAAACTTAAACATTCAATAGACTGTATCGGATATCTATTTATAGAAAAAAATAAACCTGGAAAATTTGATACTCAAAAGGCAGAAAGTTTAAACATACCAAAAGGACCTATTAGAAAAAAATTACAGGAAGGATATGAAGTAATACTTAATGGAAAAAAAATATTACCTTCTGACATATTAGGGAAGCCTCAAAAAGGCCTAAAATTTGCATATATTACAGACACGGCTTACTTTAAAAAATTAAGCACACATATCAACAACTTTAATCTAGTAATTATTGAAAGTACATTCAAAAACGAATTAAAAGAGGAGGCTAAAAAAAAATTACACTTAACAGCAAAATTAGCAGCAAAAATTACAAAAGAAGCAAAGGTACATCAAACAGGACTGATCCATTTTAGTGAAAGATATACACTAAATAGAGATCTATTCGAGTTACTAGACGAAGCAAAACAAGAATATCCAAATAAAGAGATATTTTTAACAAAAGATGGAATGAAACTTAAAGCAAATAAAGATAAATTTATTATAGAATAATAGTAATTAAGGAGACATCATATGATAAATGCAAAGAATATCACTAAAACATATGGCTCATTTACAGCTCTCTTTAATGTTAGCTTCAAAGTTAACGAAGGAGAGGTTCTTGGAATACTTGGTCCAAATGGAGCTGGAAAATCGACATTAATCAAAATTCTAACATCATTTCACTATCCAAATAAGGGCAATGTAAAAATCTTTGGAAAAGATATTACAGAAAATTCAAAAGAAATATTGCAAAATGTAGGATACATACCTGAAAAACTTGCTCTTTATCCCGAATTATCTGTTAAAGAGTATTTAAATTTTATATCAGAAATTAAAGGCGTTAAAAATCCAAAAAAAGAAATAGATAAGGCAATAGGTATTTTTAAGCTTGAAAGTGTCCAAAATAAACTAATATCTGCACTATCAAAAGGATTTAAGCAAAGAGTAGGCATAGCTGGTGCTATAATCAATAATCCCAAACTTATAATACTTGATGAACCTACAAATGGGCTTGATCCAAATCAAATTATAGAATTTAAAGAATTTTTAAAAGAACTTACAAAAACTAGTACAATACTGTTTTCCTCTCATATTTTAAGCGAAGTTGAATCAATTTGTAAAAGAATAATTATTATTAATAATGGAGAAATTATTGCTGATAATACTAAAGAAAATATAGTTAAAAACAGACTTAAAGAAACTGAACTAGATCTCATTATTTATAAAGATTCTGGAACAACAAAAGAACATTTCAGTAACAATGACATATTTACCTCAATTAAAATAGAAGAGTATGAAAGAGAAATAAATGTTTCATTAAGACTTGCACCTGATAAAACTGAAAAAGAACTTTTTAATTATGTTGTAAGTAAAGGAATGATAATAAAAGCAATGATTCCAAAACATGAAAGTTTAGAAAAAATATTTAGTAAACTAACAAAGGAGAAAAAACAATGAAAATAGATCTAAGACAATCCTTAGCTTTGTCAAAAAAAGAATTAAAAGTTTTATTTGGCACATTAACTGCATATGTTGTAATGTTATTTTTCCTAATATTTGTAAATTTTTCTTTTATTTTCTTATCAGGATTTTTTATTAAAGACAATGCATCATTAATGTCTTATTTTTCATCAATGCCTATCATTTTAATGTTAGTGCTTCCAGCTCTCAGTATGGGAGTATTTTCAGAAGAGCATAAAACAGGAAGCATTGAATTACTTTATGCACTACCAATAAGTCCACAAGAGATAGTACTTGGCAAATTTATCACACTTAAAATATTTACATTCATACTTTTTGCTCTAACACTACCACTAACAATAATGACAATTTTCATGGGCGAATTTGACCTTGGTATAATATTTCTTCAATATTTAGGAATAATTCTTTACTCTTACTCAGTGCTTAGCATGGGAGTATTTATATCATCTATTACTAAAAGTCAAATAGTATCTTACATACTAAGTGTGTTTATATTAATCATAATAGTCTTTTCAGGAAAGTTAGTAATGATATTTGGAAAAGACAATATATTTGGACAAATACTCAACTTTATCTCAATTACTAATCATTTTAGTTACTTTAATATGGGAATATTAAACTTATCAGACCTTATTTACTTCATTACATTTTCAGTTACATTTTTGATGTTAAGTACATATAGCATAAGATTAAAAAAATGGAGATAATTATTTTATGAAAAATAAACATAAAGAGATTCTAAATTTAACTTTAAATCTTACAATAATATTTTTGCTCTTTTGCAACATATCTATTTTTATTTTCAAAATAGATTTTACTAAAAACAGAGCTTTTACAATTTCTAGAGTTACAAAAGATTTGATTTCAAATGCAAATGAAAACATATATATTACTTACTATAATTCTGCAAGCCTTGGAAATTATTTTGCATTTCCAGAACAAATAAAAAACTTTTTAACAAGTTTTGCCGATTCTTCAAGCGGAAAAGTAATTTATAGAGAAATAGATGCTGACAAATTAAGCACTCCTTTAGAACAAATTGGAATTCCATCTCAACAAATCGATCTAAGAGAAATCAATCAACTTTCAATACTCAAAATATATTCAGGAATTGAAATAATTTATGAAGGTAAACGTGAAGTACTTCCAATAGTAACAGAAATTAGCAACTTAGAATATGATCTTGCAAGCAGTCTGGACAAGCTAATAAATAATACAAAAAAAGTATTAGGACTTGTGTTTGGAGATGCCAAATTAAAAGCAACACACAAAAATTTCATAGAAATAATGCAGAAAGCTTTCAAAACCGAAGTTAAAGAAATAAACCCCAATAATGAAGAATTAAAAGACATAAATGGATTATTTATAATTGGCTCTAAAGAAATAAATGGAGAAACTTTGAGAAAAATTGACGAATTTATTGTCAATAACGGAAGAGTCTTACTTACTGCAAGTAAGATTGATTATAATCCTCAAAGCCCATATACCACAACTTCAATCAAATCCGAACTTTTTAATCTAATTGAAAGTTACGGCATCAAATATAATGATAATATTATACTTGATAAAAGAGCACCAAGCCTTTTTTTAGGGGGCAATTTTCAAACTTATTACCCATGGATCTTGATTGATAAAAGTAATATCATAGATCTCGGTAATCCCTTACTTAAAAATTTCTATGATGCCATAATTCCTTGGAGTAATTCAATAGATCTAATAGAAACTAAAGACAATGGTGATATAAAATATTTACCCCTATTTGCAAGCTCTAAAGAATCTTGGCAAGTTAATGATGAAGAAGTTGCAAGCATAGCTATGCATTCATTTAACGTTCCAAAAACCTTTAATAAAGAAGATAAGCAAAAAATTCTTGGATATTCGATTGAAGGACAAATTAAAAGTTTCTATAAAGACAAAAAATCTGAAAATTCAAAAATAATTTTATTAGGCTCAAGCATGATATTTAGTGATTATATGTATAATGGTTCTCCCTCAAACTTTGAACTTGCTGGAAGAATTTCTGATTACTTGATGCAAAAAGAAGCGTTTTTTAGTATTAAATCAAGAGAAGTACGTTCAAAACTAAAATTTATAAATTCATCAAGAGAAATGTTAAATGCAAAATTTTCATTAATAATCATAAATTTAATTATATTGCCTATAGCAATAATAATATTTGGACTTATTAGATTTACCAAAAAAAGAAGAATCAACTAATCAAGGAGAGTTTATGGACAATAAAAAAATGCTGCTAGGAATGAAAGAAAACATAAAAATAGTAATAATCGTAATATTAATATCCACATTTTTATTAGGAATAATATTTTCCAACCAAAATCAAGTTGCAAGGCTTTTAGAAGAAAAATTTTTTGCAGTCGATTTTAATCAAACTGCAAAAATTGAGACAGAACTTGACGGAATAATTACAAAATCAGGAAAAGATTGGGAACTTCAATATAACGACATAAAACTTCCAATTGATGACAAAAAAGTCAACTCTATGATCCAAGATCTAGAAAAACTTCAAAAAAATCAACTTGTAAGTAGAGATCCAAAAAAACATAAAGAACTAGGAATAAAAGAAAAGCCAGATTTTAAATTCTTCGACGATAAAAACAATTTGCTAACAGAGATATTTATTGGAAATTCAGGTGAAGGGGATTCAAGATTATCTTACATAAAAAGCAGTGATTCAAACGTATATTTAACAAAAAATATATTCCTACCTTACAAAGGCAACTCTTACAATACCTTTTCAAATACTAAACTTTTTGATGAACAAAATACAAAAATAGAATGTTTATCTCTCAAAGTATTAAATAAGCCAAAAAAAACTGAAGAAGATACAATACACAATGATTATAATATATCTATTCAAGACGGTCTTTACTTCTTCAATAAAGAAGTACTACGCAAAGAAAAGCTCCTACAAATGATCCAAGAATTCACAACAGATGGTATTGAAATAGACAAAACCAAAGTCAACGACTATGCTCTCCAATACAATATTGAAATACAATGGAATAACAAAAGTATCAATAATATTGATGTCTATTTCAATAAAGATGAAAAAAACAGAAACATCCTACTAAAGAGAGATAATGATGTATATTACTATATCACTAACAAGTGGACTTTCTTTGACATATTCAACTTAGAGAAAAAGATAAAAATCAAAGATAATGATCCTAATGAAGCTAATTTAAAAGATAACAACGAGCATCATGATCTCCACCATTAATGTCTCGATATATGCAATACAAAATAAAAACAGAAAAACAAAAATAGGCAAGAGATATTACAAAGAGATAAAAATGTAAAATGTAAAGTATCCTGCTCTTTGGCAGGATATTATAATATATAACTAAAGTAACAAGGATATTACTCAATTCAAAATTAACTTTAACTTTTTTTATAAAAACACTATTTTTAAGAAAAGTCGGTTCTAATTTATCAGTCAGTTTATAAATTAAATCATCTTTTGATTTATAAATCAACATTCCATTAACCGATGAAAGTAAATAATAAGAATTAACTAAATCATTATCAAATAAAGTTTGCTCGAAATAATTTTCTAAATCTAAATCCCTAAAAAAATCTATGTTATATGATTTTACATCATCTATTAAATCATTAAAATCAAAATTAATCTGATTTAAAAATTCATTAACGAAATAAAAAAAAGTTAAAAATAAAAATAAAACTGAAGCAACAAAAAACAAAAAATAATATCTAATTAAATAAATAGCTCTACTCTCTTACTAGTAAACGCTTAATTTTTTGTAAAATCTCATATTCTTTTTTAATTTTAAAACTATTCCCCTTAGTACTAGGCTCAAGATCGCTTTCCAATTTATTAATAAAGTTAACTAATACAACCCGTTCTTCATCATTCAACCTAATCTTACTTAAATACTCATTGTCACTAAACTTATTTATTATAGTCTCAACATCCGAAAAACTAAAATCGGAAGCATAACTATCATCGCTGATCTCTTGCCCCTTTAAAGAATATGAATTCAATTCTTCATATTGCTCCAACTTTTCTTCTAAATCACTTACCTCAGCATCATAAAGATTTTCTTCTTCAAAATCTTCAATACAACATTGCAAGTCTACACAATTTAAATCTGCCTTTAACATATCTTCAAAATTATCAAGCTTTTTTAAATCAGAAGAAATATTATCAATTTCTTGATTTTGTCTTAAAGCATTATTATTAACAACATCATCTCTTTTACTCACAGATGCATCATTACTCAAATTCACATCCACACTATCAATTTTATGAACAGCAATATCATTAAAATTACTTAATTCTTCATCTCCTTCCTTAAATTTTTCGCTATTTAAATCTTCTAAGCTTTTGTCGAAATATTCAATTTTATTTAAACTATCACCCAAAGAATAATCATGATCCCTCAAATTATCTTGCTCATAAGATGAAACGTTCTCTTTCTCTACACTTTCTATATTGGAAAGTTTTTTATCAAGGACAAAATTATCTAAATAAGCACTATTTTTTACCTCCAAATCAACATTAACAGAACTTTGATCAAGTACAGGTTTTTTTAAAATTTTTTCATCTATATTTAAGTTTATCATCAAATCCTGAACCTTACTATCATCTCCATTAACAACATTAGTTAAACCAACAGAAGAAGATTCACTCAACGAGTCATTATCCTGAGATGTAGTAAAATCAATACCCACAGACTCTATCTCTTCTTTATCTTTTTTATTAGATAACAAATCAACAACATTATGAGTATTGCTCTTTGTGTTTGAAAACAAAGCATAATCGATATTCACATTACTAGATTCATCTTTAAGAGCTTTGTCAAAAGAAATACCTATATCTTCATCATTATCCGATTTATTACTATTACTAAAACTTTTTTTGTTATCGCTTGAAATTTCATTAAGACCTTCAAGAAGAGCATCTAACTCTTCTTGATCAAGTGAAACATTTGGTAAATTATTTTCTTTTTTTACTAATTCACCAAACTCATTCTCTTTAACATTAGCCTCATTTTGAAAATTCATAAAATTCATTGTTTTCAGACTAAAATTATCAACTTCCTCATGCTCACTCAAACTCCGTCCAAGTATTTCGTCTTCGACCCTTGAAATACGACCTTCAACTTTTTTTAAATAATCAACTAACTCACTATGTCTTTGTTTTAAACAATAATCAAGTTTTAATAGTTTTTCATCTAAAAGATCTTTAATCTCCTCAGAACGCAGAGAAATAATTTTACCATTAACTGAGTGCTGTGAAAACACACCATCTATATCGAAATCAACTTCTTTAGGGCCCTCCTTGATAAAAAAAGAATTTTTATGATTTGTCATGTTAAAAAGTTCTTCTCCAAATCTATTCAAACAAAGATTATAACAATCTATAGCCAACGACTATACACTTGTAAATATAATATATTAAAGATATAATTACAAGACAATATGTCTTTAACAAAAAAAATTATGTTATCTATTTATACAGGTGTAATAAGTTATTTCGTAATTACACCAATCTTTGGAGAAACAGGGATTATTAATTACAATAAATTAAATAATAATCTAATTTTAATGAAAAACCATACTGAAAAATTAAAAAAAATACAAAAAAACTTAACAACAAAGTATATTAATTTGCAAATATCTAAACCAACAATTTTAAAAGAAGCTAGTAAATTAGGATATTATCCCAAAAATTCCATAATCATAAAGGGTCTTGATGAAGATGAAAATTACTACCAAGGCAATTTTTTAAATATAAAACACCCATCAGAAAACAAAAACATAGGCAAAAATTTTTACTTAATCTCAATAGTAATTTCACTGATATTTTACTTTTTATTAAGTTATCTAGACAAAATAAAATTCTTAAATAAAGGAAAATAAAAGGAGATAGAATTACAGCTGCATTTATTCTAAAAAATATATTATATATGTTGCTTAATGCTATTATATCAACATTCTTTTGCATATCATTGCTAAACATATTTTCTAATAACAATTCAAACATCCCATTTATACAAAAGAATATATTTAAAGATTATTTAGAATACATTGGAATACTTAAGAGCATCGAAAGCTATAAATTAATATACGACTTTGACCCAAACATTCCCCTAAGCAAAGATCATTTTGTTAAACATATTGTAAATAACTTATACATAGTTTATGAAACAAAGTACAAAGGAATAATATGGGGAACACCTCACAATTCCCCTCTTATAAATGGTAAATCGCCAATGAGCACAATTTTTAGCAAAATGAAAAACACATTGAAAATATCAATACCTGGTATCGTACTGTCTTATGTTATAGCTATTTTTTTTATTATCATTTGGACTTTATTTATAAAAAATAACATTTTAAATAATATTTTAGAATACATAATGTTATTCTTGCATTCATTACCAAGAAATCTGACTGTAATATTAATCGTTTCTCTACTTTACTATCTAAAAGTAAATCCAAAAAATCTAATAATAGGTGGATTTGCATGGTTTTTTTCATTTTTCATATTTAATGCTGTTGTTTTTAAACAATCCCTAGACAAAAATTTATCCGAATTTTATATAACATCTGCAAAATCAAGGGGAATAAAAATTTTTAAAATAATAACAGTCCATGCATTAATTCCCTCTTTAGTTCCATTAATTACCAATCTTAGACCTACTCTAGCAATAGCTTTCTTTGGTTCATCTTTCATTGAAATAATGTTTGGAATTGATGGAATTGGGGCCCTAACAATTAATGCAATAAAAAATAATGATTATATTGTTTATAGAGATTTGCTATTCGTTGGTGTATTTATTATGCTCATACCAAATTTAATAACAGATATTGTAACATATAATATTAATCCTTATAAGGACGTATTAGAATAATGTATAAATCCAAAAAACTATATATTATAGTATCAGGAATCTTCATCTCATTTTTAATGATAACTCCTAAATTAATTAATGAAGGTTCAAAATTTGCAATATACAAAAAAGATCCAAATAAAACATACATTCAGACAATAAACAAACTACCTCAAACACCAACAGCCTCACATCCTCTAGGAACGGATAAAATGGGCAGAGATATATTGGCAAGACTAATACTTGCCACTAGAAACTCTATTTTACTTGCTTTTAGTTATGCAGCAATTTCTGCAATAATTGGAATTTTTATAGGAATAATAATAGGAAACTTAAAATTTAAAACTTGTCTGATAATTTCAAAACCAATAGAAGCACTACAAACAATACCATTTTCTTACATATTAATGCTAATTTTTTACTACTTTGCAAAACAAAAAAATTATAACATATTGGAAGTTTCATTTACTTTAGCCTTAATACACGGATGGATCAAATTTTCATTCATAACAAGAAATAACACATTATTAATTAAAAACCTTGATTATGTGTATGCAAGCAAGATTATGGGTGCAAGTCAATTTAGAATAATCATATATCATATATTTCCAGAAGTTTTAGCATCAATATCATCAATAATTCCCCTACAAATCTCAAAAAGTCTAACTACCTTTGAAGTAATAAATTTTTTACAACAAGAAGATAAAAGCTCTTATCCAAGCCTTGGAGAACTTTTAGGATATATAGAAATGGGAAGAGAATACTTTTGGATATGGGCAAAACCCCTAATCATATTACTCATCATTAACATTATACTAACATCAATAAGTTTAAAACTTAAAAAACATATGAAATCTTTCATTTCATCATAAAACTACAATCAAACAAGTCTTGGTGCAAATTTCTCTAAAAAACAATTCTTGCAAGTCTTACTACGTGAAGTACAAATATCTCTTCCATGCTTATTAATAGCCATAGAAAATTTATATTGCTTATCATAAGGTATTTTACTCTTTAAATCTAATTCAATTTTCAAAGGTGTTCTTTCAAATGTAATTCCATGTCTGATAACAACCCTACTAAAATGAGTATCTACAATTATAGCCGGCTTATCATAAACAACTCCAAGAATAACATTGGCGGTTTTTCTACCTACTCCTGGCAAAGACACAAGATCAAAAATATTATTTGGAATAATACCTTTAAAACTTTCTAAAACCATTCGTGCACAATTTATAATATTCTTAGATTTATTTGAATAAAATCCTAACTTATAAATCAAGTTTTCAACATTTATCAAATCAGCATTCGCCAAACTTTCAAAATCCCCATATCTTTTAAAAAGCTCAGGTGCAATCTTATTGACCATATTATCAGTTGTCCTTGCACTCAAAATTACCATTATCAAAAGCTCATAACTATTTTTGAAATTTAAAAAAGGTGTAACATCTGGATATCTAGATAGAGTTTCATCTACAATTAAATCAATATCAAGCATAAAATAATTATAAAACATCCACAATTTTAACAAAACATAAAGTAATAATATTTTTATTGACAAGGGGTTTTCAACATGATATACTCAACTTTAGGCTCAAAAGCGCTAATAGCTCAACTGGACAGAGCAACAGACTTCTAATCTGTAGGTTTTAGGTTCGAGTCCTAATTGGCGCGTAACTTTTTCGGGACATGGCCTAGCGGCTAAGGCACCTGCTTTGGGAGCAGGGGAGCGTGAGTTCGAATCTCACTGTCCCGACTGTTTCTATAATGATAAAAAGGAAGAGCAAAATCTTGTTCTTCCTTTTTAAATTACTTAAACAATGTTTAATCAAAAAAACAATTTAAAATACTTTTTTTAAAGTATTTAGATCCAAAATAATAATCTTTTTAGATGCATCTTGCAAATAAATATGCCCTGCATTAACAGTAAAACTTGTAAATGGCAAAACCTCATCCTCTGATAAAATAAACTCACTTAAGTCCCTTGAAGAAAACTTTGCTAATTTCCAAACATTATTATCCTTAACAACTACCAAAATCATTTTTGAATCAACAAAAAGAGAAGAATCTCTACTTAACTCAAAGTTTGCTTCAGATTCAACTTGTAAATTTTTTGCCTTATTAAGCAACTGAAGCTTTGCAATACCTGAACAAAGTTTTATAGCTACAAAATCATCTTCTCTCTCATAAATTCCATACCTTCTAATACCATACTGAGAAGTTTTCTCATCCTGGTCTTTATCTGAGTCAATTAACCTAAGAACTCCTAAATTCGTATTGGGATTTAAAACTTCTAAAAACACAGGTTTATGATTTTCATTTTCTTCAAAAGACAATTTATCTACAGCTTTTTGTTGACCCAACTGATCTTTAGAATTTAAAGACTTATTGAACAAGGGCTTAAATCGATTATTTGAAACACTAAAAGTGCTATTAGGAGTATTAGCAGTAGCTTTCTTAAGTTGTTTTTTCAACTCTTCAGCTGACTTCAATTTTTTATCCTTTGCTGATAAGCTTACTTCTCCGGATTTTGGCAAATTCCTATCTTTTTTAACTATATTTTTTTGCTTATCTAATCTTCTCTGTGACTCCTTAAGCCCTCCTGTCTTATCCTTTAAAACATTCCTCTCGCCTATCTTATCATCATTAATTTGCTTCTTAATACCTGTCTTTTCAACATCATCACTAGCCTTCTCAAGTTGCTTTTTCAACTCTTCATCAGACTTTATTTTTTCATCTTCTTTTGATGAACTTACTTCCCTAGGTTTTGGCAAATTATTATCTTTAACTGCCTCCCTTTCAATTATCTTATCATCAATCTGCCTCTTAATTTCTTCCTTTTCAGCATCATCAGTAACCTTATCAAGTTGTTCTTTCAAATCTTCAATAGTTTCAGTTAATTGCAATTTTTCATCTACTTTTGGCGAAATTATGTCCCCAGGCTTTGGCAAATTCTTATCTTTGTTTTCCTTATCAATACTTTCTTGTATTTTATCTTTAACTATATCCCTTTGCCTATCCAATCTCTCCTGAAAACTATCTAATTTTTCCTGTGACTTCTTAAGCCCTTCTGCTTTATCCTTTAAAATATTCCTCTCGATTATTTTATCATCAATTTGCTTCTTAATACCTGTCTTTTCAACATCATCACTAGCCTTCTCAAGCTGCTCTCTTAAATTATCAATAGTCTCGGTTAATTCATCATCAATGCTTCTTAAAGTAACAGATTCGATATCAATCTTTTTTTGATCAACATCACGAATTTCATCCTGTACATCGGTTATATCTCTTGCAAAGTCCGTACCAACTTCTTCATTTTCACTTAAAAGAGATATTACCACCTTCTCTGTAACTATTTTGTCAAGATCAACATCCGATTCAATGTTTCCTGATAAAATATTTCTCTTAAGAGGAATAAAAATATGAGTCTTCCCAGCCCATTGGCTATAAACTCTTGAAAGTCCTATATTATGATTACTTAAACCTTTAAGGGCAGGCTGAATATAAGAATCACTATAATACTCCAAATCACCTCGATAAGTAGCATTATATATTGTAATAGCTTTAGCAAGTAATTCTGCACTCTCTTTATTGTAACCAAAACCTTCCATTAAATACCCTATAAGTATTTTTCTAAGATTTAAAATACTATCAAGAGAAGCTCTCTCACCAATAATAAAAACATCTGAACTATTCTTTTCATCCTCACTGTCAATATACCTATTAACATAATATTTATTGTAATAATTAGATTTGTTATTGATTAAATTTCTAGCTAAAAATTCACCAATACCTACTATTTGCTGATAAGTATCTGTAGAATCATAAGGACCCCGATAATTAACAAATTCAAGATCCATATTAATAAAATCTTTCAACTTTTTCTTATCAACTTCTCTAGAATAAAAAGTAAAAATATTTAAAAAGATGAATAAAAAAATAAAAAGTACCCGTATTCTTTTCATAATAAAATTCTCCCATAGTCAATTATAAACCCTATTATTAACTAAATCAGCATAAATTAAACATCAATTCTAACACACTATAATAAGATGTATTTAACAAATGATAACATAAAACTAGCAACAAAATGAATCAAAGTGCTACAATAATTTCATTAACACACTGATTAATTTTGTCAGAAAAATTTTGTCGCTTTATAAATTTCAAAAGAGTTAAATATTTATTTCTATACTTTTCAAGATTATCCTCTGTAGAATTCAAAATTATCTTGCGCAAGCTTAAAAGAACAGCATAAGCTATCTCTAAACTGCCCTGATAATTCAATATTACATACTGAATATAATTATACACAAGTTCATCTTGTCCATAATAATATTCAAACTTAGCAATACTTTTAACCAATTGAATTACATTGCTAATATCCTTTTCTTCAATTGCCATATTAATAAAACTCTTAACTGAAGCTGCATCATCAACATATATGAAATACTTATAAAGTTGCCCTCTTTGAGCTATTCTATCTATTCCATTTTTTGGAGCAAGCCAATTATTAATAGCTTTTTTATATAAATCCAAATATTTTTTAGGAAAACTACCATATTTAATTACCAGAGAATCTAGAGTACTTAAAAAAGTATCATAAACCCTCCTATTGTAGGAAGAATTCAACATTTCATCAAGAACCAAATAAATATCCTCATAATCTATTAAATATTTTTCTATAAAATCTATCCTATTTTGATGATACCTATTACCTAATGTATGATTCCAAACAATAACATCAAGCTCATCTTTATATTCATAATAGTAAGTAGTTAATATCCAATTAAGTCCACCAGTAACAATGATTCCAATATTAGCTACAAGTCCCGATATTTCCTTCATAGCATCATATCTATCAACCGGGTTAAAATATTCATCAAGAGCTAAGACACCATTTGATTTCTTAACAATAAAAAGATTTTTGTTATCATAAAGCACAGCTTCCTTAAGTTTCAAAGATAAATTTTTAGAAAACATAAGTTCTAAATTTTTACTTAAATTAAAAAAAAAACCATTATCAGACACTGCAACATATTCTCCATTAAACTTTTCAAATAAAAAATTAATGGGATAGTTCAAATTAATAGAATTTAACATATCACCAAAATCACTATCATACACAACGACATCTCCAGATTGATATCCAACAATTATCTCATTATTAGTACTTATCATTAATACATTGGGAAAAGACATAAGAGAAGCACTCCATATTTTCTCTCCCTCAGGATTAAAAGCAAACATTCTATAATGTTCATTTGCAATATAAAAATTACCATTTTCAAGAACAACAGAAGAAGTCACTGCCTTTCCTTCTATATTCACCTCAAAAATTTTCTGCCCATCACCAAGTCTTAAAGCAATAACTCTCTTATCAGCCTGAGGAATTAAAATATAACCATTCCCCATTGAAGGAGCCTTTATAGGAGAAGCATTTAAACTATATCTCCATATAAGTTTTCCTCTTCTAATCTTTTGAACTTCATTACGTCCTGTAATAACATAATACCCACTACCAAAATCCTTTAAGAGGAAGGGATACGGTACTCGATCTAACCTATAAGAGTATTTTTTATCCAAAGACATAGTATAAGTTATCAACCACCTATCCTTTGTTAACACCGTAATAGTATTACGTCGCTCATCAAGAATAGGACTTCCTAAAACCTGCCCTGTTAAAGCTTTCTGGAAATAAAGGTTAACATTTGCTGAAAGGAAAAAACAAGCACCTAAAAATATAAAAATACAAATATTTAACTTCAAAACCATAAACTTCCTGTAATGGTTAAACATATAACTAAAGTTTTAAGCTGGCATGTCCTTCATAAAACTTATCCCTTAACTCCTTAACTTTAGGATCATCAATATATTCTGAAAAAGTCATAAAACGATCAATTATACCATTAGGTGTAAATTCAATAATCCTATTAGCAATGGTATCAATAAATTGATGATCATGGGACGTAAATAACACAACTCCTTTAAAATCTCGAAGCCCGGTATTTAAAGATGTAATTGCTTCAAGATCTAAATGATTTGTCGGTTGATCTAATAATAATACATTAGCTCCACTAAGCATTATCTTTGCAAGCATACACCTTACTTTTTCACCCCCTGAGAGGATATTAACTTTTTTTAAAGCCTCATCTTGACTAAAAAGCATTCGTCCCAAAAATCCTCTAATATAAGTTTCATCCTGATCCTTTGAATACTGCCTTAGCCAATCTACCAAACTTAAATTCACACTAAAATATTTTTCATTATCCTTCTTAAAGTACGCAAAATTAACAGTAGTACCCCACTCATAATGCCCCTTATAATGTCTATCTTCATTGGTAATTACATCAAAAAGAAAACTTGCTGAGATTGGACTACCTAAAAAAACAACCTTTTGCCCAGGTTCTACAACAATACTAAACTTGTTTAAAATATGTTGTCCTTCAAATTCTTTAGTCAAATTTTTAATTGTAATAACATTTTTTCCAAGATCTCTCTCACTCTTAAAGTTGACATAAGGAAATTTTCTTGAAGATGGTTTTAAATCTTCAACTTTAATCTTATCAATTAACTTCTTTCTTGAAGTTGCTTGTCTAGATTTTGATGCATTACTTGAAAACCTTTGAATAAAAGTCTTAAGTTCTGCTATTTTTTCTTCAGATCTTTTCTTAGCATCTTTTAGTTGTTTATTAAGAATTTGACTAGTTTCATACCAAAAATCATAGTTACCAAGATAAACTTGAATTTTTCCATAATCAATATCAACAATATGAGTACAAACTTGATTTAAAAAGTGCCTATCATGTGACACAACAATAACTGTATTTTCAAAATTAATCAAAAATTCTTCTAACCACTTAATCGATTGAATATCAAGATTATTAGTAGGTTCATCAAGAAGTAATATATCAGGCTCTCCAAACAGAGCTTGCGCTAAGAGCACCCTTACTTTTAAAGCCCCCTCAATATCTCTCATTAAATTAAAATGAAGCGACTCATCTATGCCTAGCCCTTTAAGAAGTACCGCCGAATTAGACTCAGCCTCATAACCTCCAAGTTCGGCAAATTCAGCTTCAAGTTCTCCAGCCCTAATTCCATCCTCATCGCTAAAGTCAGGTTTTTCATAAATTTCATCTTTTTCCCTTTGAACAGCATAAAGCTTCTTGTGACCCATGATCACAGTATCAATAACCTTAAAATCGTCATAAGCAAACTGATTTTGCTCAAGCACAGCCATTCTTTGATTTTTTGCAATTGACACTTCACCTTTGCTAGGTTCAATCGTTCCACCTAAAACTCTCAAAAATGTACTCTTACCTGAACCATTAGCTCCAATTATCCCATAACAATTTCCAGAAGAAAATTTAATATTAACATCTTTAAATAAAATTCTCTCTCCAAATGCAACTTCTAAATTACTTACTGTTATCAAACTATTTTTCCACCTAAATTTGACATTTTACTACAAGAATTATCTTTAAAATTAAATGAAGTTTCAAGTATTATCTAAATATATTGACTTAATACTTCAATTTTTCGTATATTTATATTATCAAATTAAGGAGATGTTTGAAAATGAAAAATATTAAACCTTTAGCTGATAGAGTTTTAATAAAAATAAAAGAAGCCGAAAGTAAAACAATTTCAGGACTATATATACCAGAAAATGCAAAAGAAAAAACAAACATTGGAACAGTTATAGCTATTGGCTCTAACAAGGAAGACATTACTGTTAAAGTCGGAGATACAGTGCTTTATGAAAAGTACGCTGGAGCTGCTGTCAAAATTGAGGAAAAGGAACACTTAATTTTAAAAGCAAAAGAGATAATAGCTATTATAGAAGAATAAAATAAACAGAGAAACTAAACTTAAGCTTTAGTTTCTCTTACAAAGGCAAAACCTTAAAATGAGCGATTTATATCCTATTATCCTAGTCAAACAAATCAAATTCAGGTTGATATGTGACAATAACAATATTACTCCTAAAAGTAATGGCTTTTTTTAAAATTGAATTTTTATAAATGAGTAAACCACAAAGTGATTTATTCATTTGTTATTTTACTCATGAATAAATTAATATTTAAAGATAAAACTATATATTCAAGTAAATTTAAAGATATTTATTATAATCCACAATACGGACTTGAAGAGAGTATTTATGTATTTATCAAAGGATGTGAACTAGATACAGACTTAACAGATTTACAAAGTGCAACAATTGCAGAATTAGGATTTGGAACTGGTCTTAATCTCATAGCACTTTTAAAATATTTAAAAGAAAATAAACTCAAAACAAAAATTAATTATTACTCAATTGAAAAATTTCCACTGAAAAAAGAACAAATCAAAAAAGTATCACAATTTTTTAGCAAAGACATAAATTATTTTAAGACATTGCTTAAAAAATATCCTAATGCCCCAAAAAAGAACATAAAGTACAAAATAACAAACAATATTAATTTAAAAATCTTAGTTGGAGAAGCTAAAGAAAAGCTTAAAGAGCTACCAAAATACATAGATTACTGGTTTTTAGATGGGTTTAGTCCAATCAAAAATCCTAAAATGTGGAATAAAGAAATATTCACCATAATTGCAAAAAAGAGCAAAATTGGAGCAAAACTCTCAACATTTTCTGCAGCAAGAATTGTAAAAGATGGATTAAAACTCGCTAATTTTAATTACTCTAGAATAAAAGGATTTAACAATAAAAAACATATGATAAAAGCACAAAAAAAACAATAATAAGGCAAAATTTGAACTTTAAAAACACATCTTAATGATTACACACAAAAGCTGTTTCAATAAACGAAATACTAAAAATAATGACCGTAAATGTAATGTAATTACAAGTAACATCACAAATTAAAAATTGTCACTATTTTTTTAAATTACGAATATAATTGTTAATTTTCGCAATGAAAGAATCAAATTCTTCTAATTTTGATTTCTCAAGATCAATAATCTCTTCAGGAGCATTTGACAAGAAGTCTTGATTTTGAAGCTTTGCCAAAACTAAATTCTTAAGTCTCTCATATTTCTCTAGTTGTTTACCAAGCTTTACAAGCTCTTTATCAATATCTATTAGACTCTTAATATCTGCAAAACTCTCAAAATCAACATTAGGAACCCCTATCATATCAACATAATTCTCATTGTAAAAGATGCAATCAAAGTTAATCAGTTTCTTTGCAATATGCTCATGCTCCTTAAAATATCTCTCGTATTTAAAAGTATTACAAAATCGCAAAGCAACATTAATCTTAATATTAGGAACTATACTAAATTCACTCCTAAGAGTTCTCATTGATACAATAAATTTTTTCAATAAATTAAACCGATGATACTCTTCCTTAAAATCTCTTTGACTAACACACTCAGGATACTTTTTTAATGCTAATACATCTTGTAAAGACGTAAACTTAGAATAAATCTCTTCGGTAATAAAAGGTATAAAGGGATGCATAATGAGTAAAGATTCTTTCAAGAAAAACATCAGTTTAGAAATAGTTATATTTTGAAGATTAATATCATCACTATTTAAATTAATTTTACTAATTTCAATGTACCAATCACAAAAATCATTCCAAAAAAATTCATATACTGCTTTAGTAGCCTCATTATACTTATAATTTTTAAAAGCCCAATTTATAACGGCAACAGTTGAATTTAAACTCGTAAGTAACCATTTATCGATATCATCTAACTCAAAATTGTCTAATACTAGCCTACCTTCTAAATTTGATAAAATAAATTTAGACGCATTAAATACTTTATTTAAAAACTTAGCTCCAAACATAAAATCTTTAGTATCAATATTCAAATCTTGACCTTGCACAGATAAAAATGCAAGAGTAAAACGTAAAGCATCACTTCCATATTGATCGATAATTTCAAGAGGATCTATGCCATTACCTAAAGATTTTGACATTTTTTTACCCTTTTTATCTCTTAAAAGGGGTGTTATATATATATCTTTAAAAGGAACTTGTCCTGTAAACTCAAGTCCTGCCATTACCATTCTTGCTACCCAGAAAAATATTATGTCATAAGCGGTAACCAAAGTATTTGTGGGATAATAATTTTTAAAATCAAGAGTAACCTTTGGCCAGCCAAGAGAAGAAAATGGCCATAACCAAGAAGAAAACCAAGTATCAAGCACATCTGGATCTCTAAAGAAACTTCTACCCTTATACTCTTCACTTAAAGAAGGATCAAATTCACTAACAATAATCTCTCCTGTTTTAACATCATACCAGGCAGGAATTTTGTGTCCCCAAACCAACTGTCTAGATATACACCAATCTTTAATATTTAATAACCAATGTTTATATGTATTTTCCCACTTTTTAGGATAAAACCTAATCTCACCGTTTATTAAAACTTGTAAAGCAGCATCAGCTAATGGTTTCATTCGCACGAACCATTGATTTGATAAATAAGGCTCAATGATCTCTCCAGATCTATGACAATGTCCAACCTGATGTTTATGATTTTTAACATCTATTAAAAATCCTCTGTCTCTTAAATCTCTTTCTATCTTGTCTCTTGCAACATTAACACTTAAACCTTGATACTCAATTGGAACACTTTCATTAAGTTTTGCATCCTTAGTTAAAATATTTATTTTAGCAAGATCATGTCTTTTTGCAATTTCAAAGTCATTAGGATCATGGGCAGGTGTTATTTTTAAAGCACCACTACCAAATTCCATATCAACATAACTATCTGCTATTATTTTAACCTTTCTATTTGCAATAGGAATTGTAACGTCCCTACCAATCAAAGATTTATACCGATCATCATTAGGATTAACAGCAACAGCCATATCTCCAAACATTGTCTCAGGTCGAGTGGTTGCAACTTCAATAAAGTTACTATCATCTAATAAATACTTAATAAAATAAATCTTCCCAATAACCTCTCTGTACTCAACCTCTTCATCACTAACAACACTTCCAGACCCAGGATCAAGGTTGACAAGATATTCTCCCTTATAAATAAATCCCTTATTATATAAATCAATAAAAACCTTATTAACAGCTTGACAAAGCCCAGCATCAAGAGTAAATCTCTCTCTGGAATGATCATAGGAAGCCCCTAGCCTTTCTATTTGATTAACAATTATTTCTCTATGTTTATCCTTTAATTTAAAAATTTCTTCAACAAATTCTTCACGACTAAAATCATCCTTACTTTTTCCATCTTCTTTAAGCTGTTTTTCAAAAACCGCTTGAGTTGCAATTCCAGCATGATCTGTCCCAAAAAGCCAAAGAGTATCAGCTCCTTGCATTCTCTTGTAACGAACAAGAATATCTTGCAAAGTAAAATTAAGGGCATGGCCCATATGAAGAATGCCTGTAACATTTGGAGGAGGTGCTACTATACTAAATTTAGGCCCAATCCTATCATTAGGAATAAATACTCCATTATCTAGCCATTTTTTATAAATTCTATCTTCAAAAACCTTAGGATTATAATTTTTTGAAAGGTCATCACTCATTACTTAATGATTATCTCCTATAATGTCCATTCGACTTAGATTGTTAAAAAGCTCCTCATAATCACTTGAATTCATAATATTATGAAAATACTCGCTACATCTTTCATCTTCATTAAAATAAATTTTAAAGTACTTCTTAAGTTTATTAAAATCCTTAGTAAGACTCCAAGTAGAATGAAAATCTGTTATATGCAATTTTAATACATTTAATCTAAAATTTAAATTATTACTCAAAAAGTTAGGCAAGCCTTTTCCAAATAAATTTAAATTTCTAAAAATTCCACGACCAAACATTACCCCATCAATAGAATGTTTCTCCACAATCTGATAAGCTTGCTCTAAACTCAAAATATCTCCATTACCAATAATTAATGTAGAAGGATTGATTTGATCCCTCAGATTAACAAGTTTATCAAACACAGAAACATCTATAGGCCCTTCACTTTGATTAATAGCAAGCCTGGGATGCACGGTCAACATATCAATACCTAACTTAAGTAAAAATCCCAACCAATCTTCAACCTCAGAATAAAAAAAACCATGTCTTGTTTTAACACTAAGAGACAATCCAAATTTTAAACACGCCTCTTTACTTGCCATAATTATCTCACGAGCCAAAGATTTATTATTAATCAAAGCAGAACAAACTCCCTTTTTAACTATTTTCTTCTTAGGACAGCCCATATTAAGATCAATGCCCCAAAATCCCAAATTACTTAAGATTTCTATTGCTTTAAAAAATTCATCAGGATCATTGCCCCAAATTTGAGCAATCAAAGGTCGATTCAGTTCATCATTTTTTGTCAAAATATGTTGCATTGACTGCTTTGATTTATTTAAAAGCCCTTTTACAGAAATAAATTCGGTAAAATAAATATCAGGACCATACTTTCCATTGCCTACCAAATGAATCAAATTTCTAAAAACAGTATCTGTAACATCTTCCATTGGAGCCAAAATCATAATTGGACGACTCATATTGCTTAAAAAATTCATAAAATAAATATATAATAAGACAACACAATGGTAAAGAAGTGCACAAGATGAATTTTAAAGAAACTAATATACCTTGCAAAAGAATAAAAAAATTCTCAATATCAACTGCAGATGGATTTAAGAGTATATTAAAAATGATAACTTGGAGCAACATTTCAAGAAATGAGCTCAATTTATAGCAACTCAAAATTAAATAATTTCACAAATAATATTTATAAAAATATTTTTAAAGAATCAATAAAAAGGACGCTTACTAAAATTGAATTTAATTGAATATATATTCAAAAAAGCAGAGTTAAACATCAAAGGCTTTGTAAAAAGAAATACACAATTAAGGATGATCGAAAAAATAAGCAAAGCCCTTGAAAATGAAAATTTTTTAGTTATTGAAGCACCAACAGGGACTGGAAAAAGTTTTGCATACTTAATTGCTGCTATTGACTTCATTCAAAAAACACAAGAAAGAATAATAATCTCAACAGCATCTATTAACCTTCAGGAACAATTAATAAAAAAAGACATCGAATCTCTAGAAAAAATCATTCCTTTTAAAATGAAATTTGGAATAATTAAAGGAATGAAAAACTACCTTTGCATTCGCCGGCTTAAAGAATTTGAAAGGAACCTTTTAACATATACATTTAATAAAAAAAATTTACAATCACTAATCTACTGGTCACAAAATACACAAACAGGTGATAAAGATGAACTTAATTTTATTGATGAGCAAATCTGGGAAGAAGTATCGGCAAATCCTGAGACATGTTCAGGTATTAACTGTCCTGATGACAACAAATGTTTTTTTAAAAAGGCAAGAAAACAAATATTAGAATGTGATATTATTATAACCAATCACTATTTACTTCTAAATGATCTCTATATAAAAAATGAAATATTAACAGAAAAAAAAAGCTATGAAAATGGCTCTGAAAAAAATGATGATGAGATTAATTTAATATTGCCTAATACAAAAAACATAATAATTGATGAGGCTCATTATCTAGAAGAAGCTGCAAGAACATTATTTAACAGGAGTTTTTCAAAAATTGGAATAAAAAAAATTTTTACTAAAATAGATAAAATAATAAAAATACAAAACATAAATAATAAATACAAGAAAGATTTTGAAACTTCAACAATGCGATGCTTTGAAAATATTGAATATATAATACAAACACAAAAAGATTTTCCATCAATTTATAGAGTTACCAATGATACACATAAAACAGATTTTTATACAAAAATTAAAATACATTTACAAAATGTCATATATAACTTAGAAAATTACAAAACAACCATAACATCTTTAACACAAGAGATAAAAAATAAAACAGCAAAAATAGAACTAAAGAGACTAATTAAAAACATAGAACATAAAGAATCATTAATTAAAATTTTAATCTCTGAAAATCAATATGACAATCTTTGCTTTTGGATAGAAAAAAAAACAAATGTGCTTATATTTCAAATATCAGAGATTTATTTAGGCCCTGGTCTAAATAAAATTATGTATAAACGAGTAAAAAGGATAATTTTCATCTCAGCTACTCTAATGACAAATCAATCATTTTCATATTTTTTAAATCAAACAGGATTAAATTTAAGTGATCAAAACATCAAAATGGAAAAGTTACCATATTCTTTCCCTTACAGACAAAGATCAATACTCACTATTATATCAGATATTGAATACCCTAATAAAGAAGAAAAATTTTTAAATCAATCAACACAGTATATTAAAGAACTTGTAATGTTAAACAAAGGCGGTACCTTAATTCTTTTAACCTCACTTAAAAGCTTAGAATATATAGGAAAAAATATTAAAGACTTTTTATTTACAAATGATATAAACCTCTTCATACAAGGAAAATTGCCAAAACATGAACTAATAAATTCTTTTAAAGAATCGCAAAAAAAAAGCGTACTCATAGGAATAAAAAATTTTTGGGAAGGAATTGATATTAAAGGAGATAAATTAACAATGATAATAATTCCCAAACTGCCATTTCAAACTCCTTCTGATCCCATTTTAATGGCAAAAAACGAATTGGCTACAAAATCAAATAAAAATTTTTTCACGCAAGAAACACTGCCACAAGCAATAATGAAATTCAAACAAGGATTTGGAAGATTAATTAGAGATCCAAAGGACTATGGGATTATCGTATGCTTTGATAAAAGACTTGTTGAAAAAAATTACGGTACATTATTCCTACAATCCTTACCTAATATCAAAACTTATTACTCAAACTTTGAAAATATCAAACAAATAATAGACAAATTCTTTAAAAAGATAAATCAAAGTACTAATCCATAGAAATACTATCTCCTGGAATTTTAGTCTTTCTTACCAAAATATCCCTATATCCTGTAGATTTAATAAGTTCAACATTTTTATGAATATCATCAGCATAAGTAGGAATGAACACTGTAAAAAAAGGTCCATGAAAATTCACTAAAACATTAAGTCCAACTTTTTGAAGTATTCTATAAGCTCTTTGAGCATAATCTTTAGTCTTATAAGAACCAACTTGTATATAAAAATCTGGTTCTTTAGTCGAATCATCTAAAATCTTTTCTGCAAGTTCAAAGTGATCTTTATCTAAATCATCATTACCGTTTAATTTTGAACCCAAAACAACTGAATCATCTTTAGAAAAATTTTCAATATTAACAGTTTTTTTAGACTCCTGAGTCACAACTTTATTTTCATCCAATTGTTCCAATATCTCAATTTTTACAGGAGCAACACCTATTCCTAGAAAATCTAACTTTTCAGCAGCAGATTTTGACAAATCAATTATTCTATCTTTCCTAAAAGGACCCCTATCATTAATTCTTACAACAACTGTCCTATTATTAAGTAAATTAGTAACTCTTACAATAGTATTAAATGGAAGTTCCTTGTGAGCAGCCGTAAGAGCTGTCATATCAAATTTTTCACCATTGGCAGTAGATTTTCCATGAAAAGCCTCGCCATACCATGAAGCAAGTCCAACAGTAGCACTGTTTAATTGAGTAAAAGCAAAAAACAAAAATAAGAACCCAAATCTAATATCCATAAGATTAAATAAATTTACCATGACATGTATTGTATCATATTATATTATAAAGTTTAAGACTTATAACATAAAATCAACAAGTTAAGTTAACCTAAATTGTTTATTTGCAATTTTTTTGCTTTACTAAATAAGTAAGTAAAATTAATATAGGAAATGACATTAATGAAAACAGAGATCATAGAACAACTTGAAATAAAAAAAGCAGCAAAATTCATAAAAGCAGGAGAACTAGTAGTATTTCCTACAGAAACAGTATATGGCATTGGGGCTAATGCATACAATGACGAAGCAATACGAATGATCTTTCTAGTAAAGAAGCGTCCTATCACAAATCCTTTAATAGTACATGTTGAATCAATAGAAAAAATAAAAGAACTTGTAGAGTATATACCAAAAAGTGCACTGATTTTAATGCAAAAATTCACCCCGGGACCTCTAACATTTATACTAAAAAATGCGGGTAAAATATCTAACTTCATAAGCGGGGGACTTGACAGCATAGCAGTAAGAATACCATCAGAACCTGTAGCCCTCAAGTTAATAAAGATGAGCGGAGTTCCAATAGCAGCCCCATCAGCAAATTTATCAAGACGTCCCAGTGCCACTAATTTTGAAATGGCAATCAGGGAACTTGATGGTTTAGTTAAAGGAATTATCAAAAAAAATGAAGAATCAAAAATTGGTATAGAATCAACCGTTATAGGATTTGACTCTAAAGGAAATATATCAATACTAAGACCAGGTTCAATTACAAAAGAGATGATAGAAAAAGAACTTAAAGGAAAAGTTAAAGTAAAATACTCAGTAGGAAAAGAAATGCTATCCAAATCACCTGGGAACTTACTAGAACATTACAAACCACGCATACCTGTTTACCTGTTTAAGCAAAAAGATAATATAAGACAGTATGCATCAAGACAAGATACAAAAGTGCTCATAATGAAAGCTACTCTTAATTCATATTGGTTTAACAAATCTTGGAATATGAATAATATTTGTGTTTTTAACACATTAGAAGAATATGCAAAAAACATCTACAAAGTATTTGTAGAATCTGAAAAAACATACAAACAAATACTTGCTGAATTCGTAGATAACAGTCAACTTGGATACTCAATTAATAATAGACTTAAAAAGGCAAGTCTTAATAAATTTATTTCCTAAAAGGAATACAATATAAATTAAAATTCACTACTCAATAGTTCCAAATATTTAAGGGCAATAGGATCACTCGAATCATATTCAAGAACTATCTTAAAATACTCTCTAGCCTCTTTTCTGCGCCCCATTTTTAGATAAAGAATTCCAAGATTTGAAATAATTTTGATATTATCAGGTTCAAGTTTCAAAGCCTTAAGTAAATATTTAAGACCATCATCAAACTCAAGGAGTTCCATCAAACAAATTGCAAGCTCGTTCATAGCATCGACATTTTTAGAATCAAGAGATAATACCTTAAAAAAAGCGTCTTTTGCCTCAAAGTAAAAACCCTTTCTCCTATATCCCCATCCAAGCAAGAACCAAGCATTCCAAGAATCTTTATGATATTCCAAAAGTTTAACAAGTTTAGAAATAGCCTCATCTTCCTTCGATAAAATTATCAGATCATATATTCTCTCAAGATTTAAAGCTAAATTTTTATGAACTCTTATAGCATTTAAGACGTCACTTACCTTATTTTTCAATCTTAAATTATTAGAAATTTTTAAATAATGATTAAGCAACTCTTGAGCCCTGTCCAATTTGTATTGTTTAACAAAAAAAAAGCCAGCATTTGCAAACACATTTTCATTTGGACTTTCAAATTTTAAAAGTTTCTCATAAATCTCTAAAGCATTTTGATTACTAGTCATAGCACTCATGTTTTGATCAACCCTTAAGAAGTTTTCAGCCATTTTCTCATATAATAATGCCAAATTAAAAAGAAAAACTTCATTTTCATTATCAATACCTTTTAATGCCAAAAAAATCTCAAGCGCCAAATTATAATCTCCCTCATCAATCTTAGTAAGTCCAACATGAATAAGCGTATTGACAATATTAGGATTTAAAGCTAAGAGAAGCTTTTTATAATAAGAAAAATTCACATTACCTTGATCATAAGCCGAAATCTTAAGAATCGCAGACATAACAGCCTCAAAATTAAGTTCATCTTGAGAAAAATGCTTAACATCATCAACCTCAACGGGTAAAAGTACCTTAGGATCAAATATAAAATCTTTAATTTGACTTGTAAAATCTTCTGGAAGAGAAATATAAACAATATTTTTAAGCATAAATCCTCTAATTAAAATAATCATGAATTAACATAGTATAGTCAAGGGAAATCTTTTCCTCGCAGAATGCAATGCCTAAAGCTAAAACCTTCCCATTAGGAGTTTGAATAACACTCAAATTTTTTGCCTTGCCAACAATAGATACTTCCTTATCTGCAATATCAAAACTTAAAGTTAAATCAACATTACTTTCATCTATTCCCTCATAATCAAAATAAGATATTAAAAGTGCACCCCCATAAGATAAGTCTTTAATCAAGCATTTATGCTTAATACCCTTAACTTCAATAAAAGCTTTATCAGAACTAAGATTAAGTTTTCTAATCGAATCTTTATCAATAATAATACGCTCATGTATTCTTTGATTCTGTCCAAGCTTTAAATCAAGCAATTTGCCAATCTTAATTGCAATTTCTTCTGGCATAGGAGATAAAAACTCTAAAGTCAGCAAATTATACTCCTTCTCTTGAACAGAACAAGAAGATGTATTTACCAACTTCACAACTAAAGAGGGAATAAAAAAAGAATCATCTCCAACATTATCAAAACTTTTAAGCTGAATATTGCCTGAATTTCCATTTTGTGCAAAAACAGGTAAAACTTTATCTTCTTGCAAAAGAATCTTAATAGCATTCATAGAAATAGAATAAATTACACCATGGTTCACATAATTACCAACTTTAATTCCAACAAAATTTTTAATGTTAAGAAAACTGTTGATTTCAGTACTCATCTTAATTTCTTTACCTCTATATTTAGCTTCATAAGCTTTTATTTTCTTAGACAAAAACATAAACCTCTCCTTTAAAATCTAACAAACATGTTAAAATCGACATTCAGGAACTTTAAAGTAATAACATTCAAAAATTTTTAAGTTATGCATACACTTTAAAATAATTTTATCCCAAAATATCAGATACAACCAACAGTCAATAACTTATTCAACATATCTACGAAAATCACATTAACACCCCAAATAAAATCAAAATGTAAAATCAATTGTATAAACAAAAATACAAAAAAAAAAGCCTTAACAAAAGAGAAGCCCTTACTTGAACTTAACTTAAATCCATATTATCATTGCTTCTCAATTTGCATTACAAAATCCACACAGCATATATAAAAAGGAATTATAATAATAATTTCACATTAATAACAATTCATAAAAATATGTTAATTTTAACATATTTATAGTATAATTATGTTAGAAGGGTATAATTTGAAAAATCTTAACTTCAGTAAAAAAGCTAAATTACTCATCTATTTAACATATTTTACTATTAGTTTCTCTATTATCTTACTATCAATTGCAATAGTTGAGACTGTAAACATCCAAAGAGACAAAAATTTTGGGGATATAAACCCTGCTATACCTTCAAAGCTTTTTGATACAAATGGCAGAATAATAACACAATTTATATCCGATGAGAATAGAGAATTACTCTCTTTAAGAGAAATACCTAATAACTTAATAAGTACGCTTTTAATACGCGAAGATCTTAATTTTTTCTTTCACAGAGGCTTCTCACTTATGGGAATTTTCAGAGCTGCTTTTAATATTGCTATTGGAAGATACTTTTCAGGGGGAAGTACTTTAACACAACAATTGGCAAAACTCCTTTACACCAATCAAGCAAGACGATCAATCTTAAGAAAGCTAAATGAAATTTGGTGGGCCATACAACTTGAAAAGAAACTATCAAAATATGAAATACTTGAAAAATATTTAAACAAAGTGTATTTTGGAAACGGAAATTACGGAGTAGTAGCAGCCTCAAAATTTTTTTTCAACAAAAGCGTCAAAGATATTAACACTGCAGAAGCGGTTTTAATGATTATACAACTACCAAACGCAAAACTCTATTCACCATTTTACAATCCAGAATTCGCTAAAAAAATACAAAAGGCAGTATTAAATCAAGTAGTATCTAATGGAATTATAAGTACTGAACTAGCTGAAAGAGAGTTTAATGAATACTGGGAAAATTACGATTGGACTCGTATGGCAGACACATCAGCTATCTCTGATAAAGAAGATCATGCACCTTATTTCTCAGAATACATAAGGCAAAGAATAATTAAACATCTTCCATCCGGAGCAAACATATACAAAGACGGGTACTCAATATACACAACACTTGATCTTGATGCACAAAAGTATGCAGATGAAATTACACAAGAAATGATCATAAAAACAAGAAAGATGTATAATTCTACTAAATCATCTGAGACGCTGATAATTAACTCAGAAATAGTTCCCATAATTGATACAATATCTGATCTGTTTGGAATAAGAAGCACTAGAGTAAATGGAAAACAATACAAAAAACTAAGAACAAGAAAATTTTATGAAGACAATATTGATTTAATTGCAAGTTTCTCAGCAATACTAGGCATTGATAAAATAGACAAAGCAACAAGAGAATACACAATAAACAATAAAACAAATCCAAATTTCATTATACAACCAGAAGGCGCATTCATAGCACTAGACACCACAACAGGAGCAATAAAAGCAATGGTTGGAGGAAGCGGATATAGAAAGGGAAGCGAATTTAATAGAGCAACCCAAGCCAAAATACAACCTGGAAGTGCATTTAAAGCCTTATACTTTTCAGCAGCTATTGATCTTAAAAAAATCACAGCTGCAACGATGTTTTCAGACTCTCCAGTAGCATTTTTTAATCAAGAAGGAGAAGTTTATGCACCTGAGAACTACGGAGGAAAATGGAGAGGCAATGTATTAACACGTAAAGTACTAGCTTTATCACTAAATATTCCCTCTCTTAGAATACTCGATACATTAGGATTTGAAAACGCAATTAAATATTCTGCTAAATTATTAGGAATAAAAGATCAAAATGAAATAAACAAAACATTTCCTAAAGTATATCCTCTTGCACTGGGTATCATATCAACATCTCCAATACAAATGGCAAGAGCATTTGCAATTTTGGGAAATAATGGCAAAGAAGTGGAACCATATGGAATTAAATATATTGAAGATAGGAATGGAAAAGTAATAGCAAATGTAGAATCCGAAACGCTAACAGCAATTAAAAACAAAGGGGCTAATGCACAAATAGTATCTCCTCAAACTGCCTATATTATGACAGACATGATGAAATCAACAATTCAATATGGAACCTTAGCAAATCAAAAACATACAAATCTTAAAGACTTTAAATCTGATATTGCGGGAAAATCAGGAACTACTCAAAACTGGGCTGATGGATGGGCAATAGGATATTCACCCTATATAACAACGGCTTTATGGGTTGGTTTTGATAAAAAGGGATATTCATTAGGAATTGCTGGAACAGGCACAGGACTTGCTGGTCCTAGTTGGGGAAAATTTATGGCAGAATACCATAAAAATTTACCTAAGAAAGTTTTCGTAAGACCTAAAGGCATAATTAATGTACAAGTACAATCAGAAACAGGACTATTACCAGAAGGAGTACCTAACGAAACAACAATAAATGAAATATTCATTGCAGGGACTCAGCCATTTGAAAAGTCAAAATACTATGAAAATAAATCTGAATTTTTAAATAAAATGGAATTTAATGTTTATGGAATCGATAAAATCGATGACAATAATGAGTTAAACATCGAGGTTAATGAATTTGAATACCTTATAGATGATTTCCATCCATTAAATAAAATAGAAAACAAAACAGAAGTTGAAAATGATATCAATGAAACTAACAATAATAATTTGGATAATAGTTTAGAAAATGAACATAATCAAGAGAACGTGAATTATGACATACCAGATATAAACTTAGATAATAATATCAAAAACACAAGGATAGACGATAATGATGACAATATTAACATAGATGATACTAATATAGACAAAAAAGACAAAGAAAAAGATACAGAAATTAAAGCAAATTCTCTCATTGATGAAAATGAACAAATTGACGAAAATGGGCACAAAGATGTAAATGGAGAAAATATTCAATTGGATTAATAAAAATGTTAATAGATTTAGAACAAATAAAAATAAAAAAACGAATCAGACAAAATATAGGAGACACCTCAACTCTTAAAGAAAGCATCAAAAAACATGGTTTAATCTATCCAATAATAATAGATAAAAACAAAAATCTAGTAGCAGGTTTTAGAAGATATCAAGTATTAAAAGAACTTGGATATAAAGAAATCGATGTCAAGGTAATCCCCACAGAAGATAAAAAAATTTTACTTAAAATTGAACTTGATGAGAATAATGTCAGAAAATCATTTACAAAAAGTGAATCAGAAACAGGAGAAGAACAATTAAAATATTATTCAGAAAAAAACATAATAATCAGGTTTTTTAAATTTATAATACTTAAAATAAAAAAAATATTAAAAAGAAAAAAACAAAACAAAACTTAAATACATAAGAACTATTGGAGGATCCTTTATGCTTAAATATATCAACCTTAATAAGCTTAAAAATTTTCAAGAATTAAGACAAACCAATCCTGAAGAACTCAAAAAGACTCTAAGTGAAGATAGAATAAAAAAATATGACATCAAAATAGAAGGACATCAAGTACATTATAACTATGCTACAAAACAAATTAACGAAACTCACTTAAACATATTTCAAAATTTAAGCGATGAAGCAAATCTAATAGAAAAATATAAAGAAATAATCGACGGAAAACATATTAACATTAGTGAAAATAGAAAAGTTCTGCACCATTTAACAAGAGGGCAACTTGGAACAGACGTCATAGAGAATAATGAAAATATGAGGGAATTTTTTGAAAGAGAACTTAAAAGAATTTTTAAATTTGCAAAACAAGTCCAAAATGGATCAATTAAGAGCATAAGTGGAAAAGTCTTTAAAAATGTGGTACAAATCGGAATTGGTGGCTCAAGTCTTGGTCCAAAAGCACTATATACTGCAATCAAAAATTACGCTAAGCAGAAAAATTTACACCTGATGAAAGCCTATTTTATTTCAAATGTTGATCCAGATGAAACAGATGAAGTATTAAGTGAAATAGACCTTCAAGAAACCTTATTTATTATAGTATCAAAAAGCGGAAACACACTAGAGACAGCAGCTAACATGCAATTTTTAATTAAAAAATTAGAAAATAATGGTATCAAAGAATACCAAAAACAAATCATAATCATTACATCAAAGGGAAGTATGTTAGCACTTAAACAGGGATATCTTGAATACTTATTTATGCACGATTCAATTGGTGGAAGATTTTCACCAACCTCAGCTGTTGGACTTACCTTAATTACTCTTTGCTTTACAGAAAAGGTTACAAAAGAAATATTAAAAGGAGCTTGTGAGGTTGACAAAAAAGCATTAAATAAAAACGTAAGAGAAAATGCGCCTCTCTTAGCAGCACTAATTAGTGTATATGAGAGTAATATTCTTAACTACAGTAGCAACTGCATTATTGCATATTCAAAAGCAATGGAAAACTTTTATCTTCATCTGCAGCAACTTGAAATGGAAAGCAATGGGAAAAGTGTAAATAGATTTGGAGAAAAAATTGATTATAAAACAGTAAGAATAATTTGGGGAGGAATTGGAACGGACGTTCAACATTCATTCTTTCAAATGCTTCATCAAGGAACAGATATAGTTCCAATGGATCTAATAGGTTTTAGTGAATCTCAACTAAAAAAGGATAGCACCTTAGAGGGAACATCAAACAACGATAAGTTAAAAGCAAATCTAATAGCCCAAATAATTGCATTCTCTTATGGCAAAGAAGATACAAACAAAAATAAAAACTTTGAAGGTGAAAGACCTTCTGCATTAATATATTCAAAAGAACTTACACCTTATACAGTAGGTGCAATACTATCTCACTACGAAAACAAAGTAATGTTTGAAGGATTTTTACTAAATATAAATTCATTTGACCAAGAGGGAGTTCAAC
This sequence comes from Candidatus Borrelia fainii, assembly GCF_027925085.1. Taxonomy (NCBI): domain Bacteria; kingdom Pseudomonadati; phylum Spirochaetota; class Spirochaetia; order Spirochaetales; family Borreliaceae; genus Borrelia; species Candidatus Borrelia fainii. The sequence goes on from NZ_AP027070.1 coordinate 179,080, forward strand.
TTGGGAAAGTCATTGCGACTAAGATTTTAAAGGACAATAACTTAAAAGATAAAATAATAAAATCTTATGATAGACTACTTCAATAATAAAAAAGTAACAAAGCTAATTCAAGAATTTATGATTAAAATCATGCTCATTACATTAAAATTTATAAATAAGAGGCAAAAAGGATGAACACAACAATAATATATACACTATTAAATATCACAATCATGCTTACATTAATAGGACTTCTATATTTCCTACATAAAAAACACATCTCATTTACAAAAAGACTATTAGTAGCCTTAGGATTAGGAATAGCCTTTGGTATAACTATGAAACATTGTTATGAATCAGAATCAATAATACTAAAAGAAACTATTGAGTGGATTAATATCTTAGGCACAGGATATATAAGACTCATTAAAATGATGGTAATACCACTTATACTTGTTTCAATAATATCTGCAATAGTAAAACTAACAAATAGCCAAGATATTTGGAAAATGAGCTTATCCGTAATACTTATGCTTATATTTACAGCAGGAATTGCGGCAATAATTGGAATTGGTACCTCTCTCTTCTTTAATCTAACAGCAGAAGGACTTCAATCTGGAGTAGATGAAATTACACAAGGAAAAAAACTAAATCAAGGTCTTGAACGCCTACAAAAAACCCCAATTACACAAAAATTATCAGAACTGATTCCTGAAAATATATTTGCAGATATGGCAGGAACAAGATCAAACTCAACAATTGGAATAGTAATATTTGCTGCCTTAATAGGAATCGTTGCCCTTAAAGTTGCCAAAAAAAAACCAGAATCAATAGAATTTTTTAAACAAATAATATCTACAGTACAAGATTTGACCTCTGGAATGATAATTTTAATTTTAAAATCAACACCTTATGCCATATTAGCAATGATTACAAGAATATCAGCAACAAGTGATATTTCAAGCATAATGAAACTTGGAAAATTTGCACTTGCTTCCTATATTGCCATTGGCATTACAATTTTAATGCACATGACATTAATTGCACTTAATAGGCTAAATCCAATTATCTTCATTAAAAAAGCATGGCCGGTTCTGACATTTGCATTCATATCTCGTTCTAGCGCAGCAACAATACCTGTTAATGTAGAAGTACAAACTAAAAAATTAGGGGTCAGTGAGGGAACTGCAAACCTTGCAAGTGCATTTGGGATATCTATTGGACAAAATGGTTGTGCAGCACTCCATCCTGCAATGTTAGCAATAATGATTGCTCCTACCCAAGGAATAAACCCAATAGATCCTTTATTCCTACTCCAACTTATAGGAATAATAATAATAACCTCATTTGGAGCAGCTGGAGCTGGAGGAGGCGCAACAATATCTTCTTTAATGGTTCTCTCATCAATGAACCTACCCGTTGAACTTGTTGGACTTGTAATATCTATTGAACCTTTAATTGATATGGGTAGAACATCTGTCAATGTCAGCGGTTCAATGGTTGCAGGAATAATAACAGCCAAAAACCTTAATCAACTAGACAGAAATATTTATAACAATCAAAATGAAATAGAAAAATAAGGAATTTTTATGAAAATAATAATTATTGGGGGAACTGCTGCAGGGACTAGTGCTGCTGCAAAAGCAAAACGAACAAATAAAGAATTGAATATCACCATTTATGAAAAAACAAATATTACATCTTTTGGAGCTTGTGGATTACCATATTTCATTGGAGGATTCTTTGATAAACCAAACAACATGATAGCTAGAACACCTTATGAATTTGAACAAAATGGAATATCAGTATTCACTGAACATGAAGTTATGAGAGTAGATATTAAAAATAATACCCTTCAAGTAAAAAACCTTAAAACAAAACAGATATTCAATGATACTTATGATAAATTAATGATTGCAACTGGAGGCAATCCTGTCATTCCACCAATTAGCAATATCCAACTAACTAACTTTTATACTCTAAGAAACATGCAAGATGGAAAAGAAATAAGAGAACTTTTTAAGAAGAAAGACATAAAAGACATAGTAATAATTGGAGCTGGATATATTGGAATTGAAATGGTAGAAGCTGCTAAAGCTTTAGAAAAAAATATAAGAATAATTCAACTAGATAAACGAATACTAACAGAATCGTTTGACAGAGAAATTACTAACATAATGGAAAAAGAATTAATAGAAAACAATGTTCTACTCCACACAGATGAATTTGCAAAAAGCTTAATAGGAAAAGAAAAAGTTGAGGGAATCATTACAAATAAATCCGAATATAAGGCGGATCTTGTAATTCTTTCCACCGGTATCAAACCTGCTACTGAATTCTTAGAAGGTCAACTTGAGACCTTAAAAAATGGTGCAATCATTGTTAACAAATATGGAGAAACCAGTGTAAAAAACATTTTTTCTGCTGGGGATTGCGCCACAATTTATAATCTTGTAAGTAAAAAAAATGATTATATCCCCCTTGCAACAACAGCTAACAAATTAGGAAAAGTAATTGGTGAAAATTTAGCGGGAAGACACGTTGCTTTTAAAGGAACACTAGGATCTGCATCAATTAAAGTCTTATCGCTTGAAGCAGCAAGAGCTGGTCTTACAGAAGAAACTGCTTTAAAACTTGGAATTAAATATAAAACAGTATTTATAAAAGATAAAAACCATACAAACTATTACCCAAATCAAGAAGATTTGTATATTAAACTGATATACAATGAAAAAACAAAAGAAATCATTGGGGCACAAACAATTGGTAAAAATGGAGCTGCAATAAGAATGCATGCATTATCCTTAGCAATTTATTCAAAACTCACAACAAATGAAATTGGAATGATGGATTTTGCATATTCTCCACCATTCTCAAAAACTTGGGATGCATTAAATGTTGCAGGCAATGCAGCAAAATGAATAAAAGAACACTTTAATTACTTTTTTATTTTTTGTTCTTCATACTAAATGGCTGCCCAGTACTTGCAATAACATCCCTCCAGAAAGAACCATTTATATTGACTTTATTTCTGGCAATTACTGCCATTTTTATTGGAATATGTACAAATTTTGTACTCCACAAGCTAATTAATAATTTTGTCTTACCTGCCATAGCAGCATGAACAGCATTGGAACCAAGACGAGCACAATAAAGAGAATCACTAGCATTAGCTGGAGAACTTCTCACAAGATAACTAGGATCAATATACTTAAGATTAATTGAAATATTTTTAGATTTAAAATACGTATTAATCTTATCTTTAATATAAAGTCCAATATCTTCATAAAGTAAGTTACCAGAATCGTCTTTTTTACGGCTACTAGGATCAAAATACTTTTGTCCTGCGCCCTCTGCTATTAATATTACTGCATGGGGCATCTCATCCAAATTCTCTTTTGCCAAAAGTCGTCTTTCAAGATGTTCAAGAAACCCATTAGGCCCCTCAATATCAAAATCTAGTTCTGGAATCAGACAAAAATTAACATCATTAGAAGATAAAGCTGTATGAGCAGCAATAAAACCAGAATCCCTACCCATAACTTTAACAAGACCAATTCCATTATAAGCACTATTTGCCTCAAAGTGAGCACCAGCAACTGCAGCAACTGATTGCTCTACAGCCGTTTCAAATCCAAAAGATTTTTGAACAAACATAAAATCATTATCTATTGTCTTTGGAATACCTACAACAGCAATCCTCAAATTTCTTCTCTCTATTTCCTCAGCAATTAGAACAGAACCTTTTTGTGTCCCATCTCCACCGATATTAAAGAGCATATTAATGCCCATTCTCTCCAAAGTATCAACTATTTCAACAGGTTTAATTCCTCCTCTTGATGAACCAAGTATTGTACCACCAAGTTGATTAATATCATCTACTACATCAGGATTTAGTTTAACAAAATTTAAATTAGACTCTGACAAAAGTCCCTGATATCCAAATTTAAATCCATAAATATTATGCACTCCATATACTTTCCATAAAGTTCTAACAATTGAACGAATAACATCATTAAAACCTGGACAAAGACCTCCACAAGTAGTAATTGCCGCTTTAACATGCTTTGGAATAAAATAAATTTTATGTCTAGGTCCAGCTTTTTCTAAAAAAATATTCTCATATTGATCCCAAGCCTCCTCATTTTTATAAATATTAAATCTAATTTTATTAGCCTCAGCAGTAAAATGAATATGACTCTCATCAGCATAAAAATTAATTAAAGGATTATCTTGTTTACATTCTCCTAAATTTTCTATTTTAAAATCTAAATTCTTATTCCTAAGTCTATGCATTAAGTTGCTCCTCCACAATAAGTATTATTATAATTATAAGTATTGTTATAATTAAATTAATTTCTAATAAATTGACTTTGATCCTTAATCATATCGTATATATCATCATAAATATAAGGTGAACCTTCAACAGGAGACTTAATTAAATTACCTGCAATAAACTCAAAATACTTATTGAGCTTTGAATTCTTATCAAAATCAATAAATGGAATTCTATTATTAACAGATTCTCTAAAACTCTTTGCAAACGGAATAAAACCAATAAATTCTACTGGTATATTAATATTATTTTTAACAACATTGATTAAATTTTCACACATAGCTATTTCTTCACTAGATTCTATCCTATTTAGTACAACTCTAGGATAAAAACTGTTCATCATCTTTTTTATCTTAAGTGACGAACTTAAAGATATGACTTCAATTCCTGTAACTAAATCCTTAAACTTAACGTTTGTACCTTCTATTTTATTTTTAAAAAAATTACTAATATATTCACGTTCAGCACTCTTTGGGGGGAACCCCAGATATAAAAGCCGATAGAGTGCATTTTTCAAAAAAGAATAAGCGTTAAGTATGGAAGGAGTTTCTGGAACAGTAACGATTATACCACTGTAAGCTGATAAATAAAAATCCACTGTATTATAAGATGTACCTGAACCTAAATCTATAAAAACAAAATCAGCAACAAGATCTCTTTGAATCGAGTCTATTATTCTTTTTTTTATAGAAAAAGGAATATTGGCTGTTCCCGTATAAAGAGCATCTCCTGGAACCAGATAAAGCTTTTTATAAGGTGTTTTAATAATTAAACTTGAAAAATCTTTTCCACGCTTATTAATAAAGGACCCTATTCCAACACCAGTATTCTTAACTCCTAAACAAGTATGCAGATTAGACCCACCAAGGTCAAGATCGACAAGTATTACAGTTTTACCTAAACATGAAAGTTTATAACCAATATTAGCAACAAAAGATGTTTTTCCAACACCTCCTTTTCCACTTGCAACAGGAATAATCTTAGTCATCTCAAAATCCTATTAATCATCTTTCCTATCTTCACTAAACTTTTTCATGAAATTAAAAAACCTTAAAAATCCTAATTTTTTGGAATTTTTCGTGTAAGAAGCATCCTCTGATTTAGAAACTGATATTAAATCTTTAATTAAATCCTTATTATTTGTAAAATTCTCAATTTTATCAGGCTTACCACAAATTACAATTTTATCATCCTTTAAGAAAAAATAATCACCATCTACAAACTCATACCTAGAATTGCTTAAATTTCTAACAGCAATAACAGTAATGCCCTTCTCCCTTCTCAAGTCAGCCTCAAGAAGAGTTTTTCCTACATACTCTTTAGGAATAATAGTCTCAGCAACAATGATATCATGACCAACAATACTGTACGTTGAAAGATTAGGCGATACTAATAGTGGAGTTAACCTTCTTGCAGCATCCTTACTTGGAAATATAATTTTTGTAGCACCAAGAGTTTTTAATATCTCAGCATCATCCCTATCTTCAGTCTTAACACATATCTCTTTAACACCTAAAAGATTACAATAATGAGTAACAAGAGCACTCTTCCCAAGATCATTATCAAAATCAATAATAACAGCATCAGTATCTATAGGTATAATTTTTTTCAAAGTATTTTTAGTAAATTGGTCCAAAATAAAGCTTTCTGTAGAAATAACATCATATTCCTCAACCAATTCCTTTGAAGTGTCAACAATAATAATTTGGCAATCAAGTTTACTTAAATTTTCAAGAACATGAATCCCTAAATTACTAAGACCAATAATAACAAACGTTTTCATTCTTTCCTAACCTACCAAAATGTCTTGTCTTGGTCTTGTAAATTCTTCAAAACGAGATTTTCGTGAAACAAAAATTGCCATAGAAAAAAGTCCTATCCGACCTGCAAACATAGTAAAAATTATAATTACTTTACCTAAAAATGACAAATCCTGCGTAACACCAACTGACAAACCAACAGTACCAAAGGCAGAAAAAACTTCATATCCCAAATCAATAACTCTCCATTTTCCACCACTCTCAGAAGCAAGAATAACAAAAAATGAAAAACACAAAATAAAAACAGCCCTTACAAAAAATAAAAGTGCAAATCTTATGCTATCAATTGAAACTTTGTAAGAACCAATAATATAACCATTACCATCCTGCGATTTTATTACCGCAAGAATAATTAAAAAAAAGGTAGTAATCTTAATACCCCCAGCAGTTGAACCTGGAGCACCACCAATGAACATGAATGGCAACGAAAGCATTTGGGTTCTACTTGTGATAAGAGAATTATCAAGATAATTAAAACCAGCAGTCCTTGTGCTTATTGAATAAAATATTGAATTAAATATGAGAGTCCCAAGTGAATAACCTTCCTTAAGTTTATGCATTTCTGAGAAAAAAAATAAAATTGTACCTAAAATAATCAAAAAGAAACTCAGTAAAAAAACAATTTTAGCATGAAGAGACAACTTTTTCCGATATTTAATAGTATTCGTAATATCACGATATACCATAAACCCAAGTCCTCCACAAATAATCAAAACAGCAATAACAACTATTGCCTCAGGAACATCACGCCAAGCATAAATACTCTCAGAATGCATAGAAAATCCTGCATTACAAAAAGCTGAAATTGTTGTAAATAAAGCTTCAAGTAATGAAATATTAACACCTCGAAGTTTAAAACACACTAATATCAATAATACCCCAATTAATTCAATTAAAAAAGTTACAAAAAGTATACTTTTCAAAATCTTAACAGGATTATACTCAATATTTGAAAGAGAATATTGTTTAATTATCCGAGCATCGGCTAAGTTCAACTTACGCTTAGGAATAAGCAAATAAAAAGTAGCAATTGTTATAAAACCAAGTCCCCCAAACTGAATCAATAACATTATGATGATAAAACCAAAAGTAGAAAAATTTTCCATATTAACGGTAACAAGGCCTGTAATACTAACAGCAGATACAGATGTAAACAAAACATCTATGTACTCTAATTTTTTTTCACCATTCCAAGCAATAGGCAATGACAATAATAGAGAGCCTAGGAACATAATCAAAATAAAATAACTGAAAAGAAAAAACCTATCACTAAACTCAAATTTCAACATAAACAAATAAAATATAACAAAGCATATAAGATTATCATCATCAAAATTACAGATCATTGAAATATTACCATAATTTTATTATTTTTAATACATGTTTGAAATTGAATTAAAAGCTTTTATTCCTAAAAATGAACTTAAAGAAATTTTAAAATTGGCTAATCAAAAATTCAAATTTATCAAAGAAGAAATCAAAGATGATACCTATTACTGTAACACAGAAAAAATAATTAGAATAAGAAAATTTAACACTTCTGAAGAAATTGTAACCTTTAAAACTAAATTTTTAGAAAATGACATAGAAATAAACAAGGAAATTGAATTTAAAGTAGACCAAATCAAAAATTTTATATCTTTTCTAGAAGAAATGAATTTTAAATTTTTATACAAAAAAACAAAAAAAAGTCTAATTTATAAAAAAGAAAATTTAAACATAGAAATTAATGAAATTGAAAATCTTGGTTTTTTTTTAGAAATCGAAAAAATAATTTATGATAAGAATGAATTAAATCTTGCCAAGACAGAAATTTACAAAACAATAAAAGAATTCAAATTACAAAACAATATTGAAAAAAAATCCTATTTTGAACTAATACTAGCTAATCAATCTAAAGTATAAAACTTTAAAATCTAAGCTCAAATATGACAATATAAACCCTTTATCTTGATATTTTGCAAACTGGGGATTACAAACAGATTTTTGAAAAATTTCAGATTCATTAAAAAAATACCAAGTATTATCATCAAAATAAATAAGCCTGATATCATTACCATCTTCAAAAATTAAAAACAAATCATTCCTATAACTTAAAATATCACTAGTTATTCCATCAACCTTAATATTTGGACTTATATTTTGCCACTTATCGTATTGCAATGTAGATACACTCACAATAGGTCTATCCTTTGTTATATAACTTAAAACAACTTGGTCAAAGTTAAAATTAGAAAGAATTTTGACAGAATTTGCTACATTTGCAGACTGAATATTTGCATTTTTCCAAGTCTTACCACTATTAATAATAAACTCAAAATTAACATAATCATTTACTTTATAATTATAAAAAATCCCCAGAAAAGGTTCAGAAATAATACCAATACTTGAAACATCATCAACATCAGCATTACCTTTAGACACATAAGAATCCATGACACTATTCCAAATGTTACTATATCCTTTATTTGCAACAAAGTCTACTTTATATTCACTGCCAATTTTCTTCAAGTAAGCTACATACAAATTATCTCTCTTATCAATGCTAATATTTACCAAAAATCCAATATTCTCCCTAAATTTGGGACTAATATCAATCCACTTTCGACTATTAAATTTCTTGACTATAAGTTCACTAGAAAAATCACTGGTATTCTTAGTCGTAAATACAACGTATAATTCTCCTTTAGAATTAATTGCAAAATCAAAACACGCAATATCAGTAATATTATCATTAACAGCACTACTTATATCAAACCAACCAATATTTTCAATAAATGACGAAATCTTAATATCATCATTACCTTCTATCTGATAAGCAAGATAAATACTGCGATTATAAGTCCTTAAAATATATCTTTTAAGCTTTGAGCCTAATTGAAAGGTTGGTAAATCTTTTAATAAAAAAATTTTATCTTTTTTATTTATACCAGATATTTTAGCTCTTAAAGAGCTATCACTTATTATAGGCAAATCTAAATCAGTAAGGACAAAATCAATATTTACATCCTCAGATGTGACATAGATCACAGCATAAAGAATATCTTTATTCAATTTAAGCTTGACATCTTTTTTTCTTATCTTATCTGTGATATATTTTTTATTAAAAATGTCATATACTATATAAACAAAATTTGAACCTGAAGAAACATCAAAAGTTAAAATGTAGTTAGAAGATTTGCTAACCTTTAGATAAATACTTCCCTTTCCACTTTCACTTGAAATGCTTAAAGGCTTAACTTCTGTTAACATTTGCGTTAACTGAGCATGAGAATAAAAACCAATTAGTAACCAAATAAATATTAATAATACATTACTTCTCATACTTGCTAAGATACAAAAATATCACAACATAATCAATTAATGATATGACAGTTAGAAAGGCAGACATAGCATATATCATTCCAACAATAAAAGAAAAATTAAAATCTAGATTTAAAATTGAACTAATAAAATTATTAATCAATGTAGTAATTCTCAACTTGTTTAAACTATAAAAAAAAAGACTAGTAAATGTTGCAACAGCATAAAATAACGACTTTATTTTACCCAAAAATTTAGCTTGTTGAACTATATTAAACTGAATAATTAAATTCCTAACAAAACCAACAGAAAGCTCACGGTATATAAATATCATAAAAAAATAATATGGTGTAATCCCTTTATAAAAGAAAAAGGCAAAATATGTTAAATGTTGCAACACATCTGCATAAGGATCTAAAATCTTGCCTACATCACTAACCAAACTATATTTTCTAGCAATATACCCATCAATAACATCTGTTATTTCATTAAAAATAATTAAAAACCAAATAAGAATTAAAAATAAATAAGAATTCCAAAGATCTTCAAGAGATAATATAAATAAGATAACAAAAGATAATATAATTCTAAAAAAAGTTATTTTATTTGGAGTTATTATACTTTTACTATTCAAACTATAAAATCTCCTTATTAGATATCTTTAATTTCACAAATTCAAGTGCTTCTTTAAGTTCAAGTTCATTAATCTGTTCATTTGTCCTGGTTCTAATCGAAATTTTTCTCTCTACTACCTCTTTTTTTCCCACAATAAACATATAAGGAACTTTTTGAGATTGATATTGTCTAATTTTTGCATTCATCCTCATATTGCAATCATTATCAAGTTTTATTCTAATTCCTTCATTTTTAAAACAAGACAATACCTCCAACGCATACTCTTCTACAATATTGTTTACAGGAATAATTACAACTTGAAGAGGTGCCAACCACACAGGAAATGCACCACCATAATGTTCTACCAAAATTCCAAAAAATCTTTCAATAGAACCAAAAAGAGCCCTATGAATCATAAAAGGTTGTCTCTCTCTACCATCTTCTGCTATATAAGTCATATTAAATCTTGCAGGAAGATTAAAATCAAATTGAATTGTACTCATCTGCCATTCTCTCCCAAGAGAATCTATTATTTTAAGATCAATCTTAGGTCCATAAAAAGCTCCACCTCCCTCATCAATATCATAATCAATACTTAAATTAATCAAAGCTTCCTTTAAGACTTCTACAGACATTATCCAATCATCCTCATCCCCTACAGATTTTTTCGGCTTTGTCGAGAGATATGCTTTTAAAGTAGTAAATCCAAATTTATTCCACATATAAAGAGCAAATCTTAAAACTTCCTGAACCTCAAACCTAACTTGATCATAAGTACATATAATGTGTGCATCATCTTGGGTAAATCCTCTAACACGCATAGTACCATGAAGAGCACCTATCTTTTCATAACGATAAACCGTACCAAGTTCAGCCCACCTAAATGGCAAATCTCTATAAGAATGCCTACCGGTATTATAAATCGCAATATGAAATGGACAATTCATAGGCTTAACATAATAATTACTCTTATCCATCTCCATTTTCTCAAACATGCTTTCTTTATAAAAATCTAAATGCCCAGAAGTTTCCCAAAGCCAAGATTTGCCAACATGAGGCGTAAAAAGTATGTCATAACCATTCTTAAAATGCTCTTCTCTCCAAAAATCTTCTATTAAAGCTCTTATTCTAGCACCATTTGGATGAAAAAATATAAGACCAGGTCCTATTGCTTCATGAACAGAAAACAAATTAAGTTCTCGACCAAGTTTTCTATGATCTCGTCTTTTTATCTCTTCTTGCAATTTAAGATATGCTCTTAAGTCCTTTTCATTGTTCCATAAAGTCCCATAAATACGAGTAAGCATCTTATTTTTTTCATCGCCACGCCAATAAGCACCTGCAATACTAATTAACTTAAATGCCTTTGGATCAATTTTTCCCATATTATCAATATGAGGACCTTTACAAAGGTCAGTAAAATTATGACTTTTATATATTGAAATCTCATCTGCAATATCAAGTTCTTGAATTAAATCAATCTTATAAGGTTCATCTTTGAAAAGTACTAAAGCCTCTTCTTTAGTTATCACTTCCTTTACAAAATAACTCCCTGTCTTTAGAATCTCTCTCATCTTTTGTTCTATTAACAAAAGATCATCTTCTGTAATATGTTTTTCAAAATCAAAATCATAATAAAACCCATCTTTAATCGGAGGGCCTATAGCAATCTTAGTATTTGGAAATAACTCAATTACAGCTTCTGCCATAACATGTGCAATAGAATGTCTTTTTTTATAAAGAACATCCTCTTTATCTAATTTTTCACTCATAATAACACCTTACAAAATCTAAGATTCTAAATTAGAATATCATAATAAATTTAAGAACTAACCACAGTTATAGATAAACAATGAATCTACTCAATACAATATACAAAAAAATTTAGTAAAAAAACAGACAAAACAAAAAATGCAATAAAATTTCCTAATCCATAGTAACTATAGACTCAATATTAAAATAAAGAGCCATAGCCAAAAAGAAAGTAATAGTAGATGAACCACCATAAGATAAAAAAGGCAAAGGAATGCCTGTAATTGGCAAAAGCCCTAAAGACATACCAATATTAAAAGAGGTATGAAAAAACAAAAGACCCAATACACCAGCAAGTACCAAAGACATATATCTATCTTTACTTTTATTCATTATTATTAAAATCCTAAAAAAAATAAAAAAAAATAACATCAAAACTACACTAACTCCCAAAAAGCCAAATTCTTCAGCAAGAATTGAAAAAATAAAATCTGTACTTTGAGATGGAACATAATTTGCATGAGTGTAAGGACCTTTTAAAAATCCCTTACCGAACATACCTCCAGAACCAATAGCAATTTTTACTTGATTTAAATTCCAACCAGCCCCTTTAAGATCAATATTTGGATCTAAGAAAACCAAAAATCTTTTAATTTGATAAGGTTTCATGAACTTTGACAAAAATTTAGAAAAAAAAGCCGCAATTAGTAAAATTGAACTCATAAATAATATATAAAAATAAACAAGTCTAATACTGAAATTATACTTTGAAACAAAAAAACCTATAGCAGAAGACAAAAATACCAAAATCAATACTAAAAAAGCTAATTGAAAATAAAAATTATTAGAAAAAATCAAATACAATACATTTCCCATATCTGCCTTGTATTCATACCAAACAGGCAGTACCACAAAAAGAAATGAAAAAAATCCCGTTAATGCAAAATACAAAATATAGTGTATATCTATGCCAGCAAAAAAGGAAATAAATATAAACATATTCAAGTAAACTACAGCAGTACCAAAATCAGGCTGTAAAAACACAAATAAAATAACAGGAACAATTAAAATAAAAGCAAAAAGAAAAACAAAAAAATTATGATATTCATTCTTACTACTATAGAACTTAGCAAGAGTCAAAATACTAATAATCTTACCAAACTCTGAAGGTTGTCCACCTAATTTCCAAATTCCAATCCAAGATTTAGCTCCATTAACAGTAACACCAAAAAGCGCAGTAAAAACTAAAGAAGCAATCAATAAAAAATACAAAGGATAGATCATACCATGTATGATCTTAAGATCATATTTTCCTATTATAAAAATTATACAAAATCCACCAAAAATCCATACAATTTGTTTGATATATTCAATCTTCATCAAAGAACCATTAGAAGTATAATCACTAGAATATATAAGCAAAACCCCAATAAAAGATATTATTACCAAACTAAATAATGTTAAACTATCATAACTTTTTCTAAAAACAGCCATTTACTTTACCTAATATACCATGGTCTATACTCTTTAAGAATATCTTCATAACTTTGATTAGCAAAAATCCCTTGCATCATTAAATCTACAGTTTTAGCAGACCACATATTATCTGTATTACTTCTTCCTTCAACCAAACTAAAAATAACAACTTGTTCGCTAGGTAAAGCATTATAAGGAGCAAGAGCGACAAAAGAACTATTTTCAAGTCCAGTAACACCAGTTTGGCCTGTACCAGTCTTTCCTACAACCGCAACAGCTTTTGTAAGAACTGAATTTTTAGCAGTACCATAAGTTATAACATTTCTCATATATTTTTTCAAAAACTTAAAAGTATTTCGACTAATAATATCTGTTTTTTTAAGGACTTCAGGAACATTTTCAAGAATAACTTCATTAGTACTCCCATTTAAAATCCTATTAACAATTCTTGGCTTATAAATAACACCTTCATTTGCAATCATAGCTATCATATTGGCAATCTGCATAGGGGTAGCATTTAAAAACCCTTGGCCTATTGAAAAATTAACAGTATCGCCACCTACCCAAGGTTGATTAAAAATTTTTTCCTTCCACTCAGGATTTGGAAGAAGTCCTGAAACCTCATTTGGCAAATCAATCCCGGTTTTTTCACCAAATCCATACTCTTTTGCATACTTAAAAATTTTCTCAACACCAAGATACTTAAGTCCCAATATATAAAAATAAACATTACATGAATGAACAACAGCATGTTCCAAATCAACATAACCATGACCACCTCGTTGCCAACAATGAAACATTCTATTGCCTACTCTAAAATATCCCGGACAATAAATTTTTCTAGCCCTATCAAGGACCTTTTCTTCTAATAACGCTGTGGTCAAAACCAATTTAAAAACAGATGCAGGGGGATAAACTGACTGTATTGCCCTATTTAGAAAAGAATAATCTTCTTTAGAATGTTTATTATAAACATCATTCATTGAATAGTAAGGATAATTATGCAGTGCTAACACACCGCCTGTTGAGGGTTTTAACACTACCACAGTTCCATACCTTTTACCTAAAGTGTTCTTAGCAAGAAGTTGAATATCCTTATTAATATTTAAAACAATATTATTACCAGGAGTCATATGCTCTATAATAGAGCCACTATCTATTTTTCTCTCTCTAGAATCTACCCTATATTTAATTAAACCTTCTTTCCCTCTGATATAACTATCATAAATTTGTTCAATGCCTAATTTTCCTATTGTAGAACTATTATCATACCCTTTAACATTATAAAAAGAACGAAGTTCCCTTTGATTAATCCTACCAACATACCCAATAGGATGAGAACAAGAATCATCTACCAAATAATTCCTTTTAAAAGAATATGTCCATAAAAATGCAGGATAATAACTTCTCTTCTCAGCAACTCTAAACAACATTTCTGGACTAAGTTCAATTATTTCTACATCCTTCAAATATCCTCTAGGAGCCTCAATTTTAGATAAAATAAGTTCTCTTTCAATACCTAAAATACTTGATAAAAAATTTAACATCTCATCCCTATCCTCAAGAGACATGCCATAATATTGTTCCAAACTAATCTTTAAAACAAATGCTGTAAGATTATTTGCAAGAACATTAAAGTTTGAATCTAAAATTTCACCCCGTGAAGCCTTGATTTTTTCAACTCTAGATAAAAGAACTGTTGCTTCTCTATCATAAAACAAGTGTTTTCCAATCTGCATTTTAAATAAAGTGAAAAGATAATAAAAAAAAACGAAAAATAGAAGCAACAGGCCAAAAATATATCGGTCCTTCAAAATAACCTTCATTCTAATATTCCTCTTTAATAGTATAAAGATTTCTTGTACAATAATTTAAAATTGGATACAAAAAATTTAAAAACACTATATTTACGACAATACTAAAATCAAATATCGAATAATTGAATCCTTTAAGATCAATGAAATCTGAAAAAGTCATTGCTACAAACCAAATAACAAATTTTGAAAAAATAAAAAATATTGTTATACTAAACATGCTCTTTGGAACAATCAACTTAACTTTTTCAAGAAGATAAAATATCAAAACATAACTAAAAACAAAAAATCCAAGTGGCAAACCATTGAAATATTCCATAATAAAACCATGTAAAATACTTGAAATTAAACCTATATTAAAAATAAAGTTTAGAGAATTAAAAATTAAAATAATTAAAAATATATCTATTGAAAAAGAAAAATTAATATCACAATAATATTGAAAAATTTGTCCCAAAAATATACTAACGATATAATAGAGTATAAAAGATATCACTTTTCTGTCCTCTGATTACTCTTAATTAAAAAAACATATTCTAACTTATCTAAAACTATTACAGGTTCTATTTTAATACTCAAAAGAGAGTTATATTCAAGAACATCAAAATGAATAATTTTTCCTATATAAATTCCACTAGGATAATCACTAAATCCAGCAGTAACAACCGAGTCTCCAATCTTTAAAGTATTTTCGGCTAACTTATTAACATAATTCATCTCAAGAACTTCACCATATCCCTTACCCTCAACTAGACCAATGAATTTGCTATTTTGAATTCTAGCAGAGACAAAATTTTCATAACTGGTTAAAGGCAAAACTCTAGCAGTATCTGCATAAACCTTTACAACCTTACCAACAAGACCACTAAACCCATCTTGGTAAGCAACAGCTATCATATCTTTTTGAACACCATCATTGTAGCCTTTATTAATAGCCATTAAAGATGAGACATTTGCATAATTTAAATAAATTATTTCAGCTGAAATAAAATCATTAGAATGCACTGAATAAAATCCAAGCTGTTCTTTAAGCCTGGCATTTTCCTGTCTTAACACTTGCACATTCTGAGTTACTATCTCAAGTTGCTGTATTCTTTTCTTATAAGCTTCTATTGTTTCACCATAATCTTTATATTCATTTATCGCCTTAAAAATACTAGAAATAAAATTAAAAAACTCATACACATTTCGTTGAATATATGAATTTAAAGCAAAAATAAAAAAATCATCTCTTTTATTGACCTTAGAAGCACTTGAATCATAGAACATAAGAATGATAGCAAATATTAATACACTAAATACCTTAATAAAATTCTTGAAATTAACAAGAAACTTCATATCTATTCATTAATAAAACTATATATATTTTTACTAATATCTATTCTATTAGCATAATCATAAAATAAACCAGCTCCAACAGCTACAGATAAGAGAGGATTATCTGCAACATAAACTGGAACTCCCGTCTCTTTTGACAAAAGCCTACTAAGTCCTTTAAGAAGAGCTCCACCTCCCGTTAATATGATTCCACGCTCAACAATATCTGTTGCAAGTTCTGGAGGAGTTGATCCAAGCGTTCTTTTAACCTCATCAACAACAATACCTATAGGTTCTTGCAAAGACTCTCGAACTTCCATAGAATCAATAATTTGCTTTCTAGGAAGACCCGTAACAGCATCTGTCCCTTTAATATCTATTGTCTCTACCTTCAAATTATGAGTATCTGGATAAACATTACCTATCTTAATTTTCAATTTTTCTGCTGTTTGTTGCCCAATAATAATATTATGAGCATTTCTCATATACTTGATGATACTCTCATCAAACTCATCCCCACCTGTTCTAATAGCTCTACTTACCACCATACCACCAAGAGAAATCACCGATATTTCAGTAGTCCCCCCTCCAATATCACACACCATATGGCCTGTTGGTTCAAAAATGGGAATATCAGAACCAATAGCAGCTGCAAGAGATTCTTCAATAACTTTAACTTCACGAGCACCAGCATTCATTGCACTCTCTTTTACAGCTCTTCTTTCAACTTCCGTAATACAAGTTGGTACTCCTATTACCATTCTAGGTTTAAAAAACAATTTTTTCCGAGAAAAAATTTGGCTTATAAAATATTTAATCATTTTCTCTGTATTTTCAATGTCAGCAATAACACCATCACGAAGAGGTCTTACGGCCTTAATATTTTCCGGTGTTTTCCAAAGCATCTTCTTTGCATTGCGCCCAACAGCTACAACCCTATTATTCTTATTAACGTCAATAGCAACTACCGAAGGTTCACTCATCACTACACCATAATCTTTAATGTAAACTAAAGTGTTGCATGTACCAAGATCAATACCAATATCTATCAAAAAAGATTTAAAAAAATTCAAATCAAGTTCCCCCCTAAAAATCCTCTAAGCTAATTTTAAGTCTCTCCCTTGCTTCTTCTAAATAAGGATTAATGCTTAACGCTTCTCTCCAATATTTTCTAGCTTTAGGATAATCTTTATCTCTTTTTCTATATATGTCTCCTATTTTAACATAAACATTGGGATTTAAACTATTAATTTTCAAGACTTTATCATAGCAATTTAAAGCATCCTCATAAGCCTCTCTATCCAAATAGATATTTCCGTACAATAAATATACCTTTTGCATTAAATTATCATCACTTTTCTCATTCTTTAATGATTCATTCTCTTCCTGTAAAAATTTATTTATATATTCGACACTCTTATCAATATTGCCTATCTTATAATTCACATATGCCAAACTCCAAAGCACAAGATCAGATTTATTCTCTTTATAAGCTTTTTCAAAAAACTTTAAGCTAGAATTATAGTCCTTTAAAATCTGATAAGAATATCCCAGATATTCAAAAATATCCTCCTTTACACTCATAAAGTCAAAACTACTTGAATATAAAGCTTTACTTAAATACTTAACAGAAAGATCACTATAATACTCACCCTTATGAGAATAAGCTTTACCCAAAATATAATAAAGCGAACTCATAGGGACATCATCATTAATTGACATTAAAAAACGTAATCTTTCTATTGCATTGTCTAAAAATTGATTTTTTAAATAACTATCATTCAACATTAATGAATAATAAAAATATGAAAACCCAAGAAGCAAATTTAGATTAAAATCAAATTTATTTTCTTTAAGACCATTTTCAGCATAATCTATTATTTCTTTATATTCCCTATTATCCCAAAGAACAAGTAAATTTACCTCAGTAGGACCTGCCTTTAAATAAGAATTGGAAAAAGTCTTAAAATAAGATAAAATATAAAAAATAAAGAATAAAAGTGACAAACTTATAATCAAATAAAAAGTACATTTTAAATAATTGATTCCCATAAAAACTCTCTACAAAAATAAAAGTTGACATCCATAAGCCGAGTTCTGTATTATGTCATCATCTATCTTGCTTTTCCATTACTGGAAAAATCATGCAATCTACCCACAAGCATACCCTCAAGAGCTAAGGAAGCTTGCTTACTTGATTTTGCTCCTAATGAGGTTTATCTTGACCCTATTTATCACTAAATAAGCGGTGAGCTCTTACCTCACCTTTTCACCCTTACCCTAAGGCGGTAATTTTCTGTGACACTCTCTTAAGTTTCAAACTCCTAGGCATTACCTAGCATCATGCTCTTATTGGAGCTCGGACTTTCCTCTTAACATACCTCAACATAGCATATTAAGCGATGACGGGATATCAACTTATTAAAAAAATATAAAATTAAAACCCTTATTCTATAAGATCTGCTAAACCACCAGGAACCATCTCTAAACCAACTTCACATTTATCTTGATAATAAAGTATCCTACTACAATAAGGACAAAATTTAACATCATCAGGTTCACGCCTCACCTTATTTGCAAACTCAACAGGAAGTATCATATGGCAACCTTTACAAACATTTTCAATTAAAGGCACAACCCCATTAGATTTATTTCTAATAATTCTTTGAAATTTAAACAAAAAATCCTCATCCATTCGAAAAGCATATTTTTCCTCTTCACCTTTTATAAAATCAAGCTTTTTTATAATCTCTAAAAGCTCATTTTCAAGATCATTACTCTCAGTAGCATACACATCCTGCTCAACCTCAAGCTTACTCTTAACATCTGCTATTTCCCTATCTACTTTTGTCTTAAGTCCAGTAATATGTGTCATTTTTTTTCTAATAGCAACTTCATCATCTATAATAGTCTGCAATTCTTTCTCAAGAGCCTCATATTCCCTTTGAGTTTTAATGCTATCAATTTTCTCTTCTGCCTTGCCCTTTCTTACATTAATGTCTTGAATATCCAATTTCAAAGATGAATCTTCTTTTTGATATTCTTTAAATTTGAACTGTAATTCAGCAAGAGCTTCAATAAGTTCATCAATTTTAGCCTTCTTAGTTTGCAAATATTTAGGAATATTTTTTTGCCTTTCCTCAAGTTCAAACTTAGCTTTATATATGCCTTCAAGATTTTTTAATACATCAATATTACTTTCCATCAAGCCTCCTATTCAATTTAAATCTTCTAAATAATCTTTAAGTTTTTGGGTTTTTTTAGGATTTTTAAGTCGCCTTAAAGCCTTAGACTCAATCTGTCTAATTCTCTCTCTTGTAACATTAAAATGCAATCCAACTTCTTCCAAAGTCAAAGAATATCCATCTTCAAGACCAAATCTCATCTTAACAACTTCCTGCTCTCTTTCTGGAAGAGTCCCAAGAACTGCTCTTATTTGATCTTGCAAGACCACAAAAGACGTGTGTTTTGCTGGATTTTTTATAGCCTTATCTTCAATAAAATCACTAAGAACAGAATCTTCTTCTTCTCCAATTGGTGTTTCAAGTGAAACGGGCTCTCTTGAAACATTTTTTACAGTCTTTACTTTTTTAAGATCCCACCCAAGTCTAGCTGACAACTCCTCATCTGTTGGATCTTTACCTAACACTTGAACCAAATATCTTGTTTCTCTATTCAACCTATTTATCTGCTCAATCATATGAACAGGAACACGAATGGTACGCGCCTGATCTGAGATTGATCTTGTTATTGCTTGACGAATCCACCATGTAGCATAAGTAGAAAACTTAAAGCCTCTCTTATACTCAAATTTTTCAACCGCCTTAATTAAACCAATATTGCCCTCTTGAACAAGATCAAAGAAATGTAACCCTCTATTAGCATACTTTTTAGCAATACTTACCACAAGTCTTAAGTTAGCCTTAATTAACTGATCTTTTGCATGTTGCATCATCTGCTTGCCCTTAAGGATCTCCTCTGACATGCTTATTATCTTATCCATTGGATATTCATAATACATCTCAATTCTCTCAAGCTCTTTTTGAGCAAGTTGAGCTTCTGTAATTTGTTCTTTAATTAGATCTTCTCGTATATTTAAAGATTTTTCTATCCTCTCTCGTCTTTCAGGAATAGCTAAGTCTCTTCCCAAAATTCTCAGATTGCGTACCTTATCTATATTTAATCTATCCAATATAGACTTTTGTTGCCTCTTTAAATCCTTTATTTTGCTAGCAGAATCAATGTAATCATCTGAAAAAATACGTAACTCTTCTTGATATAAAGGCACCGATTTAAGCATTTCTTTTATATGAAGTCTCTCACTAGTAATACTCTCTTCAAAAATATCTTCCCCAAGCTCATATAAGCTATGTTTCCTCTCAATATATTTTATTAAACGCTCCTGAAATGGTCTTAATGAAGTTTTATAAAAAGAAGTGATCCTTTTTTTTTTGTTATAATAATCGAAATTATTATCTTTTTCTCTTTCCCTTTCTTTCTTAAAAAACTCTTCTTTATCTACTCTTGAATAAATAGCATTAACTAAATTATAATAATTTTCTATGACTAGTCCTTCATTTTTAAGAATATTCTCAATTATGCTCTCACCAGAATCCATCTGTTTTGCAAGCTCAACCTCTTGATCCCCAGTTAACAAAAATTCTTTCCCTATTTCCTTTAAGTAAAGCCTTATAGGATCTTCAGAATTACTATCTTTTAATAAACCACTCTTAATATATCCTGAACTAAAATCTTCTTTGTCTAAAATTTCATCATCAAATTCATCCAATTTATCATCAATTTCATCATCACTTTGAATAGAATCGTCTAACACCATACATTGACTATCAAGTTTATCGGCCTCATCAAATTCATCAATATCATAAATATCTGACTCCATCTTTTCATTAACCAAGCTTATTCCCTCATTCTCAAGGACTCCATAAATATAATCAATATTGTCAGGTTCCAACATATCCCCTGACAAAAAAGTAGATAAATCCTCAAAAGTAATTGCTTTTTTGTCTCCCAAATGACTTAAGATGGCCTTTATTATTTTTGAATTCTTCTTCTTAAAAACCTGCAAGTCTTTATTCTCTACACTATTCATTCAAATATATCCTCAAGTTTTCTCTCTGCATATTTAAAAACATCAATTCCCTTATTTGGACCTTAGCATCTATTGAAACATTATCCTTTCTCATATTTTTAAATACTAAAATTCGATTCCTCACTTTCCTTTTTTTAATTGCAAACAAAATTTGTTTAACCATCTCATCATCCACTTCAAACTCTACTCGTAGCATATCCTCAAAAAAAACTTCACTAACACTATATTTATTATCTTTTAGCAATTCTTTTAAATTAAGCAATGAAAAACTTTCATTATTCTCAAATAGGTATTCAAAGCACATAAAAATTTTTTTTACATTAACATCATACAAGTCACTATCACTAATATTACGCCTTATTATAGTAAAATAATTAAAGTCTTTCAATAAGGCAACTAATAAATATCTATCATAGGTATTTATCTCATAAGAATATGCATTCCTATTATAACTTGCAATTACACCCCTCTCTCTTATACTATAATAATCTTCTCTTAAGGTTTCTAAGTTAATACCCACCTTACTTGCAAGCTTTTTTAAAAGAAGATCCCTTTGCATATTAGTACTTGACAAACTTATCAAAGTTATAAACATATCAATCATACTATTTAAATCTGTTGTTTTAGTTAAATCATATTTACCTGAATATTTTTCCAAAAGATACTCAAAAGCATCACAGCTATCGTTAATCATATCCTTTAAAGCAAAAGCACCTTTATTCTTTAAAACATCTGCAGGATCAACTCCATACTTCATCCTAATTACACTTACATCAATATTAAACGGTAAACAAAGCTGATAAGCCTTAAAGGTAGCTAAAAGCCCAGCAGCATCATCATCAAAACACATGATTATTTTATCTGCATATCTCTTAATTAAAGCAAAATGTTCTCTTGAAAAAGAAGTACCAAGTGTAGAAACTGCAATTTTTACACCCGCTGTAAAAAAAGAAAGAACATCTACATACCCTTCTGTTAAAATTACAGATTTACTTTCCTTAATAACAGAAAAGCCTTCATAAAATCCATAAAGCAATTCTCTCTTTTTAAAAACCTCTGTTTCATTTAAATTAATATATTTAGGCCCATTATTTCTACCTAAATATCTACCTCCAAATCCTACCACATTTCCTTTAAAATCTCTGATTGGAAAAATCAATCTTCCAGATAAAATTGAAAATATTCCCTTCTTCTTTGAAAAGAAACCACTTTTACTCAAAATTTCATCGGAATATCCTTTTGAAATCAAAAAATTATAAAAATTAAACTTACCTGGAATATCGAATCGCAAATAACCAATATTAAATAAATCAATAACCTCTTTAGATATCTTTCTCGTTTGCAAAATATAATTTAAAACTTTTTGATTATTATTTAAAAAAAATTCAAAAGTCTTAATCAATTTAGCATTTAAATCATATATTTTTGAAATTATTGATTTATCCCTAGTATTATTCTTAACTACAGTGGTTTTCTTAATATCATCATATGCAATACCTATCCTACTGCACAAAGACTTAACAGCACCATTATAATCAAATTTTTCAATATCCATCAAAAATTTGATGGCATCTCCACCTTTCTTACATCCAAAACAATAAAAAAATCCCTGAGCAGGAATTATAAAAAAAGAAGGGGTCTTTTCAGCGTGAAAAGGACAAAGCCCTTTATAAGATGCTCCTGATTTAACTACTCTAACATGCTCACTTATTAAAGATACAATATCCACTCTCTGTTTAATTAAATCTATAACTTTAGCATACTCCATACTTCCTTAATCCTTAGTAATAAAATTATGAATATAACTATTCACAGCTAAGAGATGGTCATTATAAACTGAAGAAAATTTATGAGTTCCAACTTTAGGATCTTTTATAACAAAAAATAAATACTTTGTGTCAGCTGGAAAAAAAGCGGCCTTTAAAGATACAATCCCAGCGTTAGAAATTGGACCTGGGGGATAACCTTTATTAATATAGGTATTATATGCAGAATCAATTTCTAAATCTGAAAAATAAATTCTTGTAGGATGAGTTTTTCTTAGCTCTTCGGTAATAATATACTCAATTGTAGCACAAGATTGTAATGCCATATTAGAATTTATCCTATTATAAAAAACAGATGCCATTACTGGTGCTTCACTCTTAACTCGATACTCACGCTCAACAATAGAAGCAACGATCACTTTATTATAAAACTCTCCACTAGAATAAGATTTATGCTCTATCCCAATAGAATCAAGTTTGCTAAAAAAATTACCAACAAAAATTCGAATTATTTCCTTCATATCCATACCCTTATAAAATTTATAAGTATCTGGAAACAAAAAACCTTCAAGAGAATCATAACTAAGTCCAAGTGCACTGATAAATTTAACATCATTTATTAAATTAACAAAACTTTGTGCATCACTAATAATGCCCGATTCATAAAGCTTCAAAGCTATTCTTCTACCAGTATACCCTTCAGGAATGGTGATATTAATAGGAAGTATAGGTCTGCCTTTCAAAAATTCTCTATATACATCAAAAGTTGAACAATGACCATTGATTAAATATTTTCCTTCCCTAAAATTTTTATCACTACCAAAAAGATAAGAAATAGCTATCAATAATTTGTCAGATCTAATCAACCCTTTTTTCTTAAGTTCCCAAGCAATTTTTTTTACTCCCCATCCCTTTTGAACTTCAAACTCATATATTAAATCAGATTTAAAAGGAGAAGAATTTAAAAAATACAAAAAAAATGCTAAGAGAAAAAAAA
Source organism: Candidatus Borrelia fainii (assembly GCF_027925085.1). Classification (NCBI taxonomy): domain Bacteria; kingdom Pseudomonadati; phylum Spirochaetota; class Spirochaetia; order Spirochaetales; family Borreliaceae; genus Borrelia; species Candidatus Borrelia fainii. Next base: position 203,365 of record NZ_AP027070.1, read on the forward strand.
TAATAAATAACACAAAAAGGGAAATGAAATTTTTTTTTATTGCCATAAAAACTTAAAATCTCTTTTAAAAAAAGAAAATCACGATTTCATACTTTCAATTAAATAAGAAACAACAAAGCACAATTATCCCTACAAAACATAATTTATAAACATTAATTAAAATTTTATTATAATAAATACGAAAATATTCAAAAAACACAATATTAAAATTATATTTCAAATAATCAAACAAAAAAAATTAAACCTCACAAAATATTTAGCTAAATCTCAATTTCAAATTGGGGAGGGTGGGATTCGAACCCACGTAGGCAATGCCAACAGATTTACAGTCTGCCCCGGTTAACCACTTCGGTACCGCCCCTTAAAAGCCGACTGTCGGACTCGAACCGACGACCTGCGGTTTACAAGACCGCTGCTCTAGCCAGCTGAGCTAAGTCGGCATAATAAAGCTAATGGTTAGTTTATAAAAATAAAATATATTAGTCAAGAGCAAGATTAAAATAAACAAATTAAAATTATATTTCAAGAAAAAGAAAAATTTTTATAAAAAAAGCACAAAAACAAATAATAAAACTAAAAACCAAAATGATATAATGTTTAATTCTCTTTCTTCTAAAGAAAGAAAAAATTAATCTCATAGCCTCAAGTCCAAAAGAAATAGTACTCAATACAATCGCAAATTCAAGTGAAAATTTTTGAAAAGAATACTTAAAAACATTATAAGCACCTGCTAAAAACATAAACAAACTAAGTACAGAATTAAAAAATAAAATTATTACTAAAACTCTAATCAAAATTGACAATAACCTTAAATCGTTTGCATGAAAGTTTTTCATAACAACCTATAAATTTTCAAGTATAAAAAGAGATTGTTTAATTATAAACAACACATTAGCAATAACATAACCTAAACTGATTTTAGTACTATCTTCTGTAGACAGTTTATGAGGAATATTAAGAGTACTTTGTATAAAAGCATTATTATTGTCTAAAAGAGCAATGTACTTCTCCTTAAGATCAATAAAACAACCCATAAACTCAAAAATCAAACCTTTAACAGCCTCAACTTTCTTCAAGCACCATTCCAAAATTTTATCCCTATAAGAATCATCACTATCATAATCTTTGTTATATTGTTCATACTCCTCATTTTTATAATTAAGCTCAAAATACAAATCATAAACTTTTTTTCTCAGCATACTTATATTTCTCTCAAGCTTAATATACAAACTTCTTAAGTCGGTATTATTGACAAGTACTACATTATTTACGGTCCTTAATATTTCTATTATTTTTACGTCATAAATATGTTTAAAGAATTCATTGAGAAAGTAGAGTTTTTTAAAATGTGAACATTCAAGCTCCATTCCCTTAAAAATTATGCTATCTAGATTAATAATAACACTATAATTTTCAATTAAATTTTTAAGTTCTCTATGCACAAGTATTGTTAAAGACTTAGCATAGTTTTTAACAAGCTGCTCAGTAACATTTAAAAATAAAATATTTTTATAAAAACTTTTTACATCAAAACAAGGAACATAATTTTTAGGCCTTAAAACGGGATTTTCATAATAAATTTTAAAAACATCTAAATAAGGCAAAGTTTTTGATAAGCTAACTATTTGTGTCATAATATCCAAAAGATCTTTAAACATAGAATCAATTCCTAAAAGACTCTCTTCACTTAAAATGCCATTCGCATTTGATTTTATTATTAAAAAATAATTTTTAACAATAATTTTAAGAACCTCCTCATTTATTTCAATATCTTTTAATGTATGTAAAATCTCAAAAAAACATTTAAAATACTTACTCACACTCTCAAAATTGGTACTAACTGTCTTATCAAGATCGGAAACATCAAAATTACCCATATCGTCTAAAGGCTCAACATTAAAAAAAGAAAAAAAAGAGCTATAAGGAAAAAATGCAATACCATTTAGAACATAAAAAAATTCAAACATATCCTCTACAATTGCATAAATTTGTAAAGGAATTGAAGTAATATAATTACCAATCTTTATTTTAATAATCTTTTCTATTTCATCTTGGGTTTTATATTTTTTTAAAAATTGTTCATACTCCTCAGGTTCTAAAAAATCTTCTACCTTGCACTGAGAATTAGGAATTTTACTGTGAATAACTTCAAACATTGTTTGTTCAACAATATTCCCTTTCTCTAACATCTTAAAATACCCTTTAAGTTTAACTAAATGGCAATAAAGTTCAAAAAACATTTCTATAAACCCTATACGTAGATATCTTTTTTTAAAATCTATGACAGGATTTTCATACATATTATTAACATGATCTTCTAATCTTTTTAAAAGATGCATTTTATAAATATCCTCTGTAGTTTTATCTTTTTGAAAAAATTTTAAGATATACACCCATATTTTTACCCAAAATGACTCTTCCATGAATTTTTCAGACAAAAAATCATCAATTTGCATGGAAACATCTGAATATAAGTAATTAGAATTATCTTCAGACAACAATAGAGAATTTAGGCTTAAATTCTCTTTAATCTCTTTCATCAATTTAGACCTTGAATCCTTTGAAAGCTTATCAATAGAATCATATATACTAACATTACTCTTGTTCATAAAACCCCATTTATAAATGTTTAAATATACATCAAACAAATATTATTTTATGATATTTTAAGAATAAACTAAAACTATATTTTAACCTTAAAAAAAATAATATTTCAACTATAATATATTTCTATATGAATCTAGGTATTAATACTAAAGACATAATAAGAATTAGTAAAATCTTTAATAATCATAATTATGAATTCTTCTTAGTAGGAGGTGCTTTAAGGGATTTACTTCTTAAAAAGATACCTTATGATTTTGACTTTACAACAAATGCAACTCCAGAAGAAATAATGAAACTATTTCCAAACAATGTGCAAACAGGAATAAAACATGGTACAATAAGCATAATTTTTAATAAAAAAATTTTTGAAGTCACAACTTACAGAATAGATATAGACTACGAAAACAAAAGAGCCCCTAAAAACATAAAATTTACAAAAAACTTAAATGAAGATCTTCAAAGAAGAGATTTTACAATAAACTCAATCGCAATGGATATACTTAACTATAAAATAATAGATTACTATAAAGGAAAACAAGACCTTAACAAAAAAATAATAAGATGTATAGGAAACCCAAACAAAAGATTTGAAGAAGATGCTCTTAGAATACTAAGAGCTGCAAGATTTGCATCCACACTTAATTTCACAATCGATAAAAATACATTAATTTCCATGAAATATAAAAAAGTAAATATCTTATCTCTATCAAAAGAAAGAATAAACAACGAATTTATTAAACTTCTAGAAGGAAAAAATCCAATAAAAGGAATCAATTATCTACAAAAATTAAATTTCTTTAAATACTTTTTCAACACAGAAATAAACAAAAAATTAAAAAACAAAATTACTCTTTTAAATAAAAATAAATTTTATTTAAAAGCAATAGTTATTTTTACAATAAAAAAAGATATACCATGTTTAATAGAAAATTTAAAATCACTTCGATTTTCAAATAAAGACATTAAATTAATACTAATATATAAAATCGCTATTAATGAAATCAACACTTTAAAAATTAAAAAATTACATGATATAAGAATCTTATTAAGCAAAGCCACCAGAGAAAACTATAAGGAAATACTCGACATATATAAGGCTCTTAAAGGAAAAGATCATAAACTTAAATTTATAATAAACAAAATAAGAAGCAAAAAATTACTAAAAGATCCCTTGTCTTTAAAAGAACTAAAAATAAATGGCAACGACATCAAAAACCTTAAATTAACAGAAAACAAAAACATCGGAAAAATCCTTGAATACTTATTAAGAGAGGTACTAAACAATCCCAAATTAAATAAAAAAGAACTTTTAATCAAAAAAATTAAAGAGCAATATGTGCAATATTCTTAAGTGCCATCTCAGCTGCTATCATCTCAGCCTCTTTCTTAGACTTCCCCTTACCATTAGATATAAATTTATCATTAACATAAAGTTCAACACAAAAAACCTTATTATGATCAGGACCTAACTCTTTAGCCAACTTATAAGTGGGAGAAATTTTATATTTTTTTTGAACATATTCTTGCAAAAGACTCTTATAATCTTTAAAATCACCACGATTAAACATTAACCTTATGTGAACTTCAAAAAGCTCTATGACAAAATCCAAAACCTTTAAAAACCCACCATCAAGATAAAGTGCACCAACAAAAGCCTCAATAGCATCTGCAAGAATACCCTTCTTATTGCGTCCATCATTATTCTCTTCACCCTTACCAAGCAAAATATAATTGCCAAGATTAAGTTCTCGAGCGATACTAGAGAGCGATTCTTCACTAACAATATAAGATCTAGCCTTACTAAGCTCACCTTCACTCTTTTCAGGATAAAATCTATATAAATAATCTGTAATAATAAGATTAAGAACAGAATCTCCTAAAAACTCTAATCTCTCATTATTAGCATATTTTTGGTCAAATTCATTTGCATATGATGAATGACTTAAAGACATATTTAACAAATCAATATCATTAAAATCAATATGCAAACTCATTAAGAACTCATCTAACTTTTTTCTCCGATCTGTATCCAACTTAATTACAGCAGAACTCATGATATCTAATCCTTTTTTTTCTCAATAAAAGCAACAACATCACCTATAGTCTCAAATTCACTAGCCTCATTTTCTGGAATCTTATCATCAAATGCTTCCTCAAGTAGATATAAAAGTTCATAAATATCAAGACTGTCTGCACCAAGGTCCTCAACGAACCTAGATTCCATAGTAATTTCATCCTCTTTTTTATCAAGCTGCTCGGATATGATAGATCTAACCTTTTTAAAAATCTCACTTTGATCCATAAACAAACATTCCTCGTTCAAACTACAATCCTAATTCTAAATATTGACTATTTCTATAATAACCACACTTCACACATACTCTGTGCCTTACTGCAAGGATACCACAATTTGAACACTCTTGAAATTGAGGTATTTTTTTCCTCATATTTATACTGCGCCTCGTCCTACTTCTAGACTTTGAAGGCTTAAATTTTGGAACAGCCATCTCTTTGTCTCCTTAAACATAAACAAACATATCTTAATAATATATATATTATTAAGATAATTTGTCAATAAACTTAGATTTCAACTTTTTTTGCACTAGATCCGGGATAAAACTTGAAAGATCAAAATTTTTGTTCCTTATCAATTCTTTAACAAGATCTGATCTTACAAACAGATATTTATCACTACTAGGCAAAAATACTATGTCTATTGAAGGACTAAGCTTGCTACTAACAACATATCTTTCAAATTCAAATTCAAAATCATGAAAAGCCCTAACACCCCTAACAATAAAACCAATATCATTTTTTAAAGCATAATCCAAAATAATTCCATCATACCTATCTACAAAAATTCTTGACCATCCTAAAGATGCAATAACCTCAAAAGTAAGTTCATATCTTTCAACATCACTAAGCAAATAACTCTTAGCACTATTATTAGCAACAAGAACAATAACCTTATCAAAAATTAATGATGCTCTTTTTACTAAATCAATATGTCCCCAAGTAATAGGATCAAATGACCCAGGAAATAATGCTACTCTCATAATTAATAAAATTTAAATCCTTTATTCATATCTTGAAGAATTTTTTTTCGCCAATTAGGACAACCTTCTAAATTTTCAAAATCAATTTCCCTGACTATCTTAAAAGCCAAACTATTTCCTCTAACAGACTTGTCAATAACAAAAAATTTACCAACACCCCTATACAATAAACTTTCATTCTTAAAAAGCTCATTCTCAGACTTCAATTTATCAATAGCACAATCAAAATGTATAGGTTTATCTTCACCATTCAACTTCATAGACATACAAGAAATAATATCCCTGATAGGTTTCTCACAAATAGGACATACTTCTTTAAACCTTATACGCAATCTGCGGTCTTTACTAAAACCTTTTTGTTTATTACCCTTATAACTTTTTTGGTCATTAAAGTTAATACCCAAAGATTTATTATCATTAGTATTTAAAACCACAACATTTTGTTTCTTAAGCTCAGATTTTACTTTTCTCATTTTCCAATAGGGAACTTTCTTTACCTTTCTAAAATCATTGCCACAAGCTTTATTTAGATTAAACTTCAATGCTATCTCCCTCAATTATATAAAACAAATAAATAATCTCTTAAAATTAAACACAATGTCAAAAAATATTACAAATGACCTCAAATCACTAGATGTGATATATTTTAATACTATACTCACCATAGTTGTCATCTTTTTCCATTAATTGAATATTCTAAATTTTCAAATGGATAAACATTTCAAGATTTTACCTCTACAAAATAAAAATTATTAAGATTTTCAAACAAATATTTTTAATTAAAAACCTCACCACGATTTCCAATTTGTCTACTATTCATAATTTCTCACTCTTCAATTTATAAACAACAGATAAAATATGTGTAACTACTTTGAAATATTTAGAATCAATAAAATAATCCTCATCAAACAAAAATAAGCTCTCAGATAAATATTTATCCTCCACAATAGGAATACCCTATCACTTAAGCAAGCCCCTTTATACGTACAACCTTCTCTCCTCTAGTCTTAGCTAAAATAGAAAACGCTGAAAATTTAATATCATATTTAATCATAAAGCTAATTTTTCTCCATGCATATCTTATCTCATATCTTATAATTAATACTCTTAGCTACTATTACTTCTCAATTCAAAATTTTCAAATTTTGAATTGAATCTAATATTTTTATCTCAGTTATATTATAACAAAAAAGAGAACTTTTCAGCTCTCTAACAATATTATTTAAATCAAAATCTGCATATATTCTTATATATAGAACCAGATTCGAAGTGATTAATCTTACAAATAATTTTTTCTTGTTCATCAAAAAAACAAACAAAACTCCACTTATAAAGCATTTCTAAATCTTTATAAAAAAATAAAAATAACAAACCAATAGCTTCCATAAATTTAAAGGAAATTGAAATAATAAAATTATTATCGTTTTCAATAAAAATTAGTAGTTTATTATCATGCTCTCTTATTCTTAATTTACTGCCAAAACAATTATAAATTTGCATAAAATAATGTTCTGTTATAATTTGATTATACAAAATTAAAAAAAACTTTAAAACAAACTCATCTTTTATATTAGCAAAATATTCCTAAATAATTTTTTAGTGTTTTGATCGAAAGAATTACCTCTTCGTTTAAATACAAACTTATCATCAATCTCAAATAAATCTAAATCTCTAAATATAGATGTATAATTAACATGAATCAAAAAATTACCTAAAGTGCTAACCATCTTAGCAAAATACTTAAAACCAACTTTAAATGGAAAATTACTCTTTAATTCAAAATAACTGCCTAAAAAAATACATGCCACTTAATTAACACCAAAAGACTTAATAACTTCCAATTTTCCATTTAAAGGACATTTTTTGTTTAAAGTAATTTTAAATACTTAAGTATTATTTAAGCCTATTAATATCAAGACGCTCTTTCACCTTCATAGCGGCTTTACCAATTCTATCTCTCATGTAGTAAAGTTTTGCTCGCCTTACCTTCCCTCGCTTTAACACTTGAACCTTTTCTATAATAGGTGAATGCATAGGAAAAATTTTCTCAACTCCAATTCCTGAAGAAATCTTTCTAACTAAAAAAGTTTGTCCAATACCTTTATTTTGAATAGATATAACAAGACCCTCAAAATTTTGAATTCTCTCATTAGTGCCTTCAATTATTTTATAACTAACACGTATAGTATCTCCTACCCTAAAATCAAAATTTTCTATTCTCTTTCCTTTAGCCTCAATTTTTCTTATTAAATCCATCATTTTCTCCTCTCATTTCCAAATATTTAAGGTACAAATCATATCTATTTTTCTTTGTTTTTTCAATAGACTTCATAAATCGCCATTTTCTTATTTCCTCGTGATGACCTGAAAGAAGCACATTAGGAACTTCTAATCCCTTAAATTCATAAGGTCTAGTATAGTGAGGATACTCAAGCAAGCCACACTCACAACTGAAAGATTCCTCAAGCAAGGAATTCGGATTTATTACACCTTCTAACAATCTATATATACTATCTATTATGACAAGAGCAGCAACCTCACCTGAAGATAATACATAATCTCCAACTGAAATTTCAAAATCAACATACAAATCAATTATACGTTGATCAATCCCTTCATATCTTCCACAAATTATAACAAGTTCATTTTTCTTTGACAAGTCATAAGCCAATTTTTGATTATATTTCAATCCAGACGGACTTACAAATATTGTGGTTTTTTCTTTTGCATTTACATAATCAAGAGCAGCAGAGATAGGTTGGGCTTTTAAAACCATACCAGCACCTCCACCATAAGGAATATCATCACATCTTTTATGTTTATCATCGGAAAAATCACGAATAGATATGACTTCACAAGTAATAATGCCTTTAGTTATAACTTTTTTCATTATTGAATTTTCAAAAAATGGAGTAATGATTGAAGGAAATAAAGAGAGAATAGTAATTTTCATTTTAAGAGATCTAATACCTTAAGCTCAATAGTTTTCAATTCTCGATCAATATCTCCAAGATAAATATCTAAAAAGGGAACAAAAAATAATTTACTTCCAACTTTAACTTCAAAAAGAATTGACGTAACACACTCAAAAAAAGATACAACAACTCCCAATTCTTTTCCATTATTAACAAGCTTATAACCAATAAACTCGCTAAAGTAATACTCACCTTCTTCTAATTTAGATGCAAATTCATCATTTACCCATAACTCAAAGCCGATTAAACCCTTGATAGGCTCAGGAGTATTAAATTCTTCAAATTTCAATAACAATGAATGATTCATTAAAGATACATCTTCAACTTTAACTTCAATTGAAGAGCAACATTTCTTTTTTAAAACTAATTTATTACCCTTTAAATCAAAAAAATCATAAAAACCATTGGATATGCTCTTAACTTTAGCATATCCATTAATTCCATAAGATGACAATATTATGCCTTTTACAAACACAAATTAGTCCAAAATTTCTAGTTGAACTCTCCTATTTGTTTTTGCAGCACAAGCACTAAGGAGTGTCCTAATAGCCCTTGCAATGCGTCCTCTTCTCCCAATTATTTTCCCAACATCATTTGCAGAAACTCTTAATTCTAAAATAGTTGATTTTTCACCTTCAACTACATTTAACTTAACCTCATCTCTTTTATCTACAAGAGATTTGACTACAAATTCTACAAGCTCAATTTCATTACCGTATTCTTTCATTAAGTCCTCCTAATTCTCAACTTTAAAATTACTTTTATTCAAAATTTTTTTAACCGTATCACTTGGAATAGCTCCTTTGCCTATCCAATCTTTAAACTTATCCTCATTGATTTTGACTTGATTTTGCTTTTCAACAGGATGATAATACCCAAGCTCTTCAATGGCTCGTCCATCTCTAGGCGAAGTAGAATCCATGACTACAATTCGATAATAAGGCCTCTTTTTTGCCCCCATCCTCTTTAATCTTATCCTAACACTCAATTTACCATTCCTCCTTTATCTCCAAAAAGAGATGCTATCTTATTTTGAAAACTCTTATTTTTCATTTTTTTCATCATCAAAACGGTCTGACTAAATTTTTTCATAAGCTTGTTTACTTCGAAAACTGTTGTCCCACTTCCCAAAGCTATTCTTTTCTTCCTTGAAAGATTATTTAAAACAACAGGATTTAACCTTTCTTTTTTAGTCATAGACAAAATGATGGCCTCTTCCCTTTTAAGTTCTCTTTCATCAATACCACGATTTAACATTTCTAATGAAACACCCGGAAGCATCCCTATCAAACTAGAAATTCCACCCATATTACGCATATATTTAAACTGATTTAAATAATCCTCAAAATTAAAGTTGTCTTTCTTAAATTTTTCCTCAAGTCGTAAGGCCTCTTCTTCATCTATAACACTTTGAGCTTTTTCAACAAGACTAACAATATCTCCCATACCAAGAATTCGTGAAGCAACTCTATCTGGATAAAAAACATCAAGATCCTCAGGTTTTTCTCCAACTCCAACAAATTTAATAGGTGCTCCACAAATAGTCTTAAGTGATAATATGGCACCACCTCTAGCATCAGAATCAAATTTTGTAAAAATTACACCCGTAATCCCAACACTATCATTAAATTCCTTAGCAATATTTACAGCACTCTGACCCGTCATTGCATCTGCAACTAATATTGTCTCCGTAGGGGCCACAATATCCCTTATCTTTATTATTTCTCTTAATAATAAATCTTCAACCTCAAGACGCCCTCTAGTATCTATTATTACAGTATCAAAAAGCTCTGTTTTAGCATATTCAATGGATTTTTTTACAACTTTAATAGGATCACTCTCACCCTCAAGAAAAAATACAGAAACACCAACTTGCACACCCAAAATCTTTAACTGATTAACCGCTGCAGCTCTAAAAGTATCTGCAGCTACAAGAAGAACTTTTCGATTCTCTGACTTAAGTCGCATCGCAAGCTTTGCACATGTTGTAGTTTTTCCAGAACCTTGAAGACCAAGCATAAGAATGCATGATAATTTGTTAATGGGATTTAAAACGAGCTCAGAATGCTTATCGCCCAGGAAATCTATAAGATTATCATTAACAATCTTAATAAACTGAGACTTAGGATCAATATTTCTTAAAACCTTAATCCCCTTTGCCTCTTCGATTACAGAATTTATAAAACGTCTTACAACTCTTAAATTAACATCGGCTTCAATTAAGGCATTTTTAATAGTATCAATGGCTGCTTCAATATTTTTCTCATTTATCACAGATTTTCCAGAGATATACTTTACAAAATCTCTAAAACCCGCACCTAAATTCTCAAACACTAAAAATCACCTTCATTTGTAAAAAATCCTACAAAATATACAATACAAAAAAAGAAAATATTAATCAATATCTCCTCCAGTCAAATAGAATTTATTGAATATAACACTAGAAGCAGGACCAACAACAGATACTTCCGTATCTAGAGAACTAAGCTTTAATATTATACTCTCTTTATTCAATTTTTTTATTTCTTTTTTTAATAAATCAAAAAAACTCTTAAGTTTAAAACTTTGTCCATAAAGCACTAAATAATTAAAATCAAGAACCCTTTGAATATTAATAATAACTATTGCTAAGTATTTTACTGTATTTTCCATTATTTTATATATAAACTCATATTTATCATGAAGAGCAAAAATGTCATATATCGTAACTTTTTTAAGCCTACTCTCATACTTGTCATAAAGCTCAGGAATCTCTCCATTCATAAACTCTTTTGAAATCAAACGCTGAAGTGCAAAATTAGATATCAACATATTAACACACCCCTTATTTCCACATGTAGGACAATTTTTCTCCCCTCTATAATCAATTACCATATGACTAACCATACCAGATTTATTATTAAAACCAGCATAAACATTACCACCAGACCAAATAGAAAGCTCTGCGGTATCTGTATAATCGAAAAACATAATGTTATCTACATTCTTACCCATAAATTCAGCAAGAGAAAGATTTTTAACATAACTTTCAAGATACACTGTAAGTGAAAAATATTCTTCTAATATAGCCTTAACAGGCACATCTTTCTCAATCCATGCACCATGACTATCATTAACAATACCAGATTCCTTATCCTTAATTATACCAGTAATACTAAATCCCAACCCAATAAATTTATCCCTTGAAAAATTATGTTTCCAGATAATCTCAATCATATGATCTTTAATTTTTTCCAAAATCTCATAAGCGCTAACTGGTGGTTCAAAAGAATAAGTCTCACTTATTAAAACCTCACATTTAAGGTTTGCAATTCCTATTTGAAAATAATTACTTGAAATAATTACTCCCATCGAATATGCAAAATCTTTATTAATATCAAGAAGTATTTCTTTTCGTCCATGCTTTTTAATGCCTGATTCTTTTGAACCAACTTCAACTAAAATATTCTCCTTAATCATATGATTAGTAAGAATTGTCACAGCCGCATTTGTCAATGATAATTTACGTGCCAAATCTGTCCTTGAATATTGCATATTCTTTAAACTAAGGAGTATTTTTTTTCTATTACCACCTCTAATTGAAACCATGTTCTCACCCTGCATAACACAACCTCCTTTATTTTTAAAATAAAAAAATATTAATAATAAGACATAATATCAAAAAATCACTCTAATATTCTAGTAGCACTTACAAGACAAAAAAAATCTTTTTTAAGAATAAAAAATATCTTATATTTATTAATAATTGAAACAATCCAACAAAATATTAAAATACAAATTTTAAAACTCATAACCAAAAGACATAACTGCTAAAACTTTAAAAGAATAGAGAAAATAAAATATCAAATAAACATGTACCTTATAATTTAAAGACATAAACTTATGCATAAATTGATTTATAAATATTTAAAAAAAAATGATCACTCACATTTTTCTTTAAAATACGAAAATTCCATGGTAAAAATCCCTCTACCTTTAGTAGCACTTCTTAAAATCGAGGCATACCCAAAAAGTTTTTCAAAAGCCGCTTCGGCTTTGATTATCTCATAGTTCTCAATGTTGCTAATAGAATGAATCATTCCACCAATAAAATTCAATGTAGAAATAACCTCCCCAGTATACTCAATAGGAGTTCTAATTTCTAACATCATTATTGGCTCAAGCTTAATAGGATTTGCCCTTTTAAAAAATTCATTAAAAGCAAGACTCGCTATTGACTCAATGACAAATTCATTAACTTTGGACTTATCATAATTTAATGAAGTAATCTTAATTCCTGCATCAATAATCGGATATCCAATAATACCACTTGCAAAGGAAGAAGTTATACCCTTTAATATTGCAGCCTTGAACAAAGGCTCAACATCGCACTCAAATTCTATTTTATTTCCTTCACCTCTCACCAGAGGACTAACAATCATCCCAATTTTTAAATTCAGTTCCTTACCTGCAAATATATTAACAAACTCAAATACATCATTAACTGTCGAACTTAAACTCTCCCTATAGCTTACTTGGGGTTTACCTGTATAAACATTAAGCTTAAAATCATCTCTAATTCTCATAATAATAATTTCAAGATGTAGTTCACCCATTCCAGATACCAATAATTGTCCTGTTTCTTTACTTTCTTTATAACTAAAAGTAGGGTCTTCTTTAGCAATAATTTCAAGAGCTTCTTTAAGCCTAATATCATCAGATACTTTCTCTGGCTCAATAGATATTAAGACAACTGGTTCTGGAAATACTAAAGGCTCAAGCACAACCTCATTACTTTCCTCAACAAGCGTATCTCCCGTTGTAGAATATTTAAGTCCAATAACTGCCCCAATATCTCCTGCTTTGACTTCATCAATTTGCTCATTTTTATTTGAAAAAACCCGAAAAATCCTTGTAAATTTTTCACGTTTATTTTTAGCAATATTAACAATCCTTTTAGACGAATTAAGTGCCCCTGAATAGACCCTAATAAAATAAAGATGCGCAGCAATTGCACTACAATATTGAACCTTAAACACAAGTGCAGATAACCTTTTTTCATTTTTAGGATCAATTAATACACTTCTATCCGTTTTTAAAGAATAAGCACTAATTTCTTTTTCAAAAGGGCTTGGAAGATAATCTACAACTGCATCTATTAAAGGCTCTATACCAATATTTTTAAGACTAGTTCCCATCAAAACAGGAATAATAAAACCACTAATAGTGCATCTTCTAATCTCTTCAATTATGAGCGAATCATCAATAACAGAATTTTCAAGAAAAAGTTTAGTAATTTTGTCACTAAAATTACTAATAGAATCTATTAAATTTTCCCTGAAAATTTTAACATTTTCAACAAATTCTTTACGAACCACACTCTCAAGCACAATAGGTTTGCCATCCCTAAATTCAAAATGCAATTCTTTATTGCGAATAATATCTATTACTCCTTCAAAGTTATTCTCACTCCCAATTGGAATTTGTAAAACTATCGGAACTATACCAAATTTATTTTTTATGTCCTCAACTACTTTAAAAAAATTCGCTCCTACACGATCCATCTTATTAACGTAAGCAAGTCTTGGAATACTATACTTTGATGACTGTTTCCAAACCGTTTCAGTTTGTGCCTGAATTCCATCAACAGCACTAAAAACAACAATTCCTCCATCAAGAACACGAAGAGATCTTTCAACCTCAGCTGTAAAATCCACATGCCCAGGAGTATCAATAATATTTATCTGATGATTTTTCCAATAGCAAGTAATAGCAGCAGAGCTAATTGTAATACCCCTATCTTGTTCTTGTGCCATCCAATCAGTAATAGTATTGCCAGAATCAACATCGCCTATCTTATGAGTTCTACCAGTATAATATATAATTCTTTCTGTAGTAGTAGTTTTGCCAGCATCAATATGTGCCATAATCCCAATATTTCTAATTTCCATAAAGTCCTCAAACACCATAAAAGCTATAGATCCTGCTATAGCTTTCTTCAATTAAATCATAATTATATTTAATTAAGACATACAAAATAAATATAAAAAAGCATTTTTACATCATATCACAAGATTAATGTTTTTCACTACAGCACTCTCTCTTATGACATGAACACTTACAATCACTTAACAAAGCTCTGTACATCCATAAATACTTTTCAAAAGAAACAATAATATCATCCAAAATATTAGCCGTCCCATAATCAGATGTGCTATCAACAAAACACCTTGTGTTAGACATATTTTCAAGAATGTCATTAAGATTACAAACAATACTTCTAATTGAAGGTTCAAGACTTGAAGTGATATCTAAATTAATTTCATTAATAAATGATTTCTTAATGAATTCAGAACATCTAAATTCAGAATCATACCCAAGTGCTCTAGATCGCTCAGCTAAAATATCGATAACCTCTGCAACATAATCATAAAGTTTTTCGGCTTCTTTATGAATTACAAAAAAATTAATATCTTTTATGTTCCAATGAATACCTCTCAAATTAGCATAAAAAACATGGAGACCTGCTAACAATTCTTGAAGTTTTAAATTTATTTTATCTAAATCATCTATCTTCAAATAATTTAAATGATTTGCCATATTATCCTCCTACTTAAAATAATTAAATATATGTTATAATGACATTATTTTAGTACAAGTAGGCTTATTATGCAAAAGAAATTTATTTCTATTATTTTAATTTTTACAAGTCAATTTACACTCTTAGGTATAAATGAAGACTTAGAATTTCTTTATTCATCAATTCACCAATTAAGAAATGATCTACACTTAAAAAAGCTAGAAATAGATAAAACTCTTGAGATAGTGACAAAAGAATATGCAATAAATCTTAATGAAAATAAAGTATTAACTCATACACTCTTTGGCACAACTCCCATGCAAAGAGTCAAAAAATATGATAAACACTTTTGTAGGATAAGAGAGATTTTAGCAGCAGGGATGGATGTCAAAGATGTAACTGGAGCTTGGCTTAAAAGCAAAAAACACAAAAAAGCTCTTTTAAATAAAGACACAAGTAAAATGGGAGGATGTGTACTACGAACAAAAGATAAAAAAAACATATTTGTAGTTCTTTTCGGAGAAAAATTCTGAATAAATTGACATAAATCAAATTTATTTTATATAATGTTTTCCAGTATCAAAAGGGTTCATAGCTCAGATGGTCAGAGCGCCTGCCTTACAAGCAGGATGTCGGGGGTTCGAATCCCTCTGAACCCAAAATTACTTTATTCAAGCGGATTTAAAGCATGCTGTTTGCTATAAAGTTACTAAAAAAACACTACATAACATATAATTTATTAGCTTCTAAAAACATTTTTCGTATATGTCTTTATGCATTAAAACTTAAATATTTTAAGTGGAAAGATCAAGTTGATATTATTCCTATCTAAATCTTTACTTAATTCCTCCAAGCACAAGCTAGCATCATTTTTATCCTGGAAAAGCAAAATAAAAGCCCCACCCCTACCAGCACCACTCAATTTGCCAGAAAGAGCCTTAAATTGTCTACCTTTTTCTATTACATAATCAAGCGTACCTGAAGATAAACCCAAAGAATTTAAATAATTATTCGCAACATTCATATTATTCGTCAATGAAAGAATATCGCGTTTATTAAAAGCAACATAAGAATTCTTAACAATACAACCAAGTTTTTCAATAATTTCAAATTGACTATTATCAAGAGAAATTCTGTAATTCAAATCAGATATGATTTTATTTGTTGTACATTCCCTTCTGACTGCTCCAATCAGAAAATAAAAATTACAAAATGCTATTCTTCTATAACTGAAAGATCCATTTTTTCTCTCTAAATAAAAAGTTCCATCTAACTCAACAAGAAAAACATCCATCCCAGAAGATCTTCCATGAAAAATATTTTCAATTTCCCTTGCCAACAAAATTTTATCGTAAGTACGATATTCATCATGACTTACAATATATTCAGCAAAACATAAACTAAGACTAGCAGAGGAACCAAATCCTAATCCAACTGGAATCTGGGAAAATATTAAAAATTCAATGGGTCGGACTTTATTAAATCTATTATTAATAAAATGTATTACCTCGTCTATTTTTAAAGAAGGAACTCCCAAATATTTCCAAGAACCAGAAAATGTATAAACTAAGTACATATAAAGAGGTATCGTAGCACCAATCACTGGAAAACCATATACAGCACTATGTTCTCCTAAAAACAGTATTTTAGAAGGCTTTTTTATTATAAACATTTACTGAAATTTAACACCATCTAAATCTAGATTTATTGGTTCAATATTAAATTGTTCAAAAACTTCAAAATTTGGCTCATAGACTAAAAAAGTTTCATTGCCAGCACCCAAAGCCTTAATTAAAGTACATTCATTTTCAAGATAAGCAAGATTTAAAGGCAAATTAGCAGAAATGCCTATCTTTTCCCCAATGTTTAATCCTATATTTTTTGCCAATTTCAAACTAGACAATAAACAATCAGAAGAATTGCTAATATTAAGAACAATTTTTTTCATTACAATATTAATATCTTTTATAAAACTCATTAAAGAATCCTTATGTTCATAATATTTAATAATCGAACTAGTAGTTTTAACTGGACTAGGACCTCGCATTAAATAAAAATTATTAAAATATATATTCTCTAAACGCTCATATGAAGGAAGATCTCCACCCTTAAACTGAACAACTCCACCAAAAAGACTAGTAGCAATATCATATCCACTACCTATACCTCCTTGAGCATACCTATAAGCTTCTAGACAATACATAAAAATTTTATCTTTAACAAAATAATTATTATTCAAAATCAAAAAGATTCCACATACAAGCCCAACAGCAATAACAGCACTCGAACCAAATCCTTTTTTTACACCACTATTTAAAAAAAAATTACTTGTATCAATATAAACATCAAAGGAAAAATCTTCTAAATTAGCAAAATATTTCTGTTTTAAATACCTAAACATCCTACAAACAAAATCATCATTATTTTTTATTAAAGTAAAATCATCAATTTTGGTTTTTTTAGCAAAAAAACGCCAAGCATCACTTCGTTTAAAAGAAAAATAAGCTCTTTCTTTTATTGCAATTGCAAGTCCAAAACCATCTTCTTCCAAAATAAAATATTCACCCATTAAAAGTAAATTACCAGGCACTGAAAAACTAATTATATCCATTCTAAACCACTTCCAATTTTTGAAACAATAAAATTAACATCTCTAAAATTGCTAGTAAGTTTAGTCAAAATTAATTCCAAATCTTTCTTTAAACACAACACCTTAACCTGTGGCCCAGCATCCATCGTTTCAAAAACAGGAATACCTTTACTTCTAAGATCGGCAATATACTTGATTAATTCTATAGTATTACTTTTAAAATAAATAATGGAAGATGATAACATTAAAGCAAACATACACTGATAACTCTTTACAATTTTAAGACCAAATCCATTAAAATCTCCCTTTAAAAAAAAATACAAAGCTTCCTTAAATATATTACGACTGGACTCAATCCAAGCACCCCAATAAAATTTCTCTTGCTTGCAAATCTCCATGGCAACCCTTGAAGAAATCTCTTTTTTTCTGCTATCAACTATAGCAAATATTATGCACAAATCACTAAAACAATTAAAACTATCCAACTGAAATGCACTCCTTGCACCTTCCTTTAAAAAGGTAAATCCACCATAAATAGCTCTTGAGGCCGACGCTGAACCTATTCTTGCAAGCTGTGAAGCTTTTTGATGAGAATATTGATTAAAATATCTTAAAATACAAGCAGCAATAGATGCAAAACCAGAGCTTGAACTTGCAAGTCCTGCGGCTGTTGGAAAATTATTTTCACTAATTACCCTAAACCCAACATTTGGCTTATTTAAGATTTTTCTTGCATGGTTAAAAAAATTTATTTCTCTCTCGCTCAATACAACAGCCCTTGAATTTAAAATTATTTCATCCTTACATGACAATTCAAGTTCACTTATTGAATAAAATTTATCAACACTTACAGCAATACTTGAAGTAGCTGGAATATTTAAAAATTTATCTCTCTTCCCCCAATACTTAATTAATGCCAAACTAGGATTTACCTTACATCTAATCTTCACACTATGTTCTTAAATCCTCTAAAATTTTAAGAGCAAAATTAAGGGAATAAATCCCACTCTCACTCATTTTAAATAATATTTTTTCTCTCTCATCACTAGAAATAGTATAATCTCTTTCAAGAAGATATAAAATTTTATTAACATGCAACTTCATATGTCCTCTCTGAATTCCATCAAAAGCAAGTGCTCTTAAAGCCGCAAAATTACTTGCAAGGCCAACACAAGAAAGAACACCCATAAACTCTTTTTTGCAATCAATCTCCATAATCTTAAAGCTCAATATAGCCGCTTCATGAGAACCAGCCGAACCTCCTTTAATGCCAACTTGTAAAGGCAATTCAATCTCTCCAATCAAATTTTCATCAGAAATATAAAATTTACTAAGAGGTAAATATACACCACTTCTTGAAGCAAATTTATGTATGCATGCCTCAATAGCCCTTGTATCATTAAGTGTCGCAACACATAAACCTGTTATGCCATTCATAATACCTTTGTTATTAGTAACAGCACGTTCCTCTTCAAAAAATCCTATCTTAGAAATAAGTGAAATATTTTGAGCCAAAACCAAAGATTCTGCATTATCTTTAAGCAAATCATTAATATTTAATTTAAAATTAGCTTTTATAGCAAAATCATTCGAATCATTACTTAAAATTTTTAAAACACACTCATACCCAAACTCTAGAGTAATATGATGAGCCACTCTCTCAGCTATTGAATTTAGCAAATTTGAACCCATAGCATCACAAACATCTACATAGATATTTAATTTTTGAATACCAATTTCCTTAATAAACTTAGTTGAAAGTTTCCTAAAGCCGCCACCTCTACGTTCCATATTATGCAAAAGAGGCTTAGACCAAAGATCAATCTTTTCAAAAAGACTAAGAAACATATCACTTAAGTCTTTATCTGTCTTTATATAAACTTGAGCAATTCCTAACACTTCACCCACAAAATAACTTAAATTAGCATGTTCAAGAATCTTAGCTGAAAAATTTAATGCGGCAATAACTGAAGGTTCTTCCGTAGCAATAGGTACAGTATAATATTTGCCATTTACCTTTAAGTTTTTTACAATGCCAATGGGCAAGGATAAATAACCAACATAATTCTCTATCATGTGACAAAGAAAATCTTCATCAGCAGAATCATAAAAAAAATCAAAAAGATTCATTTTCAAAAGACTCTTTATCTCTCGTTTTTTATCTGAAATACTTTTACTTCTAAAATTTTTACTAAGTCTCATAAAAATCTTTAAAGCTCTTAACATTAAACGGCAACGGATGACTTAAAAAATATTTATTTAACCTAAACTGTGACAAATCTTTACTATTACTTAAAAGCATAGACATCTTTAAAACATATTCATAACCTTTTAAAAGGTTATATAAAGCATCCTCACCCCCCGCATAAAAAACCCTTAGAATGGCCGCTGCAATGCCTACCAATTTAGCCCCAAGCGCAATGCCTTTGGCAATATCCATTCCAGTCTCATACCCTCCTGATGCAAAAACTCTATCTTTAAAAAAATCTTTAATACTAAGTAACGTTAAAACCGACGATATGCCCCAATTAGCAAAACAAGACGCAATATCCAAATTTTCATCTTTAATTCCTTCAACCAAAACCCAGTTAGTTCCACCACTACCAGCAAGATCAACATAAGAAACCCCAAGCTCTAGCAATCTGATAACAGAATCGGGAGAAATTCCAAAGCCTGTCTCTTTAACAATAACTGGAATATTTGATACAGAGCAAAGCCTCTCAATTGAGTCTTTAATTCCTCTAAAGTTTCTCTCACCTCTTAAATTCATTAATTCTTGACCTGAATTTAAATGTACAATTATGGCATCAACCTCAAGTCTCTTATTCATTTCAATTATTTCAAAAATCCCAAATTCTCTTAACTGAGTAGCACCAATATTTGAAAATAAAGGAATATTATAAGCATACTTCTTTAAGGAAAAATCTTTAATATATTCAGGATATTTAAATACAAGCTTAAAAGATCCCAGACTCATTGGAATTCTTAAATCATTTGCAATCTTAACAAGAGACTTATTCAGTCTATTACCCTCTCTAACGCCTCCTGTCATTGATGAGATTAAAATAGGCATGGCAATATCATAGCCAAATATACTCTCTCTCGTATTTATCTCACAAAAATTAAGCTCACTAAGTGCATCATGCTTTAAATTAACAAAATTTAAAAGATTATCACTTTTATTAACATCCTCTTTATTTAAACAAATTTCAATTTGTCGTTTTTTATTATCTAATATATTAGGCTCGATACCCATAAACCCGGTATCCATCCTCTCTAATTTCCTTTAAATAAAAACCTTGAGATTCACCTGGAATAATCCTATTTTCAAAAAAATCTCTATACTCATCAAAATTTGCATCATGTCTTACTGAAAACATTTTATCAATATCCCAGGTCTTAACAACACAATGAGCATTCTCTTCAACTGTAAGCTCATAAATAACCATAATATTACCAGATCCATAGGAACAAAAAAGTATTCTCTCACCACTAATATCCTTTTTTGCAAATACTCGCTTTAAATAAGACATTAAAGATAAAAATATTGATCCTGTATATAAATTTCCCACCTCCTTAGAAGCCTCAACAGAATCATAAAAGTCTATTGATTCTAAATAAGCATTTCTCTCAGATTCATCTTCACTATAATGTTTCTTTAAAACATAATGCATTGAATCTATAGGCATTTGTGCAAAAGGTACATGTAAAATAAACCTATATTTAGAAAATAAATCCTTAATACTCATATTTTTCTTATATGCAAAATTTGCTAAAGCCTCTTCATTCGCCTTATTATAACAGTCAATAGAATAACGTCCCTTTACCTTAGCCTCAAGACTTCCAAATGGTCTAAAAAAATCATCAACATCATCAGTATAAACTCCAAACTCAGACAAATTAATAGATAAAACTTTTGGATTTTGCTCAATAAGAACCGCTGTTGCTCCAGCCCCTTGAGTAATTTCTGCTGTAGTAAGATTACTATAATGTGCGATATCACTAGAAAATACTATTCCATATTCAGATTTATCTAAATAACTTAAAATACTTGCAGCACTGTGCAAAGAAAGTGCAGAACCTGCACATGCATGTTGAACTTGAAAAGTTAAGAAATTATTTGATAAATTAATACCAGCTAACTTCAAAGCTCCATAGACATAAGATGAAATTGACTTTGAATAATCTACACCTGTCTCAGTTCCACCTAAAAATACTCTCATTTTATCTAACTCAAGATTATTATTATCAAAAATTAGTTTAACAGCAGAGCTAGCCATTGTAACACTGTCTTCATTAGGATTTGTAAATCTAAACGCTTTCTGCAGGGTTGCATCAATTGCTCTATTAAATTTCTTAAAAAAATTTTCATCAGAATTATACAAAGAATTGTTTAAAAGAACATGTAAGCTTAAACAATTTGAAGGCAAAAAAACTCTAATATCACTAATACCTACTTTCATCAATTTACCCCGATTAAAAAAATAATTACCAAGTAATATACTATAGATCATAAAAACATCAAAGTTCAATATGCTATGATGAAAGGAGAAGCAAATTATGCAAATAGCAGTACTTCTATCTGGTGGAGTAGACAGCTCTGTAGCCCTTTATACAATGATACAAAAAGGTTATAAAAATATAAAGTGTTATTATCTAAAAATTTGGCTTGAAGACGAACTTTCCTACATAGGAGAGTGCCCTTGGAAAGAAGATATCAATTATGTAGAGGCTGTATGTAAAAAATTTAATGTACCATACGAAATTATCAGCTTACAAGACGAGTATTACAAGAGAGTAGTAACTTATGCTATCGAAGAATTAAAAATTGGTAATACCCCAAGTCCAGATATATTTTGTAATCAAAGAATAAAATTTGGTGCATTCTTTGACAAGATAAACGAACATTATGATTTAATTGTTACAGGACACTATGCTAAAACAGAAAACAAAAATGATCACTATATACTTAAACAAGCCAAAGATAAAATAAAAGACCAAAGCTATTTTCTATCTCATCTTTCTAGAGAACAAATATCAAAACTGCATTTCCCATTAGGAGACCTATTTAAAACTGAAATAAGACAAATAGCACAAAAAATAGATTTGCCCAATAAAAATAGAAAAGATAGTCAAGGAATCTGTTTTCTTGGTAAAATCAAATATGATGAATTTATAAAATATCATTTAGGAGAACTTAAAGGTAATATTATCGAACAAGAAACAGGCAAAATACTTGGAACACACAATGGGTATTGGTTTTTTACAATTGGACAAAGAAAAGGTATCAAACTCAGCCATGGCCCATGGTTTGTCACAGAGAAGGATATTCAAAATAACATCATTTACATCTCAAACAGTACAAATTACCTGAAACAAGGGAAGCAACAATTTTTAGTTCACAAAACAAACTGGATAAACAAACCATTAAACAATGCTAACTTAAGTGCCAAAATAAGACATGGGGAGAAAAAAATAAAATGCAAAATAGAAATGTTAAAAAATGATATCATAAAAGTTGATCTAGAAGAAAAAGATTATGGAATTTCACCGGGACAATTTTGCATATTTTATCAAGAAGACGAATGCTTAGGCGGAGCTAAAATCCTTAAAACACTAATATAATATATTTTTAAAATCATTATTTATAGGGATAATTTAATATCCCTATAAATTACTTATCAATCTTAAAGTAATCTACTGACTCTTTTAAATGTTTAACACTATCTAACATTCTCTCAGACATTGCTGAAAGTTCCTCACTACTTGATGCTGTTGTTTGAACCAATTGACTAACTTGTTCTATTGCATTCTTAAATTGTCCAATTTGATTACTTTGGTTATAACTTTCACGAGTAATATTTTTAACAAGTCCAGCCGTTTTTTCCATTCCAGGAACAATCTGCTCAAAATTATTACCTGCTTTACTTGCAACAGTCAAACTTTTATGTGCAATATCAATAATTTCTCTAGCAGATTCCTTGCTTTGATCAGCAAGTTTTCTAACCTCAGCAGCAACAACTTCGAATCCCTTACCCTTATCCCCTACTCTAGCAGCCTCAATAGAAGCATTGAGAGCAAGTAAATTGGTTTGCCTTGTTATCTCATCAATAACACCTATTTTATCTGTAATAACCTCCATCGCCTCAATGGCTTTAGTAACAGATTCATGTCCCTCCTTGGTTTTCTCATTAGTGTTAACAGCAATACTCTCAGTAGTAGAAGCATTATCGGTATTCTCAGTAACACCTTGAGATATCTGCTCAATGTTTGCTGTCATTTCTTCTAATGTAGACGCTTGTTCAACTGCTCCAGAACTTAAATTTTGACTCGCATTTGCTATTTGAATTGCATTCTCATAAAGATAATCAAGGTTTTCAATAACTCCTCTGGCAATAGATGAAAAATTAGACCTTAAAAGCTCCAAATCTTCATATAAGCCATGAAGTTCTAACGTTTTCCATTCTAAAGAATAACTTGAAACAGTAAAATCCCCAGAAGCAAGTCTTCCAGAATAACTCAAAATTCCATTTAAAACAGCACTGAGTTTACCTACAAGATAAATAGTAACTAATCCAAGAATAACTAAAGTCACTACAAAAGTTATTCCCAAAATAAAAGTAGTAAGTCTAGTCATATAATAAAAATCATTAGCATTAGCTCTTAGATATACTATAAAAGAAAAATTAGACAAATGGCATTTTACTTTCTGAGCGAACCCAACAAATTTTTGCCCATGAAGGTCAACATAATGCCCAAAACTAATTTCTTGATTCTTCTGAATTAAATCCTCAGAAGTACTCTTAACTACACTAGCATAGTAAGGATTAACATTAACTAAGTTATCGCCAGGCAACCAAGTATGGTGAATGAGAAATGACCCCGTTTGGTCAAATACCATAGTACGACCGCTGCCCAATGCTCCAAAACTAATACCTTTAAATGAATTATAAAGGTAATCGATAGCATAAAAGATCATAAAATAGCCAAAAACATCACTAGTATTATGATCTCTTAAAGGAATACCTATTAATAAATAAGGAATTTGTCCTGATTTATTCCTTATCTCAGAAATATCTCTCATCAAAACTTCTTCAACCGAGCCAGAATCTGCTAAAAGCACAGAAGAGTTATAAATAGAACTAGTGCCCCTTAACTTAAGAAAGTATTCTTTATTTGCAACAGAAATGCCATAATCACTATTATCTTTGACAGCAGTAGTAAATATTATTTCACCTTTTTTATTGGTTATCATCAGGTTACTACCTTTGCCTGTTTTAACCAAGATCTCAAGTTGATCTAAAATAGCTTCCATTCTCTTAGGCTTACTTCTAGCAATGGATTCAAATAAAGATGAAGAGTCTAAATACATTGAGTTAATTTTCACTCTCTCTTCCATTGAAGAAAGATAAAGGGTTAAAGAATTTTTTACATTTCCAATAAGATTTTGCATAAGATCTAACTGCTGAGCTACTAAACTAGAATTAATCAACATCCCAAATACGAAAAACAATATAGAAATAAAAATTGCTATAAGAATACTAACAATAAGTAATATCCTAACTTTCAGTTTCATACGTTAACCACCTCTTACAAAAATAAATTCTAAAAATCTGAAAAGTCATCATCAAAATCCAAATCTTTATCGATAACATCAATGGCTTTCTTAGGATCTACCCTCTTATTAATAGACTCATAACTTACCTTTGAATTATCATGTATATCATCTTGACTATCTCCTAAAGGTGAATTACTCTCCATATTCAAAGAAGTAAAGTTTCCAGTCATCAAAACATCATCACCAGCATTAAGTTTATCAAAAGCATCAACCTCAAAATCTTTAACTTTGAAAAAAGATATTACTTGTTTGAGCTCTTTAGCCTTTTCAAGCATCCTATCAGCCATACTTGAAAGCTCTTCACTGCTTGATGCTGAAGCTTGAACTACTTCTCCAACCTGATCAAGAGCTTCTTTAAATTGTATAATTTGATCATTCTGCTTATAGCTTCCCTCAAAAATTTTCTTCACAAGATTGGTAGTCTTTTCTATTTCAGGTAACATATCCTTAAATATCAACCCAGCTTCCGTTGCCAATCTAGAATTCCCTTCAACTAACTCACCAATTTCAAGTGCAGACTCCTTGCTAAGATCAGCAAGTTTTCTAATTTCACTTGCTACAACAGCAAACCCCTTGCCTTCATCCCCAGCTCTTGCAGCCTCAATAGCCGCATTTAAAGCAAGTAAATTAGTTTTTCTAGCTATCTCTTCAATAACACTGACTTTCTCAACAATAGACTGCATAGCCACAACAGATTCTTCAACAGCCCTACCTCCTATTTGAGCATTTTCATTAGTAATTAAGGCAATTCGTTCTGTTTCCCGGGAATTATTCACACTCATCTCAACTCCAGATGATATCTGTTCAATGTTAGCTGACATTTCTTCAAGTGTTGAAGCTTGCTGCAAAGCACTAGAACTTAAATTTTGACTTGAATTAGCAACTTCAACACTTGCCTTATTAACATAACTAATATTTTTAAGAACACTTGTAATAGCATCCGTAATAGCATCTCTCATTTTAACAATTTGTAACCCCAATGAACCAAGCTCATCAGAATACTTATCATTAATAACATAATTTTTATCTAAATTTCCTTGAACTATTTCCTTTACCAAATTTCTAACCAAATTTAATCTAAAGCTAATAATTGTCTCTAACCTCACTGAGAGAATAACAACCAATATAACAATGCCTAAAATAGCACATACAATAAATTTAAAAGTCAAACTGTCAATAACCCCATAAATATCTTCATAAGGAATTCTGGCAACAAGAATTCCACTATTATTTCCAAGTTCACTGCTAATAGGCAATATGGCATAATAATTATACAACTTCATCTCAGGAAAATACGCTCTTTCAATCTGATAAACTGGTATCTGACCTGGTACAAGAGATTGCATAGGGGGCTTGGACAATGTATCCTTTAAAATACTAATAAATTTAGCACTAACTTTAGAGCTCTCATTATACTCTATTAAAGGATTAACAAGATTATTGTACGGGTCTAAATAAAATAAATTTCCTCTGTTATAAAAACCAAATCTAGATCTATCTAACTTATCTCTTATCACATCGTCAAGTAAATAACCTACCAAATAACCAAGAAACACTTTATCTTCCGCTGAATATACAGGAACAACTATGGCAGAAGTTTTTTTATCTTTATAGTGAGATCGAATAGCAACCTCTCCTGCTATCCCTTCAGTAAGACCAGGATACCAACCAATAAAATTTAATTCACTTTTTTTATATCCTTCTACAGATTTTTTAAAATACTCAGTATTTGACTCAGACTGACCAAAATCTATATTATTGGCATGTCTCGTAGAAACAATTATTTTACCTTCAAAATCAAGAAATGCAAACTCTTCATAAAAAGTATCAAGCTTTAAATTGAACAATATTTCATATACCCGATTTCGATACTTTTTATTCCCCTTTACAGCATCAAGAACTATTTTAGAATTCTCTCTAAGACTGTCTAGTTCGACCTCTGAAAAAATATGACCACCATTCTTAATAAACGAATAGTCACTCATAGTCTCAAGAGCTAAATTAGAACTTGCACCATCAATTATGATATAAAATGTATCTAACAAAGCCTGCATAGCAAAAGCAGCCCGTCTTATTTGAGCTCTTGTAAGTTGCTTATAATAACGTTCTAAATAACTACCCAAAATAAACTTAAAAATTAAAGAAAAAAACAATATGGTTATCAACAAACATAAAAATAAAAAACCAATAAACCTGTGCTTAATTTTTAACATAAACCTACCTCGTAAATTAATCACTCACCTAATTAATTTAACAAACATAAGAATTAAGTAGATATCTCTCATAACTTTATATCAAAAAAATATAATTCTCAAATAAACCCTAAATAATTCCACCTGTATATTAAAAGAAATAAACATAAAAATCAATCTTTTTTATAAGGTAAACCTAAAGCTTTAGGGGCACAATTTCTTTTTGAAAAAAACATAAGACTCAAAATCACTACAACATAAGGTAAAATGATTAATATTTTAATAGGAATTATTAAAGACAAGAAAGAAACTTGCGATATCATAACAACTAAAGTTCTTATAAAAGAAAACAAAAAGCTACCCATCAAAATTCCAAAAGGTTGCCAATTCCCAAAAATCACCATAACAATGGCAATAAAACCTTGCCCACCAATAATTCCTTGCATATAACTTGAAGCAATCACAGTAGAGAGAACTGCTCCAGCAATTCCCGCAAATAAGCCACTTAGAAGGACACAAAAAAACCTAATCATAAATACATTAACTCCAAGAGATTCTAAAACTTCTGGTTCCTCACCACTAGCTTTAATCCTAAGTCCAATTTTAGTATATTTAAACATAACATGAAAAAGCACAACACATGTTATTGCAATATAGAGTGAGTATCTCTTACCAAAAATCTGAAATACAAGAGACCTTTTATCCAAAACTCCGTCAAAAAGTATAGGTAACTTAATATTTATTGGGGGAGTTGAAGCAGAGCCAAAAATAAAAGTCCCAAGCAACATCGCAACAGATGGTCCTAAAAAATTAATAGCCATCCCAGTTATTATCTGATCTGATTTAAGAAAAACAGTAAAAATAGCATGAAGAATTGAAAGAACAAGCCCTGAAAGCCCTCCCGCAAAAATTGCAAATAACGAACTACCATAACAATATGCAACTGTAGCACCAACAAATGCCCCAAGAGCCATCGTGCCCTCAAGACCAATATTGATTATTCCACATCTCTCACTTATAAGTCCTCCAAGACCAGCCAAAATTAAGGTTTGAGAATTTATGAGCGTTTCACTAATTAGAAATATTAGTGCGTTTGACACTTTTTATACTCCTAAAAAACATCTTACTTAAAAAATGGCTAGCAGAAATCATAATCACCACTATCCCTATCATAAAAGACACAATTGAAGATGGCAACCCCATTAAACTTTGCACTCTGCTACTACCATAAAACAAAATTGAGAATAAAGTACTTGAAAATATTATTCCTATTGGAGAATTATTTCCTATCAAAGCAACAGCTATACCATTAAAACCTGTTCCTTCCATATAAGTAAGCTTAAATATTGCCTTATTAACACCCATAACCTGTATAGCACCCGCAAGTCCCGCAAGTGCACCTGCAAGAAACATGGTAAACATCAAAATCTTTTTAATATCAATTCCCACACGATAAGAAGCGACAATATTACGTCCAACAGAGCTTATTTTAAACCCAATCACCGTCTTATTCAATAAAAACCACATTAAAATAGCAATAATAATCCCAACAATTATCCCAAAATTAAGAGGGGCCTTTAATAAATCATTAATAAATGGATGTTTTGCTCTATAAGCAAGTCCCTCAGATGAAAGTTTCCAAGAACCAAAAAAATCAATAAAAGCGCTTTCTCGAATAGGTTTAGATAAATCACTATTATCCTTTTTAATAATGGGCAAATCTATAATTATATTATTCAAATGAAATAAAATCCAATTAAACATTATCCCTGAAATTACTTCATTTATGTTAAATTTAATCTTTAAATATCCAATTAAAACACCTAAAATTCCTGACACTAAAGATGCAAAAAGGAAAATGCAAATTACATGCAATACAGGAGAAAAATCCAAAAAAATTCCAGCTATTAAAGCTGAAATTGAACCAATCATAAATTGACTCTCAACACCAATATTAAAAAGTCCCACTCTTAAAGCGATGCCAATCGAAAGGCCTGTAAAAATCAATGGCGTAGCATAGCTTACAATATACGCAAAATGTTTAGGAGAAGAAAATATAACCTCTATCATTATATAGTACATTCTCAAAGGAGAATACCCAAGAATTAATACTATTAACCCAAGAATTAAAATCCCTAAAAAAAATGCAAAAAAATTAATAAATATCGATGAATCTAAAAATACTGCAATTGCCTCTTTATATTTATAATTATTAACTTTCATTCAAACTATACCCATCATCATTTTTCCAATAACACCAGAATCAAAATTATGCTCTAAAACACCGACGATTCCACCATCATACATTACAGCTATTCTATCACAAATACTCACAAGCTCATCAAGCTCAAGAGACACAAGAAGAATTGTCATACCCTCATCCCTTTGCTCCAAAAATTTTTTATAAATATTTTCAATAGCACCCACATCAAGTCCCCTTGTAGGTTGAACTGCCAAGAGAACATCGGGTTTCAAATTAATTTCACGTGCAACAACAACCTTTTGTTGATTACCTCCAGATAGATTTTTAACTTTGCTTAAAATATCTCTTGGTATAATATCAAATGAAGCTGCAAGTTGTTCACTTATTTTCTTAAGAAGAGTTAAATTAAAATTAACAAACTGTTTTTTAACAGTATTTAAAAACTTAACCTTTAATTTACCATTACCTATACCACTACTCTTCATTTTTAAATAATTCACATCATCAAAACTTTTAATTCCAATATTTTGCAAAATGTTAAAATCTAAAATAAGACCATGCTTTTGTCTATCAGATGGAATATGGCCTATTTTCCTATCTATTATTTGTTTAACACCAAGACCCTTGATTGATTCAAATTTGCCATCAACTCTCTTAATTATATCTCCGCTAAAGATATTTCTAACCCCAAGAATCGCCTCGACTAATTCTTCTTGACCGCTGCCTTCAACTCCAGCTATCCCAAAAATTTCACCTTCTCTAAGATTAAAACTAATATTCTTAACTTTAAAAACACCTCGTTCATCTTTAACACTTAAATCCCTAATCTCAAGAACATTTGTGTGATCAACAATCTGCCTCTTGGAAATATCAAGAAAAGTTTCTTTGCCTAACATTAATTTAGTAAGCATCCCCTCATCAGTCTTAGTAATATCAAAAGTCCCAACTACTTTCCCAAGACGCATAATTGTACACCTTTGTGCCACAGCCTTTATTTCTTTTATTTTATGTGTAATAAGTATTACAGTATGCCCCTCTACAGCCAATATTTTTAAAATATTCATAAATTCATCAATCTCATTAGGCGTAAGTACCGCTGTAGGTTCATCAAAAATAATAATATCTGCATTTCTATAGAGAA
Source organism: Candidatus Borrelia fainii (assembly GCF_027925085.1). NCBI lineage: Bacteria > Pseudomonadati > Spirochaetota > Spirochaetia > Spirochaetales > Borreliaceae > Borrelia > Candidatus Borrelia fainii. Next base: position 234,306 of record NZ_AP027070.1, read on the forward strand.
CTTTGAGTATTTCTACTTTTTGTCCCATCCCAACACTTAAATTCTCAATCGGCTTATCAGTATCTATTTTTAAACCATATCTTTCAGAAAGTTTAAGTATCCTCCTCTTTGCACGATCATAATTAATAAATCCAAATTTTGAATCTTCATATCCTAAAATAATATTTTGTACAGCCGTAAATTTTGGAATTAACATAAAATGTTGAAAAACCATCCCAATACCACTTCGAATAGATTCGCTTGAATCTTTAAGTTTTAGTTCATTTCCTCTTAAAAAAATCTTCCCGCTATCGGGCTTGTGAATTCCATAAATAATTTTCATTAAGGTGGTTTTGCCAGCACCATTTTCACCAAGAATTGCATGTATTTCTCCCTTTTTAAATCTTATACAAATATTATCATTAGCAATAAAATCACCATATCGCTTAGTAACTTTATCTAAAATTAATATGTCTTGCATTAAAGATAACCTGAAATTTAACAAAGGTAAATAACATTTATTTGTACCCTAACCAGACATGCTAAAACTAAAAACAAATATTTTCAAGAGATTTTCAGAAAAAAAATCAAAAACAATGTAAAATATCAAAAATCATGCAATAAAGTTAATAAAAGGCAAAAAATAATGATAAAATGAAGGCACATTAGGATAATGACAAAAGGATTAAAATATGAGAATTAAAGCCTGCATTTTCGACATGGACGGAACTTTAATAAACAGCATCATGGATATTGCATTTTCAATGAACTTGGCACTAAAAAAATTAGGATATACAGAAATTAAAACAGATGAATTTAACACTCTTGTTGGCAGAGGATATTCTAAATTAGTAGAGAACACTTTAGAGCATCTTAACGTAAACTTAAATGATAAACACCTCAAAGATAATCTTTATCAAGAATTTGTAAAAGCATACAATCAAAATCTTTCTTACCTAACAAGAGCATATGATGGTATACCAGAACTTTTAAGAAAACTAAATTCACTTAACATTCCTGTTGGAATCTTAAGCAATAAAAACCATGAAGAACTATTAATAATATCAAAAGATATATTCAAAGACATAAACTTCTTTGAAGTGAGAGGCTACTCACCAAGATTTGAGGCAAAACCAGATCCTGCAAATGCACTTGACATGATAATAGAATTAAATCTCATACCAAAGGAAATAGCATACATCGGAGACAGCGATGTTGATATGATTACTGCTCAAAATGCAGGATTTTTACCCATAGGAGTTTCATGGGGATTTAGAACAATAAAAGAATTAAAAAAAAACGGAGCAAAATACATTTTAAATAGTCCATCTGAACTTTTGGATATAATCAAATGAATTCAAAAATATATTTTCCACACCTGTATCATTATTTATTTAATCATGAAAGCATAAAGGGATTATCAGTTTTTGAAAAAGAAATTGAAATAATCAAATATCTAGAAGAAAATAAAAAGACTATTTCAACATTTATAGACGAAAATTTTAAATCTGATACTGATTTACTTATTCAATACGTTAAAGAAAAAACCGACATAATAATTACTCCTATTGTTTTATCAAACATCGAATCTATTGATTTAAATATTGTAAAAGACCTCTTTAACAAAGAGCTTAATAAAAATAACCTAGAATTAATATTTAGTTCTATTAAAGCAAATCCCTACTTAAGAAAAGAATTTTTATACGATTTTAATGCCATCAGTAGCGGACATATAACATTTTATATAAACAAACTCTTTGAAGACAAAAATTTTTACACAACACACCTAATCAAAAAAGAAAATGATATGCTCGATTCTTCAAAAATTGTAAAAAATTACATAAAAATTCTACTCTTATTAAGAGTATTAATAATTAAATTTTATTTAGAAAAAGAAATAAAATTAATTCCAAGAAATATTGAAAATACAGCAAAATTAGTTAGCAAAGAAATTGAATTTTTAGATAACAATACAGTTAGTCTGATAACTCAAAGTCTCTTTAAGTATGAAAATCTAAGTAACATATCGCCAATTGCAACATTAATATCCATTTTTTCAAACAGAACCAGAATACCAAACATTAAAAATAATAGAATAAAGGGATTTATAGGTTATGACGAGAGCTGGTTTTCAATAAAACAATTAAGCTCAAAGGAGCATGATCCAAGAATTATTAAAGAACTTCTAGAAATAGCTAGGAAAAATAAATGGTAAAGATACTTTCAAATTTTTTTAAGGCCACTTTAATCGCATCAATACTTGCATTCCTAATAGAAGAATTATCAATAATACTTTTCTTGCCATACAAGATCCGATTTGCTCTAATATTCATTGGATTTTTATTCGATATAATATTGATCTTGATTTTTTTATACAAAATTTCAAAAGCTTATTTTTCACAAAAACTACAAATATATATAAGAAATAATTTATTTTTTGATCTAATTCATTGCCTAATTCCCTTAATATTTTATAGCTCTCATCAAATCCAAAATATAATTAATCCTCACGAAACAATTCTAAGTCCAATCGTACTTTCACTTTTCAAATTAAGATTCTTAAGACTCCTTAGATTTAACGACTTAATGATTGAAATTTATTATAATCCAAAAGAAAAAAATCTAATCTTAGTTGCATTTGCCAGAACATTTTCAATAAGTTTACTAATTCCATTCATATTTTTTATAATATTTTCAAGTTCAGGTTTTGCAAATATAATTCCAGAAAAGCAAGAATTTAATATCATAAAAAACATCTCAATAACAACTGAAAAAAACTATATCAAAGAAAAATATCCCTTTATACTAATAATTAAAGATACAAATAAAACGATATATTCTAAATCTGATGATATATTTTTCTACTACAGTCCCAGCGAATACAAAATTATCGAAATAGATCAAACAAAATTTTATATAGATAAGTATCTGCAAAGAAAAAATGATTCTGTAATTGGGATATTTTTATTTACACTTTTTATATCATTTGCGCTGTTTTTAACAAATTTTTATAAATTTTTTAAAGCAAGTTTTCTAAATCCAATTATACTAATGCAAAAAGTATTACAAAATCCAATTGAGTATAGAAAAATTCAAATTCCATTCCATTTCAACGAAGAAAAAGTATATGAAATGGCAAAAATATTTAATAATGTTTTATTAAAAGACAAACTAAATGCAAAAAGAAGAAGCAAAATTCCCTTAGAAATTGAAAAAGTGAAAAGAATAATAAATAGCAATAAGGAACATGTATGATAAAAAAAATATTTCTGTTATTAATTATTAACACATCAATTTACTCAAGATTAATAACAACTTCAATTAAAAAAAGATCATCAGAAGCAATGAAAAAATATTCTGCTTTTAATTTAATAATAGAAGAAGAATATTATACCAAACATCCAAAAGACACACATGAAATGCAAATATATGAATTAACAGAAAATTTTATAAAGAGCATTTTAAAAGATAAAATTAACTACAAAGCATTAACTCCAACTTATAAAGAAGCCAACAAATATTTACTACAAAGTGAAATTGTTGACAAAGATTTTTCAAAATATAAAATATTCAAAATCAAAGCCATAAATTCAATTTTTAAAACCTCAGCACTAATATATACCAAAAAGGGATTTTATAAGCTAGAGCTACATATAGGTAACAATAATAAAAATAAATTAGAAATTTTTAATCTTAACATGTCATATTTCACAAAACAATTAAATGAAATAAGTAATGCAATGATTTTTTACAAAAAATACTAAACTATTAAGCACATACTATTTCATTTAACAAACACAGACATCACTCTTTGAAGAACCTTAGCTCTATCAAGAGGCTTTACAATAAATGTCTTTGCACCTTTAATTAAACAATCCTTCACCAACTGTTCTTTTCCTAAAGCAGAAATCATTATTACTTTAGCATTTTTATCAAATTCCATAATATTAGAAAGACAAGTTATCCCGTCCATCTTGGGCATAGTAATATCAAGAGTAACAACATCAATATTAGGATAATGGTTTTTATATTTAATCACAGCTTCCTCACCATCAGCAGCAGTATCAATAATATTGAATCCTTCAGAAGTAAAAATTTGTGTAAGTTGCTTTACAGTAAAAACTGAATCATCCACAATCAAAACATTAAAAGGAACTCCAGTGTCATAATTGATCCCCTTTGGTTTATTTGAAGAATCCACAGCAATTGTAGTTTTCTGGATCATACTAAACCCTCTTCTTTCATAATAAGTACTTTCAACTTCATAATCATATCAAACCCTCTCTCTTATTGCAATATTAACTTCGATAATTTTACCATCTGGTAAAGTAAAGGGAACTATTAATGCTTCAGAACCTTTATTACTTATTTTCATATTTTCTCCATAAATAAAAGCTGGTGGGGTTATATCAAATACAAAACCCTTAGCATGCAAAGTAGTAACAAAATTACCAGCAATAATATTACCAACTTCCGTAAGAGTTGCTGCTACCATCTCTTTAGTCTCTTCATCATCAAAATCAACATACTCCTCAAAATTCAACTTTGAAGCAACAAAAAGCGCAGTATCAATATCCATATCAATAATAATACTACCTTCAACAGAACCTGCAAGTCCTACAATTACAGACACCCCTTTTATTTTTTGATTTATTGACTTAAGTCCAGGGCTGCCCATATGAATATCTTCAACAAGCAACATATCTCTTAAAACTGAAGAAGCAGCATCTAAAAATGGCTCTATATAATCTATTCTCATTAATTTCTCCTTTAGATCCTTTTATACAAATTAAAATATTTAACAGATCTATCTTTCACAAAAATATCATTGTTCTTAAGGTCTTCATTATCTCCTAAAATTAAAAGAGCACCGCTAACAGATTTTTCTGCAATGGCATCCAGAATTAAATTTTGCTCATTATCATTCAAGTAACATAAAATATCCCTTAAAAAAACAATTCCCAAATTTTCTGGAAATTCCGATAAAATAGCATCTGAATATTCAAATAAAATATTATTCATAATCTCTGGCTTGAATTTATAAACTCCTGGACTTTGCTCAAAGGAATTTTTTCTATAAATCTCGCTTAAATTAATATCAGACTCTGAAAAAATTAAATTAGAAGTGCCAATTACTTTAACTAAATTATTATCAATAGCTGTTACCTTAAAAGGATTTTTATAAAACTCATATAAAACATTCACAAAAGATATTGTCTCCTTTCCATCACCACATCCAATCTCAAAAATATTTAAAATAGTACCAACACCACTCATATCATTAACATATGGCTTAACAATTTCATCCTGAAATTTCTTTAAAAATCTGTCATCCCATAAGCATCCTGATGATTTTGAATAAAATTTCCCTAAAAAATTATCATAAGACAAATCATTAATATTTGCAATATCTAATTGCATACCAATTTTCTTTAAAAATTCATCATTTACTAAAGACGCATTGAAAGAATATTTAAAAAGATTTTCTTTAATAACCTTTAAATCATCTAAATCACCCTTAGACGATGTTGCAAAATCACTAACAGATGATTCTAACAATTCTAAAAAATTATTGCTATCAGACAATGACTTATCCTCATTCCCAGAAGCATCTATCTCATCATCATTACTACTATCTTCCAATAAAATTTTTTCTTCCCTATCATAATCAAAAATCCTATCAACATCAAGAAGAATATACAATTTTTCACCATACTCAACTACTCCCTTTATGTAACGTATAAGTGTTTCTTGAGACAAAACAGGATGAGGATCTTGAATTAAAGAAGAATCAATTGAAAAAACATTATTAACCTTATCAACAATAACTCCTATTAATAAATCACCATTCCTAAGAACCATAATATCTTCAAGCTCTCTCTTACGGACTTCCAAATTAAACATTATCCTCAAATCAATAATAGAGATTATTTCTCCTCTTAAATTATCAAGACCAACCACATATTTTTTAGCATTTGGGACATATGTAAAATTACTAGATTTCCTAATTTCCTTAACTTGCATAATATCTATAAGATAACTATCATTTCCAATATTAAAAGAAACTACTTTTAAATCTAAATTAACAGGAATAGATCCTTTAATCTGATTAATTACATTATACTCACCTAAACATATCTCTTTTATTTCCATCATAAGACTATCCTTTAATATCTTTCAGGTCAAAAAGCCTAAACACATCAATAATTAAGACAACCTTACCATTCCCAAGTGTAGTAGCTCCAACTATTCCGGGACTTGAAGCATATTTATCTTTAATAGGTTTCACAACAAAATCTTCTTCTCCAAGAATAGAATCCACAACTATCCCAGCCTTTTTATCATTAACGTTAATGACTATTAAAAACTTCTCATACAGGTTTTGATCGTTCTTTATATTAAAAAGCTCATCAAGTCTAAGTACAGATATAACTTCCTCCCTTAAATTATAAACTTCATGATCATTTTCAAGAAGCTTAATATTTTCTTCAATAACTCTATGTGTTTCAAGAACACTATTTAAAGGAACAACATAAATCTCACTGCCTGACTTTACAAGAAGACCTTGCACAATCACTAATGTTAAAGGAAGCTTTATTTTAAAGGTAGTACCAACATTAACTTTTGAATCTATAACAATAGTTCCATTTAATTTCTTAATATTATTTTTAACAACATCAAGTCCTACACCTCTGCCAGAAACATCTGTAATTTGACTAGCGGTTGAAAATCCTGGTTCAAAAATTAAGTTCAAAATTTCACTCTCAGATAAAACTGTATCTTCTTTTATTAAACCTTTCTCAATTGATTTTTGCCTAATAATATCTGGATCTATACCTCTTCCATCATCCTCAATTTCAATTGATATCACATTACCTTCATTCTTGGCACGCAAAATTATATGACCAGCTTTATCTTTACCCTTGCTAAGTCTCTCATCAGCAGTTTCAAGACCATGATCCATAGAATTTCTAACACAATGCATTAAAGGATCTACAAGATCATCTATAACAGATTTATCAACTTCCGTATCTTCTCCTTCAGTAGTAAGCTCTACAATTTTGCCTAACTTTTTTGAAAGGTCTCTTACCACTCTTGCAAATCTTGAAAAGATACTAGAGACCGGTAACATTCTTGTCTTTAAAACACTCTCATGCAAATCAGTAATTATCCTAGAGAGTCTATTAGAGGCAAATCTAAAATCTTGAAGAATTTTCAATAGTAAATCTCTTAAACCTAACATATCCTGTAAAGTTCTATCAAGCTTATGTTCCACCAAATTTGCTATTTGGTCCTCAAGAGATCTTTCCAATTCCAAATCCATATCCTTAAAAATCATCTTTAAATCTACCAAAAAACTATTGCGAAAACTTTCTTGATAATCATAAAAATAATTAAAACTATATAGAAAAGATATCATATCAGAATTTATTTGATTATAAGTTGACTTACTTATAACGGCTTCACTTACAAGGTTTAATATGGAATCTATTCTTTTACTATCAATTCTAATCAAATTAACATTTACAGCTGTCTTTTTAGATTCCTTAAAAGAGGCACAACTACCAACTTCGGTATTTAAATTTATATCTTTAATATTTTTTAAATCAATTTCGTTAATATCAAAATTAATAACAACATCTGACAAATCCACCTTTTTAGAAATACTATCTACTGAGGTATTTGATATTAAATAATATACAATAAAATCAAAAAATTTATCAGCTAATAAATCTTCAGGAATAGATTTATAAACTTCTCCTAAACTTTTTAATGCCTGTAACATCTGAAATCCAGAAATTGTTGACATAGGATTATCTTTATTGAAATTTAACTTTACCTCAAATAACTTAGCATCACCAATACGCTCCCTTAAACTTATAAGCTCATCATTAGAAAGTCGAATTTTTCCTTCAAACAGAGTATCATGAACAACAGTATTTCTCTCAATTGCCTCTGTTTTTGCCAACTCATTATCAATATCAAATTCATCAATTGCATAACTTAAAGCAACATCAGACAATTTGATTTTTTTCTCAATATTATCATTATTTAATGATATTAAATAATAATCTACTCTTCTTAAAAATTTATCTTCAATAAGCTGTTCATAATTAGGAACCGTATACAAAATTGGTCCTAAATCTTTTAAAGCCTGAAACATCTGTATACCAGCAATTGCAGCCATAGGATTATCTTTATCAAAATAAATACTAACTTTTAAAACTTTTTGCCCAAGTCCAACAACTTCGCGCATATTACTAAGGTCACGGGAAGAAAGCAAAAATTCATCATCATTTATATTCTCTAAAGATATCTCGGGAACTGTCTTAGGATCATCTCTTAAGAACCTTCTTAATTTATTTTTAAGATCGCTTACATCTTGTAAATAAACATCTCCATTAAGACGTGTATCAAGCATGCATTTTATTACATCAAGTGCATTTAAAAGTAAATCAACAAGGTCATTACATATCTTTAATTTGTTATCTCTAATAGCATCAAATACATCTTCAACAACATGGGTAAAACCTGAAAGTTCCATCATATCAACAGAAGCTGAGCCGCCCTTAAGAGTATGTGCCGCCCTAAATATCTCATCAATAGTCTCTGCATTATTAGGGTCATCCTCTAATGACATAATATTCTCTTCAAGAGTATCTACAAGATTCTGAGCTTCTTCAAAAAAAATCTCTAAAAGCTCTTTGTTTTCTGAATCTAGCATTAGCTTATTTTTCCTACTTTATCTTAATAGAGGCTAAATCTTAAAGATTCAGCCCTATTAAAGAATTAAATTTATTGTTCTTTAGTACGTGCTCCAGATTCATCATTACTACCTTTTTTTAAGAAATCTTGAAAAGACTCATCTGGCATTGACACATTTTCTTTAACTTTTAAAACTTTCTTAAGAGCTTCCTGTGCTTTTAATTTTCGAAGTGATTCTGCTCCACGTGTCTCATAAATCTTAAATACAGATTCATTATCAATATCAGAATCCAAGGAAACACTTAACTTATCATAAATAACTCTTACATCTTTAACATAAAAAATCAAATTTTGATCTTTTGAGCTATGAGACTTTGAAACTCTAAATGCCTTAAATCTCATCTTACTTGAAGGAAGAGGATAGTTAGGAATATTATCTTTACCTGTCATAGCACTTATGCCTGGAAGATAATTAGGATTTGACCACACCAAATCTGCCCAACCTTTAAATCTTAAGGTACCTAAAGGATAAACATATTCCATCTTGCTCATATCTTCAAACAAAACTTCAAGATCGACTTCATGACCCAAACTGTAAACAGTAACCTTAACTTCTTTCATAGTTTTAACATTATCAATTAAACCTTTACCTAAAAATTGATTGCCGTCTTCTCCAGCATAAAAAGGAATCTTAAATGGAGGTAAAATCATTGCAGAAGATTGAGAATAACTTGGAAATAATACTCTTACACCTAAGATTGTATCTCCCGCATATCTTTTAGATTCGCCCTTAACAACAGCTGGAGCAACAACAGAATTTTTTACATAAGCCTGCATCCTAGATGAAGGGGTTAAAAGAACAGTCCAATTACTTATTCCAAGATCTAAGATCATATCTTCTGCCTTCACAATATTTGAAGCCCCAGAATACACAAGTTCAATATAATCTGTAAGATCAAGCTTAGTTGGGCTTGAATCTCTTGCAAGTTCTGCAAAATCAAGAACTAACTCACCAGGTTCATTTTTCACAACATTATTACCTGATGATGCTCCAGGCACTTCTTGTCCGAAAAGAGAACTTAAGAAAATAAGAAAAAATAAAACAAAAACAATATTTTTTACTTTAGACATAAAAATTAACTCCTTCTATAAAATAATTTATAGCTTTTATTTTTAATTTTTACTTACAGTATACCCGAGATTGCCTAAAAATGCCTTAAACATTTAGAACATATCCCTCAATAAAAATAACAATTTTTCTAACATTTCCAGGATAGTTAAAATCAATCGTTTCTTTTAAAGATTTAACAAATAAATTTACTCTCAGTTTATCAGAGTCATTATAAACACCATTTTTAAAAGAATTATAAAACTCTTTTGAGAGATTTATAAAATATACATCATTACTTATAAAAGAATACAAAAATTTTACGTTCTTTGTGTCAAATTGCAAAGAAAAACCCTTACTATTACCCAATAGAAAATCTTTAACTAAAAAATCCAAATTCTCTTTAAGAGTTTTTTTCTCCTTTAAATATCTTAAATCAACAATCAATTCATTTTCACAATAAAAATAAAAAACTTTCCTAAAGAAGATATTCTCATAATTTAAAAAAATCATACATAAAGAAAATAGAAAACTTAACAATAAAAGTGCAATTAATATCTCAAATGAATATTTTGCTCCATTACGACTAAAAAAACTACAATAAATAGAATTATTTTTCATAAAATTCAATAAACCTAATTAAAGATTTAAGTACTAATATATTTATCTTATTCATATAATTGTAATCCAAAATTAACATAGCATCAGCAATGTTAGATAAAAACCCAAGTTCAATTAACACAGCAGGCATACTACTATTTTTAATCACAAACCACTGTTCTTCTTTAATTGATCGAATTTTGGTCTCACATAAAACATCAATAAAAGTCTCATATAAAATCTCAGCTAATTTTTTTGACTCATATTTATACTTAATATCTAGTATATCATTAAGCTCCTTCAAGTATCTATTACCTCTAATATCATATCCTTTAAAATTTTTTACAACTTCTCTTTTGGAATTTTGGGGAAGATACCAAAATTCAATTCCCCTAGCTTCAGGATCTGGCGCATTATTTACATGTATTGATAAAAATATAACATTATGTGGAAAATCTGGTTTAATTGCATTCGCAAGCTCAGACCTATCTTTTAATGGCACAAAAACATCATCTACACGTGTTAATAAAACGTTTCTGTCTAAAAAATAATTACTCAAGATTTTATATAAATGAACAGAATAAGTTAAAGCAAAATCTTTCTCTAAAAGAGTAATATCATGTTCATTGATTTTATGAGTTACAACAGCTCCTATATCATGTCCACCATGACCAGGATCAATTACTATAGACGTTATTCGTGGCTTACTGTAGTTTTGCAAAGCTTTAAAATGATTTTCAATCCGCATCAAAGTCCTCTTGGTTATCAAAATCTCTCCGTTCTTTAAAAGGATAGGATCTACATAAATATAATAACCAACAGATGAAAGACCATATTCAAAGCCTACTTTAAGCTTAAGATGTCCCTTCTCATGCTCAATTGTAAGAATATCATTTGCAATATTAAAGTTAAACTTAAAAAATTTACTATCAAGTGAATCCAGAATATTAATGTAATCAATTTCCTGAGCTTCTAAAAACAGATAGACAGAGATTAAATTAATCAATAATATTATTTTCCCAAAGCTCAATTGCACTTTTTAAGTCACCTTTAAACCTTAAACTATTTTTAGCAATTTCATGTTTGATTTCTTTAAATTCCCTGCCAAATTTAAAAGGGTTAATGCCATATCTTAAGCATAGTTTCAAAAATCTAAAGAATGAAAATTTTATTCCATTTCCAACAAAAATAGGAACATAATTTTTAAGCAAAAAGATCAAAAAACTTCTATTTTTTGTCAAATCTTCTGGAACATTTAAAACGGTATATTGTATGCGAAGTTTCCTATAGATATGGATACTTTCCCCGAAATAAATAGCCCTAAGTCCAAAATCTAGTCTTTGAAAATATTCATTTTTAATTCTTCTATCAAACCCCCCTAGTTGAACAAACCTCTCTTTAGAGTAAAGACCACAATAATCCATAGTAATTAAACTTTTCTCATAATCCCTCTCAGAATTTATCAAAATTACCTTCAATTTCTGCTGTTTATCAATAGTGGGAATAAAGACTGATGGAACAACTTCCTCTTCCTTGTCAAAAAACTCTCCACCAACAAGAAGAACATTCTTTTTAACTATTTCATCAAATATATTAGGAATCCAAAAAGGATTTAACAAATACATATCACTTTGCAACACAAAAACAAAACTACAAATAGATTCTTTCATAGCTAAATTGACCTTCTCGCCAGAATTTAAATCATCAGAAAGTAAAATAAATTTCAATTTATCATAACTCTCTGAAATAAATTGAAGAGAACTTCTATTACTTTGCTTTTCAATAGAAATAATTTCTCTGATAAAATCAAAATTAGAAAGAGAAGCAAATAAATCTTCTCTAAAAATTTTTGTACCCCTATTTAAAATTACAAAAGAAATTCCAAAAGTTGACCTTTGTACATAATTACTTTTAGACTGAATAACTGTATAAGAATAATCATTACTCTTAAAATACATAAACTTACTTCAAAAATCCTTATAATTAAACTATAATAACTATATGATAAGCTTTAAAATGTTAAAAATAAGTATTTTAAACATCGATCAACTAAAATATAACATAGTTATTGTCGTTTTAATACTCATAACATTGATAAGTTGCAAAGATAAAAATGTAACCTACGACAAAAGAATAAAAAAAATACTTGATAATAACAAAATTGAATACAAAATAGACAAAGAAAATGATTTTATTGTATTGAAAATCATCAATGACACAAAAACAGAAATAATAGTTAGATCAAAACTAAATTCATATCAAAATTCAAAAACAAGAGAAATATTTGGAATTGTAGAAATATTTGATGTTAATTCAAATAAAATTCAAGAAATATCAGAATCTCTAATGAGTGATAGCTACAATAACCGAGTTTTAGGATCATGGGAAATCATTCATGATCCTGAAAGAGGCAACAATTCTTTAGTATATATTGTAAAAGCTGAAGAAAATGCAAAAGAAACTTTTCTACTAGATGCTCTTGAAGAAGTCGCAGCAACAATATCCATCTTCAAGAAGGTAATAAAGGGTAATGAGATAAAAGTAAATATTAAAAATAAATCTAATGAAATTGATAATGATAGCTTACATAATGAAGAAAAAATGAAAGATCATGCAGAAGAAGAGCTTCAAAAAATAAAAGCCGAGTAACTATTCCACATTTAAAGAATTAACATCAAAATTAAATTTCACTCTATCACCTACCTTAATTTTAAATTTAGAAAAAGAACCTTCCAGAACCTCAAGAGCATACTTGACCTTATACCTAGAACTTACAACCCTTTGCGAAAAAGGAACTAAACTGTAAATTTCCTTAATAACACCTACAGAATTAATATAAGCAATCTCAAGTGGTACAGGGGTATCTTTCATCCAAAAAGATAAATGCTTTTCTTCTTTAAAAATAAAAAGCATACCATTATTTTCATTTATACTCTCAGTTCCCATATACCCTTTAGATCTAGTAACTTCATCAAGTGCAAGCTTAACAAAGAAATTAGTATCATTAATAATAATTTCTTTATCATATACATGATTGGCACACGATATATAAAAAATTAATGAAAAAAGAGCTCTCAAGATCAACGCTCCTTATTAATATAAGGCTTTAATGTCATCCTTAAAATATTACTATTTAAAGCAATAATAAAATCACCAACATCCCAAATATAATTGAAAGGAGTTACAACAGTAGCATCGCCAAATTTTTCCCTAACACTAAGAACAATAGAGTATTGAGAAATCAACTTTCTATCAAAAACAAAAGTATATGAATAAAGCCTATCGTTATCAAAACTAAAATAAGCATACCTTATAGGAGTTTTACCTTTAAATTTTAAAATTTGTGTTTTAGCATAAGGAAATTCAACTTCTTCAATATCAGAATACAAAATAGAGGTTTTACGAACATTATCCTCAACAAATTTAACATTTTCACCAAGCTTAAAAGATAAAAAAACAGAAAACAAATAAAAAACTGTAATTCCCATATGAATTCATCCTTAGAAAAACAGCATGTAAACAAAAAGTAAAACTATTAAAAAACTCACAAATAAATAAAGCATGACACTAACATTAAATCCAAAATAAAATCTCGACTTTAAAAAATCATTATTAGTTCTAGCTCTCTTAAATCTTGATCCCTGTCTCATTCTAAAAGTATGCTCTTGAGACTGTTCTTCGAAAGGACTATAACCACATTTTGGACAACCATTCTCAAATGCAGAAACAATACCTACATATCCACAATTTGGACATTCAAGATCACCTAGTTTAGAGTGACAATTTAAACACACAGACTTATTAAGCTCAACCTTCCCCCCACAATGTTCACAAAAAACCTCAAAATTAACTTTTTTCAAACTATAATCCTTTAAACACAATACTTAAACATTGTATATATTAATTATCATATAAAATATATTAATATATTTAAATAGGAAGACTAAAATGAAATCAGGATTTGTATCAATAATAGGCAGACCTTCAACAGGGAAATCTACACTTTTAAATTCAATATGTGAACACCAAATATCAATTATTTCCTCCATACCACAAACAACTAGAAACAAAATAAAAGGAATATTTACAGATAAAAGAGGGCAAATTATTTTCATAGATACACCGGGCTTTCACTTAAGTAAAAAGCAATTCAATATAGCACTGATGCATAATGTACATTCTGCAATGAAAGAAACAGAATTAATCCTTTATGTAATTGATATTCAAGATGAACCTGGCATTGAAGAGAATGAAATATTAACAATTATCAGTAAATCCAAAATTAATTTCTTAGTAGTCATCAACAAAATTGATATTCAAAAAACAAAAGAAAGAGAAATAATGATATTTTTAGAAGAAAAAGGAATAAAAAAAGACAATATTATAAAAATTTCTGCTGAACAAAAAATCAATATTGAAGAAATTAAAGATAAGATTTATGAAAATCTCCAAGAAGGACCTCTTTATTACCCAGAAGAATATTATACAGATCAAGAAATGAACTTAAGAACTAGTGAAATAATTAGAGGCGTAACGATTAAAAACCTCAAAGAAGAACTACCATATTCTTTATATATAGAGATCGAAATCTTAGAAGATAGAAAGAACAAACTTTTTATTAAAGCAAATATTATAGTAGCCGTAGAGAGTCAAAAAGGCATAATAGTCGGCAAAGGAGGCAAAGGAATAAAAACAATTGGAGAAGAAGCAAGAAAGATAATATCAGAAATATTCGAAAAAAAATGCGATTTATTCTTACAAGTAAAATCAAGAAAAAATTGGAACAAAAACCCTAAACTAATTAAAAATTTAATCAATTAACACAACAACATCTTAAAACATCTCTTTAAAATCTTGAAACAAAAAACATAGGATGCTACAATCAAGTTTTAAATAGGGGTAATATTTATGAAAACAACACACTGGGCAGATTTTTATGCAAAGAAAATCATAGAAGAAAAAGGTGAAAAGGAACAATATACAGTTGCATCAGGCATTACTCCATCAGGCACTGTGCATATTGGAAACTTTAGAGAAGTAATTTCCGTCGACCTTGTAGCAAGAGCATTAAAAGATGCAAACAAAAATGTAAGATTTATATACTCATGGGATAACTATGATGTATTTAGAAAAGTACCTAAAAACATGCCTGATCAAGAATTACTAACAACTCATTTAAGAAAAGCAATCACAAGGGTTCCTGACACCAAAACTAATCAATCAAGCTATGCAAGAGCAAATGAAGTGGAATTCGAAAAATATCTAACTATTGTAGGTATTAAGCCAGAATTTATAAATCAAAGTCTAAAATATATGTCAAGCGATTACTCAAATCAAATTAAGTTTGCACTAGATCATAAAGATGAAATAGCAAAAGTCCTAAATCAATATAGAACAACAAAACTCTCTGACAACTGGTACCCTATTAGCATTTTTTGCACCAAATGCAACAGAGATACTACAACAGTAAAAAATTATAATCATTGCTATTCCATTGAATACCATTGCGAATGCGGTAATAAGGAATCACTCGATTTAAGAAAAACATGGGCTGCAAAACTTCCATGGAGAATCGACTGGCCAATGCGATGGAAATACGAAAATGTTGATTTTGAACCTGCTGGAAAAGATCATCATAGTAGTGGGGGAAGTTTTGACACCTCAATAGAAATTGTAAAAATTTTCGGAGGAATTCCGCCCATAACATTTCAGTATGATTTCATATCAATAAAAGGACGTGGTGGAAAAATATCTTCATCATCTGGAGATGTCGTGTCATTAAAAGATGTCCTTGAAATATACACACCTGAGGTTACAAGGTTCTTATTTGCATCAACAAAACCCAACACAGAATTTTCAATATCATTCGATCTTGATGTAATAAAAATTTATGAAGATTACGATAAATTTGAAAGAGTATATTATGGAATTGACGATATTAAAGCAAATAAAAAAGAAGCTTTTAAAAGAATCTATGAACTCTCTCAACCAAAATCACCAGATAAAGAAATTCCATATCAAATTGGTTTTAGACATTTAAGCGTAATTTGTCAAATTTTTGAAGGGGACAAAGATAAAATTTTTAAACTTTTAAAGGATGTAAAAGAAAACCAAAAAGAAAAACTTATAAACAAAATTGAGTGTTGCATTAACTGGATCAAAAAATTTGCACCTGAAGAATTTAAATTTTCACTAAGAACCACATTCGATAACACTGAACCCTTAAAGGGTAGCAACAAACAAGGAGTAACACAATTACTAGATTTTTTAAAAAAAAATTTCAACAATATAACTGAAAAAGAAATTCAAGATGAAATTTATAATATCGCAAGAAACAATAACATTGAACCCCCATTATTCTTTAAACAAATTTACAATATATTAATTAATAAAGACAAAGGACCAAAATTAGCAGGATTTATCAAAGCAATTGGTATTCAAAAATTTGAAGAAATTGTAAAACACTATATTGAGCTTTAATAATAAATGACTTATAAATAAAATAAAAAGAGATTATTAATTTAAACAATCTCTTTTTATCAATAGTATTTTATAACTTCTTTATTTTTTCTTTCCTTGATTAGCAACAGATTCCATAGCTGCTTTAATCTTATCCTCATCACCTAAGTAGTAATGTCTAACAGGTCTTAAATCCCTATCAAGTTCATAAACTAAAGGAATACCAGTAGGAATATTAAGCTTTAAAATATCATCATCACTCATATTATCAAGATATTTAACAAGAGCTCTTAAAGAATTTCCATGAGCTGCAATAATAACCTTTTTTCCCTCAATAATAGCTCTAGCAATCTTATCTGTCCAGTACGGTATAACTCTTGCAACAGTATCCTTTAAACATTCCGTTGAAGGAAGTTCACTTTTAGGAATTCCTCTATATCTCAAGTCATGCATTGGATGACGTTTATCAGACTCTTCTAAAGGCATAGGAGGGATATCATAACTACGTCTCCACATTAAAACCTTATCCTCTCCATATTTTTCAGCTGTTTCAGCCTTATTTAATCCTTGCAAAGCTCCATAATGCCTTTCATTGAGTCGCCAAGATTTCTCTACATCAATATAAGATTGACCCAACTCACGCAAAATAATATTTAAAGTATCATTAGCTCTTACCAATACCGAGCTAAAAGCAATATCAAAAGAATAACCTTCTTGTTTAAGAACTCTACCGCCCTCTAAAGCTTCAGAAATACCCTTCTCAGAAAGCTTAACATCAGTCCAGCCTGTAAAAAGATTTTCCCTATTCCATTCACTCTCACCATGACGCACTAAAACTAATTTATACATAAAATCTCCTAAGAAATGTTTTTATTACTTTAATAACACTTTATCAATTATAAATTAACACAAAATTTAACTAATGTTAATACTCAAAAATTCCCTCACAGCCATAAATACAATAAGTCATTAAAAAACTTTACTAAATAACACTATTGATGATATTATTCTTAATGATATAATTTACCCTATAAGTCTATAAGTAAATCTATATGATTAAGGATAATACATAATGGAAGAACAAAAAAAGTTAGTTTCACAATACGCAATTGATCATTATGTAAAAAGCGACATGCACCTTGGAATTGGAACAGGAACAACGGTTTTTTATGCAATTAAATATTTAAGCGAAAAAATAAAATCTGGGGACTTAAAAAACCTAAAACTTTACCCAACAAGTAGTGATACAAAATATTTGCTTGCAAGAGAAAATATTACATATGAGTCCAAATTTACAAAACTAAGCAAAAATATAGACATAACAATAGACGGAGCTGATGAAATTTTATTAGAAACAAAAGCCCTAATAAAAGGTGGTGGATCAGCTCATCTAATGGAAAAAATAGTGGCATACAATTCTCATCAATTATTGATTATTACAGATGAAACAAAAATTGTACAAACTTTAGGAACAAGAACATCTGTACCAATTGAAATTGTTCCAGATGCTCTTGCATTTATTACAGCAAACCTAGAAGACATGAATTTCAATCCTGTTTTAAGGACTTGTAAGTCTAAAGCAGGACCAATAATAACTGATAATAATAACTACATCTTAGATATAAAAATGAATATCGAAAACCCTAAAGGGACTGAAAAATACTTTAAATTACTCCCAGGAATACTTGAAATTGGTATTTTTAACCATCAAAACACTAAGATCATATACTATCAAAATGGACAGATTAAAGAAACTTAAAATTCACTTTAAAAGAATTGCTAACTAAATATTCTCTAATTAACCGAAGATAAAAATCCAATTTAAATCTTTCATGTCCATTCAAGTAAAGAATATCATTGCTAAAAACAACTCCTTTACTTAATCTCAAGAGATAATTAATAAAATTACAAAAATCTTCCTGATTATATATAAACCTACGCTTTAAAACAGAAACATCAAGACCCTTCTTAGTCCCAAGATTTGTAATAAAATGACAAATAAAAAAATCCAAATCACTCAAAATCTCAAAAGCTGCTGTAGATTTTTCACCACCTAAAAAATTATCATCTATCCTAATTACAGCCTGAAGACCATCACCTTTGGAAATAACAAACAAACTAACAGAATTTATTCCAAGACCCAAATATGGTTTAAGTTCCCAATATCGCAAATTATGTTCACTCTTATGTCCCCTTAAGGCAAAATTTGAAATCTCATAATTCATATAGCCATTAGATTCCAAAAAATCAAAAGCATAAAACCAAAAATCTTCAGCCTTAGCCTCATTATAATTGAAAGAAACATTTTTAAAAAGATCAATAATGCAATTCCCCTCATCAACTAGAATTTCTGAAAGACAAATATGTTCAGGAGAATATGAAATTAACTTTATTAAATCATTCCTAAGATGCATTTTTTCTTGATAAGGAATATTAACATTTAAATCAATATTCAAATCAAAATCAAATTTACGAATACCATTTACTGCCTCATTTATTTCAGCTACAGATATCTCATAAACACCCATCACTTTTAAAAAATTTGAAGAAAAACTCTTTATATCAAGACTAATCCTACTAACAGAAAAATCATTTAAAATTGCTAACAGTGAAGGTGTAATCTCTAAAGGATGTAATTCAAAGGTAAATTCATTCAATGTACCAAAATCAAAATTTTTAGATAGAGAAGTTAAAAAAGATTCTAAATTAGAATTATTACCAAGCCCTGAAGTTTTGTATTTAACATAAAGAGTCCTAATTTGTGGAAAACCCAAAACCTTTAAATAATAAGACAACTCATGCAATATTTTATCAAAAAAAACATAACTAAAACACTTGGTAAGATCAATATAAATACTTAAATCCGTTAAACGCAAAAAATTCACTACTTTATAAACAGCCTTTAAAAAATTTAAGTTTAATTATAATATATATAATGATAGCATCAATTATAATGAATTTAAATAGCTTCAATATAACACTAAAAATAAAAACAAGGGGGTTGAATGTCTAAAGACTATTACAACATACTTGGAATACACAAAAACGCTACAACAGAAGAAATCAAAAAAGCCTATAAAAAACTAGCCATAAAATACCACCCTGACAAAAATAAAGGAAACAAATTTGCCGAAGAAAAATTTAAAGAAATAAATGAGGCTTATGAAATTCTCTCATCTCCTCAAAAAAAAGCCAATTATGATAATTTTGGAAGTGCAAATTTTAATAATAATTTCAACACAGAAGGGTTTAGTAAAGGATTTAAGAATACTGACTTTCATAATTTTGAAAGTTTCGATTTATTTTCTGATATTTTTGGAGGAGCTACAAGAGGCACACTTAAAGATACAGAGATAACTATTAAAATTTCACTATATGACGCTTATATGGGGGGTAAGAAATCAATATTAATAAACAACGAAAAAATTGACATTAATATTCCAAAGGGAACAATTGAGACTACTAAATTAAAGTTCAATGGCAAGGGAAACATAAATCCAATTTCTGGGAAAAGAAGTAACTTAATTATCAAATTTGAAATATCAAGTTATAAAAATTTTACTTTAAAGGAACGAAATTTAGAAACAAAAATTAATGTATATCCATGGGAAATGGCTTTGGGTAGTGAAAAAGTCTTTGAAACAATTGAAGGGAAAAAAATAAAGATAAAAATTCCAAAAGATACAAAAAATGAAGAAATACTAAGTTTAAAAGGTCTTGGCATGCCCGCACTTGGAAATACCAGTAAAGGGAATCTTAGAGTTAAACTAATAGTAGATGTTCCTAAAATCATTAACGATGAAGTAAAAAAAATATATGAACGACTAAAAGAAATATATAATTAGAAATCTTAAACAAATAAATGCTCAAAATTTTTCAAGCTTTTTTCCCAGTCAAGCCTAAAATCATTAAGTTTGTCTATTTTAAATTCATATTCCTTAATTCCATCTTCAATATTATTAAAACTTTTATTAACATCTATTGAAAATTGAATAATATCACCTTGACGAGGAGAAAGACTAAAGAAAGTAAACTTCCAAGATCCAGAATTTATAATAGATATTATCCTTTTCTGAAAAACACAATCTGATATTAAAACAAGTTTCTGAAACTCTTTTCTACGCAAATAAATAAACTCATTCCACTCATTAAAAATAGCACCTGGCAATTCACCTAGACCAATCTCAATAATATTACTTATAGACAAAAGGATATTAAGAGTCTCTAATAAATTCAAATAATAACTCTCAAAACACTGAATAATAATATCTAATAAAGAAATTTTAACAAGCAACTTAGATACATCAAGACTATGATCTTTCATAATTCTTGATATTCTTTCTTTTGCATACTCTATAACAAATTTTTTATGTGTATCTTTAATATACTCGCTTACCTTAACCTGTTCCACCTTTTCACAATACTCATCAATTTCCTTATTGATCAAATCAAGACTATTATTATTAGCCTCATTAGAAAAGAAATCAATCGTATTTGCCAATCTTTCCAAAAACTCTTCTTTAATAAAAAAAGTGGCAATTTTTATGCAAGAGTATGGGGTTTGATTTTTTTTATCAAATTCCTCAATCTTTTTCTTGAGATCTACCCTAAAATTCAAATATCTAAGTTTATCTAAAAATTTATTAAAAGCATCTTCATTACTCAAAAGTCCAGCACATTCTAAATTTAGAAATTCTGATGACGGATAATATTTTTTTATCAAATTTTTAATAGTGACCAAAGCATCACAAAATATTTTCTTATTAACATTTAAACTATCATTCAACTTTGAAGAAGTACTAACAACTTTAGCAATATCTTTATAAACTTTATCTAAAAAAATAATCTTACTTTTAAGTAAATTAGCATCATTAATAAGACTTGACTGTTCTTTATAAGAATAATAATTTATTAAACTATATCTAAAAATACTAAAATTTAAATGTTTTTGAAAATCAAAAAACCTATAAAACCCTAATGAACCAAAATCAAGAAACTTCATATCATAATATTATAACAAAACATCTATTTAATTTTTTTATAACAACTTAAAAGAATAGGAGAAGCTATAAAAATTGAAGAATAAGTACCAACAACAACACCTACCATAAATATTAAAGAAAAATCTTTAATAGCTCCCTCAGTAAACACATAAATAGATAACACAGCAACAAATGTCGTCATAGATGTCAAAATAGTTCTTGATAAAGTTTGCTTAATACTTACATTTAAAATATTTAAAAATAAAGCATCTGCCATATTCCTAGAATTTTCCCTAATTCTATCAAAAATAATTATCGTGTCATTTAAAGAATACCCAATAATTGTCAATATAGAAACGATTATTGAACTATTTATTTCTATCCTAAATATCCCTAAAAAAGCAACTACAAAAAGTATATCATGTATCGTTGCAAATATTGATGCAACAGCATAACTCAACCTAAATCTCAACGCCACATAAAATAAAATAAATGTAAATGTTAAACAAACCAATAATATTGATTTTGTCCTTAAAATAGATGAAAAATTTGAATCAATAAAATAAGAATCAAGAATTTCAACATTAGCACCAAATTCAATATTTAATTTATCAATTAATGTACTATGAATCTCTTTTTTTAAAGCATAATCAGTAACGTCTGACTTCACTATAATAGAGAACTGACTCTTAGATTCATCACTTGAAATAATTTTATTAACATCAAATGTTTTATAAACTGAAGAGAGTATTCTTTGTATATCATAATCTTTAATACCTGATTTATCTATTACAAAATGAATATTAACTCCTGAAGAAAAGTCTATTCCCCAATTATAACCACCATGATACATAAAAGTATAAATAAAGCCTGATAAAATCATACAAAAACTAACTATAATAACTTTATTTCCATTTTTTAAAAAATTAAATACCTTTTGCATAATTTGAACTCCAAAATATACCTAAACATTTGCTTTTACTAAAAGACATCATAAGTTCCAAAATAAACCTTGAAAAGATCAAACTACTAAAAAGTGATGCTACAATTCCTATAGATAAAGTCCAAGCAAAACCTTGAATAGTTCCGGTTCCAAGAAGAGTTAAAAAAAACACAGCAATAAACGTTGTGACATTTGAATCCATTATTGCCCAAAAAGCTTTTTTAAATCCATCATCAAATGCTCTTTCAAATTTTCGACCATTTCTAATCTCTTCCTTAATCCGCTCATAAATAATTATGTTAATATCAACAGCCATACCCATCGTTAATACAAGACCTGCAATACTTGTAAGAGTCAAAGTAAAGTTAAATGCTGATAAAATCGCCAATATTAAAAATAAATTATAAATAACCAATGAAAAACCCGCAACAAAACCACTTATCTTATAATATACCAACATAAATAAGAAAACCAAAACAAGCGCAAAAAGAGATGCTTTTATTCCAAGTTTAACTGTTTTCTCTCCAATAGTAGGTCCAATAACTCTTAAATCATCTATTTTTATTTCAACTGGAAAAGCTGCTGTTTTAAAAACAAGTGCGAGCTCACTAGCTTCGCGCTTATCAAAAGAATCCCCCTGAATCGAAACATTTCCACCAGCAATAGCATGACTAATATTAGCCACTGATTTAATTTTTCCTTCCATAACTACAGCTAAAGCCTTACCAATATTTTTTTTGGTAAATTCAAAAAATTTTTCACTTCCCTCATTATCTAGATTAAATGTAACCATATCTCTACCTGTTTTGTGATCGTTTAACACCCCAGCATCACTAATATGGGAACCATCAAACGAACTCTCAACACTAGAATCAACAACATAATAACGAACTGTAGATTCATCATCAATACCATAAGAATCCTTAACATACCAAGGAAAAATTTTCTTATTATCTCCAAGTATCATGCTATTTTTAATATCAGAAATTGAGTAAAGAGATCCAGCTTCTAGTATTTTAGTATTAAGAATAGAAGTAGCCTCATTATCAACCACATAAAAAATCAAATTTCCTCTACCACTTAAAAGAGAATCAACACGCTTTTCATCCCTTTCTCCTGGAACATCTAAGAAAATCTTATTTCCACTTGCTTCTCTTGTAATCTTAGGCTCTGTAAGCCCAAAGGTGTCTACTCTCTCTTTAAGTATTTGCATTGTACGTTCAAAAGCTTCTTCCTTTTCTTGAAAACTCAAAGTTCTCCCCAATTTTTGTTCAAGACCTGAATAATCAAGAGAAATAGTAACACTCATTCCTCCAGACAAATCAAGTCCAAGTTGTATTATTCTATTTTTATTCCTCTTTATCTCTTCATAATACCTATAAATTTCAAGATTAAGTTCTTCAATATCAGCATCTGTTAAAAACCCATCTCTTAAAACTTTTACATTATCAAAAGATTTGGGAAATTCTTTTCCATAAATTTTATAGTTATTTTGAGCAATTGGAATTAAATACTTCAAATCATCTGGAATTTGAGCATTAGGATTTTTTTGATACAACTTTTTAAGTTCAATAAGTGAATTCAATGCCTTATTTTTAGAATAATCCCTTAAAGCCTCTTTTGAATATGAACTAATTTTTTTATCCTCATCATTAATAAAAAAATACCACTTTAAAGTAGGAAATATTAAAAGATAAGCAAATGATGTCACACATACTATTAATATAAATTTAGAGACTTTATTCATAAATAACACCCTTATTACATTAATTTAACTTAAATATCATGCTAAATGAAAATTCAAATTAATACTTATATATTAAATCGCTTCTAATTCCTTAATTTTTATCTTTAATTTCGTCAAAAATAACTCTTTCAACTGAATTTTTTATAAACTTTACCTCTGAAGTTGGACTAAGTTCAAGCACAACTTCAGAATCATTAACCTTTTTAACAATACCAAGAATTCCACCTATAGTTAAGACCTTATCACCCTTTTTAAGGTTTTTGATCATATCCTTTTTTTTCTTCTCTTCTTTACGTTGAGGCGATATTACTAAAAACCAAAATATAGCAATCACGGGAATAAAAACCAATAAACTCTTAAAAAAACTACTACTATGGCTAAAATCTTGCAATAAAAACATAAACTTTCCTAACTTTTAAACATAAATAACTTTTATACTAGCAATATTACCTGAATAAACTACCCCAAAGAGGAGCTCAAGCTCCTCTCTTTTACTATAACTAGATTTGCTAATCTTATTATACCTGTCAATTAAATACTCAATAAGAGTGTCATCATTTTTATAAAGAGCCTTGCTAAAGGCACTTCTATAAAACCCAAGCTCGCAAAGCTCCTCTACACTTTTATCTTTATGCTGACTTAAAAGCTCTTTATCTACTATTGCCTTAGAACCATCATAACCTATACAAAAGACAAACTCATTTTCACTCAAATCTAGCTCCTTACTGCAATAGACATCCTAATCAAGGAAAAATTCGTGTAAAACTAATTTACATCATTCCCATTCCAGGATCCATAGGATACCCGCCGCCACCAGCATTACTCTTTTCTTCTTTAACTTCAGTAATAGCACACTCTGTTGTCAAAAGCAATCCTGCAATTGAAGCCGCGTTTTGAAGAGCACTTCTTGTAACCTTAGCAGGGTCAATTATACCACTCTCAATCATATTTACCCATTTAAAACTCGCTGCATCAAAACCAAGTCCTTTTTTGTCAGTTTTAATCTGATGAATATAAATAGAACTCTCAAATCCAGCATTAGCAATTATTTGTCTCATTGGTTCTTCAAGACTTCTCTTCACAATCTCAAAACCTTGTTTCTCCTCATAACTAAGTTTACTTGTATCAACTGTATCAAGATACATAGCAACTTCAATAAGAGTTGACCCACCACCAGGAACAACACCTTCTTCAACAGCAGCACGAGTTGCAGATAAAGCATCCTCAACTCTATGTTTTTTTTCTTTAAGTTCCAGCTCAGTAACAGCACCAACATTAATAACAGCAACTCCACCAACAAGTTTTGCAAGACGTTCTTGGAGTTTTTCTTTATCATATTCAGAACTTGTCTCTTCAATTTGTTTTTTAATAAGCTCTGCACGCTCTTTGATTTGCTCTTTATTTCCAGTATTAATAATTGTAGTATTATCTTTATCAACTTTTACTGATTTAGCCTGACCAAGTTGCTCAAGTTCAACATTCTCAAGAGTAAGTCCCAATTCTTCACTAACAAAAACTCCCCCAGTAAGTATTGCAATGTCTTCAAGCATTGCCTTACGTCTATCACCAAATCCAGGAGCTTTAATTGCACAAACCTTCAAAGCCCCGCGAACACTATTTAGAACAAGTGCAGCAAGAGCATCTCCCTCAATATCTTCAGCAATAATTAACAAAGGCTTATTTGTATTTAAAACTTTTTCTAGCACTGGCAAAAGTTCTTTAATCGTACTAATCTTCTTTTCACATATTAAGATATAAGCATCATCAAAGCTTACACTCATATTTTCTTTATTTGTAGAAAAATAAGGAGACAAATATCCTCTATCAAATTGCATGCCCTCAACATAAGAGATCGTAGTATCAAAAGTCTTTGACTCCTCAACAGTAATAACTCCATCTTTTCCAACTTTGTTCATTGCTTCAGCAATTTTTTCACCTATGGAAGTATCATTGTTTGCAGAAATAGATGCTACCTGAGCAATTTCTTCCTTAGTAGTGATTTTTTTAGCTGATTTACGAATTTTTTCAGAAGCTAAAGCCACAGCATGCTCTATCCCTTTTTTTATTCCAATCGGATTAATCCCAGAAGAAACATTCTTAAGTCCCTCTCTTGCAATTGCATAAGCAAGTACAGTAGCAGTAGTAGTCCCATCTCCAGCTAGATCATTTGTTTTAATTGCAACCTCTTTTAAAAGTTGTGCTCCCATATTTTCAAGCGCATTATCAAGCTCAATTTCACGAGCAACACTTACTCCATCTTTTGTAACAGTAGGAGACCCAAATTTTTTATCAATTAAAACATTTCTCCCTTTAGGACCAAGGGTTACTTTCACAGCATTTGATAGCTTTTCAATACCGCTTAATAAACTTTTTCTAGCATCTTCATTAAAATATATGTCCTTAGCCATAAATTTGACTCCTTTTAAGCATAAAATTTAAAGTTAAATTAAATATCACATCATAAATGTGAGTATGAACTTCATACATATCACTATAAAAATATAAATTTTTTTTACTCATTAATCAAGACAAAATAACATAAAAATCAAGAAACCTTTTTGCAGCAATTTACTGTAAAATCAATACCAGTTATACTAATCTAATATATACTTATGTAAAGATTTTTTATGATGTTTAGAAAATTTAGAAATTCAAGAACTTATATTGTTATCATTTCAATAACTGCATTTGCTGAAAGCAAATTATATTCCATTTTATCAAACACTAAATATTTAATTGAAAACAAAAATCTCAGCTATAAGATACATTGGACCTTCCCAACATATTTTTTTGAAATTTTAAAATTAAATCCGGAATTAGACGAATGGTTCTTTAATAGACTTAAAAATAATGAAGATATTTATATTCCAAGTACATACAGCGGCAGTCCCCATGAATACATGTTACATGATGAAATACACGTAGATCTATACTGGGCTTTAAAAAACCCATTTAAAAGTGGATATAAAGACTTATTTAAGGATAATCCACATACATTTTACGTATACAACATGGAAAAATTAAGAAAGAGAGTACTTGAACTATATAGGAAGCTTAATTTTAACTATATAGAAGGAATAAGAATTGCAAAAAATAATAAAAAATATTTAGTTTTCTATAAAAATAACTGTCAATTTTTATCAGAAATTCAAGAACCTGAAACACAAAAACAAAATATTGATACGCTTATTTACTTTTATGAAATTAAAGACATCTATAACAATCAAGAATTAAAGAACTTTTTACTATCTTTAAAAGAACTAGATGCAAATTTTTACAGTATTAAAATACAAAATTTAGAAGGCAAAAAAATAACCACAGAGCTTTTAGAAATCCCAGAATTTAACTCATTAAAAGAACAAGAAATAATACTACAATTTCAAAACAAAAGATTAAAAGAATATCAAATAAATGAAATTTCTTTAAAAAAATTTTTAGTTAATAAAAATTTTGAATATCATTCAACTAATCTAGAACCTATTACAAGTAAAAATATTGAATATAACATGGAAGGCAATTTTACACTATCTCATGAAAAATATCATGTAAAGTTTGAAGAAGGAAAACTAAATAAAATCAAATATAAAGAGAGAAAAACTGAATTTTTAGATTCTTGCAGAACTTACATTAAGCTCTTATCACAAAAAGATATAATTATAGAACCAACTATTGAAAGTTCATTTTCATTTTCAAATGAAAAAATTGTAGGAATTAGGCAATACTTAACTTTCAATACAAAAGAAAAATCAATAATTGATTTCTTCCTGGACGAAAACCTTGCAAGCTTTTTTATATCAATTAAAATAGCATGGCCTTCTGTTATAACTTGTAATAATAAAAACTTAAAGCTCAGTAATACAAATTATTTACTTGAATATTCAAGTTTAGAGATACCCATTTTCGAAGTTGAAAAAGGAACAAATTTAAAAATTACTGCAAAATACAATGATTTTGATACTTATGAAAAAATTATTGAAACAAAAAAAGACATAAAAGGATACATTAATGGTACAGAATTCTTAATATCTAAGGGAAACGATCAAAACAGTAATTTTTTCATAAGTTTTTTAAATATCGAAAAACATATTATATACACGATTAATTATAAAATCGCAAAAAGAGGTTTTAAAAGATGGTTTATCTTAAATATAGGAGGATCTTACAATACAATAAAAGCTGAAGATTTGAAAAATTATTCTTTGAGTTTAAATTTGCTATTACTCCCAATGAATAACAATTTCGATAATAAAATCAAGATAAATTCAAAAATAAAAACCTTACTTTTTTACCCAAATATAAAAAAAAATGAAAATAAATAGCTATCAGTAGCAAAATATTAATAAACCGTTATAAAATTATTTCTATAAGGACATTAAAGTACTTAATCTTAAATAATAAAGGGTATTATATATGAACAACAATACAATAGAGGTACATTCCACTTTAGAAAAAGTCGGAATTACTAATGACCCTATCTTGCTAAAATCATTAACAACAGAGTTGGGCATGAAAGCCTCACATTCAAGAAATAGAATCATTCTACACATTGCCTCAAATCCAAAAGAGTATTTTACAGCAAAAGAGATTTACAATAAATTAATAAAAGAAATACCAAGTTTATCAAAAGCAACAGTGTATAATACATTAAACATCTTAAAAGAACGTAATATTCTTAAAAATATAAAAACAACCGATCAAAAAGAAACAAGATTCTATCTAAGTTTGACTTCTACAATAGCTCACTTTAAATGCAACAAATGCAATCAAGTCTATCCCATCCAACTTGATGACATTAAAGATATTCTGAAAGACAAACTTGGAGAAGAATGGAAAACCAAATCTATTGAAATTATTTACTCAGGATCATGTAACAATTGTCATCAACAATCTAAAAAAGAAAAATCTAATATTGATTATGAAAATAATTAAAGGAAAGCAACATATGAATATAAAAAATACAATTTTTATCTTGATATTCTTACTTCTTTTAATCGTAGTAGGACCAAGAATTAAATTTAAAAATGAATTTGAAAAAACCAAAATTCCCAATAAACTTGGAGAAATTGATCAATACTTACTAATTGAAGAATCCAAGTTCAATTTAGAAGCAAATACAAAAAAAGAAATCACATGGAACGGGGATCAAAAAAGAACAGAATACGCAGTGATATATATTCACGGATTTGGAGCTTCTAAAAATGAGATTTATCCTATCCCAAATAACATAGCAAAAGCATTAAACGCAAATATTTTTTTTACAAGACTCAAAGGACACGGAATTAACGACAAAAACGCATTTAAAGACGTCAAAACTAAAGACTGGTTAAGAGATATTGATGAAGCCATTCAAATTGGACAATCAATAGGAGAAAAATTAATACTCATTGGCACCTCAAATGGTGGAACTTGTGCTATTTGGGCATTAAAAAACTACCCAGACAAAATATATTCTGCAGTTTTAATATCACCTAATATTTATCCTAAAGATAAAAGAACAAGTTTAATTTACTATCCTTGGGGACGTCAAATTGCTTACCTTATAACAGGTGGATATAATGAACTTGAAATAAGACAAAATAAAAGAATAGAACATGAAGAAGTCACACCATTCCATTCACCAATACGACAAGTCGATTCAATAATTGCAATGATGGGTCTTGTCAAATTAATTAATAATAATGGTTTCAATGAAATAAAAACTCCACTAACAATAGCTTATTCCCCAAATGACCCTATAGTAAATTCTCAAACAATAAATAAATTCATAAGTGAATATGGGGGATATAAAAAAACAATATCAATGATCCTTGTTGAAAGCATTCACTCTCATGTTCCTGTAGGCAATCATAGTTACAGGAGTGCTCAAAATACATCTTATTTAACAAAATATGCGGTTGATTTTATCAAAAATATAAAAAGCAAGTGATATACAAATACATACACTTGCTTAAAAAATTCAACCTGGAATTAATTACCAAGAATTTCTTCAATTTCATTCTTAAGCACACTAACACCAGGACCATAAATCACTTGCACGCCACTATCCTTGATAAGGATTCCCTTTGCTCCTGTATCCTCTAAGGTATTTTTTAAAACTTTAAGAGAATCTTTCACAGTAACTCTAAGCCTTGTAGCACAACAATCAAGTTCAATAATATTATCACCACCCCCAAGCCCCATAATTACTTGAGATGCAGCATCATCTCTCTTGATATTTGCATCAGAAAGAAATGTGTCATTAGAATCTATAGTATCTTCTCTTCCAGGAGTTTTATAGTTAAATTTAGATATTAAAAAAACAAAACTAAAATAATACAGGAAAAACCAAAAAACACCTACCAATGGAACTAAAACCCAATTTGTTCTTGCATTTCCCTGCAAAATTCCAAAAAGAATAAAATCAATAAATCCGCCAGAAAAAGTCTGTCCTATTGTGATTTGTAAAATATGAGCAAACATAAATGAAAAACCATCAAATACTGCATGAATTACATAAAGAACTGGTGCTACAAAGAGAAAAGAAAACTCAAGAGGTTCTGTAATTCCTGTCAAAAAAGAAGTTAAAGCTGATGAGAATAAAAGACCAAAAACCTTTGTCTTTTGATTAGGTTTTGCAAGACGATAAAGTGCAAGAGCAGCACCTGGCAACCCAAACATCATAGTAATAAATCTTCCACTCATAAAACGACTAGTTCCAATAAAAAATTTATCAGTACTATGAGAGGCAAGTTCAGCAAAAAAGATATTCTGAGTTCCTTCAACTAACTTACCATTAATAATTTCAGAACCACCAAGACCTGTTGTCCAGAAAGGCAAATAAAATATATGATGCAGTCCAAAAGGACCAAGCATTCGTAAAAAAATTCCATAAATAAGGGTACCAACGTATCCTGTTGCATCCACTAATACACCCATTTTGCTAATCCCAGCTTGCATGAATGGCCAAAATATAAACATACATACAGCAAGAAGAATATTTGAAAAAGAAACTATTATTGGTATAAACCTAGAACCTGAAAAAAATCCAAGAACTTTTGGAAATTCAATTTTATTAAATTTATTATGAAGATAATAAGTTAAAATACCAACAATAACTCCTCCAAAAACACCTGTTTCTAAAGTCCTAATTCCAAGTATTAATCCAACAGATCCTTTTGAAATCTCTTCAGAGTTACCAAACATATCAACTAAAATACCAATAGTAGAATTCAAGACAAGATATCCAACAAAGGCAGCAAGTCCTGCTGTTCCCTTGTCTGATTTTGCAAGTCCAACGGCAACTCCAATTGCAAATATCGGTGGCAAATTAACAAAAATAATAGCACCGGAGGTACGCATTATATTAAACACTGACTGAAGAAAAAATACATTTAAAAAAGAATATGCGTTGACAGTTGCCGGATTAGACAAAGCACCTCCAATACCCAAAAATAATCCTGCTACAGGAAGAATAGCAATAGGCAACATAAAAGAACGTCCAAATTTTTGGGCACTTTCAAAAAATTTTCCCATAAAACCCTCCTATACGTCTATAAAAAAAATACATTAAATATTATAAACACTCTCAAATTTCTTTAACCTCATTTATTTTATCAACAAATTTTTTTGTAATTTCCATAGGCCGTGTAATAGCTCCACCTACAACAACTAAAGAAACCCCAAGTTCAAAACTTCTCTTAGCCTTAAGAGGAGTATCAATTTTTCCTTCAACTATTAACTTTGATTTGAAATTACACTTAAGTAAATTTTTTAAAAAGGCAAAATCATTATCTGCAATATTGCACCCTTTAGTATCCTTGGTATATCCATGTAAAGTCGTACCAATAAACTCAAATCCAAGTTTATCTGCATTAACAGCTTCTTCTAAAGAAGCAATATCTGCCATCAAGAGCTGACTTGGATATTTTTCTTTAATCTTATTAAAAAACTCAGACAACAAAAGACCATCAGGACGCTTTCTAAAAGTAGCATCAAGAGCAATCACATCAACTCCTTCACTACAAAGTTCATCGACTTCTTTAATAGTAGGTGTAATAAAAACAGGAGAATCATTATAAACTCTCTTAATAATACCTATTATGGGCAAATCAACTTCTGATTTGATTTGATGAATATCTAAAACACTATTGGCCCTAATTCCAACTGCCCCACCCATCTTTGCTGCTAAGGCCATCTTAGACATAATAAAACTACTATGTAGAGGCTCTTCCTCAAGAGCTTGGCAAGATACAATTAGACCTTTTTTAATTTTTTCAATGATATAAAACCTCCTATGATTTAATCGTTTAAAGCAATCTTAAAATTACAAACTATACCATTTTTAAAAAAGATGCAATTCATCACAAAATTAAGTGCATAAAACATAAATTTAATATCTGCTTAAATTAAGCTATAATTTAACAATGTCAAATAAAATTAACTGGTTCCCTGGTCATATGAAAAGGGCATTAAACTTAATCCAAGCAAATTTTCAAAGAACAAATATTGTATTAGAAATACTTGACGCTAGAGCTCCACTTAGTAGCAAAAATCCACTAACTGAAAAAATAATTAAAAACCCAAATATGAATAAAATAATACTTTTAAACAAATCAGATCTTGCACAAGAAGGAGAAATTCTGAAATGGAGAGAATATTTTAAAATACTTGGAAATAATGTACTAATCACAAACATATACAAAAAAGGGATGAGAAAACAAATAATAGACAACATAATAAAAATAGCTAATGTGAAAAAAATTAAAACTTACGAAGAAAAAATAAAAGTATTAGTAATAGGGGTGCCAAATGTTGGAAAATCATCAATAATTAACCTACTAGTAGGAAAAAAAAGCACAAGTGTTGCAAATAAACCAGGACACACAAAAAATATACAAATATTAAAAATAAACGAAAAAATTAATATCTTTGACATGCCGGGAATCTTATGGCACAACTTAGAAGATCAAGAAATTGCAAAAAAACTTGCAATACTAGACATGATAAAAAATGAAATAATAGATAATACAGAACTTGCGCTATATCTACTTAAAGAAATGCACATAAATAACAAAACCAAATTACTAAACAAATATAATATATTATCAACAAATTCACTTGAAATTTTAGAAGAATTTGCAAAAATAAGGGGATTTATAAATAAAAAACATATACTAGACATTGAACGGGCATCAAAAATATTAATAAAAGAATATAGGGAAGGAAAATTTGGAAAAATCATACTTGACATAAAACGTCATAATAACAATAAATACAAGTCATTTACATAAGCATTAATATAAAGTATAATCTAGTTTCATGTGGTTCAATCAACACATGTAAAAAGGGAGGTCCCATTAGTTGAATAGTTACATCCTAGAGATTAAAGACTTAAGTCATTATTATACTGATAGTAATAATAAAACTCTAGATACAATTAATTTAAAAATTAAAAAAAATGAATTTATTACCCTACTTGGTCCATCAGGATGTGGTAAAACAACACTAATAAAAATAATAGGGGGTTTTTTAAATCAAAACAAAGGAAAAATTCATTTCCTATCAAAAGAGATTTCAAAAATTACACCTAATAAAAGAGAAATTAACACTGTATTTCAAAACTATGCTCTCTTCCCACACATGAATGTTTTCGACAATATCTCATTTGGACTTAGAATGAAAAAGATAAACAAAAATTTAATTCAAGAAAAAGTAAAAGCCGCACTTTCCTTAATTGGCATGCAAAAATATGCTTACAGAAATATTAATGAACTATCAGGTGGACAAAAACAAAGAGTCGCAATTGCAAGAGCAATAATTATGGAACCTAAACTTTTATTATTAGATGAACCGCTTTCAGCTCTTGACTTAAAGATGAGACAAGAAATGCAAAAAGAACTTAAAAAAATACAAAGAAAGCTTGGAATAACATTTATCTATGTCACACACGATCAAGAAGAAGCATTAACAATGAGCGACAGAATAGTAGTAATGAATGAAGGAATAATCCTTCAAATTGGAACACCAGAAGAAATCTACAATGAACCCAAAACAAGATTTGTAGCTAGTTTTATTGGTGAGAGCAATATTTTTGAAGGAACGTATGAAAAAGAATTTGTAGTTAAAATGTTTGGTAAAGATTTCAAATGTCTTGACAAAGGATTTAAAAATAAAGAAGCCGTTGACCTTGTAATACGACCAGAAGACGTAAAAATATCACCAAAAGGTCAAGGTCATTTAACTGGAATAATTACTTCAGCAGTATTCCAGGGCGTACACTACGAAATGACACTAGAAATTCAACAATCTAATTGGTTAGTTCAAAGTACAAAATTGACAAAAGTTGGTGAAGAAGTTGATATCTCATTAGGCCCTGATGATATTCATGTAATGTCCAAGGAATAGTAAATATGAATAGAATAATTTTAATACTATATACTCTATTCTTATCAATCTTTATTATCTTTCCATTAGTAATAATAATAGGTTTAGGATTTTTCAATGAGCAAAATGAACTCACATTTGCAAATTTCATAAGATTATTAGAACCAAGCTACTTAAGAATTTTTTCAAGAAGCATGAACTTTGCCTTAATTACAACCATATTTTGTACATTAATTGGATATCCCACCGCATGGTTTATATCCATGTCAAAAAAAAGCGTTCAAAATATGCTCATAATAATGATAATACTCCCTATGTGGACCAATACCTTACTTAGAACTTATGCTTGGATTAGAATATTAGGAAAAAATGGAATTATTAATAACTTGCTTAAAGCCATGGGATTTAAAACGATAGAACTGCTCTACAATGAAAAAGCTGTAATAATTGGTATGGTATATAATTTTTTACCATTTATGGTCTTACCAATATATATAGGACTTTCAAAAATAAAATATGAATATATTGAAGCTGCAAGGGATCTTGGTGCAAGAATGTGGCAAATATTATTATACATAAAACTACCATTAACATTATCATATCTTGCCACAGGAATAATAATGGTATTCATACCCTCAATCACAGTGTTGATTATATCAGATCTATTAGGTGGCGCTAAACAAATTTTAATCGGCAATTTAATTGAAAAACAATTCTTATTCGCAGAAGATTGGCATACTGGAGCTGCTATTTCATTTATTGTAATGATAGTAATATTGATATTCAACTTAATAATATTTAAATTAATGCAAAAAAACAACGTAAAATAAGGATATTAATATGCTTAAAATACTAAAAAATACTTTTTTATTTCTAACACTTGGATTTGTTTATGCACCCATATTAATTTTAATAATTTATTCTTTTAATGCAGGGAACAATGGATTTTTTTTTCAAGGATTTAGCCTAAAATGGTATAAGGAAGTCTTTGCATCACAGCAAATAAAAATAGTCATATATAATACTTTATTAGTAGCAATAGTATCATCCTTAATTTCTATTGTAATTGGTGTTCTTGGAGCTTACAGTATTTACAAAACAAAAAACAAAAAAATAAAAACCATCTTGTTATCAATCAATAAAATACCAATAATTAATCCTGACATTGTAACAGGAATTAGTTTAATGACATTTTTTTCTTTGATAAAAATACAGCTGGGTTTTTCTACAATGCTAATGTCGCACATAATTTTTTCAACACCTTACATAATAATAATAATTTTGCCTAAATTATATTCTCTTTCAGAAAACATTATTGATGCGGCTCGAGATCTTGGAGCATCAGAAATACAAATTTTTAAAAACATAATATGTCCAGAAATAATTGGAAGTGTGGTAACAGGAGGCCTCATTGCATTTACATTATCGGTTGACGATTTTTTAATATCATTTTTCACAACAGGCCAAGGATTTAATAATTTATCAATACTCATAAACTCTTTAACTAAAAGAGGAATAAAACCTATAATAAACGCCATTTCTTCTATATTATTTTTTGTAATACTTAGCCTTCTATTTATTATAAATAAATGTGTAGGAATTAAAAAATTAACAGTAGACACAGAAATTTAATAATTTTAATAATAAGGAGTTTAATTTTGAAAAAATTTTTAATATTAACAATAATTTTAATAGTCACCTCTTGTTTTAATCAAAACAAACAAATTAGTCTTAATGTCCTTAACTGGGCAGAATATATTGATGAAAAATTATTAGCTCAATTTGAAAGAGAAAATAATGTAAAAATCAATTATGAATCTTTCAATAACAATGAAGAAATGATGGCAAAATTTAATAACACAAAAGGTTATTATGACATCATAGTTCCATCAGAATATTTGATTGAAGAATTAATAAGTGAAAACAAAATTGAAAAGCTAGATTATTCAAAATTGCAAAATGTAAAAAATAATATATTAGATAGATTTTACAATCTAGAACATGACCTTGGTAATTTTTACTCTATACCTCTCTTTTGGGGAGTAATGGGAATACTTTACAACAAAACCAAAGTTGACATAAACGACATGAATGAATTTGATATACTATTTAACGAAAAATATAAACAAGAAATCGCAATGTTAGACTCGCCAAAAGAAAATATTGGAGTTGCACTTAAAAAACTTGGTTATTCCTTTAATGAACACAATATATCAATAATCAAAGAAGCCGAAGAACTACTCAAAAAGCAATCTCCCTTGGTAATAGGTTATTTTTCAGATATTGCTGCAAAATCACTAATACTAAATGGTGAATCATCAATCCAACTAACATGGAGCGGAGAAGCACTAGATGCAATGCTTAAAGATCCAAATTTAGACTTTTATGTACCTAATAGTACAAATATCTGGATTGATGTCATGGCAATTCCATCAGACGCACCTCATAAAGAACTTGCTTATAAATTCATAAACTTTCTTTATGAAAATGAGGCATCTTATGCGAACTTTAAAGAAACAAAATATAATTCACCAAACAAAAATGTATTGAATCGATTACAGGAAGAAGCAAAGGAAAATCCTGAAATAAATATATACTTAGAAGAAAAATTTTTTCCAACAAACTTTTCAAACTACGAAGTATTTAAAACAGTACCTAAAGAAGTTAAAGAAGAACAAATGAGAATATATGTAGAATTATCATCTTAACCAAAATCTAAGGCACCTTTTAAATAAAAGGTGCCTTATCTTAATCAAACTTTACCAGAATTTAAAAACTGATTTTTTAACCCAAAAAAAGCTATGGACAAAATAATAATAACGCCTAAAAATACTTGATAAAACAAAAATGGCATGATATCAAGTGGAGATATGGTACCTTTTGCAATATTTATTAAACTTATCATATGCATACCATATGGCAAAGCACCAATTAACGCGCACGAAGAAATTGAAAGCAATGCCGCACAACGCTTAGGACATACAGAGTTTGCCTCAGATATACCTTTAGTAACAGTCCCATTAACTAAAATTGCAAGACCGCTATTTGAAAGAAAACCTGTCACCATAATTATCAAAAAAGTAATTGTAAACTCGGCACTCCTTCTGCACTTAGCAAAATACTTCAACTTAGTTAAAATCCACTCAAAACCCCCATGCCTAATAGTCATATAAGAAACGCCTCCTGTAAAAATAACAAGAATAAACATCTCACTTAAATCTAAAAGTCCAGCATTAATATTTTTAAACATCAAAAGCAAAGTCAAATCACCATTAAAAATGCCAATACCACCGGCAATCAATATTCCAAAAAATAAAACTAAAAATACATCTACTCCTAAAAACGCAAAAATTATAACAAAAAGGTAAGGAATCACCTTTAAATAACTTATCTCACCAAGCTCAACATTAACTCCAATACCACCAATATAAGAGCCTAAAACAGCAAATGCTATAGTTGATAAAATAGATGCAGGAAATGTAAAAAAAGCACCATTTCTAAAAACATCTATAATTTTAACTCCTTGCGTACGACTTGCAATAATAGTTGTATCTGATATTAAAGACATGCTATCACCAAAAGCGCCACCTCCAAGCACAGCTCCTGCAACTATTGGCAATGGGATACCACTTTTACCTGCTATTTCAAATCCAATTGGAGTAATAGCCACAACGGTTCCAAGAAAACTGCCAGTTGCAGTAGATAGAAAAAGGCATATTAAAAATATGCCTGCTATCAACAAATTAGCGGGTATATACCTAAGTCCAATAGTTGCTACGGCTTCAATGCTACCTATTTCTTTACAAACAGCTGAAAAAGCACCTGAAATCATAAAGATGAAAGATATAAATATAATATCAGTCTGTGAACTTCCTTCAATAAAGTCATTCATCTTATCTATAAACGAACCCTTAAATAAAAGGAATGCCGTAACAACAGCTAATAACATAGCAATTATTGGTGGCATTTGATAAAAAGCCATCTCTATACCTTGAATCTCTAAAATCACTCCTGTTCCTACATAAACAACAATAAAAACAAGAAAAGGAACAAGCCCTAAAAAATTTGGCTGTATATGACCTTTGTTCATTTTAAACCCCCTTACAATTCACGCATTTATAAGTTAATTTACTTAGCTTTCTTATTTAACTTAAGAAATCTCAAATCAATTTATTTTTAGCAATAATCTAAAAAATCCCTTTATACCAAGGCTAACCATAGACAAAAAATAGAAAAATAGTTAATAAATTAAAACTATAACTACCTATGGAAGGAACAATACTCTTACATCCTAAAGACCTGCCAAAACGCAAATAAACATATCTATAAGCAAATAACTTCTATGAGAAGGAATATTATCATAATATATATAATATTCATGAAAAACAATTCATACAAAAATAACATACTTTAAGACTAATACTTGAACTGATTTCAAAATTACTTATCCTTTTACAAAAAACAGAAAAAACTCTTGTCAGTAAAGAAACAATAAAGGGCAAAATACAACAAAATCAAATTTAATCTCACACTCATTACATTTTTCACCAAAATTCCACAGACAAAAAACAGTAAACTAAATTACCTTAATTAATTATAAGTCTAAAATATGGATATGTATCTTTAATATTATATCACAAAATACAATCTTTAAAAATTTTATTAAAAAAAATAAATTCAAATTGAATAAAAAAGAAAAAATTATAAATTACACAAAGATTATTTTTCTAAAGCAATAATAACTTACATATAATTACTTTGTAATAAAACTATGAAACAATACTCTGCTTAAATTAACCAAGATAAAATAAGAAAATCACTTAAAACAGTGTAAAGACCTATAACAACAAATAAAATAAGTATAAATTTTATCTTAATTAACTTAACAAATATAAATTTAATATCCTAAATACCTACTACATCTTACGCCAAAAATGGTCCTTTTCTAAAATCATATTTGCTTCAACTGGTCCTTCTGATCCATAATCATAATCCCAATTTTTAATGTTTTCCCATTTATCAAGAATATCCGATACAAATTCCCAAGAATTATCAATCTCATCATTGCGAGCATACAAAGTTTTATCACCCAAAAAAGCATCAAAAAGTAATCTCTCATAAGACTCACTAAAAAATTTGTCAAATGAAGCATGATAAGAAAATTCCATATTAGCTTCCTGAATATCATAATTATATCCCGGTCGCTTAGTATTAAACTTAATTTCAATGCCATCTCTTGGTTGAATTCTAAAAATCAAAGCATTTGAAAGATTAATCGACCCAGTATTAAAAATAGTGAAATTAGGCTTTTTAAATTGAATATATATTTCTGAAAATTTCCTCACAAGCGCTTTTCCCGTCCTAATATAAAAAGGTACCCCAGACCAACGCCAGTTATCAATAAACAATTTCATAGCCAAATAAGTTTCAGTATCTGAAGTACTTAAAAAGTTAGCTTCTTCTCTATATCCTTTTTTCAAAATCCCTTGTACCTGAGAACACATATATTGTCCTTTGACAATATGATTTTGTATAGTCTCTTTACTTAATTTTCTTAAACTTTTTAAAACCTTAACCTTTTCATCATGAATAAAGTCAGCACTAAATCCAATAGGAGGTTCCATTGCAATTAAACTTAAAAGTTGTAAGATATGATTTTGAACCATATCTCTTAAAGCCCCAACAGAATCATAATACTCAGCCCTACCATCAATACCTGCCTCTTCTGCTACGGTAATTTGAATAAAATCCACATAACGATTGTTCCAAATATTTTCAAAAATAGAATTCCCAAACCTAAATGTAAAAATATTTTGAACGGTTTCTTTGCCCAAATAATGATCAATCCTATAGACTTGTTCTTCCCTAAACACAGAATAAAGAAGAGTGTTTAAACACCTAGCTGTATCAAGACTACTACCAAAAGGCTTTTCAAGAATTATTTTAG
The DNA here is from genome assembly GCF_027925085.1 of Candidatus Borrelia fainii. Classification (NCBI taxonomy): domain Bacteria; kingdom Pseudomonadati; phylum Spirochaetota; class Spirochaetia; order Spirochaetales; family Borreliaceae; genus Borrelia; species Candidatus Borrelia fainii. The sequence goes on from NZ_AP027070.1 coordinate 275,139, forward strand.
ACAAATAAGAAGTATCACTAAATGAATATGGCTTTAAATTTTCAATTATTGCCTCATAAAACTCAGGTGATGTTGAAAGATAATATATCCTCTCTCTATTATCTAAAAGAGATGACAATTTTACATAAGTATCCCTTTCCCTAAAATCTCCTGATAAATAAACAAAAAATTTCAAAAAATCATCAACCAAAGCAGTAGACTCTTCTTGCCACAAAGAATCTTTAATATAAACCTTAAGTTCATCATCAGTAAAAATTTTTCTAGCAAACCCAATAATTCTAAAATTATTAATATGACCATCCTTATACAAATTAAAAAGAGAAGGAATAAGTTTTCTTCTAGACAAATTGCCAGTAACACCAAATATTACAACATCGAAATTAGATACATTCTTTTCACTCATAAAATATCTCCGACAGATAATTATACTATTATTGTCGCATCAAAAACTATGACATAATATCCTTTTATAAATAACAGCTATACCTACATTAAATTTAATCACAACAATTAATTACAACAATGACGATTTAAAACGAATGCCACAAAATTTCTAAAAATTAAATACAAATATAATGTTATAATTAGTATAGTGTATAATATATAAAAATGAAAAATTTATCACTATTTACAGACTTTTATGAACTTTCAATGATGAATGCTTACTTCATAAAAAGTATGAATCCAAAAGTTAAATTTGAAATGTTTTTCAGAAAAACGCCATTTAAAAATGGATACATAATTTTAGCAGGAATTCATACATTAATTAATGCTTTAAAAGAATTACATTTCAAAGACGAAGAGATTAACTATCTAGACAAATTACAGCATTTTGACAAAAAATTTTTAAAATACTTAAAGACATTTAGATTAAACATAAAAATAAGCTCAATAGAAGAAGGAAGAATCGTTTTCCCTTATGAACCCATACTAATCATTGAAGGAAATTTAATTGAACTTTTACTCATAGAAGGCCTGGTACTAAATACAATAAATTTTGAAAGCTTAATTGCAACTAAAACAGCAAGAATTAAAGAAGCCGGGGCTAAAAATCTAGCAGAATTTGGTCTTAGAAGAGCGCAAGGAATTAATGGCGCACTCTCAGCAAGTAAAGCTGCTTACATAGGAGGTGCTAATTTTACAAGCAATGTACTTGCAGGATATAAATACAATATTCCTGTCATTGGCACAATGGCTCACAGCTGGATAATGAGTTTTAAAAATGAAGAAGAGGCCTTTTGGGAATATGCGAAAATATATCCAAATAACGTAAGTTTGTTAATTGACACTTATGATACACTTAACAGTGGTCTTAAAAATGCAATAAAAGTTTTCAAAGCACTAAAAAACAAAGGAAGCAAAAATTTTTCCGTTAGAATTGATAGTGGTGATCTTGAATACTTAAGCAAACAAGTTAGAAAAACACTTAATGAGAATGGGCTATCTGAAGTAAAAATTATTATATCAAACGAACTTGATGAAGAAATTATTATGTACCTAAACTCAATTCATGCGCCTATCGACTTTTGGGGGGTAGGAACCAATCTAGTTACTGCAAAAGGAGAATCTAATCTCTCAGGAGTGTACAAAATGACATCAATTCAACAAAACGGCAAATTTATTCCTAAAATGAAAATGTCAAATAACATTAATAAAGCAACACTACCCTCTCAAAAAGGAGTTGTCAGAATATACTCAAATGAACAAATGATTTTTGATCTAATTTTTTTAAAAGAAGAAGAAGAAGAAATAAAAAAAATGTTAAACTTAAAAAAGGAATTTACAATTTTCCACCCCATACAAGACAATACATTCAAAGAAATAAAAACATATGAAAGTTTTGAATTCTTAATAAATACAGTTTTTGAAAACAACAAAATTTGTCAAACCTGCGAACCAAGTCTCGAACATATAAGATCAAGGGTTCAAAGTGATCTTAAAAAGATCGATCATACACATAAAAGGCTCATAAATCCACACATATATAAAGTAAGCATTACAGAGAAATTAAAAAATTTAAGAAATAAACTCATTAAAGAAAACAAAAAACCATAACACTATGTATAATATGTGTATTATATGTATAAGATATATAAAACAAATAAAGTAAGCAAGATTTATAATAAAATTAAAGAGTTAATTAAAAATGATGACATATTTAAAAAAGAAACCTTCATCATTTCAAAAAGTAACATTTTAAGCGAAGAAATTAAAAAATATTTAGCAACCCTAAATGAAGTCTCATATAATCTCAATATAAAACAAAACATAATAAAAACGATATATAATCTCTCAATGGAAAATAACAATATAAAAAAATTTCTAAAAAACAATACATTGATTCTTGACTCAGAAACAGAAAAATTTATTTTGTATCACATATTAAAAGACAATAAAATAAAAAATATCAAGCAATTTAAATCGACAAAAAACAGATATATCTTTGCATCAAAGATAATAACTTTATTTCACAAATACTACTTTAAGTTTCCAAATTTGATTGATCATTGGAGACAAAATAAATTTTTATTTGAAGATCAAAATAAAATTCACTACGAATCTATGCAAAAGGAAATGTTTGAAAAACTATTTGAAAATCAAATCAGCCTTTTTAACTTGAACGAAAAAATCGAACAAGAAATAACAGATACTAAGCAAAGCATTGAAACAAAAAGAATAATAATAATTGGAGAGACTAGAGAAATTGACAGAAAGATTTTACATTGTTTGCAAAAAATTTTCGACATTACAGTATACGAATTAATACTTGAAGATATAACTCAAATCAAATCTGCATTAATAGATGAACTAGTACCAGTAAAAATCAAAAAATATAATTCAAGTACACAAATAGAAGAAGAAACTGATATTCAATTATTTGAAGAGAAAAATTTTTTAGCAAGTTTTAAAAACAATATTATAAAAGGTACTCCTCTATCAAACTTAGATAACAGTTTCAAAATAATAGAGGCAAAAACAAAAAAACGAGAGGTAGAAATTCTAGTAAACAATATTTTACATTCAACACAAAATAATCATCTAAAAATAAACGATATTGTAATAACTTACTTACCAAAAGATATGGACATATACTTACCATACATAGATGAATTTTTAAATAAATATGAACTTGAATTTACTATTTTAGATTTTAATAAAGATGTCTTAAAAAGTAAAAGTGCAATAGCATTAAATCAATTAATGAAACTCTTCATTTCAAACAAAGGAACGATTAGTAATTTTAATAGAAAAGAAATAATTGAATTTCTAAGTAACACAAAAGTAATGAATAAATTCAACATCTCAATAAGTGAATTAGAATACCTAATAAAATTTAATGATGCAGTAAATATTTATTTTGGAATGAATGACACTCATAAAGAAAGCTTATCTTATGACAAGAATTTTTTAAATTCATGGGAAAATGGCTTTGATAGATTTCTAACATCTACAATGTTTAATGAAAAATATGAATGCAATAATTGTCTAGAGAGCATAAATTTTCAAGATCCAGATTCAATAGTAAGACTAATAAGCATAATAAAAAGCCTATATGAAGACATAATGTATTTTAAAGAACAAAAATATACAATATATGAATGGGCAGAAATAATAGATATTTTCATAGATAAATATATCAAGCTTGAAGATAACAACAAAATTGATGAATATATAAACACAAGAATACAATACTTTAAAAACTTTTCAAAAGATCTTAATGAAAATTTTCACAAAGATTACATGGCAAAAATTAAAGACAGAAAAGTTGAATTTGCTCTTTTCAAAATAATGTTTGAAGAGAGTATCGAACAAAAAGCATATCAATTAAACAATCAAAATACAGGTATACTTGTTACAAGCTTTGATAAAATAGAATATTTAAAAAAATCTGAAATTCACTTTTTAGGAATTCATCAATTAAACTCAAATATTCATTTTGATAACATGAATTTATTAAATGAATATTATGACTATGTCAATCTGGAACAAGATAACATTTCAAATTTAATTAGAATAATCTTTGCAGCATCAAACAAATTCTATTTCTATTACTCACTAAGCGAATCTCTAAATCTAGATATCAATAAACCTAAAGTAATAAATAAGATAATAAATTACATAAAAGATATGGGACAAGAAATAAAAATTGAAATACACCCAAGTGAAAATTACGATTTTGAATATTTCAAATACAAAAAAGTCAATTACCTAATTAACTATGATACAGAAGCCTTTAATATTGCAAAATCACTACAACAAGGCAAACATCCAAACTTTAAACAGAAAAGACTTAAATTAAAAAAACAAATCACACTAAAGATAGAAGACATAAATAAAGCTATAACTAATCCTTACAAATATTTTTATGAAGAAATATTAAATGTATACATTAAAGATATAAACCAAATTAATGATATTAAGAACAAACAAGAAGAACAGATTATCAACATTGATAATTTTAATTATAAGCTAATGAATAATCTTATACCAATACATGAATATATAAAAAATGAAACTAATGAACATATATTAGAGAAAATAGATAATATAATTGAAAATCAGATTCAAAAGGGAATAATTCCCATGAACATCCCAAAAACAATCATCAAAGAAGAATTCATAGAAAAATTCAATGAAATCAAAAATAATATTGTTACCAATTTTCAGGAATTTTTCAAAATGCAGGAAATTGACATCACATTAAATAAAAGCATATTCATTAACTTCGAAGGCGAAACAATAGAATTTAAGTTAAATGGAAAACTCAAAAACATATATAAAATAAATAATCGATATTTTTACGTCAATTTAGAGAAAGAAGATTATAGTCAAGACAAAATTATCAGAAAAATTAACCTATACATAATAGGATTAATGTTAAAAAGCTCAATTGAAAATATAGAATCAATTCAAGAAATAAGAATAATTTACGAAACTTCTAAATTATCACTTGAAAATCAATATACAAATGAAACGATAAATTACACAGACCTTACAAATTTATTAAAACAAATAGCATATATTTCAAGCTATCCTACTCCCATTTATAAGGATCTAATACAAAAAAGTTTAAATAAAATAAAAGACATAAACGAATTTCCAACAGTACTAAAAACACAAATAAAATATCAAAAAAAAAACACTAATATTAAAAAAAGTATGGAATTCATTTTTCAACAAAAAGACATAGCATGGTGTCCATATTATAACAGATTTAAAGACACTCACGATTTAGATTTAAACGACAACTTAGAAAAATTACTTCAAGATTTTTATGCTAAATTCATAAAGGTAAAAAGTTAATCCTATGAGAGAAATAATAGATAAAATCAAATACAATGAAAAAATATTAATTGAGTCTTCAGCAGGAACTGGAAAGACCTACATACTTGAAAATATTATTACAAACTTACTCATAAATAAAACGTACTCTCCAAGCGAAATTTTAGTGCTAACATTCACAAAAAAAGCAACAGAAGAGATGCATATTAGAATATTGAAATCAATTGAAAATGCATATCAAAACTCACAAACAGATAAATCTTTAAAAAATTTTTACGAACAATCAAATAAAATATTTATATCAACCATAAACAAATTTGCACTACAGTCCCTAAACAATTTTCAAATTGAGACAGAAAACTTTGTCAAATACAGTGTAAAAGAAAATTTTACATCAGAAATAGACGAAATAGTTTATGAATTTTTAAGAAAAGCAGATTCATTAAAAAAAGAATTAGCAATCAAAGATGATGAATTTGAAATCTTTAAGTCTAAATTTAAAACTACAAAAGAAATGATTCAAGATATAAAAGAATGGTATAAAATAGACAAGACACAAGAACTTGGAGATTGGATAAAAACTCAAACAATTTTTAAAGAAATGCTTACAAATCAAGATAGCTTAATTCATAAGTATAACTTAATAGTCGAAGCATTAAACAAAATGACTATGGAAGAAAAAAGAACTTTCCTAAATAAATATAATCAAGGAATTAAAATATCAGAAATAAAATATAGTAATGAAAAAGATATAGTAAAAATAACAGAAATACTTGTAAACAACAAATTTCTTTCGAAGATAATAAAATCTAATATTAAAAAAAATGTTACTCTCCTACCTAAGGAACAAAAAATACAAGACGACTTAAGAAACCTTAGCAATGAAACAAATACAGATGAAGAAGACGAAAGCACACTTAAAAGATTTATTATCCTAAAAGTCAAATATAAAATACTTAAATATATAGAAAAAGAACTTGAAAATACCATTAATACAACAAACACAATAGACCAAAAGCATATAATATTAAACTTCAAAAAACACCTGGAATCTCGTGATAACAAACTATTAAATTCAATAAAAAGCAAATATAAAATAATATTAATAGATGAAGCACAAGATTTAGACCTAATACAAATAGAAATATTTAAAATACTTAACTCTTGTGGAATAAAGCTAATATTTATAGCCGATCCTAAGCAAATAATTTATATGTTTAGAAATGCTGATATATCATATTATAACCAAGGCATAAAAGATCAAATAAAAGATGACGCAAAAATAACCTTACTAACAAATTATAGATCAAATAAAAAATTAGTTGAACCTTTAAATATTATGTTTGATAATATCTATAATAAAAACCCTACAGCTAAAATCGAACAAATAGAATTTACCAAGTCAAAAACAGACTCTAAGAATGACGAAAATAAAATTTTTATAAATGATCAAGAAATAGAAGCAATAAACATAATAAAAACTGAAGAAGATGAAAATATTTTCCAAAAAACAGCTATAACAATAAAATATCTACTAACAAACGGAAAAATTTATGATAACAATAAACTCAGACAAATTAAAGAATCAGACATAAAAGTGCTTTGCAAAAAAAGGAGTGAAATAGATTTAATAGCTAAGGAACTTAAAAATCAAAATATAAAAACGAATAAGATCGAAGAATCATTATTTGAAACGAAAGAATTTAGCGAAATATTTTACCTTATAAAAGGTTTCGACAGGAAACAAAATTTTCAAACTCTAAACTATATCTTAACTAGCAAAATAATAAACCTTCCGTGGGAGTTATACCTAAACTTACTTGAAAAAAATGAAATAAAATACATAGAAGAAGCTATTAGTGACATAATATATTTACTTGAAAATCAAGAAATAACATTAATAAAAGCAATAGACGAAATCATATCAAAGAAAGATTTATGGCTCAATTTGGCAAAAATTTTTAATAATACTATTTTTACTGAATTTGCACAATCAAAAAAAAGCTACAGGGAAACCCTAATAAATGAGGAAAAATTTGAGGAACTTAAAAACTACGAAACAAGTTTAGACTTTATTTCCAAAATTTACTATGAAGATAAAAACATAGAATCATTAATATGCACTCTAGAAGATCTAATAGTCAATAAAGATACTGAACAAAATGAAGATCAAATCACTACCCAAGATGATCAATCTATAGAAATACTGACAATTCATAAATCAAAAGGACTAAGTGTTAATATCGTATTTCTCATAAATAGTAGCTTACCGAAACAGTCAGATACATTTTATAAATTTTGCTTAGAAAATAAGATAGAATATGATTTTTTAAGATTAAAAGAAAATCAAAAATATGCCAAAAATAAGGCTTTAAATGAAGAGAAAAATATTTTTTATGTAGGAACAACACGAGCAAGATTCGCACTATTTATTATCAATAAAGGCACAATAATAAATGAAATGTTCAAGCTAGCAAAAATAGAAACAATCGATGAAATAAACTTAGACTTTAATGTATACAATCTAATTAAAACCCATAAATTCAATAAATTAGAGAAAAATGATAACAAAGAAATAAAATTAATCCCTCCACCACCAATAAACAAAAATTTATTTAGAAAAGAATATACACATAGCTACACAAGTCTTGCATCAAGTTATAAATCTACTTACCATGCAAATCAAGAAACAAGAGATGATGAAACTTATGACAATGATGCTAATTGTACTGAAGAAACACTCCCAAAGGGTAAAGATATTGGTAATATTTTACATGCCATAATGAAAGATATAAATTTTAACGACGCAAAAGATAATTTCAACAATTTTCAAAAAATTAATATTGATCTTATACAAAAAAGAATCGAATATTTCAATTCAAAACTAAATACACTAAAGATACAAGAAATGTTAATAAAAATGATTTATAACATATTAAATACAAAAATCAGATTTATTGACGCAAGACTGTGTGATATTCAAGAATTACAAAAAGAAATGGAATTTTTAATCAAGATAGATACAAAAATTTATAAACAACAATCTCTATTTAAAAATTACGACAAGTTGGATTTAACATTCAATGACGGATATATAAAGGGAATCATTGATCTTATATTTAAGATAAATAATAAAGTATATATTTTAGACTATAAAACAAATTATCTTGGAGAAAATTTAAAAGATTATAATTTAACGAACTTAAAAAAGAAGATAAAACAAGAAAAATATGACTTACAATATAAAATTTACGCACTAGGAATAAAAAAAATACTCTTTAAAAATCCAGAAGAATATAATAAATATTTTGGAGGAGTAATATATCTCTTTACAAGAGCATTTCAAAAAAATATTAAAAAACAATCTAAAACACAAAATGGGATTTATTTCACCACACCAAATTTCAAAGAATTAGATTTAGAACAAATATATTTACAATGAAAATATTAAAAGGAAAATATGAGAAATTTTTTAGTCTTAAGAGAATTTTTAAAAGATCACAAAAGAAACTATTTGAATCCAGAACTCAAAATTTATGAAATAATAGAAACTTTAAACATAAACATAGAAAATTACTACAAAGCACATTTACTCACAAAAAAAATCAAAGATGAAAAGTATGAAGAAATTACTATGTTTTTAATATTTTTATTTAATTATTTCTCTAAAGGACATTTAAGAGCTAATATTAATTTATTAATCAAAGATATTCAAAATACAATCAACTGTGCTTTCCTTGGAATAGAAAACAAAGATCAATTTTACCAAAAATCAATCAACATACTAGAAGAACTTGAAAAGCTTACACAAGCAACAAAAATACACAAAATAATCTTACATTTAAAAGAAAATAATATAATGAAAGATTTTAATCAAAATGAAAGAATCATAACTCCTTTAATATTAGAAAATAATATTCACATCTATACTCAAAAAAACTTTAGAGAAGAAGAAGAACTAATAAAAAAAATAGAGCAAAGACTTAAGGATAACAAAAGTGAAATAACTATTCAAAGAATACAAAATATCATGAACAATTTAAACACTAAGGACCTAAGTGAAGAACAAATCAATTCAATCAAAAAATCTTTAAAAAATAATTTCTTTATACTCAGTGGTGGTCCAGGCACAGGCAAAACAACAACTATAAATTATATTTTAAAAGCAATTGATATGCACTTAAATGTCAAACAAAAGGTAGCCCTTGTAGCACCAACTGGAAAAGCAAGTCAAAAACTAAAATCAAGTTTAAAAGAATCATTTAAAAATCTTAAAATAGAATACAGCACAGTACAAAAATTATTAAAAATGTCATTTATCAATAAAAGTAATAAATATGATGAAGCCAACCCCCTAGAATTTGAAATAATAATAATTGATGAAGCATCTATGATAGATTCAAGCACTTTCTTAAAATTGTTAAAGGCAATCAAGACAAGCACAAAACTCATAATAACAGGGGACAAAAACCAACTTCCATCAATAGCTGGAGGCAATGTATATTCAAGTCTGACACAAATAAAAGAAATAAGTGATGAAAATGTAGAAATACTTAAAAAGAATTTCAGAAGTAACGATGAGATACATTCATTAACCAAAGCAATATATCAAGAAGACATAAATCTAATTGATATTCAACTTAATGCCAACAAAAATATAATTTTAAAGGATATAAATAAAGTCAATATTGAAAATGAATTATTAAATTACACAAAAGATTTATATAAAAATATCTCTAATTTTGATCTCAATTCACTAAACAACAAAGAAATTGAATCAATAATTAATGCTTTACTTAACAATGTTATTTTATGCTCAAAAAATTTTGGAAAATTTGGAACAAAAATAATAAATGAAATAATAAAATCACATTTGAAAAAAATCAATGGCAATTTACTTGGACAAATAATTTTAATTACTCAAAATGATTATAAAAACGATCTATTTAATGGAGAAAAGGGTATTCTCTTTAGAGAAAACTCTAAAATTTACGCTTTATTTAAAAGAGAAGATGAAAAATACAAAAGAATAAACTTTAATTTAATAAACAAATATGAACTTAGTTTTGCAACAACAATACATAAAAGCCAAGGCTCTGAATATCAACATGTACAAATAATCATAGAAGATCACTCATTTTTAACAAAAGAACTACTCTACACTGCAATAACAAGAGCTAAGGAAAGCATAAAAATAATATCAAGCAAAGATATCATTAAAAATGTCATCCTAAAAACAATAAAGAGAGATTCAAAAATCTCAGATCATATAGATGCATTAAAATAAATTGACAAACAAAAAGAAAAACAATATAATTTTAAGGTATTGCATTTGGGGGTGTAGTTCAGATGGTTAGAACGCCTGCCTGTCACGCAGGAGGTCGCGGGTTCGAGTCCCGTCTCTCCCGATAGTAATCTTTAAAGTCAAGAATTTTTTATTTGTATTTATCTTATTTCAAAAGTAATTATGAAAGCATAAATCAATTGTAAAACATATTAAAGTTATTATTAAAGTTGCGTTATAAAACAAAAATCTTCAAAAAAACTCACTAAAACAGAAAATTTATTAATATTTATAAATGTTCAAATTATATTAAAGAAAGATGTTCAAGTTTTACTTTATCAAAAATATCTTTAACATCATCAAGACTACAAAGTTGCCCTCTAAGTGCCGTTGCGGTACCTGACGCAACTCCAAACCTAAAAGAATCAAGAAGAGAATTCCCATTTTGATAAGCATATACAAATCCAGCAACTACAGAATCTCCTGCACCAATAGTACTTAAAGAATTAATTTGCGGGACACTAGCTAGACAAGCATCTTTATTATTTATAAAAACAGCCCCTTCATTTCCCATTGAGACTATAATATTTTGCACGCCCCTTTCCATAAGCTTACACCCAGCACTAATTAGATCCCTAATAGAAGTCAAATTCATACCCAAAAGTTCTTTAAGTTCATTAATATTTGGCTTTATTAAAAAAGGTCTAAGACCTATAATCTCTTGCAAGGCAGGACCACTAGTATCAATAATTAACTTAACATTACTAGTAAGACTCTTGGCTATTTCATTATAAGCCTGATACCCAAGCGAGCTTGGAACACTACCAGACATGATTAACATATCTTTATCTAAATTTTTTAATTTCAAAATCAAAAACTGAAAATCACTCTCAAGAATTACGGGTGATTTTCCATTAATCTCTGTTTCTTTTCCATCTGACATCATTTTAATATTGATTCTAGTATTATCAGATATGCTAACAAAATCATGTCTTATACCCATCAAATCAAGATAAGACCTTATATAATCACCTGTAAATCCACCCAAAAATCCAAGAGCAACACTTTCAGTTTCAAAATTCTTAAGTACATTACTTACATTTATTCCTTTCCCACCAGCAAAAAAATTATTCCTAACAACATGATTAAGACATCCTGTATGAAAACCCTCCACAACTATTTTATAATCAATAGCAGGATTAAGAGTAAGCGTATATACCAAGCCAATCTCCTTTATAATTAAGTATAATAATTAAATAATATAATTATTATATGTTATAATCATTACATATTATATTTATAATAATTATAATATGGATACTATAGTATAGCAAGGAGTTTCCTATGCAAGATTTATTTTCCAAAAAACTAATATTATTAAACTATGAAGCCAAAAGTAAAGATGATGTAATTGAAAAAATGGCTGATATGCTCAATGAAAATAAATATTTGAACAACAAAGAAGATTTTATAAAAGAAATTAAAAAACGAGAAGAAATAAGTGGAACAGGTCTTGAAGAATATATTGCAATGCCACATGCAAAAGGTAATTTTGTTAAAAAACATGGAATAGCTATATTACGAATTAAAGGAGAAGGCTTTGATTTTAAAGCTTCCGACTTACAACCTTCAAAACTATTTTTCATGATAGCTGTACCTGAAAAAACTACAGGTAATACTCATATTAAAACAATATCTTACCTTAATAATATATTTAATAATGAAATTTTAAGACAAGAAATTATGAGTACAAATGATACAAATAAATTTTTAGAAATTCTTTTAAATAGCAACAAAGATATAATCATGAATGACACTAGTTCCAAAAATTTCATTCTAGCAGTAACTGCTTGCCCTACAGGAATTGCCCATACATACATGGCAGCTGAAAGCCTAAAACGAGCAGCAGCTGAACTAAACGTAGAGCTTAAAGTAGAAACTAATGGCTCTAGTGGTGTTGACAATCTAATAGAAGAAGAGGAGATAGAAAGAGCAAAAGGCATAATTATTGCAGCAGGCAAAACTGTCGATAAAGACAGGTTTAATGGTAAACCACTAATTGAAGTTGGTGTAAAAGATGGCATACACAAAGCAAAAGAACTCATTCAAAATATTCTTGATAACAAAGCAAAAATTTATAAGAGCAAAACAGTACAAGGAGAAAGCAAAACAATCCGAAAACCAGGTGGTGCATATAAACATTTAATGAACGGTGTATCTTTCATGCTCCCATTCGTAGTGTCTGGGGGAATAATTATTGCAATATCATTCATGTTTGGCATTAAAGCTTTTGATCCAAACGATCCAAGCTATAATAAGATAGCAGATATTTTAATGCAAATAGGCGGTGATAATGCTTTTTTCCTAATGCTTCCAATACTTGCTGGATATATTTCATTTAGCATAGCAGAACGTCCAGGACTTGCACCTGGAATGATTACAGGATTAATGATGAGCAAAGGAAATGCAGGATTCTTAGGAGGGATCCTAGCAGGATTTATCGCAGGATACGTAACTTTAGCAATAAAATCAATAAGTAAAAAAATAATACCACCAAAAATAAGTGGTATTAATCCCGTTTTAACCTACCCGCTTTTCTCAGTACTAATATCAGGATTTTTAACATATTTCTTACTAGCACCAATTGCATATATTAATACATCTATAACAAACATGTTAAATTCACTAAGCGGAACGAATATGGCATTACTGGGTGCACTACTTGGTGGAATGATGGCAATAGACATGGGTGGTCCTGTAAACAAAGCTGCCTATGCATTTGGAATTGCAATGATAACTGCTGGAAATTATATACCCCATGCAAGCGTAATGGTAGGAGGAATGACTCCTCCACTTGGAATCGCACTTGCAACTAGCATTTTCAATAATAAATTTTCACAAGAAGAACGTGAAGCCGGTAAAGTTTGTTACTTTTTAGGTGCATGTTTCATAACGGAAGGAGTGATCCCTTTTGCAGCATCAGACCCTTTAAAGGTAATACCTGCTTGCATAATAGGGTCATCTATCGGGGGTTTTTTGTCTGCATTATTTAAAGTAGAGCTTATGGCCCCACATGGTGGTATATTTATTCTTCCAATAATAACCAACCCATTAATGTGGATAATATCTATCCTCGTAGGTGCTTTAATAACAGGTCTATTAATAGGATTTATTTTAAGAGATAAGAAATAATTCTTATCTCTTAAAATAATATTTATACAAAGTCTAATAAACCAATCTCAATTTTATTGGTGTTGAAAGACTTAAAGCCCTAATCATATCTAGCTTAAGTTTTAAATTATTGGAGTTAAGCTGTTTAAATCCAAACTGTTCTTGAATTTTTCTCGAAGTCTTGATCTTGAGTGTAACATTAGAATTGTCAATAAGCTCATTTGCACGCGAAGTAAAGTCTGATAAAAAGTAAACTAATACATCCTTATATTCCTTCTCAGACATTGGTATTTCTTCTGATGGCAAAAGTACCGCAAGAGCATCATTCACCTGATCCTTATTTTCATTAATAATCTTGGTAACAGTTTTTAAATTAAAATCAATATCAAGAATATTTTTCCCATTCTTATTTGCTATCTTAAATATAGGCATTGTCTCCTTTGCAAGATAATCTTTGAAAACCTTAACCAGATTATCAAATTGAACAATCAAATTAAGAGAATCACCATTAAATTTAATATTTAAAAGCTTTAGACCTAATTTTTTCCCTTCATCACCAAAATATTGTTTTATCTTATCAATGGGGAAAAGGGGCATTTTAGCTATTTCCTCTCCTACAAGAGTTGTCACAAGTTCTTTTTTGATCTTTTCAAATTCTTTATTAACATTAAATATTAATGAAACTGTTCCGCTCGTATCATCTTGTAAATTAACCTCTGAAATCGTAGTACAAGCAATAAATATTAAAGGCACAAGCATCAAATTATAAAATCTATCCATTTAACAATCTCCTTGTATATACAACAAACATATATACATACACTAAGTATTATAATAAAATATTAAGTATCAAAACAATAAAACCACAGGAGAAAAAAACATGCATGACCAAACATTAGATATATCACATTTCCAGAAATTACTAGATAAAAGCTTAACACCATACCATTTAATAAACTACATTGAACAAAAACTGGTATATTATCTTAATGCAAAGGAATTAAAACTTGACGATAAATGGACATTAGAAACGGGATATTATTATGTAAAAAAAGAAGGAACAAGTCTTATTACATTTAACATTAACACTAATAAAATATATGAACCATTCCTAATAGCAGCAGCACACTCTGACAGCCCTGGATTAAAACTCAAAATAGAATCTAGGAAATACAAAGACAATGTATTCTCTCATCACATTGAAACTTACGGTAGTCCAATAATTTCAACCTGGACTGACAGAGACTTAAGCTTATCAGGAGTTGTATACTTTAATAAAGATGAAATAATTAACTTAGAATTAATAACAATTGAAAATATTGGGATCATACCAAACCTTGCCATTCATTTAAACCGAAATGTAAATGAAGGATTTGCATATGATACTCATGAGAACATAGTCATCATCACAAGTTTTAAAAAAAGCATTAAAGAAAAAATTCTAGAAAAACTGCAAATATCTGAAAAAGATTTCCTATCATGCGATTTAATATTTACAGCATCAGAACCTGCTAAAATTATAGGCAGCGAAGGTGAATTTTTGGCATCCAAAAACCTAGATAACAAATCGGGATGTCATGCCATCATGAATGCATTTGTTCATACAAATAACAATAAAAATAAAGTAGCTGTATTTTTTGACAATGAAGAAATTGGATCTTTAACTTCCAGAGGAGCTAACTCAACACTATTAACAGAAGTCTTAGAAAGAATTGATCATGTTTTAAATCTAGGAAAAGAAGAACATCTAATCAAACTAAACAAATCATTCAATATTTCAATGGACGGCGCACATGGAGTTCATCCAGGCTACATATGTAAACATGACCCAAACTATCAAATAAGTCTAGGGAAAGGGATAACCATTAAAAGCAATGCTAATTTCAAATATGCAACAACAGCACATGGATGTGCAAAACTTAAAGCCTTAGCCATGAAAAATAACATTAAAATTCAAGAAATAATAATGAAAGCAAATACAAATGCCGGAACCACAATTGGTCCAATT
Source organism: Candidatus Borrelia fainii (assembly GCF_027925085.1). NCBI lineage: Bacteria > Pseudomonadati > Spirochaetota > Spirochaetia > Spirochaetales > Borreliaceae > Borrelia > Candidatus Borrelia fainii. The sequence continues at coordinate 290,885 of NZ_AP027070.1, forward strand.
TCAAACTCTCAAACAGGAATTGAAACTATAGATATTGGAACCCCAATGTGGGGAATGCACTCTTTAAGAGAAACTATTGCAATATCAGATCACATAGAAGCAATCAAACTTCTTAGAGCATTTTTTGAAAATTGGAATTAAAAACTGGAACAAATAAAAGAAATAATTGTAGTCGAAGGCAAAGATGATGCTAAGAGAATAAAAGAACTATTTAAGTGCACTATAGTTGAAACTGGTGGATTATATCTTAAACAATCAACCATTAATGTTTTAAAAAAAGCAATAGAAACAAATGGAATTATTATTTTCACTGATAGCGACAAAACAGGGGATCTAATTAGAAGACAAATACTTAAAAAAGTGGGCTATTTAAACCAAGACAAAATTAAACATGCTCACCTTAAAAATAAAAATCAAGAGGTAGAAATGTCTTCTAAACTTGAAATAACAACTATTTTAAAAAAAATAGGTACTTTTTATAACGAAAAACAAAAAGAGGGTCTAAGTTTAAATGATTTAATAGAACTTGGCATCACAGGAGCTCAATCCAAGAAAAAAAGAGAACAAATACAAAAACACTTCAGCTTGGGAAATGGTAATAACAAAAAACTACTTGAGAGACTCAATTATTTTAAAATAAAACGAGAAGACATAAAAAAAATATTAACAAAAGAATAAAAACTCCCCCAGAAGGAATTGAACCTCCGACCAAGTGGTTAACAGCCACCTGCTCTACCGCTGAGCTATAGGGGACTCACTATCTAAGTATTATGCTAAATTGAAACTATTTTGTCAAGTCATACAATCCATAAAAAATAATCTACTTATCCTATAAGATTTTCAAAATAGCATCAGCAAGGATTTTAGAATCCCGGTCCCTAAGCTTAGAAGATCTAATAGCCCAAGCTTCCTCGTCAAATGCTAAATTCCTAACCTCAACCAAAAATTTAGTCTTAACAACGTTATTTTTTAGCACATAAAGGTTTTGGCCCTTAATATAAGGGGTTCTCTTAAAACTTTTTGTCATTTTCTCAATCATACTCTTAGAATGAGCATCAAAGTCCTTTCCATCCTCAAACTGGTAATAAAATCCCATACACCGAGGCGCACCAACACTATTATCAGAATGCAAACTAATATAAAGAACATCTTGTTCCTTAACATTTTTATACTTATTTATAAATTTCTTCACAACAGATAATCTTTTCCTCAAACCTTCTTGAGTACCGTTTATCCAAGAATCGACCGTATCAGTTTTATTTAAATCATAATCATTATAAACTTCATTCTTAACATTAACAAATGTATTATTAGCAGACACACTATCTCTGATTAAATGATCAGGGGATAAAATAGTAAGCTCAACATTAGCTCCATATTCCTTAAGATACACATAAAGCCTTAAAGCAATATCATAAACATATTCATCCTCAACAACAAAAATTTCATTCTTAAGTCCGTCTCTTGCTTTAACAATAGCACCAGGATCAAGGCCTCCATGTCCAGGATCAACAATGATTAACTTATTTTTTAGGCTATTATTTTTAACTGGCCGAGATTGCACAAGACTTTCAAAACTCTTAAAAAGTTGACTTGCTTTCTTATAGGCATTCAGAGGCGAATACCAATCTTCTGAATAAAACTCACTTGGTTGACTCCCTTTTTTAGGCTTATACCAATAATAAAAAACTCCATTAGCCTCAAATATAGGTATTTTAGGCTCCAATACAACTAAAGCACTAATATCAAAAACATCTCTATTGTCTAAAACATTGGAAAAATTTAAATTTAATTTTTTACTTTTAGCAGAAACAATATTTGCAATAGCTTTAACTGTAGTTTTAGAAGTTTTATCCACAAATTCTTTTAGCTCGTTATTTGCAACAACTGGTCCTTTGCTTTTATCATAAATCTTAAGTTCCTGATTATGAAAAATACTATTCCCATTTAAATTATTCCAAATTTTAAGATCTTCAAGCAAAACCCCATACTTACGAGCAATACTATATAATGTCTCACCAACAGATACTTTGTGGGATATAAACGTTTCACTACTTCGATTTTCACTCTTTAATTGTAAAGATTCAGAACTTGGTAAATCTTCTTCAATAACTTTTGAAACATCTAAAATTGAATCTGCCTTTAAATTTATTGCCTTACCTCCATTAAGACGGACAAGATGTTTTGCAGTAACACCATAAATATATGCAATTTTTCCAAGAGTCTCTCCTCGCTTTACATAATGAAAATTGACATTCCCAGAAGTCCTTTTTAAATATAATTTTTGACCAATTATTAAGCTCTTATTCTTTAGAGAATTAAATCGTATAATATCCTCAATACTAATATCAAAATCCACAGAAAGCTTGGAGAGTGAATCACCCTTTTTAACTATATATGGCTTTAAAAAATTAGGCTCATCCAAATTCAACTTAGAACCAACTTTAAGAAGTTTAGAACTTAAATTATTCCAAGCAAGCAATTCTTTTTCCTTAATGCCATATTGTTTAGATATATCTTCAATAGTATCGCCGACTTTAACAACATGAATTTTGGCATCAAGATTGCTTAACTTAAGGTTCCTATTATTCTTTTTAGTAATAATTTTGTTGACCTTAGAAGAACTTGGAATAACTAATATACGCCCAACTCTAATATGCTCAGACTTCAAATTATTTGCACTTTTAAGTTCTTTTATTGGAATTTTATATTTAAGAGAAATCGAATATAAAGTATCACCTTTAACAACTTCATGTTTAAAATCAGCATATAAACTAAAGTAACTTACTATCCATAAAACAATACTAAATCCTTTAATCTTAAAAATAAAAGGCCTAATATTTCTCCTTAATCCCAGTATTTTGAACAGTATAATCATAAATGATCCAATAATAATCATACTTTTTTAAAAAAAAGGTATATCGTTTGGCTACATAAAAATGACCATCTTCAAAATACACATCAGATACAACTTTTCCTGCAGAATCCGTATAAGTTGTTTCAATAATAGAAAATTTACTTGGAACTTTTGAAATAGCAGAATTACTATCATTCCATAGATAATCTTTATACTCTTCTAGCATATTATTAGAACCTGATTTAAGTTCTTGCTTATAAAGATATGATTTATTTTGATCACTTAAAATAAGACTCTCAATATCAATATATAGAAAGAATTTTTCTCTCTCCCCAAGTCTCAACGCTGAAAATAAATATTCAACAACTTTATCAGGGGACAAATTTTCTCTTTTCAAAACACTTTGAATTTCATGATTGGAAGATAAATTAGAAAAGTCAAATTTTCCTGCAACATCATCCATTTTAGGTTTTAAAAACAAAGTAATAACATTAGACTCTACATGCTTTTGTGGATCTGAGATATCTGGGAAAAACATACCTTTGACAAAATAAACTCCATCTTTATCAAATTGTACAAATTGATTTAAGCTCATTACCACAGAAAATCTCTCATTAGGTCTTAAACTAAGAGTTCTTACAGGAATCGCAACATTTTTTGCCCTATCCTTAACATATTCAAGAGACCTTTTAACTTTTATGTTAGTAGTATCTGTAACATCAAAATCAAAACCGAAAGTATTAACATCTCCTATTTCAAGAATAAGTAAATCATCAGACGAGTTACTAAGCGAAACTTCAACAGAAACATTACTATTAACACGATAAATTGATTGATTGAAAAACTTTATCTTAAAATCAAGACCCTTATAATCTCTAGGAAAAAGTATAAAAGGAACAACCATAAGAGATATAACAAACAATAAATTCCTAAATTTCATAAACTCCTCAAAATCTAATTATATTATACATAACGAAACAGAACATATCCATTAATATATAATATTATACTAAACTACAGAAACAAAAAGGTAAAAAATGAATATAGAAAAAGAACTAACTGCCAGATTAAATGACAATCAAAATCTAAAAAAAATACAACAACTTATTGAAAAAAATCTACCCTTTACAATAGTAGGACATGAAGGATTTTTTAAAGCTTTCTTAATCAACAAAATAAAGGAATACAGCAATAGTAATAAAATTATATTAATAGTTAAAAACGAAAATATCTCCGATGAACTCAAAGATGATTTAATGCAAATTACAGACAACATATATGAACTTAACTATTTCAGTCCCCTTATATATAAAGATATCGGTTCAAAAAGTAAAGTCTTTATAAAACGAGTAAAATTTTTAATCAATTTTTATGAAAATAATCCTGGGATCTACATTGTTTCACTAAAATCCCTACTTAGCAAAATCCCCACAAAAGAAAATTTATTTAAAAACATTTATAAAATTCAGACAGACACCACAATAAACATAGAAAATCTTGAAAGTAAACTTATAAAACTAGGATATGAAAAAACAATGAGAGTTACATTACCTGGAGAATTTACAATAAAGAATGAAATAATAGACATACATTCATTTAATAAGACAGAATCAATAAGAATTTCAGTGGAGCTTGATAAAATAAAAGAAATCAAATATTTTAATCCCTTAACTCAATTAAAAAAAGGAAATTCAATTTCCGAATTTGATATAATTCCAAAAAAGGAAATCATTTGGAATAACGAAAACATAAATAAACTAAAACACCACTTAAAAGAAAATGAATATAAAAAATTATTTGAACAAATTGAAACAAAATATAATGCAAGAGCAGAAGAAATATTTTATCCACTAATAGGAGACATATACCTAAGTCAAGAAATAAATGAAGATACACCTATTATAAATTTAGAAATACCAAATTTACAAGAAGAGATCAAAAAGATCTATAAAGAGTATGAAAAACTTTATAACCAAGCAATAGAGTCTGGAAAAAAAACAATTGCACCAAAAGAAATTTTCATAAATTTGAACGATTTTAAATTAAAAACTAATATTTTTATCGTAAAAACCCCTGTAAATATAAAAACAAAAGAACTAATAGAATTTAACATCGAAAGTGAGCGTAAATTTTTCTCAAACATCACACTTGCAAAAGAAGAAATACAAAACTGGCTAAACAATGGATTTAAAGTAATCATTGCAGCAGAATCTAATTCACAAAAAGAAAAATTAAAATATATCTTCAAAGATCTGACAAAAATCAAAATTGAAGTTTTAAAAATATCAAGCTCACTTATAATAAACAAAGAAAAAATAGCCATTATCCTTGAATCAGATATCTTTAATAGAAGACAAAAAATAAATAAAGCTTTCGAATCATCAAAAACAAAAACTATTGATTCATTTACTGAAGTGGAAAAAAACAGTCATGTTGTTCACATAAACCATGGAATTGGAATATTTCGGCAGATAAAAAGAATTAAAACGAGTCTTCTTGAAAAAGATTACATTGAAATTGAATACGCAGATAACGAAAAATTATTTATTCCAATCGAACAAACACATCTCATTCAAAGGTATATTGGAAATGAAACTCAAAATATAAAATTAGATAAAATCAGTTCAAAAACTTGGGAAAAGAAAAAAGCTTATGCAAAGAAAAGAATCGACACAATTGCCGATAAACTTGTTGAACTTTACGTAAAAAGAGAAAGTACTAAGGGATTTCAATATCCTCAAGACAATGAATGGCAATTATTATTTGAATCAGAATTTCCATACGATGAAACTCCGGATCAATTAACAGCAATATCAGAAATCAAACAAGACATGATGAGTTTAAAAGTAATGGATAGACTTTTATGCGGAGATGTTGGATTTGGTAAAACTGAAGTCGCAATGAGAGCTGCATTCAAAGCTGTCATGGGCAAAAAACAGGTAGCAATACTCTCCCCAACAACAATTCTTACAGAACAACACTTTAATACATTTAAACAAAGATTTAAAAACTTCCCAATCAACATTGCAATGATGAGCAGATTTATAAAAAAATCAAAAGAAAGAGACATTATAAAGAAACTAGAAACAGGAGAAATTGACATAATAATTGGCACACATAAAATACTCTCTAAGAAAATAATATATAAAAATTTAGGACTCATTATAATCGATGAAGAACAAAGATTCGGGGTAAAAGAAAAAGAAAAACTAAAGGAAATAAAAATCTCTGTTGATTGTCTTGTCCTATCAGCAACTCCAATACCGAGATCCCTTCATATGTCATTAATCAAATTAAGAGATATCTCTGTCTTAAAAACTCCACCCCAAAATAGAATAAAAATAGAAACTTACGTAGAAGAATTTAGCGAGCTACTAATTAAACACGCAATAGAAAATGAACTTTCTCGAGATGGACAAGTTTTTTTTGTACATCACAATATTCAAGAACTAGATTTAATAAAAGCAATGCTAGAAAAAATGGTTCCTTATGCAAGAATTGCAACCATTCATGCAAGACTTCAAGGTGACCAAATTGAAAATATTATGCATGATTTTATAAATAAATCATATCAGATATTACTAGCAACAACAATCATTGAAAATGGAATAAATATTGAAAATGCAAATACAATAATAATTAACAATGCGAATAGATTCGGACTTGCACAATTATACCAGCTAAGGGGCAGAGTTGGCAGAAGTTCGCAGAAAGCCTTCGCTTATTTCTTATATAAAGAAAATTCAATTTTAAACGAAAGTGCCATTGAAAGACTAAGGGCAATATCTGAATTTTCAGAACTTGGAACAGGATTTCAAATTGCAATAAAAGATATGGAAATAAGAGGTGTTGGGAACTTACTTGGACACGAACAACATGGAGAGATCGAATCTATTGGACTAAATTACTACTTAACAATGTTAAACAAAGCAATTGAAAAACGAATGGGAAAAAGTTCTAATGAAGAAGAAATCATTATTGAAATCAATTACAATGGATTCATACCCGATAGCTATATAAACAATGAACAAGACAAAATATCAATTTATAAAAAAATCTCAAGGGTTCAAAACGAGGAAGAAAATAACAAAATAAGGGCTGACATTTATGACCAATTTGGACCAATCCCAAAAGAACTTAACAACCTGCTTATATTATCAGAACTCAAATTACTTGCAAAAAAACTCAATATTACCAGCCTTAAAGAAAAAAATGAGTTACTTGAAATCGAATATTTAAATACAAAAAGTATTCCTGTCGAAAAAATAATGCAAATCATAAAAGACAACCCTAATATACTGAAAATAAATCCAGAATATAAAAATTCCGTTTTCTTAAACCTAAAACATGTTAAAAAAACAGAAAAAATAAACTGCATATATAAAAATTTGAATCTATTATTATAATAAGAGAACAAAAGATATGAAAATATTAACAATTAACACAGGAAGTTCTTCATTAAAATTTACACTTTATAAACATAAAAATACACAAATACTAATATCTGGAACAATCGAAAAAATAAAAACAAAAAAATCAATAATTAAAATTAAGACCAAAAATGACTTACTAGAAAAAACAGATACACACATCAAATCACACAAAGAAGCATTAAAACAATTAATTAAAATATTAACAAACAAGAAATTAAAAATCATAGAAAATCTAGACGAAATTCAAGGGATAGGACACAGAATTGTACATGGAGGTCCAAATTTCAAAAATTCAACAATACTTAACACAAATAGCTTAAACGAACTAAAGAAGATATCCAAGCTTGCACCTCTTCACAATCCAACTGCAATAAAAGTCATAGAAATAACACTTAAAATATTTCCAAATGCAAAACAAGTTTTATGTTTTGACACATCATGGCACAAAACCATGAATGAAAATGCATTTTTATACGCCACACCATATTCTTGGTATAAAGACCATAATATCAGAAAATATGGATTTCACGGTTTATCATACTCATATATAACAAAACGAGTTGCAACAATACTTAACAAACCTAAAGAAAATCTAAACTTAATAATACTACACCTAGGCAATGGCTCAAGCATCAATGCAGTTAAAAAAGGACTATCTTACGACACAAGTATGGGTCTTACCCCTCTTGAAGGACTTGTAATGGGCACAAGAAGTGGGGATATAGATCCTACAATTATTCCTTTAATGAGCAAACTTCTAAATAAAACTCCAAAAAAAATCGAAGAAATTCTTAACAAGCAAAGTGGTATGCTTGGCATATCTCTTAAGTCAAATGATCTAAGAGAGATTTGGGAAGGAGTAAAAAATAATGAATATAACTCTAAACTTGCAGTTGAAATAATGGCTTATAGAATAAAAAAATACATTGGATCTTACCTTGCAATACTTGATTTCAATATTGATGCAATAATTTTCACAGCTGGCATTGGTGTTACAGATTATGGAATAAGAGAGTTATCACTAAAAGGCTTTGAAAAAATTGGAATAAAAATTGATCCCCAAAAGAATAATTTAGCAATAGACAAACATACAGAATCCGACATCTCAAGTGAAAAAAGTAAGACAAAAATATTTGTAATACCAACAAATGAAGAATTAACCATACTTGAAGATACCTACAATTTAATTATAAAGTCTCCATAAGGTTTAAAACAAAGATATAAGATTCAATCTTCAGCATATTTAACAAATAAATCATAAAAAAAGTTTAAAAATTAATCACAAAATGATCTTATTTTTAAAAATAGACTTACTAAATTAATCAACATATTTTAGTAGCACAAATTCATATTAAAGTAAAACTTGCTTCTTGATATCTTCAAACACCCTTTCTCCCTTAACAATCTTAAGCAAAGTAAAAGCAAATTCAAAAGCTGTACCAACACCCTTAGAAGTAATAAAATTATTACTAATAACAACATCCTCATCCACAAATTCGCCATCAGTAATATTATTTTCAAATCCAGGATAACACGTAAATTTATTTGCACCTAAGAGTCCCTTTGCAGAAAGCACAACTGCTGGAGATGCACAAATAGCTGCAATTAACTTGCCTTGTAAGTTCATATTTCTTAAAATCTTATCTAAATCTTTAGATTCAAAAAGATTGATAGCACCAGGCATTCCTCCAGGGAGTATTATTAAATCAAAATGATCCTCACTATAATCTGATATTTTTTCATCAGCATAAAAAGTAAACCCTCTAGAACTTGAAACAACCTTATCATCATTCAAACTGATAACCCTTAGATCAACATCACCTCTTTTTAAAATATCCATAGGAATTATAGCTTCAATTTCTTCAAAACCATTCGCAAGCACAATTGCCACTCTCACAATAAAAACTCCTTAATGCTGATGGAGGGACTTGAACCCACGACAACTCGGATATGAGCCGAGTGCTCTAACCAACTGAGCTACATCAGCTTGTAGCCATTAAAGTGTATAAATTCAAAGATATTTTGTCAATATAAAATCATACTCTTAAAACACACACTTATTGCATTAAAATGATTACAATCAATATAACAAGAAATTCAACTTACAAGATAAGTACTTTATATTTCTTTTAAAAGAAAAATAAAACTATTACTGAAAATAAGTTATATATCTTAATATAAATAAAAATTTTATAACTTAAATTATGTTCATTTATTGAAGTAGGTTTAAAAACAATAGAGGATTTGGAATGAGTAATTTTAAAACAATATGATATACTTATGAATCTAAAAAAAACAAAAGATTGGTATGGTTTAAATGAAAAAAATTGTTTGTATAGCTATCTTTTTTATCCATAATAATTGTTTCGCCTACAACTTTTGGACTACAGAAGATAAAGAAAAATTAATAGATAACATAGTAAGTCAAATGAATGATAAAGAATTATTGGGACAAATGTTCATGATAAGTTACCCGGGAGAACAAATAACAAAATTTGCACTAAACTTCATCAAAGAAAGAAACTTAGGGGGAATTAAAATCTTTGGATGGAATGCCAAAAACTTACACATGCTAATAGAAAGCATAAATAAAGCACAATCGATATCCCAAAACAATAAATTTAAAATACCTTTATTTATAGCAACGGATCAAGAAGGTGGATGGACACAACATATAAAACTCAAAACATCAAAGACAATAGGAAATCTTGGAATCACAGCTACTCTATCACCAAACGATTCTTACCTTACAGGATATCACATAGCAAATGAGCTAAGACAACTTGGAATCAATCTAAATTTCGCACCCATAACAGACATTTACAGCAATGAGGAAAATTTTACAATAGGACCAAGGACATATTCAAATAATCCACAAATCGTTTCTCTTTTTGCTCTAGCCTTTTACAAAGGACAAAAACAAGCAGGAATAATTTCAACAGCAAAACACTTCCCCGGACATGGAAATACTGTTGTTGATTCTCATATAAAAATGCCAATAATAAACTCAAATTTAAGAGAAATGCAATCAAATGAATTATTGCCATATAAAATATTAATACAAGAAAATATCCCAATGATTATGAGCGGACATCTAGCATACCCAATGCTTACAAATGGCAAAGAAATACCTGCATCATCTTCAATTAAAATCATAAAGGAACTACTTAGAAAAAAATTGAAATATGATAATTTAATAATAACAGATGATTTATTAATGAATGCAGTAAAATATAACAATGAAAGCATTTATGACATAATTGAAAGAATTATCAGAACTGAAACTGATATCTTATTAATATCATTAAACGAAAACATACAAAACAACGCATACAATAAACTATTAAATCTCATGCAAAAAGATAGTGAAATAAGAGAAAATATCATTAAATCTAACAAGAGAATACTTAGAATAAAGTTAGAATACTTAAAAGAAAGAAAAAATGAAACTGAAATTTATTCAAATCATAAAAAGATTCAAGCAGTACCTACTAAAGAAGCTAAAAATTTTTTTGAACAAAGTACATTAAGAGGAATAACTAAAATAAAGTTATCAAAACAAGTATCAAAGCACAAAAAAACACTTTTAATATCACCTTATCACACAATGATTAAAGAAGGAAAAACAATATTTCAAAACAGTTCCGGATATTACTATGATTATTATCCTTTAAACAACATGAATCCCACAAAACTGAAAGAGATAAAAAAGTTGATTGAAAAACACGAACAAGTTATCTTTAATATCTCAACACCCGCTAGTCAACAATACATAGAAAACTTAAAAGAATATAAAGACAAAATAAGTATAATTGTATCGCTTACACCCCAACATATTAAAAACCTAGACTGGATACAAAATATAGTAATAGTATACGGAACAACAAGACTGTCTTTTAAATCTGGATTCCTCACTTTAACAGAGGATTTTAATCCAAAAGGAAAAAGCCCCTTAATAAACTTTAAGCCTTAATAGCGTCCTTGATATATGCGATTATTTGACTCTCTAAAAGATTTAAAGAACTATTTTTAATCTTAAATCCACTAGCATGCTTATGTCCCCCTCCCCCAAAATACTTTGCAAGCTCACCCACATCAAAATATTCTCTAGAACGAAGCCCCACCAAAATAGAACCATCTTCCGTCTCTTTTAAAACAATTAATATTTCATTATTTTCAACATTAGAAAGAAGCGCATAAAAAAGTTCATTAACACCACTAATATTATTATCCTTATTAGAATTGAAAGGCAAAATAGTAAGCAATACCTTTCCATCGAAATAAGCTTTAAGATTGTTTAACATCATACTAAGCATATCTATTGAAGTTAAACTCTTAACAGATTCAATATAATTATAAACATCCTTAAGACTTAAACCTTTAGAGACAAGTCTAGCCACCATTTCAAAAGGTTCAGGATCACTTCTTGAAATAAATCTAAAAAATCCTGTATCTGTGCAAAATCCAACCAAAATATACCATGCTTCCTCTTTAGTAACCTCATACCCAAATTTTCTAATTAATTTCTCAATCAAAAAAGTAGTTGAAGGAGCAAAAGGATCAATATACCCCGGAACATCCAACTTATCACCCGATGCATGATGATCAATAACAAGAATAGGCATATCTTTTACATAAAAACCAAACTCATCTCCAATTCGATCAAATATGGAGCAATCCAAAATAATAACAGCATAATCTGAAGAATCAACATCTGGCCATTTAGATAAAAACTTATCTTTAAAAGGAATTATTTCCTTTCTCACAAAAGGACCTTCATTTAACATGATGACCTTTTTACCTATTCTAGACAAAAAAGAAGCTAAAGCTAAAGACGAACCAATACAATCAAAATCAGGATCTTTATGTCCAATAATAATAAAATTATTATATTTTTTAATAAATTCAATAACATCTATCATAAAAAAATATTAACAAACCTTTCATATACATCAACAATTACATCTTATAATTAAATATTTTACAATATTTTCATAAAAAATTATAATCATTGTGCTATAATTAACAATGCCATAAACTAAGAGGTATTAAATGAAAGATAATGAACAAAATGCAATTGTAAAAGCATTTCAATTGGCGGAAACTGCAAGAAATAATGCATATTCACCATATTCAAAATTTAAAGTAGGAGCTTGTATTAAAACTAAAGCCAATTTATTTTTTCAAGGTTCAAATGTTGAAAATGCAAGTTTTGGAGCAACTCGTTGTGCAGAACAAGCCGCAATAATGAACATGATATCATCTGTTGGTATACAAAAAATAGATTTTATATTGGTCACAACAATTCCAGCAAGTGTCCCATGTGCAATATGTCGTCAAGTAATGTCAGAATTTTTCGAAGAAAATACTAAAATATTAATGACAGATCCTAACCAATTTAATGCCACTAAAACAATTTCACAAACTTATACACTTAAAGATTTACTTAAAATTCCATTCAACAAAGAAGAGTTATCAAAAATATTTAAGGCAAATCAAGAAACATAAATTAAAAATTTGTGTAAAGAACAAATTTAAGTATTAATCTAAAATACCAAAAGAAACAATAGCCCTAGCAAACTCACTCAATGTGGCATCCTTAAGAGTGCACGCTGAAGAATCAAACACTTCTAATATGAGCTTTTTCTCATCAATGCTAAATTCATAATCTAAAACTTCTAATGATAAAAAGTTAATAATTGGAATAAATTTATCAATAAAAGCGTATATTCCCTTATCAAAGTCAAAATTCTCATGATAATGGTCGAATACACTCTTTAAAGCTTTTTCATCAAAAATTTTAAAAAAATCATAAAAAATATGTTCAACACTGTTCACATTATTTATCAAAACTCCATCTTTAGAAATGGCTCTTTTACATTTTTTAACAAAAAATTGAGATTGTAACATAAAAATCCCTCCCACCTCATTTAAGATATTAACAAAATTAATTGAACATTAAAAAAAATAATGTTATCCTATAATAGGATTATGCAATAAAAAAAAGAGAAAGTGCAAACATGATCAAGATAATCAACAATAAAAACATCAATAAATGCACTAACTTAAAACTTGCAAGCTTAAAAAAAGATGAAATTTACATAGTTTACACAGAAAATAATGTTGAAATGGTTTCATACCTGAAAGCTAAAATACAAAATAAAGAGATTAAAATTAATAATTTCTATATTGATCCAAATTTTAAAGCAGAAAGAATAGAAAGAGTACTCATTCATAACCTAATTTATTATGGTAAAAAAAACAAAATACAAAAAATCTTATGCAAAATTAATGACATAAAAGAAGAACTTAAAAACCTAGGATTTGAAAATAATAATAATATATATGAAAAAGACTTAAGTTATGAAACAAAAAAAAATACACTTATAATAAGAATAGGACTTATCTCCGTATTAGCAGAAGTAACATCAATAACATCTAAACTTACTGTTGGAATTATTTTTAACTCGTTTGCACTCATAGCAGATGCACTTCACGTTACATCCGATCTTATCCTATCTACAATTACTTATTTTAGTTTAAAAATTACAAATCGGCCTGAAACAATTTATTATCCTTATGGATATAAAAAAATGGAAAACCTGATAGCATTTATCATAGGATTAATCATCATAATCTCAGGATTTACAATATTTTTAAGCACAACAGGACTAAACAAATTAATGAACTTCAGAAGTGAATCTGGATTACATATTCATAATCATGGATATGATCATCAGGAGTATGATCATTATCACGAAGATAAAAAAAATATATTAGAAATATTTTCAAATAATTCTTTAAAAAAAAGCATTTGGATACCATTAATACCCTTTATATTTTTCTTAGTCAAGATAATCGAATATTTGGTAAAATTCCAAATCGGCAAAAGGTATAACAACTATTTGCTTTTAGCATTATCATCATCTGATAAGAATTGCATATTCTCTCATGGAGGAACCACACTAAGCTTATTACTTGCAAATTATGTATGGACAGGATTTGATAAAATAATATCTATATGTATTAGTTTTATAATGATCAAAGAAGGACTACACGTAATCATAAATAATGCTAATAAACTCCTTTCAAAACAAGACATAGACTTAAAAAGAAAAATAAAAAACACATTAAAAAATATTAATGTAAATTTTAAAGAACTCAACTTTTCTCATCAAGGAAATGACTTAAGTCTCCATGTCAAACTAGATTTAAGCCATGAAAATGACTTAAAAAGTTTGATACAAAAAACAGAAAAAATAAAATATACCATAAAAAAATACCATAAAGAAATATGTGAAATATACATATTAATATAACCAAATAAAATTAATTGACACCTTAAATATAATTGTGTTAAAATGTGTTACAAGACGCAGGGTGGAGCAGTTTGGTAGCTCGTCGGGCTCATAACCCGAAGGCCGTAGGTTCGAGTCCTGCCCCTGCTATTTAAAGATGCGAGGAGTAAATGAATAGAAAAAACGTAGCTAAAGGAAAATTGGTAAGACGATTTGGTATTAACATCTTCGAACAACCTAAATATGATAAATTGCTTAAAAAGAAACCTAACGCACCTGGAATGCACGGACGATCTAGGAGAGTCAAAATCACAGAATATGGAAAACAACTAATAGAAAAACAAAAGGTAAAATTTACTTATGGTGTAAGTGAAAGACAACTTACTAATATTTTCAAAGAAGCAAGAAAACAAAATGGAGTTACAGGGGATAATCTTTTAGCATTACTTGAGAGAAGAATTGACAATGTTGTATACAGAGCTGGATTTGCTATTTCAAGAGCTCACGCAAGGCAAATAGTTTCACATGGAATTATTATACTTAATGGAAGAAGAGTGACAATTCCATCCATTACTCTAAGAGCAAACGATATGATACAAGTAAAAGAAAAAGATAGCCTAAAAAAACTAGTTAGATCCAACATAGAAAAAACATCAACTCTTAGAAAATTACCAACTTGGATAGAAGTAAATGCCGATAATTTAAATGTAAAAATAACTCGACCGCCATCAAGAGATGAAATACCTACCCTTGCAAATGAACAAATGATTGTCGAATACTATTCCAAGAGAGCATAAATCAATAAGAGTGGTATGGATAATAACCATGCCACTTACTACTTACTTTTCTTTTTCTTCTTAGTAAAATTTTTCCCAAAATTGCCATTTGCAAAAGATGAAAAGTTATTGTTAATTTTATTTTTAACATAACCTTGAGAATTAAATGATGCCCTGTTACCTGAGGGTTTTCTAACTCCATCTTTCATGTTTCCTCCTTAATAAATTCTAACACATAAAACTCTAAATAATATTTAAATAGTTAAATACCTCTCCCAAATTAGACACATATTTAACATCAATATTGGCCTTAATATCTTCTGGAAGATTAACATAATCTTTCTCATTATCCTTTGGAATAATAATTTTATTTATACCATTCCTATAAGCTGCAAGCACCTTCTCCTTAATGCCTCCCACAGGAAGAATTGAACCTTTAAGAGTAACCTCCCCCGTCATAGCAAGATCTAAAGGCACTCTCTTATCAGATAGCACAGAAGCTATGGCTGTTGCAATAGTAATTCCAGCAGAAGGCCCATCTTTCGGTGTAGCTCCTTCTGGAAAATGAAGATGAATTTCAGGAATTTCATTTATATCAAAATTAAGCTCATAAGAATAAGTTTTTACAACAGAATAAGCCAATTGTGCACTTTCCTTCATAACATTCCCAAGACTACCTGTTAAAATAATATCACCTTTCTTATCAAACTTAATAGCTTCGACAGGAAGTACAGAGCCCCCATAACTTGTCCAAGCAAGACCATAAACAAATCCAGGAGAGTCAATCCTAATTAAATTAAACTTATATTTACAATTTACATAAAAATGAAAATTATTCATATTAATTATTTTGTAAATACCAGGAACATCAGGATCATGAGTAAAGAGTAAATTATTACCATGCATTAAGGAACTTGGAAAATAAAAATTTCCTTTAATTACTTCCTCCCTTGAGTAAACATAAAGTAATTCTCTTACAATCATTCTAAACAAATTAGTCAAAACTCTCTTTAAATTCCTAACTCCAGACTCCATAGTACAGTTCCTAATTATATGTAAAATAACATTATCTTCTATTTTTATATAGATATTATTTAAATAACTATCTTCAATTATATTTGGTATTAAAAAATTTTTCGCAATTTCTAATTTTTCAACACAAGAATATCCTTCTATCTTAATGATCTCCATTCTGTCAAGAAGAGGTCTAGAAATCTCATGAAGAGAATTGGCTGTTGCCACAAATAACACATTAGAAAGATCATAAGGAATTTCTAAATAATGATCAACAAATCTAGAATTTTGCTCAGAATCTAAAACTTCTAAAAGTGCTGCTTCCGGATTTCCCTTATAAGTACTGTTAATCTTATCTATTTCGTCAAGAAGAATTACGGGATTAGATTTTCCAGCCACTTTGATTGCATTAATAAAAACACCAGGAAGAGCTCCAACATAAGACCTTCTATGACCTCTAATTTCTGTTTCATCTCTTAACCCACCAAGGGAAATTTTTGTAAATTTCCTAGAAAGAGACTTAGCAATAGATAAAGCAACAGAAGTTTTTCCAGTACCAGGTGGACCCACAAGACACAAGATAGGTGCTTGAACTTTAGAATTAATATGATAGACGGCTAAAAAATTCATTATTTTTTCTTTAGTTTCATACATACCATAATGAGAATTTTTTAAAATAAGTTCAATCTCTCTTAAAGAATTCTTCATCAAAGTATTTTCATTCCAAGGAAGATCAAGTAACAATTCAACATAATTCCTAAGAATATTAGCATCTGGCGAATTCATATTCATACGAGTCAATCTGGATATTTCCTTTTCAATTCTAGATTTAATATTTTCAGGAATATTTTTCAAGTTTAATCTTTCAAGATAATCAGTCTCATCACTCCCTAATCTTTTCTGAATTTCCTTAATTTGTTCATTTAAAAAATATTCCTTTTGACCCTTATCAAGTTTAGTCTTAACCTTAGCCTTAATATCTTTCTTAAGAATTAAAAGCTCAATCTCAATATTTAGATTTATGATCAATTTTTCTATTCTAAGCTTAACATCTAATTCTTGTAAAAGTTCTACTTTAACTTTATATTCCAAATTCACATTAGAGGCTATAACATCAACAAGCTTAGCTGGACTATCAAAAAAATCGTTATTTTCATCATTGTCTAATTTTTTAACGGGCAAATAAGATCTATAAATATCATACGCTTCTTTTAAGAATTTAGAATAAGTAAAAAGCTCATTATTAAATTCACATTTATTAGATATAAAATCAACCTTTGCTCTAAAGTAATCATTCTTTTTTAAAATGCTTTTGATAATAACTCTGTCCTGAAAGGTTACTAAAATTTTTATCAAAATTTCAGTAACCTTTACAACTTGAATAATCTTTGCATAAACACCAATAGAATATAAATTTTCTAAACTAATTTTGCTACTATCATACGAGTTAAGATCATTAGCACAAAAAAATAAGATCAATCTACCCTCTAACATAGATTGATATATTGCATTAATCGAAATACTATCCTCACAATTAACCCATAAAGTTACATTTGGAAAAAAAACATTCTGCCTTAAAACAATAACTGGAAGATCATCTTTTTTAGAATTAATTAGATTGAGAATTGATTTCATAAAGTTCTTTTGCCCAAGGATTATTAACATGCCTCCCTGTCAAAATTAAGGGCTCAATATTGCTACTTAAAACAGACTCTTTAGTAACAATAACTTTTTTAATTTGCTTAGTTGAAGGTATTTCAAACATTACATCTTTAAGTAATTCTTCTAAAATAGAACGCAAACCTCTAGCACCTGTATTTTTAAGTATGGCTTCTTCTGCAATTGCATCAAGCGCATCTCTTTCAAATAATAGATCAACATTATCCATCTTAAACATATGACAATATTGTTTCACGATAGAATTTTCAGGTTCAATTAATATTTTAATCAAGTCTTCCTTTTCTAACTTTTCAAGATAAGAATGTACAGGAAGCCTACCTAAAAACTCCGGGATGAGTCCAAATTTAACCAAATCTTCCATTTCCAAATATTTTAAAGAATTAACCTCTCCAAAATCTTTTCTACCAGCAGATGAAAATCCAATAGAACTTTTATTAATTCTTTTTTTAATAATATTTTCAAGTCCTACAAAAGCCCCACCACATATAAATAGTATGTTTTGTGTATTGATTTCAATAGTACCCTCATAAGGATGCTTTCTACCACCTTTTGGCGGTACATTTGCAATAGTGCCTTCAATTATTTTTAATAAAGATTGTTGAACACCTTCTCCAGATACATCCCTTGTAATTGAAACATTTTCACCTTTTTTTGCAATCTTATCTATTTCATCTATATAAATGATACCCTTTTCTGCAAAACTCACATCTCCATCAGCAGCATGAATTAGCTTAAGTAAAATATTCTCAACATCTTCTCCCACATATCCAGCCTCAGTAAGCGTTGTAGCATCCGCCATTGCGAATGGAACATTCATCTCAGCTGCTAACTTTTTTGCAAGCAAAGTTTTACCACTACCAGTAGGACCTACAAGCAATATATTAGATTTTTCAAGTTCAATATCATTACTCTTATTACATTTAAATATCCTCTTATAATGATTATAAACAGCAACGGATAATACTTTTTTTGCATCTTCTTGTCCAATAATATACTTATCTAAATGACTTTTAAGTTGTTTAGGAGTTGGAAAACCCTTTGAAGATTTAGGCCTTACAGACTTTTCTGTTTCTTCTTTAAAAAGATTATGACATATTTTAGAACATTCAAAACAAATAGCAACAGATTTTGCTGAAATAATTCGCCCTTCAGCCTCAGCATTAGTACGCCCACAAAAAGAACACCCTTCAATTTTTTGACTTTTGCTTTTTGCCATATTAAATCTCACCCACAATAAAACTAATTTCTTACCAAGATAGCATCAATAATTCCATAATCAAGAGCATCTTTTGGTGTCATAAAATAATCCCGCTCAATATCAAGAGACAATTTTTCCTTAGATACTCCTATCTTATCAGACATAATGTCTATTATTAATCTCTTAAGCCTTATAATCTCATTTGCTTGTATACTAATATCACTAGCTTGACCACCTATTCCACCCCAAGGTTGATGAATCATTATTCTTGAATACGATAATGACTCTCGTTTGCCTATAGCACCTCCTGCAAGCAAAAATGCAGCCATTGAAGCTGCTTGACCAATACAGATCGTTCTTACATCTGGTTTGATATACTGCATAGTATCATAGATCGCAAGTCCTGCGGTAATACTACCTCCAGGAGAATTTATATAAATATAAATATCCTTTTTAGAATCTTCAGACTCTAAGAAAAGAAGTTGAGCAATAACTGTGTCTGCCCTTATATCATTAATTTCACCACTCAAAAAAATTATTCTATCCCTTAACAATCTTGAATATATATCAAAAACACGCTCATAATTTCCAGTATGCTCCACAACAGTAGGAACTAAATTATGCATATATTCTCTTATCATTATTCACCTGTTTTATAATTAATAAAATCTCTAAAGGCAACTTTTTTAAGATTAATTTCCTTCACATTTTTTAAAATTTTATCTTTAACCTTTTGTCTTTTAATTTCATCTTTTAAAATTTCAAGCAAATTTTTCTCTTGATAAAATTTTTTAATCTCTGCAAGTTCTATCTTCGCATTTTTAGCCTGTTTAACAAGCTCATCCTCTAAATCAGAGTCTGTAACCTCTGTCAAATCATTATCTACTATTTTTTGGAAAACTAACTTAGACTTTAAATTCTTAAGTACATTATCCTTAAAAACATCATTAATACCTTCTAACCCTGTAGAAGAATTGTTTAATTGATCAAGACTAATCTTATTTTGATGTGCAAATTCATTTAAAAAATTTTTAAATTCAGCCTCAAACATAGAAGATGGAATCTCTATGTTTAGTTTCTCTGCAATATCAGATAACAATTTTGAAAGTTTAAGAGAGTCACTTTTTTCTTTAATAAGCCTCAACATATTCTCTCTTATATGCTTTTTAAGATCCTCTAATGTATTAAAACTATCCTTAATATCCTTTGCAAAATCATCATCAAGCTTAGGAATATCACGCCTCTTTATATCCTTAATAGTGATCTTTAATCTCCTAAAAGAATTAGCAAGTTCACTAAATTTATAATCCATACCATAATTTTTTTCTACTATTTTCTCTTCATCCTTTTTCATACCAATAATATCATTATCAAATCCATAATAATTATTAGACTCGCCAACAGTAAAAACAAAATCTTGCCTTTTAGTTGTTAAAATTTCACTTAAGGAATCATCAAGTTCCACAAAATCTACTCTAACAATACTGCCTTTCTTAATATCACCACTATCTTCAACAACCATTGCATTTTCATGTTGTAACAATTTAAGCTCTTCCTCCACATCAGAATCAGATACAAAAACTTCTGGGATTTCTACCTCAACATTAGATATATCAGATAGCTCAAATTCAGGATAAACCTCATAAACAACAGTAAATTCAAAATCTTTACTAAAATCTATCTCTAATTTCTCATCTAATATTTTAGGAACAGCATAACCTAATGGTTTATAAGTTGCACTTTTAAAAAATTCTTCTAAGGATTTCTGAATAAGCTTCTCTATAGTAAGAGCTTTTATATTATCAGAATATTTACCTTCAATAATACTAAAAGGAACTTTTCCCATACGAAAACCTTTAACCTTAAGACGAGAAGAATAATCTTGTAAAATCTCGTTGTATTTACTTTTAACAAATTTTTTTGAAATTCTAATAACAGCCTCAACCTTAGAACCGGAAATCAATTTTACATCATTATTTAATATCACACTATTCCTCTAATTCAAATGCATTAATACTAATAATTGCTAAATTCAAGCGAAAGACGGGATTCGAACCCGCGACTTCCACCTTGGCAAGGTGGCACTCTACCCCTGAGTTACTTTCGCATTTCTTGCAGAAGATGGGACTCGAACCCACATGCCTAGGGCACTAGATCCTAAGTCTAGCGTGTCTGCCAATTCCACCACTTCTGCATACCCTAGGTAGTATACAAAACTTAAAAAGCTTTTTCAAGTATAAAACTAACGTTTTACACCCAGCAGGATTCGAACCTGCAACCTTTGGATTCGAAGTCCATTACTCTATCCAATTGAGTTATGGGTGCAGTTTAATCAAAATCAAAGGTGGTTGACGGGATTTGAACCCGCGCTATCCGGAACCACAATCCGGTGCTCTAACCAACTGAGCTACAACCACCACTTATACTCAATTACATGTAAACTTATTTTATAAACATTCAAATAATAAGTCAACTGATGAAATATATACTCAAAATCAAGCAAAACAAAATACAAAATTTTATAAAGTCTCTAAACTTTTCTTCAAAAAATTATAAACTCTAATAGTTGAAGCAATATCAACCTGCTCTCTTGGTGTATGGGGAGAATTGATCCAAGGTCCAATTGTAACTGAATCTATTCCTCCAAATTTTGCAGATATTATTCCAGTCTCAAGACCAGCATGAATCACTACGATTTTAGCCTCTTCCAAATACATATTTTTATACACATTCTTAAGATGGTTTAAAAGTTTACTATTCTCAGCCGGTTTCCAAGAAGAATAATCATAAACTATTTTAAAATTAGCACCTGAGAGACTACTAATAGCCTTTAAATGATTAAAAATATATTCTTTCTCAATATCCAACAAAGACCTTATTGTAAATATAAACTGATATTCATTACCAACCTTTAAAAGACTAGCAAAATTTAGAGAGGTTCTAATAAGTTTTTCACTATAATTTTCAACCTTTTGAACTCCATGCAAAAATGCCATACCCATATTTAAAAGCTTATCTTGATCCATATCATCCAAAACATCCCCAGAAAAATTTACTCTTCTTAAAATAATTTCAAAATCAGAATCAAAAGTATACATCTCTTGCATATGACGTTTAAATGATTTTAATTCTTTTTCTAATAAAACATAATGTTCAGCTTCAATTAATATTAATGCCTTTGACTCTCTAGGAATTGCATTACTCTTATCCCCACCAGATATATAACCAATCTCAAATTCCATATTTGCCCTAAGTGTACTTAAAGCAAAAAACATCAACTTCAAAGAATTTGCTAAATCAATATGAATATCAGCACCAGAATGGCCTCCCTTAAGACCTGTAAACAAAATTTCAACACCTGTTTTTTTTCTATTTTGTCTATATTGTGGCTCAAAGTTAATATGAACAAGTCGAGAACCAGCGCAACCAACTAAAAAATAACCCTCTTCTTCTCCATCAAGGTTAATTAACATCTTTCCACTACATAAATTAGGATCAAGTCCAATAGCACCTATTAACCCTATTTCTTCATCAACAGTAAAGAGAAGTTCCAAAGCAGGATGTTTAAAAGTCAAAGACTCACTCATAATGGCAAGCATCATAGCAACCCCAATCCCATCATCAGCACCAAGAGTAGTGCCTGATGCAATAAAATATCCATTATTTTCAATTATGTTAATAGGATCTTTTTCAAAATCATGCACAACAGATTCATTTTTTTCACAAACCATATCTGTATGAGCTTGCAAAATAATAGGCAACATATTGCTACAGCCATTAGCCTTAATCTCAACTACAATATTACCAATACTATCTTCCTTAAAAGGATATCCAAATTTTTTAGCTTCTTCTTTAATAAAATTACTAATGCCCTTTAAATTTTGTGAACATCTAGGAATTTGAGATATTTCTCTAAAATAACGAATTACAACATTTTCCATCCTATTCCCCTAATAAAACTAAATTTACAATTAATAATCAAATATATTGATTATATGCTACACATAGCATATCTCAAAAAATTAATCTTTCATAAACTAAGAATTAATATAAAACATACCTTCTCTTAAATCTTAACTCTATATAGAAAAAACCACTTAACAGCTATGGCTTTTTTACGCCTAACACCTGAAACAATTAAAAAATCTTATCAACAAAAATAACAGTCTCATACTGAAACTCATGAAATTATTTGCTAAATTAATTTAAGGAAAGATTAAAAAATCTTAGCACCATCTGGATATTCCACAACAACTTTAAAATTTTCAGGAAAAACAAAAATCTTTCTGGACTTAGACTGATCAAAATCTTGTGCTATAACTGGAATACCATATTTGGTTAACGAATTAACGGCAAACTCTGAATTCTCAACACCAACTCTTATTGTTCCTTTGGCCATAAAATTAGCACCTCCAAAAAGTTTAGCCTTAAGATTACTTTTTGATGCCCCATTCTCTATCATAGCATCAATTAACATAGGAATAGCATAAACTCCATACCTACCTTTCTGTAAAACGTTCACCACTGAATCAGATTTCACTAGCACATAATGATTTACTCCTATAAGCCTACGCACCCCATCATAAAGCACAACAGACACACAAGAACCAAGTATTGTAGAAATAACTCTATCATTTGACACAAAAGCTTCACCTGGCACTATTATTGTAACATCTCTTTTCAATTTAAAATTAAAATGATTTAACATAAAACTAATTACTCTCTTAAAAAATTTTTATAAAACACCTATAAATACTATCAAAATTTTTAATTCTTAAACGTAAATAAACAAACAAGTTTAGCACCTCTAACTTAAAAATATCCAAAAATCAATCTTCCCACTACTTCATCATTTCTAAGTGAAGCAACTAACGCTTCTATACTAAACCTAACTTACCAAAGTGTATCTCTTTCAAAAGACATATTCAAAAACTCTTTAAAAAAAAATACCGAACATACCTCATTATAGCTCTTCTCTTCTAATTTTGCCAATAAAAGAAAATTGAGCATAGTTACCAAATCCATATTCAAATAATTTTTGTGCAATTAAGGCACGCTTCCTATCTCCAACATTGTTAACTCCCTTATTAACTCCCAAGACAACTGCTATTAATCTTATATCATCTTTTTTAGCCGTAGCAACTAAATTTAAACCTGACGTTTTAATATAACCAGTCTTTAATCCATCAGCATAAGGATAATTAAATATTAAAACATTTTTATTTTTTTGTTTTAAATTTAACATCTTTAAAGAAGAAGTATTACCCAAATTTTCAGACCTTGGATAAATAAAATCTTTAAGGGAATGTATATCAAGTATAAATTCAAATTCTTCTATATAGGTTCTTGCAAACAATGCCATTTCTAACGCTGTAATCTTATTATCACTGCTATAACCAGATGTATCAACAAAACTCATATTTATAAGTCCCAAGTTTGAAACATTAATATTCATTAAATCAATAAAATCACTTAAATTTTTACCAACTATAAATTCAGCAATCGCAATAGCGGCATCATTACCTGAAGAAATTATAAGACCTTTAAGCAATTCCTCGAAATTCACTTTGTGACCCTCTTCTAAAAACATCAAGGAAGAATCTAAAGGCAGATTATAATACGATGCAGCACTACTAATAGGAACAGTAGTATTTAAATCTATATTTTTTTTCCTTGCCTCAACTAAAGCAGTATAAATAGTAACGAGTTTAGTAAGCGATGCTGGTGGAAAAACTAAACTTGGATTTTTGGAATAAAGAATACATTTGGTATCATAATCAAGCAAAACAACTGATTTAGCATCTTCCGTTATTTTTTTGATCTCAAGCAAATCAATTGAAAAAAGTTCACTAAATACACCTGATAAAATTAAAATTAAAACGTTTAGAATAACAGAGATAATTTTCATAAAGTAACATTATATCATATATTATTGCATAAGAATTTGTTATAAAATTAAATGGTAAATCTAAAAAGGAGCACACATCTTATTATGAATTTTTATGATTTCATTAAAGCCTTAGCACCAATAACACTTATAATCATTGGACTTGGGATAATAAAAAAACCAGCATATTATGTGATACCAATATGCTTAATAGTTACCATTGCAATAAGCTTATTTGATAATAAGTTAGGAATAATTAATACAAGTCTTGCAATATTTGAGGGAACAATAATGGGAATATGGCCAATAATTATTGTAATTATAGCTGCTATTTTCACATATAAAATGGCTGAAAGTCAAAATGATATGAAAATTATAAAAGCCATGTTATCAAACATATCCTCCGATAAACGAATAATAGTTTTACTTGTAGTATGGGGATTTGGTAACTTCTTAGAAGGAGTTGCGGGATACGGAACTGCAGTCGCCATTCCCGTATCAATACTAATGGCAATGGGATTTGAACCATTCTTTGCCTGTCTTATATGTTTAATCATGGATACATCCTCAACTGCCTATGGTTCAGTAGGAATCCCTATAATATCTCTCTCTCAAGCAACAGGATTAGATGTTAATATGTTATCATATGATGTCTCTTTACAACTCATCCTGCCAACTCTTATTATACCATTTGTACTAGTTATGCTTGTAGGAGGAGGAATTAAAGGTCTTAAGGGAGGAATGTTTATCCTCACACTCCTCTCAGGAGCATCAATAGCAATATCTCAAGTTTATGTTTCAAAAACCTTAGGCCCAGAACTTCCCGCAATACTTGGAAGTATACCTGCAATGGCAATAACAATAATTTATTCAAAGCTTTTTGAAAACAAAGATACAATTAATAACAATATAAAAGTATCAGCAATGCAAGGATTCCTTGCATGTCTGCCCTATATTTTAATAGTTTCACTCATAATAATTGTCTCACCACTTTTTTATGGAATAAATAAATATCTATCAAACTTTAAAACCACTCTTTCAATTTATCCAGGAGCAAATCCACTACAATTTAAATGGCTAACCTCACCAGGACCATTAATTATTCTTGCAACAGTAATATCTTACTCAATTAGAGGGGTTCCTATAATTGAACAATTAAAAACATTCGTACTCACAATAAAAAAAATGGCATTATCTTCTTTTGTAATTATCTGCATAGTATCAATATCAAGATTAATGACACATAACGGCATGATAAAAGACCTTGCAGATGGCATATCAACATTAACAGGCAGATTATACCCATTATTTAGCCCATTAATTGGGGCTCTGGGCACTTTCCTTACAGGAAGCGATACTGTTTCAAATGTTTTATTTGGACCATTGCAAACACAAATCGCAGCAAATATTGATGTTAATCCTTACTGGCTTTCAGCCGCAAACACAACAGGAGCAACAGGGGGAAAAATGATCTCACCTCAAAATATTACAATAGCAACAACAACAGCAGGACTCATTGGACAAGAAGGAAAATTACTATCAAAAACTATAACATACGCTATTGGCTATATTTTTATATCGGGAATTTTAGTTTACTTCCTATTATAAATATAAAGAAATGATAAATTTAAATATTTAAATTTAATAAATAAGACTAACAAAGTTACTATGTTAGTCTTATTTTAAAATAATAACTATAAAATACTTGAATTTTTATCTAAGAATTAATATCATTAACACCCAAAGACAAAATACATGTTATTTAAAACTTCTAACGAAGCCCTAAATTTCACAATAAAGGAGATATAAAAGTGAATAAAACAATATTATTATGTATATTTATGTTTTTATTAACCACTGTTACAGTTTTTGCCGTTGATACAGATAAAGATATATCTAAGTCAAACCCATGGAGTCCTAAACTAACATTTGAAAATAGTAGCGAATTTAGATTCGATATGGATGAGTCAATTCCTGGTTTGGAAAATAAAAGTCAGCTAGGAATTAAATTTGTACCATATGAAAAACATAACGAAATAGGAAAACATGATCCTTTCTCAGCTTACATCAAAGTAGAGAATCTCGTATTAAAAGCTAAGGGTAAAAAGGATGCCATACTCAAACTCGATGTAGGAACCATTACAACACAAATCAACATATATGACTTTTACCTTAAAATGGAATCAATGACTGATTTTGATTTTAACCAAGAATCATTATTTAGTTTCGCACCAATGACTAGTATTCAAAGCAAATATTACGGTTTTCCAAGCGATGATTGCGCTACAAGAAGAACAATCCTTGCAAGAAGTACAGCAAAAACAATAGGAACACTTCAGTTTGGATACACTTTTCCACAATTAGAACTTGTGCTTGCAATTGGGGCAACAGGGACAGGAAACAGAAACTACAAAAAAAATGCTAACGATTCCGAAGAAGATAAAAAGAAAAAAGACGAAACTCCTTACAACAATACATATCAAGGTATACTTTACGGAACAAAAGTAAAATGGACACCAATGAAAAATGAATTAGCACAATACAGCTCAGATGTCATTGCAAACATTCCATTTGAATTACACTTTGGACTCTCAGGGGCAATTGGAAACGCAACATTTAATCATTCATCAATAACATACGGACTTAAAGACAAATCTATTGTAGGCTCAGATCTTGTCAGTCCAACTTTATCAAATGCATCTATAATGGCCTCTCTTGGATTTACGTACAAGCTTGGGCTTACAAAAATCAATGACAAAAATACCTATCTTTTAATACAAACCGGCTCTGATATAGGAATAGATCCATTTGCCAGCGATTTTTCTATACTTGGACACATCTCCAAAAAGGCAAATACAGACAACCAAAACCAGTTTAATCCAACAGGAAACAAACTTCAATTTGATAAAAAAAGAAATACCAACTTTGCATTTTCTGTAGGAACAGGTATCGGTTTAGCTTGGAATACAGATGACGGTGAACAAGAATCATGGGCAATTAGCGGTGGTAATTCCTATAATACAAGAATATTTGGTGCACAAGACAAAAAATCCGGAATTGGACTTGGAATTACCTATGGAAAAAACCTATATAAACCTATATCTTCAAACAAAATAATACAGGATATCGCTGCAAAATCATTCCAAACTTTTAATGCCGAAATTTCAACTTACGAAGATAACACAAAAGGAATTATTCCTGGTCTTGGATGGATAGCTTCACTTGGAATTTATGATCTATTAAAAGAACAACCTCAATCAAATGATATAATAACTACTCTTGCAGCAAATACTACTAATACTCAAACAGTTGCATTTACTGATGCTACTAAGATTGGGAGTGCGTTATACATAGATTACGCAATACCTGTAGAATCCATATCACCAACAACACATATAATCCCATATGTAGGTACCCATATTTTAGGCTCACTTAAAGGTCCAGATAAAAGCATATATCTAAAAGCTGGGATAGAATTAGACAATTTAATCAAATTGACCAAAATATCACTTGGATGGGATTCAAACAATATTTTCGCAACAAAAGACCAAGTGGGAAGTGTTTTCTTACAATTTGCAGTGGCTTTTAATGAATAAACAAAAAAAATCGTTTAAAGGATAGATTTCTACTCTTTAAACGATTTACCAAATTTACTTCAAATAATAAAATCCTATTAATCAAATACAACTTAATAGTTAGCTATTTTAAATTTCGCTCTTTGCAGATCTTTTCATAAGCATCTTGAATCTTAATAAATTTTTCATTTGCCTCTCTTTGTTTAATAGGTTCACTTGCAAATCTATCTGGATGGTATTGTATAACCAATTTTTTATAAGCCTTCTTTATGTCATCATCACTAGCATTATATCTTAAACCCAATACTTCATAAGGATTAATAATCTCTATATTAATATTTTTGTAAGCACCATGATTTTCAAAATCAAGCTCAAGAAATGTACTAACATAACGAATAAATTTATCCCCTTCCAAGTTCCCATACCTAGCTAAATTATTAATCTCTTTAAGAACTGAAACAAGCCACACAAAAAGATCTCTATGCTGAAAGTACCCAAGCTTCAGCGTATATAATATTTTGTCTGCATTTCTATTTTGAGTAACAGAAAAATGAAATACATTATAAAGTTCCGTCTTATGTTTTTCGGATAAATTTAAAGAATTAATTATAAAATTAATATAATTTAATTGCTCGCCAGTCATTGACCCCAAAATAGAAATCAATTTGGCCATCAATAAACAAGATAACTTATAAAATTCAAGTTCCCTTGACTTAGAATAAAAGTAATCTCTTGTTGTGTACGTTCTAAATCCACCTAAAATACTGGTGATTATAAAAAAAATAAAAAATATGAAAAATATACTTAAAATAAAAGGACTAAAAATTAAACTAAATAACAATAATAAAAAGAAAATTTGAAACAAATTAAACACCTAAATAAATAAACTGCAAATCAAAATTAGGGCATATTAAAACTACTAATAAATTCTATGACTTCACATTTTATTTTTTTATGCTCATCATAAGACTTAGTCTTTAAAGCCCTAATAATAAAACGAGCAACCTCAATAGAATCATCTCTATTTAAACCTCTTGAAGTAATAGCAGCACCACCAATTCGCATACCCGAAGCTACAGAAGGATTTTTTGAATCAAAAGGAATTGTGTTTTTATTAAGAATAATGTTTACGCCCTCAAGAACTTTCTCAGCATCAGCCCCTGTAATACCTAAAATACCAAGATCAACTAAAAATAAATGATTATCCGTTCCACCACTAACTATTCTAAAACCTTCTGAAACAAAATACTCAGCCATAGCTTTAGTATTCTCTATTACCCTAGAAATATAATCCTTAAATTCACTCATTAAAGCTTCTCCAAAAGCCACTGCTTTACCTGCAATAACATGCATTAAAGGCCCACCTTGGGTTCCTGGGAAAACACAAGAATTAACAGAATTCTCTAGTGTTCTCTCTTTACTATTTAAATTCACTATCATACCAGATTCCTTACCTGCAAGAATTAATCCTCCTCTAGGGCCCCTTAAAGTCTTGTGAGTAGTACTTGTAGTTAAATGTGCAACATCAATAGGAGAGTTATGAAAACCTGTAGCAACAAGACCTGCCGTATGAGCAATATCACACAAAAGATAAGCTGAAACCTCATCCGCTATTTCACGAAATTTTTTAAAATCAATTTCCCTTGAAT
Organism: Candidatus Borrelia fainii; assembly: GCF_027925085.1. Lineage (NCBI taxonomy): Bacteria > Pseudomonadati > Spirochaetota > Spirochaetia > Spirochaetales > Borreliaceae > Borrelia > Candidatus Borrelia fainii. The sequence continues at coordinate 321,252 of NZ_AP027070.1, forward strand.
AAGAAGAAGCACCAGCAATTATTAAATTAGGTCTACATTCTCTAGCTATCCTCCTAACATCATCATAATCAATTATCTCAGAATCCCTTGATACACCATAAGAATATGCATCAAAGAACATTCCAGAAAAACTGACCTTACTACCATGAGTTAAATGACCACCATGAGACAACTCCATTCCAAGAATTTTATCCCCAGGCTTAATAAGTGCCATTATAGCAGCCATATTAGCTTGAGAACCACTATGAGGTTGAACATTTGCATAACTTGCACCAAAAAGCTCTTTTGCTCGAGATATAGCTAAATTTTCAATATCATCAACAACAAAACATCCACCATAATATCTCTTTGAAGGGTAACCTTCGGCATATTTATTAGTCAAAATACTTCCAACAGCCTGTCTTACTCCTAATGACACAAAATTTTCTGAAGCAATTAAGTCAATATTTTCTCTCTCCCTTCTAGCTTCCTTTTCAATTAAATTAAATAAAATACTATCTATCATCAATATTTTCCTCCAAAGTAATCCTATGATTCAGAGAATAATTACTATTTGTCAAGATTTTATATTTCAACAGTACTAAATCAAAATAATCATTAAACAGCAAATCATCATAATCTTCCTTATATCCATACTGGATATAATTCTCTGACATATTCAAAAAATAATTAGAGCTATCTCTAAATAATACCGCATTTATTATATCAAAATAAATAAATCCAATATGCTCTAAAAAAAATTCACACCAAGTATGTTCTTTAAGACTAGACGACCTAGTATCAAAATATAGTCCAACAGCATTTCTTAAAGGTATATTGTTTCGTAAAAACAACAAATTCGTAAGTAAGATTAAATTACCAGCCGAAATCTCCCTCATTTTAATAGACTCATCCAAAGTTAAATCATTATCTATAACCGTAAAATGCAAAACTAAAGCATCAATAATAGATTTTGCCAATTCATAAGCCGAATCTTTGTTGTTTACATTAAAATTAATTGAACTTAAATCAAGTGAATCATAAGATAAATAACGATCTCTCTTATTTAAAACATATGTTTTAAATTCATACATATTACTATCCATATTTACTTTAATATTCTCCAAAGCTTTTCTATCAAAAATATCCAAATCCAATTTACAAGTCTCAACTTCAAATTTGAAATGATATGTATTTGATTTTAGGCTTTTAAAAAATAAATTACCTAAATCCAATATAGCCCCATTATTATCTGCAAACTTAATTTTTTGTCTCTCATTTTCAATTGGATTTAAATAAAAAACATTAAAATTAATGTCATCTGATGTCAAACTAAGCTCCTTACTATAAGCCTGAACGGAATAAATTTCATGAGATATTTTAAAATTTCTAGTTCTCTTTAAATTCCATCTAAAAAAACTTGTATTAAAATTAAAAGGAATTTTATTGCTTTCAACTCCGTCAACCAGCAAAAAAATCTCACCATTAATATGCAAAGTCTTTGGTGGAATAAATTTTATTTCTTCTTCACTCAATTTCAATATATCTCTAGGAAGGACCTTATAAAGTTCATGTTTCGTTTGAATAAATATTTCAACATCAGCAAAATTTGACACTAAATTTTTGCCTCTTAACATAACAGGAACATTTGTCATTAGAACCAACTCATCAGTAGTAAAAAGAAAAGGTTTATTTTTTTTTTCAAGTTTAATTGGAACTTGTCTACTAATTACAAGAAAAAGTTCATTACTAATCCCTCTGTCACTTTTTATAAAAACAAGACCTGAATTGATTTCATCTGTAATTCTAAAAACTATCTTTTCATTACTCCAGCTAACAATACTACTCTTCATTAAATAATGATCATTAATATTAATCTCTCCAATCTTATCACCTAAATTACGTCCTTCAATCACAATTACATTTTCATGCGAAGCAGGCATTGGTGATATTTCATAAATTACAGGCTTTAAATAAAACAAAAATCCAGAAAAAATAAATAAACTTAAAAAGATTAAAAACACTAAGCTTAGAACAAAATATTGATTCTTAAAAAATACTGCCAAAAATTATCCTCTTTTAACCTTAGTCCCTTCTTCAGTATCAATTAATACAAAACCTTTAGAATAAAAATATTCTCTAATCTCATCAGCACGATTAAAATCTTTTCTTATCTTGGCTAACTGTCTCTCTTCTAGCAAAGAACTCATAGTATCATCAATATCTATCCTATCCTTCTCAATTTCTCTAAACACTCCTTCTTTTAAACCAAGAGATAAAACTTCATCAAATTTGAATGTAAGTCTAAGTTTTGATAAAGCACTTAAATTATCATCTTTAACAATATCCCATAACAAGGCTAATGCCTGAGGAATACTTAAATCAAAAGCTATTTTTTCCAAAAAACTATCATAATATCTTTTCTCTAAAACAGATTCAATATTCTCACAATTCTTACTAAGTAATACTAGATCAAATTGATTTAATGAAGAACAAACAGCTGTTAATCTATTAAGCATATTTTTTCTAGCAACCTTGCAAGCTCTCAAATTACTAAATGTAAACTTAAGTTGAGTTCTATAATGTGCAGTTAAACAAAAATATCTAAAATCTAAAGGCGAAAATCCATCAATTTCTAAGTCTTTAATAGTAATAAAATTATTATTTGATTTTGACATCTTTTCATCTTCCATAATCAAAAACTCACCATGAACAAAAATGTCACACCACACTCTATTTAAATAACATTCTGCTATCGCTATTTCATTTATGTGATGAACTCCAATATGATCAACTCCTCCCAAATGGATATCAAGAGTACTCCTAAAACAATCTAAATTCATTGCCGCACATTCTAAATGCCAACTTGGATAACCAAATCCCCAAGGTGAATTCCATTTCATTTCCTGATCTTGATATTTTGAATTCGTAAACCACAAAACAAAATCTGACTTATTCTTTTTTGAAGGATCTACCTCGACTCTAGAAACAGAAGAAACCTCAAAACCATTTAGATTAATACCAGCCATCTGGCCATAACTTTTAAAAAGAGAAGTATCAAAATAAACATTACCATTAACAAAATAAGTAAACCCATTTTGCTCAAGAACTTTAATCACCTCTATCATACTTGTAATATATTCACTTGCAATAAGCACTTTATCAGGACGCACTATATTCAATTTTTCACAATCACAAAAAAAAGCTTCTGTAAAAAACCTGCTAATTTCATAAACCGTAAGGCCTCTCTCTCTTGCAGCCTTAACAACCTTATCTTCTCCCTCATCAACTTCACCTGTTAAATGACCAATATCAGTAATATTCATTGCATAATTAACATTATATTTTAATAACCTTAAGGACTTAATAAGCAGATCTTCAAAAATATATGTTCTAAGATTACCTATATGGGCATAATTATAAACAGTAGGTCCACAAGCATAGACCTTAGTATCACTAAAATTTCTTACTTCAGATAAACTTTTCGTTTTTGTATTATATAATCTAAGAAGCATACACCCCGTGAAAAAATTAACTCTAGAAATTAAAAATGTCACAATAAATTACAATTAACATAATTTCTATATAACTTATTATACAAGTTTATTATATTTAAAACAATCTGACAAATTTAATAATAATTAAAACTACATCTAACTTAAAAAGTTTACTTCAAATTTGAAAAAAATAATAATCCAATATACAATTAGAAAACATGTTAAAAAACATAAATAATTTTCTTGAAAAGATTAATATTAAACCTAAAACAGAAAATCTTGCAAACCACACAACCTATAAAATAGGGGGAATTTCCAAACTATTTTTAACACCTAAAACAATAAAAGACGCAGAACATATATTTAAAGTAGCAATAAAAGAAAAAGTTAAAATATTTATTTTAGGAGGGGGCTCCAATCTGCTAATAAACGACGAAGTAGAAATTGATTTTCCTATAATATATACTGGACACCTAAATAAAATTGAACTTCAAAAAAATCAAATTACTGCTGAATGCGGAACAAATTTTGACGAACTATGTCATTTTGCATTGCAAAATGAATTAAGCGGATTAGAATTCATATACGGACTTCCTGGAACTCTTGGAGGTGCGATTTGGATGAATGCCAAGTGTTTTGGAAATGAAATCTCTGAAATATTAGATCGGGTCACTTTTGTAGATAAAAATGGACAAACTATCTGCAAAAAACTTGAAAAAAGTGAATTTTCATATAAAACTTCTCCTTTTCAAAACAAAAACACTGTAATACTAAAAGCAACCTTAAACTTAACAAAAGGCAATAAAAAACATATTGAAGAAATTATGAAGCAAAACAAACAAAAAAGAATAGATAAAGGACATTATCTCTCTCCAAGTAGCGGGAGTACATTTAAAAATAATAAACAATTTTTAAAACCTACTGGACAAATCATTGAAGAATGCAACTTAAAAGGATTAAACATTGGAGGGGCGGCAGTATCACACTACCACGGTAATTTTATTATCAATAAAAATAATGCCAGCTCTAAAGACATTAAAACACTAATTGAAAAAGTAAAAACTGAGGTTCAAATAAAAACAGGGTTTTTACTTGAAGAAGAAGTGATTTATATAGGATTTAACGACAAAAATTAAATTATATATCCCAAAATTCATTATTAATGTTTTCAACATCATCTTTCATTTTAGCAATTTTTTCTCTACATTCATTAACCAATGATACATGTTCACGTAAAGGTTCTAATGCATCTAAACTCATCTTAGAAACTTCAAATTCACTTAAATCATTATTTAAATTATTAAACTTTCCACTAATAACAAAATAACTATTAAATATCTCCTTACACATGTTCTTAGTATCTTTAATCTTAATATCATAAGATAAATATTTATCTTTAAATTCTTCAATTTCTTTTACATGTTTAGCAAGGGTAATATTAATTCTCTCATGCTGTACAGCATTATTATGAATATTTTCCTGGATGTCAATAAAATCTTTATAAATAGCATCAATCTCTGAACTTACAACTGAAACAGTATTATTAACCATTTTAAGCTCATCTTTAATAGTTGTCGAATATTTTCCAGAATTAATAGCAAGTTTTCTAATCTCCTCTGCAACAACAGCAAAACTCTTACCAGCATCTCCTGCCTTGGCCGCCTCAATGGCTGCATTCATTGCAAGCATATTAGTTTGAGCCGATATTAACACTAAAAGCTTATTTGCACTTTGAAGACTATTAATTTGAGATAAGAGCTCCGAAAAATTTTTATTAACATGCTCAAAAATAGAATTCAATTCAAAAATTTTATTTTTTGCATCATCAATACTTGTAAAATTTGATGCAACAACTTTATTAAAAATCTCTAAATTTTTACCTATTCCATAAAAAGCGTTGGCATTTTCTTCAAATTGAACAGCAATATCCAATATATTCTTATTGTGCTCACTAATTGGATTAGATATTGATTCAAAATCCTTTAAAATATTCACAATTGACTTTTCAAATTTAGAAAAAGCATCTCCTATTTTATCATAAGTAGCAAGACTATTATGCACTTTATCTATATTTTCTTCAGGAATATTTATCTCAGTTAAACATTTTTTTAAGTTTTGTACATAACCCTTAATGCTATCGACAATATTAGTAGTTTTTGAAAAAAAATTATCAAATTCAGCACCAATATAAGAAAAAATAAAAGACTTATATTGAACCTCTAAAATAGGATCAAGACTTAAAATATCCTCTCTTTCCTTTTTATATTTAAGAAACATTTTAAAGTCTCCAATAAAAGGCAAAATGAATCTATTATAAAGATAAAATATAATAAGATAAGCAAAAAATATAAATCCTAAGAAAAATATTGCATTTGATTGAAATTTAAAAGGAAGATAATCCATATTAAAAATAATACCTTGAACCACATTTCCATCAATCTGAGCAGTACTTAAAACATAAGACTTCTTCTTATGTTTTAAAATATCCCTAGAAATATTAGGATTGTCCTTAACATGAGATATGACACTGCTTAAAACACTATTTGCATAATCTTTCGCAAAATTTTCAGTACTTAAATCATTAAGACTCAACAATAAAGGATTAAACTCCCTATCAACCACAAAAAACTCATAATTTTTATTACTAAACTTAAGATAAGAATCAAATTGATTTGCAATATCAATAAATAAATTATCAAAACAAACTAAAAAACAGATTACACCTAAGATTGTAGAAGTATCATTCATAACCGGAATACTTACAACAGAATAGAGTCTATTTCTTATTCTCCTATAACTTGAATAATACGCAATATTCTTCTTTTTAGGAACAAAATAAATCGGATCTTCAATAATATTCTTTATACCTAAAAACGAAAAGTTTTTATTTGAAATCAAAACATTTTGCCCAACAGGAATATAAAAAATTCCTTCTAAAGAATTCTCCTCAAGGGGTATATGCTGAAAAATTTTACTTACCTCATTAAATCCCTTGGAACTTAAAAACAAAGCAATACTTGTATCTAAATCTATGAACCTTAAATCAACACTTGCAATAAAACTATTTGAAATATTATGTAAGACACTTAAAATCTTATCATTCTCAATTAAATTTTTTAAAACACCAACAGCACCATCATATTTATTTTTTATCTTAAAAGCTACATTATTTGAAAAGAGTTTAAAATCAGACTCAACACGCTCTAAATACCCATTTTTATAGTTTAAATAAGCCTGACCTAAAAACAATAAACCAAAGCAAATAAAAACGAAAAGTATAAGATAAAGCAGAAAACTCATATTTTTTAATTTAATATTTAGTAAATCCTCATTCATAAAAAAATTTCTCCAAAATTAAACCCATAAAAACAAATTTTCAAGCTGTGTTAAAATATTACAATATTAATTGTAATATATAAATAACCAACAAATATTCAATAAAATATACATTTTTATTATTCCAATATATGTATATAATTATATAATAAAACATATATAATGCTAGTTAATTATAATGTTTTGTAAAAACTTTTGTGAGGATTCAAATGAAAAAAAATCATTCTAGTTCCACTCTTTTTTATAAATTTAATATTGTTATTGTAATTTATACAATGATTATTGCTACAACCATTTTTTTACTACTAGATCACGGATATAGGAAAATAATAACAAAAGAACTTCAAAGTTTTACAAAATTCGTCAATAATATCATGATAAAAAGCTTCTCTAGGGATACAAGAAATATGTTAATCGCTATTGATGACTTTGTTAAAAGTTATAACCAAAATCTTAATACACAAAAAAGTGAACATTTAAATAATGTAATATCTATCGATCAGTTAAGCTTATTCCCATCCTATATAAAAATAATAGAATACACAAACAAAGACGGCAAAATATTGTATTCAAATGATGAGAGAAGACTAAATACCTACATAAATTTACAAGAAATGAAAACGGATAATAATATAGATAACTATCACACAATTACACTAAACCAAAATTTAACAATAATAAACAATAAATCCTATATACCAATGCTTTACAAGATCTCCCCCCAACAAGATCAAAACGATTTGTATAATACAAGTAATGCAAACATAAAGTCAGAAAAAAATATGAGTATAAATTATGATGGATATGTTGTTTTATATGCAGACATATTAGAACAGATAAAACAACTAAGAAAAAACATATTTATGCTTTTAGAAAGATCTTTATTAGAAAAAGGAAATAAACACAACAGCTCCCATTACTTCAAGATATATGCTATTAACAGTCAAGGAGATATTTTTGGTGAACAAGACGAAGAAACACTTAAACCTATAAAATTATCCTTAAACAGCCTGTTTGAAAACAATTCAAAAATAACAAATACATTACTCAATGCAATAGCTCAAAGAAAAAGTAATTACAATACTAGCTACAACAATAAAATAATCTCATTAACAAGACTTATATCTTCATCTTGGTATTTAGCAATACAAATGAATTATAACAATATATTTTCAAATGAACTTAACAATATTAAATTGATGTCAATATCAACAATAATATTACTCGTAATAATATTTATATTAATCATGATAATTACAATTAAACAACTAATCATATCAAAGATAGAAAAACTTAATAAGATCATTCCAAAAATCAAAGAAGGAGATCTTACAATCAAGATTGAATCAAAAGGAAAAGATTCAATAAGTGCAACAATAAATTATTTCGGGTATTTCATTGAAAATTTAAAGAACGTAATAAACTCACTACAAGGCAGAGTAAAACTATTAAAAGAAAACGGTGATCTACTCTTTAATGAAATAAATAAAGCTTATGATACAATAACAAACTCAAATAAGTACATAGAAAAAACACAAGGGGAAATAGAAAAACAAGTTGAGTTTATTTCAAACACAACAAATACAATTGAGAATTTATCTAAAAACATCGCATCACTTGACAATTCAATTGAAACTCAAGCTGCAAGCGTCGAAGAATCATCCTCAGCTATTGAAGAGATGATAGGAAGTATACAATCAGTCACAGAAATAACACAAAAAGCTGCAAAAAGCACAGAAGAACTTAAAATATTTTCCGACGATGGTAGAAAAAAACAAGAAGAGATTATCATGCAAATTAAAGATATTTACAAAAATTCAACAAGACTACAAGAAGCTAATGCACTAATATCATCCATTGCTAGCCAAACCAATTTACTATCAATGAATGCTGCTATAGAGGCTTCTCATGCAGGAGAAGCTGGAAAAGGTTTTGCAATCGTTGCAGAAGAGATTAAAGATCTTGCAGAACAAGTTACTTCACAATCAGAATCAGTTGCAGCATCAATAAATGAAATAATGGATTCAATCAATAAAACAGTAAAAACATCAGAATTAACAAATAAAACTTTCAATCAAATATTCAACTCAATTAACCTCGTAGTTCAAGTCATAGAAGAAATCAATCACACTATGCAAGAACAATCAATTGGTAGCCAAGAAATTTTAAAAGCTTTAAATACAATGAGAGAAATAACATATGAAGTAAAAATAGGTTCAAATGAAATGTTTAGAGGAAATAAAGAGATAATTAATACAGTTTTTGTTTTAGAAGAAATTAATGTCACAGTTTCAAATTCAATGAAAGGACTAAAAGAAGAAATCAAAAAACTAATAGAAGCTGTTGAAAGCATCAAAACTTTTGGAACAACAAATTCAAATCACATTACAGAAATTAACACAGATACAAATCAATTTAAAACAAAATAGCTAAAGGTAAATCTTATGAAGAATAAAACGTTTTATATCACAGATAAATATCTAAAAACATCCTTAATGCTATTTCCAATTTTTGCCTATACAAAAAATTTTTTAGAAGGAACCATAATATCAATTTGGATTTCATTGTGTATTTTACTTCCAGCAATAATTATTAAACAAATAGAATTAAGAAATCAAATATTAGGAATTTACCTATTAATAATAGGAATTGTTGTTAGTTTAACTTACCTATTCATGTACTACATAACTCCTATTCTTTATGAAAATTTAAGATTTTCAATCCCTATTTTAACAGTGATAATAATCTCATTTCACAAAAATGAACCTTTTAAAAGTGTAAAAGATTCATTAAGCATATTACAATACTCCAAATTACCGATAATAACATTCATATCACTAAGCACAATAATTTCACTATTTAGAGAAATACTAAATACTGGAGGCTTACAACTTTTCAATATTAAATTATCGATAATTAAAGATAGTAATATAATAAAAACACCTGTTTATAGCTCAAATATTTTTCTAGCAGCATCCCTAATCTTTCTCTTGATTAACATACTAATAAATATTAAAGGGAAAAATAATGATCAGTAAAATAAAAAAAAATTTAGAAAATAAAATTAACAAAACAATAAAAGAGCTTGCATTAAAACAAAATATCACATTAGACAAAATAAATATAATCATGCAAAAACCTCCAAAAAGTGAACTGGGAGATTTATCAATACTAATATTCGAATTTAGTAAAATCTTAAAACTCAGTACATCTGTAATTATTGAAGAGATAATTAAACAGATTGGAAAGAAATACACAACCAAATCAATGGGAGCTTATTTAAACATAAAATTCAACAGAAAAGAATATATTAAAAATACAATCAAAAGAGTCAATGAACAGAAAGAAAAATATGGAATAAATAATGTACTTAAAAACAAAAGGATAATAATAGAATTCTCATCACCAAATACAAACAAACCATTGCATGTAGGACACCTTAGAAATGACATTATTGGGGAAAGCTTATCAAGAATACTAAAAGCTTCTGGTGGTCAGGTAACAAAAATAAATTTGATAAATGATAGAGGAACACATATCTGCAAATCCATGCTCGCTTACAAAAAATTTGGAAATAATACAACCCCTGAACTTTCCCTAAAAAAGGGAGATCATCTAATCGGTGATTTTTATGTAAAATACAACGAATATGCTAAAAATAACAAAATGGCAGAAGATGAAATACAACAGTTACTATGTAAATGGGAAGAAGGAGATGAAGAAGCTGTTCAACTTTGGAAAAAATTAAATAAATGGGCAATTGAAGGAATCAAAGAAACTTACAAACTTACAAACATTAAATTCGACAAAATTTATCTTGAAAGTGAAATATTTAAGATCGGACGAGAAATTATACTTCAAGGATTAAAAAAAGGTTTATGTTATAAACGAGAAGATGGGGCTATATGTATCAATATACCTATAAAAGCAAATGAAATGACCGAACACAAATTTAAACAAAAAGTACTCCTAAGAGCTAATGGAACATCCATTTATTTAACACAAGATCTAGGAAATATATTAACTAGAAAAAATGAATTTGATTTCGATGAAATGATTTATGTAGTTGGAAGTGAACAAATTCATCATTTTAAAACTTTATTTTACGTTGCAGATAAATTAGGGATTACAAAAGAAAATAATCTAGTACACTTATCATACGGCATGGTAAACTTACCTACAGGTAAAATGAAATCAAGAGAAGGTCATATAATTGATGCTGACAACCTAATTCATGATTTAAGCGAATCAACTATGACAGAGATAAAAAAGAGATATTCAAATGAGAAAGATTCCAAAAAAATTGCATTAAATATATCACTAGGAGCTATTCACTACTATTTACTCAAAACAGCAATACACAAAGATATATTATTTAATAAAGAAGAAAGCTTATCATTTACTGGAAATTCAGGTCCATATATTCAATATGTAGGTGCAAGAATTAACAGCGTACTTGAAAAATATGATGAATTAAATTTACCCAGAAAAAATATTAATTTCGACCTCTTAATCAATGAAAACGAATGGGAAATAATCAAAATTATCTCTGAATTTGAAGAATATATAATTAAGGCTGCAAAAGATCGTAATCCTTCAATAATAGCCAACTATTCTTACTTACTTGCAAAAAGTTTTAGTGCATATTATCAAGACACAAAAATAATAGATAAAGATAACCCTGAACTTACACATACAAGAATTGATTTATCAAAAGCAGTTTTACAAACAATAAAAAATTGTATGCATTTACTTAACATTCCCTATATGAAAAAGATGTGAACTTTTCAAATTCATATTTCAAGTCCATAATCATAATAATTCACAGTCATCCTTATTAAATATCGATATTATCTTCTTATGATATTTTTCAAATATGTAATACCTCTTAAGCTTAAGAGTATTAGTAAGTTCTTCGCCCACAACAAAACTATCTTTTAATAAAACAAATCCAACAATCTTCTCAAAGCTCTTAAATCCAGACTTAAGATTAACTATATCTGAAATACATTTAGAATAGAGCTTGTTAACAGATTCATTAGATAATAAATCATCATGAGAAGCAAATATTATTTCATTAGAACCAGCCCATTTCTCAAGAACTTCAAAATTAGGTACAATAATAGCTCCTAAAAACTTTTGATCTTGACCGACAACTACAACATTTTCAATAAATAAAGACTTTGATAAAGCTCTCTCGATAAATTCAGGCTCAATGTTTTCTCCACCCCTTAACACAATCGTATCTTTACTTCTTCCAACAATTGAAATCTCATTATTAATTGTTGCACACACTAAATCGCCTGTCTTAAACCAACCATCTCTTGTTAAAACTTCTCTTGTTGTAGTATCATCTTTAAAATAACAACTCATAACTTGAGGAGATCTGACCCAAAGCTCACCCTTTTCACCAGGAGATAAAGAATTACCATCATTACCGACTACTCTATATTCAATATCTGGAAACAAAGGCCCAACAGTGTTTGCAACAGGACTCTTAAGGCGTCTTACACTTAAAACAGGTCCCGTTTCTGTAAGACCATAACCTTCAAGCACTACAATACCTACAGCTTTGAAAAAATAATCAACATAATTTACCAACGCTCCCCCACCAGAAACACCAAACTCAAATCTTTTCCCAAGTGCTTTCTTTATCTTTCTAAAGACTAAAATATATCCTAAAAATTTAAAAGGCAAAATCAAAATTAATCCAATAAGACAAGCAACCTTTACAAAAATTGAAATTAAAAAATTGGACCTCTTGTAAACAGGAACAAGTCCTAAAAATTTTTCCTTAAGCTTTATATAAAGAATTCCTATTTTTAGGAAAAAATTAAATAAAAATCTCTTTAAAAAAGACTCCGATACTCTTTTCATAATGCCAATCCTTATTCCTTCCCAAATTCTTGGAACAGAAATAATTGCATGGGGATTTAAAGCTGCAAAATCTTTAAGTAAAACGGGCCCAATAGGCTTTGAATAAGCAATCGCCATACCATTAAGAGCAACTATATATTCACAAGTTCTCTCAAATGAATGCCACAAAGGAAGAATAGATATCATTATTTTCCCTGGTTCAATTGCCGGCAAATAATCACCAATCCTATCTACTTGAAAAATAAAAGATTCATGACAAAGTACAACACCTTTTGGCAATCCTGTTGTTCCTGAAGTGTATATTATAGTAGCAATATCCTTGCCAGAAACTTTTTCAAGTTTAGAATCAAACATCTTAGGATTATCTTTTAAATAATCATACCCCAAACTCAATAATTTTTTATAAGAGATTATTGTAATATCTCCCAATTTATCCTCATAAAGTTTATCATCATCAATAACAACAACATATTTAACAAATTTAAGCTCATGTTTTTTAGAAATGATTTTTTGAAGCTGTTTAGCATTTTCCACAAAGACAAAAATAGACTCAGAATGATTAATAATATAAACCAACTCATCCTCAGACGAATCATTACCCCTTGGAACATCAATACATCCTAAACTCATAACAGCAATATCAATAATTATCCACTCTTTTCTTGAATCAGAAATAAGAGCGACCCTATCACCTTTCTTAATTCCATAATGCAAAAGACCAGAACCAATACTCTTAACTTCATTCCAAAAATCAGAATATATCTGTCTCTTAAAATCTTTAGACTCATTCTCTTTATAAATAAAAATATCAAGATCACCATAAAGTCCCACAACTTCACTGAAACGCTTAGGTATAGTATCCAGCATAGATCCTCCTTAACTAATTTAACAAAAAGAGCAAAACACTAACAAAGATATTATAAAAACTATGAACAAAAATCGAATAATATATATTTTTATGTATTAAATATATATAAGACAAAATTCCCCCAAAAATTAATGCAAATAAAAATCCAATAAATCCATAATAAAAATGTCCATAAGCAAAGATAAAACTACTAAGCAAAGCTGCAATCAATGAAGTAATCCCTACCTGCTTAAGTTTGGTAATAATAAAAGCTCTGTAAAACAATTCTTCAACTCCTCCTGTAAAAAGAGAAGTAATAACCATGAAATAAAGCGATTGCTTACTGCCTATATTCCACATAAAACCAGAGTTACCTACTTCAATCCACACTCGAACTGATTCTGGAAGACAATACAAAATAAAACAAAAAATAATTAATAGCAAAAAAATACAAATAAGCAACTTAACAAAAATTAAAAATGCTTGCCAAATAAAAATAGGATTAAATTTAGGAATAAAAAACTCATCTTTAAAATTATAAGAACTTGTTAATTTAGAAAAATATACAATAAAAAGAATTAAAAAAGTACTATACAACCAATAATAATAATGGTTTTTATCAAAATTCCAAAGATCAATATCAATACTGTCAAAAGGAGAGATACGGGTAACTATAAAATAGGATAATAAAATCTCCAAAAAAACATACCTTAAAGGGTATTTATTTGATAATGTCATAATAAATTATAGATATATAAATGTAAGATTGTCAAATTTTATGATAATTGATCCAAAACTGATTCGATACATTTTTGATATATTTAAAATATACTTCTTAAAAAGAGATTTTCAGTGATTCTATTGTTTATAGTAAGTGCATTAAATTTATTAACAAGATATTACTTAAGACTAAATCCAATATATTTAAATTTAATCTTAATGTCAATTTTTCTAATAAAAAGAAATGCCCATTTATCACTTACATTCATGATTAGCACAAGTTTTCTAGTCATCTTTGAAATTAGCCTAAACTTTAAAAGACTTGAGGATAATTTTTATCAAATAACAAATATTACCTATTTTGCAAAATATTCAAATACCAAGATTGAATCAATAGATGGATTTGGTAAAAAATATAAATTTATATTCAAAAATATTGAAAATAAATATAAAATCGGAGATATCGTCAAAATTCAAAATAATAAAATGCAACTTATCAAAAGACCCCTGCTAGTAAATATTAGAGAAAAATATAACAAACTAATAAACCGGTTTTTAAACTCAATTAGTACCAAATATTCTCACTTTTCAAAAGCGATTTTAACGAACAATAAATCAGATATAACAAAATATGAGAGTAATTTATTTCAAAAAGCAGGTATATCACATATATTAGTGGTATCTGGACTACATTTTTACCTAATTTATATTATTTTTTATTATTTACTCTTTATAATCAAAAATGAAAAACTAAAATATTTAATTTTAAGCGCAATACTACTCAATTATCTAATTCTAACAGGCTTTTCACCATCTACTCTAAGGGCATTTATCATGATAAAAACGCTTATAATTTACAAATTAACATATGGAAAAATCAATTTGCTTAGTACATTAGCAATTAGCTTTATAATAAATGCCATAATCTTACCACACACACTAAATTCAATAGGATTCAAGTTATCCTATCTTGCAGTACTTGGAATATCAATCTCCCTTGCTCTTAATCAAAGATATAATTTAAATAAACTCATACATCCAATTTTTACAACCCTTCTGATTCAAATTTTAACAGCTCCCATTTTTTATGTTAATGATCTCAACCTTCAACCAATCTCAATACTATCAAATCTAATAGTTACTCCCCTAATGCTAGCATTTTTAATAATAACGATATTAAGCTTAGGAAGCTACATAGTTAACACACACTTATTTTTATTACTTGATCTAATGAACACTTATATCTTTAAGGCAATAAAAGAAACAGCCATTATCTTTAGCAAATTTCCAGTAATTCAAAATTATAACGTGAAAATATTTCTAGTCTTAAGTATTTTAACAATACTTTATATAAGCTATAAATTAGAACAAGAAAAGAGATATCTCAACAAAAACATAAAACACCAATGATAGTAATATGCTATATTTTTACTATCTATGAACATAAATTATAACAGCATAAACAGCATAAAACGTGCACTTGCAAGCAAAAATATAGCTCCACGAAAAATATGGGGACAGAATTACTTAATTAATGAGCATATAAGAGAAAAAATAGTAGATATGCTTGAAATTAAAGAAAATGAAAAAATTTGGGAAATAGGGCCAGGTCTTGGAGCAATGACAATTATTTTACTGAAAAAAACAAATTTTCTGACAGTTTTTGAAATTGATCCTAAGTACTCAGAAATTTTAAATGAACAATTTGGACAATTTAAAAATTTCAAGCTAATAAAAGGTGATTTTTTAAAAACATATAAACAAGAAAAACAAAATATTAACAAAATATTTTCAAATTTACCTTATAACATTGCATCAAAAGTAATATCAATGCTTATTGAAGATGGAATCCTAACGCACATGGTATTTACAGTACAAAAAGAACTGGCAGACAGAATGCTTGCAAAAGAGGGAAACAAAAATTACTCATCATTTACAGTACTAGTTCAATCACACTTTAATGTAATTAAAATAATGGACATTGATAAAAAAAATTTTTATCCAATTCCTAAAGTAAAATCAACAACTCTTAAACTCATTCCTTACAAAAGAGTAATTGAAGACTTTCAAGCATTCAACAAGTTAGTCAGAACAGTATTTATAAGTCGCCGAAAAAAATTAAAAAATACAATCATTAACTTTATCAAAGACGAGAGCATTCTTGAAGAAGGCTTCTTAAAAAAATTTTTAGATAAAAGACCTGAAGAAATTTCTGTCAAAGAGTTTATTACAATTTCAAACAAACTAACTACCAATCATCAAGGCACTCGTTAATACGATATCATCTAGAGAACACCCCCTTGAAAGATCACTAACAGGGTTTTTAAGTCCCTGCAAAAAAGGTCCATAGGCATTAGCAAAAGCCAATCTTTCAACAAGTTTATACCCAATATTACCAGACTCCAAACTAGGGAAAATAAGCACATTCGCAGAACCAGCAACCAAAGAATCACTGCACTTTTTCTCTGCAACACCTTTAACCAAAGCTGCATCAATTTGAAGTTCTCCATCAATAAGTAAGTCTGAGCACTTGCTTTTAACAAGCTTTAAAGCACCTTTCACCTTTTCAACTTCTACGGAATTAGCAGACCCCTTTGTAGAAAAGCTTAGGAGGGCTACTTTTGGCTCTGCATTAAAAATATTCTTAAATGAATTTGCACTCTGTATTGCAATTTCTGCAAGCTGAAGAGCATTAGGATTGATTATTACAGCACAATCAGCAAACATTAAAATTCCCTTATACCCAAAACAAGTTTCAAACCGACTAAGATCATTGCCAGTATCCATAATCATAAAAGAAGATATAAAATTAGTCTCTTTAAGATTAGGAAGTATTTTAAACACGCTCCTTAAAACTTTAGCTGAAGACACTAAAGCACCACAGACACAAGTTTTAACTTCACCAAGTCTAACCATCATCATAGAAAAAGCAATTTCATCTAAAAGTTCTTCTCTAGCTTGCTTTAAAGTTAATGCCCTATTATGTTGTAAACTAAAATACTCATCTAAATATCTATTAAAATCTTTAAAAGAATTGGGATCTACAACTCTTACCATTTCTAAGATATCATCTCTAGAACCTGAAAGTTCTTTCAATCTTCTAAAAACATTATCTCTACGCCCAATAAGCACCACAAGTCCTGCAAGTTCTTTCTTTAAAAGCTCAATAGCTGCTTCTAAAATCCTAACATCAGTACTTTCAGGAAAAACTATACTGGCCTTATCTCCCTTTTCCCTCACAATTTTTTTTGCTCTATCACATACATAATTTTTAAAATTAAAAGAACCCACATATCCCCCATATCACATTTATCATTAATAAAAACATAAATTATTCAATAAACAAAATGAACAAAATAACCCATATTAGTATTAAAATATGAATATAATACAACAAAAAAGGAAAAAATAAATCAAGTGAAAAAAAAGAACTTAATTACAGCTGCATTGCCATATGTTAATAACATACCTCACCTTGGCAACTTAGTACAAGTATTATCAGCAGATGCTTTTGCACGATATTCAAGAATGATGAACATAGATACGCTTTATGTCTGTGGAACAGATGAATACGGTACAGCCACAGAAACTAAAGCCTTAATTGAAAAAACTACTCCTGAAGAACTCTGCAACAGATATTATGAAATACACAAATCAATTTATGAATGGTTTAACATTAAATTTGACATTTTTGGACGCACAACTAACAAATACCATAAAGAAACTGTACAAGATTTATTCTTAAAACTAGAAAGAAATGGCTATATCACAGATAAAGAAAGTGAACAATTTTTTTGCCAACAAGATCAAATGTTTTTAGCCGATAGATATGTAACAGGAGAATGCCCAAATTGTGGAAATAATGCAAAAGGAGATCAGTGTGAAAATTGTTCTAAATTATTAACTCCAATCGACTTAATAAACCCAAAATGTATAATTTGTAAAAATATTCCCATTATAAAAACAACTAAGCATCTCTACATTGATCTACCAAAGATAAAAAATGAACTTATACACTGGATGCAAACAACCGATCACAATAAAAACTGGAATACCAATGCCATTAAAACAACAAATGCATTCTTAAGAGATGGTCTTAAAGAAAGAGCAATAACAAGAGATTTAAAATGGGGCATACCAGTACCAAAAGAAGAATATGCAAACAAAGTATTTTATGTATGGTTTGATGCACCAATCGGATATATCTCAATTACAAAAGAAATTTCAAAAGACTGGGAATCTTGGTGGAAAAATAACGAAGAGACTAATTTAGTACAATTTATTGGGAAAGACAATATCTTATTTCACACAGTAATATTTCCTGCCATCAAGCTTGGAAGCAAAGAAAACTGGACAATGTTAGACAAACTAGCTTCAAGCGAATATTTAAACTATGAACACTTAAAATTTTCAAAATCTGCAGGAATTGGAATATTTGGAAACGACGTCATTACTACTGGCATATCTGCTGACATTTGGCGATTTTACATATATTACAACAGACCTGAAAAATCTGATTTTCAATTTACGTGGGACGACTTTATGGAAAGGGTGAACAGTGAACTTATTGGAAATTTCTCAAACTTTGTTAATCGAGTATTAACATTTTATAAAAAATTCTTTGGAGACAAAATAGACACAATAGAGATAAAAGAAGATTTCTGGAAAGAAATCAATCTTAAATATAATAAAACTTTAAATTTCTTCAAACAAATAGAACTAAAATCAGCTCTAAAAGAGATTCTTAATATCTCAAGAATAGGCAATAAAATATTCCAAGATAAAGAACCGTGGAAAACAAAGGACAGTATACCTAAAAAAACAAAAGAGCTATTATTAAATTTAATATATTTAATAAGGGATCTATCCATCTTAATCTCACCATTTATACCACACACAAGTGACAAAATAAGAAGATTCTTTGGAGAAAGTTATGAAATTTCTAACAAATTTTTAGGAACAAATTTAGGTTTAAATACAATTCAGTTTACAGAAGTATTATTTACAAAGCTAGAAAAGGAATTAATTGATGGTTTAAAATTAAAATATTCAGGGGGTAAAAATATGCAAGATGAACAAACAGAAAATCCAATAAATTTATTTAGCGAAAAAGTATGCTTAAAAGTTGTACAAATAAAAACAATAGAGAGAAATTCAGATGCAGAAAAGTTATTCATTTTAAAACTTGATGACGGGACTCCTGATGGAAAACAAATTGTAAGCAGTTTGGCAGATTATTACAAAGAAGAAGAATTAATTGAAAAACACATAATAATAGTTGACAATTTAAAACCTGCCAAATTTAGAGGGATCAAATCTGAAGGAATGTTAATTGCAACTGAAGATGAGGATAAAAATTTTAAAGTAATAATTGTAGAAGATTTTAAAGATAATCCCATTCCTGGAGAGCGAATAATACTTGAAAGTGATAGTGATAAAAAATTAAAATTACCATCAAAAATCAGCATAGATAAATTCCTTAAAACTCAAATTGTAGCAGAAAATGGGGAACTTAAAGTAAGCGGTATCAACCTTATACTAGAACATTCTAAAGAAAAAATACTATCTAGAGAAATTCCAAATGGAAAAGTATATTAAGTATCAAATCAAGAAAAATCAATGAATATTAAAAAAATTGAAATAGAAAACTTAAATGAAAATTACCTTCAAAGCAAACTATGGACAACTGTAAAAAAAGTTTCAAGCAATAAAAGTCCATGGAAAGCCATAGCATTTAGTAATAATCATTTCAACAAAATTCTTGTGATGCAAAGAAAAATCTTTGGAAAATTTTACTTAAGCTACATCGCTCATCCAGAATTTTCAAATAAGAAAATCGAAGAAATTAATGTAGACGAGATCGATACCCAAATTAAAAAATTTAGTGAAAATATAAAACAATATTTACATAAAAATACCATATTTGTACGATATGATTTAATGTTTTATACTTCAAGGGGCTTAAAAGAAGATTATATCCCACTAAAAATTAAATTTAAAAACCTACAAAAATCATTCGATGAAATACAGCCAGCAAATACAACAATACTAAATTTGAATGACTCATTAGATGCCATTAAAGCTAAAATGAAAAAGAAAACTAGATATAACATAAACCTTAGTAGCAAAAAAAATATCAAAGTTATAATAGATGATGACTTTAAATATTTTGATGAATTTTACAAACTTCATAAAGAGACAGCCCAAAGGGACAAATTTACCATTCACTCAAAAGACTATATAAGAAATCTAATAAAAGCATTCACAGAAGATAAAAATTCCAAAATCAAACTAATAATTGCACTATATAATGAACAACTAATATCTGGAATCATTGTTGGTATATATAAAGATAAGGCCACATATCTTTATGGTGCTTCAAGCAAAGAAAATAGGCATTTAATGCCAAATTATGCAGTGCAATTTAAGACAATACAAATACTGCAAAGTCTTTCAATAAAAGAATATGATCTTTTAGGAATTCCTCCAAATGCTGATACAAAACACCCTTTATTTGGTCTCTTTCAATTCAAAACCGGATTTGGAGGAAAACTTATCCACAGAATTGGATGTTATGACTTTGTATACAAAAAATTTTTATATAAAGTCTATAGTATTCTTGAAATATTAAGATACATTTACTATAAAATTATTAAAAAAAGATTTTAAGCCATAATGCTCACTAAATTTTTAAATTGAAGTCCTCTATCAAATTCATTCTTAAAAAGTTCAAAAGAAGCACTGGCTGGCGAAAATAAAACTATATCATTTTGAATAGAAATTTTTTTAGCATAACAAACACATTCTTCTAAAGAAGAGAAGATAAAATAATTAATATTATTATCTTCTAAAAATTTAATAATTGCTAAAGTAGCACTTCCTCTTAACAAAATCCAGGTTTTAACCATGTTTAAAATCTCACCAAAAATTGTAAAATTAAGCTCTTTATCAGTTCCACCAGTAATAAGATTAATCAATCCTCCGTAAGCTCTTAAACTTTTAACAGACAAAACTGTAGAATCAGGAATTGTTGACGCCGTATCATTATAATATTTAACACCTTCAAATTCTCTTACAAATTCTAATCTATGCTCAATGCCATCAAAATCAGTCACAATTTTAGATACAACACTTAAATCTAAGCCTAAATAACTTGCAATAAAAACAGTAATCATTTTAGAGATCAATAGCACAACCCTTGACTCACTAAGAGTATCGACTACTTTGTTATTTAAATAAATTTTGCCTTTTTTAAAATAAAAAATATCATTTTCAAAATTTAAAGGCACAGATTCTGAGAATAAAATGATCTTAAGCTTAGATTTAAATCTAAAAAAATAATTATAATAAGCTTGTTCTTGAGAGATCAAAATTCCCGAATTTTGATTTACAAAAACTCTTGACTTATCTTCTATATAGCTATCAAAATTTGAATAATAATTTTGATGATCAAAGTAAATATTTGTAATAATGCTAATTATAGGACATAAATTCCTAAGATCATGCAATTGCCAAGAAGAAAGTTCCAAAATAATAGGAGATACTCCATCAAGATCATCTAAAAAGCTTAAAGGAGATACCCCAATATTACCTCCAAGCTTAGAATTTGGATATTTAATAATCAAAACCTTGTGCAAAAGAGATGCAAGTGTTGATTTTCCCTTAGTTCCTGTAATAGCAATTATTGGATTTTGATTAAACATTAAAAATAAACTAATATCAGTCTCAACCCTTTTTGCAAGTTTTAAATATTTATTATCAAAACTTACACCAGGATTTTTAATAACAATATCTGCCCTCTTAAAATCATCCTCATCATGATATCCTAAAACATATCGAATTTTATCTCTAAATTGTTTCAAGGCCTCAATGCTTGGGATTAATTCTAATTCATTCTTTAAATCAGTAATTACCAAATTACCACCATGTTTTAACAAAAACTTCGCAACAGCCAGACCTCCTCCATGAAGCCCTAAGCCCATAATCAAAAAATTTTTACCCCTTATATCATCTAAATACACAGCACAAGTATTATAACAAAATAATTAACCTGTTTTAATAGATTTAATCCACTTAGTACTATAAAAATAAGGCAGAGAAATACCAAATTTAATTATATCTTCAAGAGTTGGAATAAAAACAATAAGTTCAAATGGAGTTTGAGTATAATTTGCCAAAAAATATGCAACAGGAATTGTATAAATGAAAGTCACAGAACATTCCACAATAGCTCCAAAGTTTGGAGCTGCACCTGCTCGAAAAAACCCAAATAAATATTGAAATGCAAGGGATGTAAAAAAAGATGAAATAGCATAATATCTTAGCATGACTCCCATAAGATCTGCATACTCTAATTTATAAAAAATATGGGGAACTATAAATGATAAAGCAAATATTATAAGAGAAGTTAAAAAAGCCAAAACAAAACCTATTTTTCCTAAATATGCTGCAACAGACATTATTTCCCTTTTATTATTATTCATCTCATATCCCATCACAATATTAACAGCAAAACAAAAAGCATAAGTTATATTAAGCCCGATAAAATAAGTAGAAAAAGTTATACTATAAGCTGCATATTTAGCCGTATCAATTCTTGAAAAGATTGCAGTTAAACCAAAATATCCCAAATACCAAATAAAATCATTTACGAAAATTGGAACAAAAACCTTAATGAGCTCAGAAAATATCAAAGGATTGATTTTTAGATTTTTAATCTTAAGATAAAAATGTGAATTTATATTGAAAACAGTATAAAGAAGATAAAAAACAAGCTCAATTAATCTAACCAATGTAGTTGCAATAGCAGCACCAATTACCCCCATACTAAGCACAAAAATAAATAAATAGTTAAAAGACACATTTAAAATAACTGAAATAACAGAAGTAGCAATTTGAATTTTGGTTATTTTAACAATTTTTAATGAATTAGCAATAATTCCTTTAACAACTGCAAATATAAAAGAATAAACAGCAATATTAAGATAAGATATTCCATAAGAGATAGCTACTGGGTCATTAGACAACAATCCGAGAAAAAAATATGAATAAAATAATGAAATTACTATAAATAAAAAGGAAAAAAATAGAAGAATTAAAATGCTAATAAAAAACGTATTTTTAAAATTATCAATATCACCCTGGGCATATTGCCTTGTTGCCAATATATTATAAGCTCCCATTACGGTAAAGGCAATAGTACTAAAGAGTTCAAATAATTTATTTGCAAGAGAAACTCCAACAACGGGATAATCACCAAGGTAAGATACCATAATATTATCTGTCAATGCAACAACATTAAACAAAAAGAATTCAATGGCTGTTGGAACTGCAATATTTAAAATATCTTGATACACACTGCTTTTCTTGGATTTGCTTAATGAATACATACCTTCCTCCTAAACATAAAAACAGCAATTTTGCAAATTATCAAACAAAAAACAGACAAATTCAACTTAAACAAATACACTATAAAAAAGTAGCGGGAATTCCTTTATTAAATAAAATCAAAATGAATTTTAAATCCACATTGCTCATACAATATCCTAATTGTCATTATAATATATTTTATAAAATTAAGTCAGTTCTCCTAATGAATGTCCTTTATCCAATTATTTTTTAAAAACTCTATTAAAATAAATATCTTTTTAAAGCTCTCTTCAAGATTGACAATAAAAACTATTAATAGCAATCTAAAATTTGTAAAAAAAATAAAAAATAAGCAACTGGCAATGTATAAAAAACAACAACTACTACCTCAATATAAAAATAAATATTAGGAATTCCACTGGCTCTAAAAATACCACACTGGCCCTAAAAATACCAACAAGTGTCTGAACTGCAAAACTCTTAAAAACAACAATACTTGCAAAAATAGAGATAAAAGTGTTAACAAGTTCAGAAAAATCCAAATTACTAAAAATAATAGGAACAATTTTAGATGTTAAACAAAAAATCAAGGCTACAAAAAATCCCAAAATAACTCAAATAACTGAAAAAAAATATTCTCAATGCTTTAACCTAGTCCTTATAATTTACCATCAAATGACCAATAATAACACCAGTTGCAACTCTCATCCCATGCATCACAACAAAGTATAAATCTAAAATATTAGATGCTACTGAAAAAAATGCATATTTTCACTACTTCCAAGCCAAGCATAAAAAGCATGCAAAATAGTTATTCTTAAAACTCAACAAATGTCATATAAAAAAACAGGAATCAGTATCTTTAAATAAGCCACTTTAACACTCTTTGAAACAAAGAAATCACTTACTTTAAGATGATAATAAGAATTTTACATTCAAAAGATTATAAAAAAATAAAAAATAAATTCACTAATCCTAGCAAGCAAAGTAGCATAAGCAGCCCCTCTTAATACCCATATTAAACCCAAAAATTAAGATATAATTTAAAATAATATTCATCAGTACAACAAACATAGTAACAACTAAAAGTATGTTTATATCCTTAACACTCTTAAAACCCATGGTAAATAAAAAAGAATAAAACATAAAAATGTAAGAAACAGAAATAATTTTTAAATAATCCATTCCAAAATTTAAAGACTCGTTTTTTTCTATGAATAACTTAATAAACTCCTTTGAAAAAACAAAGGACATACAAAAAAAATAATTTCAATAGTAATTCCAATTATCAAAGCATAAGCAAACACCTGCTTAACATGTGTAAATTTTCCCTTAGAAAATGATTGAGAAGCGCATACACGCTAAATGTAGTACCCAATGCAAATATAACAATAAAATAAAGAAAAGTTATCCTATTAGCAAAAAAAGTTCCTGTCATTTGCGCAAATCCTAAATAAGCAATCATATAATTATCAAAAAAATGTTACCAGTTGAAATAAAAAAGACTCAAAAACTATAAAAATAGCCAATACCAATAATTTTCCTAGTATTGAACAATAATTGTTAAACTTTGTAAGCATATCTTATCTAGATTATCACTTTTATAAATAAAAATTACTAACACAACGAAAACAAATTAATTATATATATTAATTATATATATAATATAATTATATTTTTATGAGAGCATTAAATATATTTTCACTAATACTATTAATTAATAACTTAACTTTACAAGCAAACACAATATCAAAAGAAGACTTAAAAAGTTTATTTAAAATTATAAAAATTTTAGATAAATCTTATCAAAAACAAATAAAAGAAAAACCTATTCAATTTATAAAAGAACTTAAACCACTACTTGAAGCAGAAAAGAATGATCTCTTAATACTTGTAAACAAAGAAATCCCAATTCCTAAAGGATATAATTTAACTGATTTAGTTTATTTGAAAGATTTCAAAGAATTAAAAAACATTGGAAAAAAAAGCTTAAAATTAAGAAAAATATTAATAGACGACTTAACTAATCTTGTAAAGGCAGGAAGAAAAAATGGCTTACAAATAAAAATAGTGTCAGCATACAGAACAAGAGAATATCAAAAATTTTTATTTGAACATAATGTAAAAACTTACGGACTTAAGCTAGCAAAAATCCAATCAGCAACTCCTGATCACTCACAACACCAACTAGGAACAACCATAGATTTCATCCAAATAGATGATAATTTACTAAATACAAAAGCGGGTAAATGGCTTTATGAAAATTCATTCAAGCATGGATTCTCATTATCATATCCTAAAGATCATGAAATAGAAACTGGTTATAAATCAGAGCCTTGGCATTACATGTATATTGGTAAACAAGCATGCATTTTGCAAAAAAAATACTTCAACAATTTACAGTATAAACTTTTCAAGTTTTGGCATGAACATAAAAAAGAACTTTCAAAGTTAATTCAAAAATATACAAACTAATATTAATTTTCTTTACCAACAAATCTTAAATATGAGGCTAAAAGATTATCTAATAATTTAATATCTGCTTTATCATAAAAAACTTTATTAAAAAAATACATATTAAGTTCTTCTCTAATCAAACTTATGACTTCTTTATCTTCAACAAAATCAGCTATCTTAAGTTTCAAATAACCAGTTTGCTCAAGACCAAATAAATTTCCAGGACCTCTTAATTTAAGATCTTCTTCTGCTATTTTAAAACCATCCAGATTCTCCTTTATAGTTTTAAGTCTAAATTTTCCAGCTTCTGTTAAAGGTTCCTTATAAAGTAAGAATAAAAAAGACTTTAAGTCACCCCTACCAACACGCCCTCTAATTTGATGCAAAGCAGAAAGTCCAAAACGCTCAGCATGCTCTACTACGATGCAAGTTGCATTTAAGCAATCAATACCAACTTCAATAACACTTGTTGAAACTAAAATATCTATTTTTTTCAAATAAAAATCACGCATAATTTCTTCTTTAACATGAGATTCAAGCTTAGAATGAATCATTGCAACAGAATATTCAACAAAAATATTCTTAAGATTTAAACACATACTAGTAACATCTTTTAAATTAAACTTCTCTGAAGATGATATTAAAGGATAAACAAAATAAACCTGATGTCCTTTTCCAAGCTCATTTTTTAAAAATTCATATACCTTATCCTCATTGCCATGCTTTGCTAAATAAGTAACAACAGGTCTTCGACCTGCAGGACCTCTCTTAATTAAAGATACCTCAAGATCACCAAATAGAGTCAAAGCTAAGCTTCTAGGAATAGGAGTTGCTGACATTAAAAGCATATCAACTTCTTCCCCCTTATTTTTAAGCTTTTCTCTTTGTTCAACGCCAAATTTATGCTGTTCATCAATAATAACATAAGCTAATTTTTTAAATTTTGTTCTTTGAGAAAAGATAGCATGAGTCCCAATTACTAAACTATAAGTACCATTTTGAATTTTTTCTAAAACATCATTTCTATCTTTCGTTTTCAAACTACCAGTTAAAAGAGCTATTGAAACATTAAAATCTTTTAACACATTTGATATATTATTATAATGTTGCCGTGCCAAAAGATCAGTAGGTGCCATCAATGCAACTTGATACCCAGCTTCAATTAGAGGAACACTAGAGAGAAACGCAACAAGGGTCTTGCCACTTCCAACATCACCTTGCAATAATCTATTCATTGGTTTATTACTTTTAAGATCATCAATTATTTCATTAATTACAACTTCCTGATCTTTTGTAAGCCTAAATGGCAATTTCAAAACAACTTGATCAAGCAAATTCATAGGTAGATGCTTCTCTTTCCTTAAAAAAACCAAAGAATTTTTCCCTCTTGAAAAAAACTGAAGCAAAAAAATTTCTCTATAAATCAAAGTCTTTTTTGCTCTCTTAAGCATTTCAAGGGAAGTTGGAAAATGAATTTCATTTAAAGCTTCATGAAGGGACAATAATGAATACTTATTTATCAAAAAACCAGGAATATCTGACTTCCCAAACTTTAAAAAATAAATAAGAGCTTCTTTTACATAAGATGACATCTTTTTAAAAGTCAGTCCTTCACCAAGAGAATAAACTGGCATAATTTTTTTAAACCTTTCAGGATTATAACTAAACACTTCACTATCAAAATTAGAACAACTCCACATTTGAGTATAATCATTGTAGTTAAATTTAGAATAAATATAGAATTTTTGACCTATCTTAAAAACCCCTTCTAAAAAACCTCTATTAAAAAGAAGAATTTCAAATATTTCATCATTTTCACTTTGAGCTATAATTTTTAAATTTTTCTTAGAATTACTCCCAAAATTTCTATGTTCCAAAACAACAAAAACTGTCATGAGTTCACAAATTCTCACCTCAAGTGGATCTGGAAAAGTTTTTATATTTTGACGATCTTCATATTTTTTAGGAAAATATTCTATAAGTTCTTTGATATTTGTAATGTTAAGATTATGTAATCTATCAATTCCCCTATTACCAAGACCACTTATACCTTGTAAATCATATTGAAATTCATGTAAAAACATGAATAATCCCTAAAAAGGTAAATAAAAACCTAAAATACTAATAGCCCATATAATTTGCTCACAAATGATTATAAATGCCAACAACAATGCTCCTGCTACAATTAAATTAATAGTATAAGACATATTTTTATCTGTAACCATATTGCTTATCTTAAAAGACAAGGGAATTAAAAATGAATCAACGCTTCTCATGAAATCAGTACCATCAAATAAGTGTAAAAATAAAAATATTAATCTTAAAACAAAGAAAAAGATAAGAGCAAAAAAAATACTTCTCAATATCCCCCAAACTTCAATAATAAACAACATAACAAATGTAGAAAGTTTATAATCACCGTAAGATAACATTTTTTCAACTATTGAAAGAGTAATTAAAGCTGCAATTGGTGAAAAATCATATATACCAAACCGAAAAAATCGAATCATTCTAAAAATAGATAAAAACGGCTCTGTTGAATTATATATAAATCTAAAAAAAGCACTAGTATTAATTCCTGAGGATACAAGCCAACTAAGAAAAATTCTAATCAAAATTAAAATTCTATAAATGTTTAAAAACACAATTAAAGTCTCTATTATCACAACTAATCCTCCTAATCAAACCAAATATCCTCCACTATTTTATGACATCTTAACTCATTAAGTTTAAACTTATCAGGCTTAAAATTTAAAGTTAAATCCATTTTAAGTTTCAAGCTCCTATCATCATTTTTTAAATAAAGATAAACATGTGAAAACCCGGTATTATCTTCAAAATTAAAGATTTTATCTTTTAAAGAATAAAGAAGATGAGAATCACCCAGTCTCTCATTAGAAAATTTAATATGAAGATTATTAATCTTATTCACATTATTTACAGAAATTTCTTCAATACTTAAAACTTTTTCAACAATTATTGAAAATTTATCTCTCTCAAATTTAAGCTTCCCTATAACACCAATCACATCACCTTCAATCAATAAATGATTATATTTTTCATAATTTTCAGCAAAAACTATAATCTCCATCTCACCTTTAAAATCTTCAATAACTCCAAAGGCCATCCTAGCATTATTTTTCTTAGTACGAATAACTCTTACCACATTTAGACTACCAGCAAATTTAACAGTAGTATCTTTTTTAACAGCAAGATCTTTTAAAACATTAAAATTCGTAAAACGTTCTAGTTCGGATTTATAATGGTCAAGAGGATGCCCAGATACATAAAAACCTAAAAGCTCTCTCTCAAATCTTAAAAGTTCAGGATAAGAATATTCCTCAAATACATGATAATTAAAACTTTGCTGAATAGCGTCTTGAGAGTCAATAGAGCCAAATAAACTATTCTGGCCAAGTTTTTTATCACTCCTATCTTTTACTACAAAATCTATTAATTTATCAAGATTTTGAAAAAGTGTTTTTCTATTTTGACCAAGACTGTCAAAAAGTCCAGATTTTATTGCGGCCTCAAGAAATTTTTTATTTATAACCTTATCATCTACTCTTCTAATAAAGTCTTCAAAAGATTTATATTTCCCATTTTTTTGCCTCTCAGTAATTATAAGATCAACTATCAACCCCCCGATATTCTTAATCCCATTAAGACCATAAGAAATATTCAACCCCACTACACTAAACTCTTTAAAAGACTGATTTATATCGGGTTTTAAAACATTGATCTCCATCGACTTCGCTTCTTCAATATAATAAGACAGCTTTTCAGTATTATTAATCTCATTAGTCAAGTTGGCCGCCATAAAATTCTCAGGGTAATTAGCCTTAAGATATGCTGTTTGATAAGCTATTAAAGAATACGCAGCTGCATGAGATTTATTAAAGCCATAACCAGCGAAAGGTTTTAAAAGCTCAAATATGTCATTTGCAAGAGTTTCATCATAACCTTTACTAAGAGCTCCTTTTATAAAATCGACCTTCATTTTATTCATCTCATCTTCTTTCTTCTTCCCCATTGCACGTCTTAAGATATCTGCTTTACCAAGAGAAAACCCACCAATAATCCTTGCAACTTCCATTACCTGTTCTTGATAAACAATAACTCCATAAGTTGGCTTTAAAACTTCTTTTAAATCTGGATGAGGATATCTAATCCGCTTAGTTCCTGTCTTAGCTGCAATAAATTGAGGTATAAACTGCATAGGACCTGGTCGATAGAGTGCATTTAAAGCAATTAAATCTTCAATACTGTCAGGTTTTGCTTCTTTTAAAACTTGCTGCATACCTTCAGATTCAAATTGAAAAACAGATGCACTACGTCCCTCAGAAAGCATTTTGAAAGTCTTAACATCACTATCAGAAATATTAGCAATGCTAAAATTAGGATTAGTAATCCTAATAAGATTTTCTGCATTCTTTATTAAAGTCAATGTCTTAAGTCCAAGAAAATCCATCTTTACAAGACCACAATCCTCTAACAAGTCCATGCTATACTGTGTAGAAACCGTGTTTTGCTTATAATCCTTATAAAGTGGAACATAATCTGTTAAAGGAGTTCTAGAAATCACAATACCTGCCGCATGAGTTGAGACATATCGATTCATGCCTTCAAGAACAAGAGCTGCTTCCATCAACTCATTATAAACAGATCCCTTATTTAAATATGCCTTTAAAGCTTTATCTTTGAAAACTTCTCTCAAGGAAACTTTTGGACCATCGGGAATAAGCTTAGTTAGTTCATTAGACTCTGCAAAAGGAATATCTAGCACTCTGCCCACATCTTTAAATACAGCCTTAGGCTTTAAGGTTCCAAAAGTAATTATCTGTGCAACCTTATCCTCACCATATTTTTCTGTAACATACTTTATAACTTCATCTCTACCTTCAAAGCAAAAATCAATATCAAAATCAGGCATGGATACACGTTCAGGATTTAAAAATCTCTCAAAAAGTAGACTATATTTCAAAGGATCAATATCAGTAATTCTAAGAGCATACGCAACAATAGAACCAGCCCCAGAGCCACGCCCAGGGCCAACAGGAATACCTCTATCATGTGCAAATTTAATAAAATCCCAAACAATTAAAAAATACGCCTCAAATCCCATCTTGATGATTGTTGAAAGCTCATAAAAAGCACGCTCTTTAATGCTATCAGTTACATTTGCATATCTAAACTTTAAACCTTCAAGTGTTAAATGCTCTAAATATTGACTAAGAGTATCAAACTCACTAGGTACTTGATATTCAGGAAAAATAGGACCTGGAAATTTAATCTCAAACTCATTACATTTTTCAGCAATTTTTAAAGTATTTGCTAAAGCTTCTGGCAAATCCCTAAAGAGTTTACACATCTCCTCTTGGGTTTTAAGATAAAACTCATCAGTCTCCATTTTAAGTCTATTAGGATCACTTCTCTTAGCACCCGTTCCAATGCAGACAATAATATCTTGAGCTGTTGCATCTTCTTTATTTACATAGTGAGAATCATTAGACACAGTTAGTGAAACATTAAACTCTCTAGAATAAGCGACTAATTTTTCATTAACTATATCCTGTTGTTTAATCCCATGACGCTGAAGTTCAAGATAAAAATCATCACCAAAAACACTCTTAAACCAAAGAATTTCATTCTTTGCATCATCAAATTTATTTGCAAGAATTAATTGAGGAATGATCCCACCAATACATGCAGACGTACAAATAAGTCCTTCTGAATATTTTTCAATATCTTTCTTATCAATCCTTGGGCGATAATAGAATCCCTCAAGATAAGAAACACTTGTCAATTTCAATAAATTCTTATAGCCTAATTCATTCTTTGCAAGAAAAATTAAATGATAATAAGGTCTTCCAAGCTCATCATTTTTTTTTACATGCTTTGAAGTACTTGACATGTAAGCTTCCATACCAATGATGGGTTTTATTCCTGCCCCTTTTGCTTCTCTATAAAACTTCACAGCACCAAAAAGATTGCCATGATCTGTTAATGCAATATGGGACATATTGCATTTTTTCGCCTTTGCCACAATATCTGTAATCTTGGCTGCTCCATCTAAAAGAGAATAATCTGAATGTACATGCAAATGAACAAACTTAACTTTTAAATCCATACCTACACTTATTTTACCACAATAAAACTTGATTTTTAATAGATATACTTTAACCTAAAGCAAAATACTAAATATAATAAACCTTTAAATATTAAACTTAAACCACTTAAAAAAAATAAGACTAAAAAGAATAATGAATTACAAAATTATGCAAAAATACTAATACCCTGATTTTCACATTCAACCACTATTTTTTTAACAGATTCAAGTTTGCTAACAATTTCATCTGATAAACCTTCAGCTTGTACCAACAAATCCTTTGCGCGCCTCAAATCGACATCATCAAAACTATCTTGTACAAATACTTTGACTATCTCAACAACAAGTTTATGAATATTTAAATAACAAGAATAAATATCTTCCCAAACTGCTCTAACTTTTAAAACCCTTGGAATAAGTCCCTTATAAAATAACCCAAATCCATGTTTCATAGGATCAGTTTGAATGGGCATGCTCTTTTGATTTTCAACAATTGCTCTTACGATACTCATCCAAGACATTTGTTCTGAAATGCTAAATTCTAATTCTTTTAAAAATTCATCATTAGAATACATAAAAATTTCAAAACTAGACAAAGAATCACAATTCCTTGCTAAATAAGAAACACTAGCTTCAACATTTTCAAGCTCACTAACTAACGTTGAAAATTCATTTTGCTGACTAACAAAATGTTTAAATAAATCTCCAAGAGAGATAAGTTCTACAATCAAATTTGAGAAAAAATTATCAATATCTAATTGCAATTCCTTAATATTTTTAGAAATTAAATCCTTAGATACTTGTTCAATTTCCTTAACAGAAATCATACTCATAACACTCTTTGCCTGATCTGAGAGTCGTTTAATCTCATCAGCAACAACAGAAAACCCTTTTCCATACTCTTTTGCTCTTGCTGCTTCAAGCTTAGCATTAAGAGAAATCATATTAGTTGCACCTAAAAAACTATTGATAGTCTCCAAACTTCCTTGCACACCTACAATAACAGCACTAACCCTTTTCAATTTTTCTTCATTATTCTTCTCAATATCTTCAAAAATAACACTCACTTGATTACGGGTATTATTTGTCTTCTCAATAAGCGATTCAAAGATCTTATCAATATTTCCAAAGTTAAAGAACAAGTTTTTATATAAAAATTCAATACGAACTAATATATTACTAATAGAAGACCTAGCATGATAAAATCCTTGTATCATCTCTTTAACAAGCACTTTATATTCACACACATTTAAAGATTGATTATCATCTTCTATATTTTTCAAAGATTCGTCCTTAGATGAATTAGACATATCAGCTTTTTTCTTACCAAAAAATGAAAATTTATACATGAAAAAATTTTACCACAAAAAATAATTTTCTAACAACATAAAAATAACTTAATTTAATGCTCCTTTAAAAGATAATAAATTAAGAAAAAACACTTACAAAAAATATTTTAACACGAACTTTTAAAATTAAATTTAATATAAAATATCCAAATTAGATTATCCATATCCTCAATAAAATTGCATATATTAAAAATAACAAATTTTACTTATTTTTAACTAAAGAATACCTACTATATAGTTCATTATACTCAAATAAAACATCTTCATAAGAGAAAAATTTCATAAAAATATTAATAAAATTTTCTAACTTTTCTTTAATCACTGGCAAATAAAAATCATTATCAAGTTTAAAAATATCATCTGCATCTAATATGATTAAGTCTTCATCTTGCTTTAAAATAGTTCTTTTGGGTTGCCAAAAAAGAACATTAATCTTACCACTTCGAATCATAAACCGCTTAAGTTCATACTCAAGATCAACATGCTCTGCTCTTGCCTCAATAATACCAGTAATAACACACCTCTTATAATCTAATCTCTTAATAAGCACTGCATCTGTAAGTATGCCTTTTCCTGAAATATCAAGAGGAAATTGTTCTTCAATTTCATATTGTTTATTAAATGGCAGATTAGCTATTTTTCTTAAAAGATTAAGAAGTATATACTTTTTACTCATACTTCTACTATTTGGTCTAAAACAAGGTATTTTCATTCTATATTTAAGCTCATCAAAGAAATATTTAACTAACCTTTTCATCGAAATTGTCTTTTTAATATCACTTTCCTTCATATTATCCCCCTAACAAAATATCTTAAAAGAATTCACATACCAACTATACTAAATATATGAGATACATTAAATAAACCAATCAAAATAAAATGACTTACAAATCAAAGACATGCTTTTACTAAACCCACAAAAAGCTTAGACGGATTTTCCAGTCTTGTAACAAGCTCAGGATGAAATTGACAAGCCACAAAAAACTTATTCTTTGGTATTTCCATTATTTTTACTATCCGAAAATCATCAGAAAATCCAGATACAATAAATCCATGATTATTAAACGAATCAAGATAATCATTATTAACTTCATACCTATGCCTAAATCTTTCAACGATCATCTCACTTCCATAAAGTTTAAAAGCAAGTGTATCTTTCTTTAATAAAACAGGGTAGCCTCCAAGCCGCATTGTAGCACCCTTATCTTTAAGTTCCTTTTGCTCAGGCAATAAATGAATAACAGGAGTTATAGAACTGCATATAAAATTACCTTCAGATAAAATCTCTTCAGTATCAGCATCAAATATTCCACAAACATTACGCGCAAACTCAATTACTGCAAGTTGCATGCCAAGACAAATACCAAGAAAAGGAATATTATTCTCACGAGCATATTTAATTGCACGAATCTTACCTGCATATCCTCTTCCCCCAAATCCACCAGGCACTATTATACCATCTATACCCTTTAACATCCCTTCATCAAAATTAGTACTATCAATTACAGTTGTTTTAACTAAAATATCTAAATTAGCAGACACATGGATTAAAGACTCAAATATTGATGCATAAGAATCACCAAGCTCAGTATATTTACCACAAATAGCAATATTTACAATCCTTTGAGGAGAGACAAGATTTCTCTTTATTATGCCTACTAATCGCTCAAGCCCATTCACCTTGGGCTTAACATTTATTTTTAACTTTGAACCCAAAATTTCGTGTAATCCCTGTTTATAAAAAGAAATGGGTATTTCATAAATAGTTGAAACATCAGTATTATCAATAATAGATGAAGTATCGACATTACAAAACATTGCTATTTTTTGTCTCATCTGTTTTGTTAAAAGTTGAGAACTTCTTGCGATAATTAAATCTGGGAAAATTCCAGCTTTATTTAAAGTTTTTACACTTTGCTGAGTAGGCTTAGACTTTTGCTCATTTATTCCAACAGGACTTGGAATATAAGTTAAGTGTACAAAAGCAATATTATCACTCCCAATTTCATATCTTATCTGTCTCATTGTTTCAATAAACAAAATATTTTCCATATCTCCTACAGTACCACCAATCTCAATTACTAGAAGTTCACTGCTCTCTTCTTTGGCAATTTTAAAAATCGTCTCCCTAATCTCATCAGTAACATGAGGAATAAGCTGTACAGTTCTCCCTAAATATTTCCCATGTCTCTCATTTTCAAGAATATTCTTATATATTTTTCCCATAGTAATATTCCAATTAGACTTAGAATTCAGATTTAAAAATCTCTCATAATGACCAAAATCCATGTCAACTTCTCCACCATCATCAAGAACAAAAACCTCTCCATGCTCAACAGGATTTATAGTACCAGGGTCAGTATTTAGATAACCATCGCATTTAATTGGTGTTATCTTCA
Source organism: Candidatus Borrelia fainii (assembly GCF_027925085.1). Taxonomy (NCBI): domain Bacteria; kingdom Pseudomonadati; phylum Spirochaetota; class Spirochaetia; order Spirochaetales; family Borreliaceae; genus Borrelia; species Candidatus Borrelia fainii. The sequence goes on from NZ_AP027070.1 coordinate 357,191, forward strand.
AATTATCCTTAAATAACCGTGCGATACTTGCAGATGTAACTCCTTTACCTATTCCAGAAATCACACCACCCGTTACCACCAAAATTTTTAAGTTATCTATCATTAAAATCCTCCCAAAAAAATAAGTTCAAACAACCAATACCAACGATTAAAAATCACCTTAATCAAAATCTTTAACACCACAACAATCTTGTAAGGCTAATATATAATTACAAAAAAATTTATAAATTTAAGAATAATATTCTCTTTATCCTTACAAAAATAAATTTTCCACATAATACAATTTATGCATAAACAAACATTACTCTTAAAATATCATTTTAATAAAAAATAATAGCTATAAAAATCAACATTCACTCAATCCAAATAAATAATAACTACCAAATTTTAAAAATGAAATACGTACACAAAAATAGTTAAAAATGCCAACAAAAAAAGATATGAATCCCACTAAAATGCTCAAATTAATTTTAGTATTCAAATTTCCCAAATTTTTAAGAATGAAATATGCATAAAAATAAATCAATCCTGCAAAAAGCATACAAATAAATTCAATAAAATAATACTCTCCCCAACCACCAAAATCGTTCCCAATTTTAAATAAATAGGTACTAACAAAATAATATAACAAAATAAAAAAAACAAATATCTCTCTAGAGTAGAAACAGACAGAGATAAATAAAATACATCTTTTAAGCAAATCATGAATCGACTTATAATGATCAAACATATTGCATATTGACATAATGTTGACCTTGAGTTTTTCTTTTTATATGTCACTAGCAGTAAATTAAAGGATTTAGCTAATGATAATATACACAAAACAAAACAATTCGCTATTAATAAAGAGAAAATCAATTAAATTAGTAAATCCATAAATTTTAAAAAAAATATAAATTAAAGGAAAAACTAAAAAAATTGAAACGACAGAAAAAATCAAAATTAAATAACAAAAAAAATCTTTTTAAACTTATCATCACAAAAACCACTCTCAAAATAAAGCGCCTTTAATCTATCTTTTACTTTTTCATAATAAAGCTCTTCTCCTTCTAATTTATCTACAATCTTAACTTTATAGTTATTATTAATATAAGAAACTGAATTCGAAAAAAGAATATTATTATTACCAATAATGGTTAAAGGATCTACAATATTTACTAAATCTCTAACATTATGCCCTGTAATAAAAACTATTTTATTTTTTTAAATTACTTATAACATATCTAAAAACATCTCTTGAAGCAATATCAAGACCATTTGTTAGTTCATCAAATATCAAAATAGGAATATCTGTAGCCAAAGAAAAAGAGTATTATTGCTTTCTCTTCGGCCATAAGAAGAGGAGCCAAACTTTAGGTTAATATCTATTTCAAATTTCAACAAGTACTCTTTAAAATCTTTTTCACTCAAATTTGGATAAAACTTATACAAAGACCTATAATAATCATTTAAAGAAATACTGAATAAATCAAATTCTTTAAGCACAAAAAACAAATTCACTAAATTTAGAGGATTTCTTGGAAAAACTTTTAAAGAATTAAATAAAACTTCTCCTTTTCATGGGTTTAAAAGCCTACTAACAAACTTAAGTAAAGTAGTTTTTCCCATTCCATTTCTGCCAAGAATCAAGTAAGTCTGTGGCTTTGAAAAATCTAAATGCAAGTCTAAATAAACTTATGATCTTACAATAAAAAAATGAGGCATCTATAAATTTTATTTTCAATAAAAATTCTCCTTTATGTTAAATTGTAAAAAGAGTCCATAATACATACAATAATAAAACACTAATTTTTCAAAAAATATTTATAAATAAATAGAGAAAGATTAACATAAAGTCTCGAGCTAAGATGCCAAACTTTTAACATAATTTTTGGCAAAATCTGAATCTCATTAAACCTGGCTCCCTTAAGACTTGCATAATAAATTTGAAACTCCTTAGAATTTTGAATCTCATTAAGAACAGAAATAAGTTTTGCTTTATGCGCCTTATAAACAAGTCGATCTTTAATGTGCCAACCTATAATATAAATCTGCTTAAAAGAAATATAATAATAAAGCTGCAAATAAAATTTTTTATAATATTCAAAATACTTCTCAAAAAGTCCTTCTTCCTTTAAAAAACTTTCCACAACCTTAAGGGATAAAGAAACCTTACTAATTACATTAATTGATGAACTAGCACTTCCCATCCATTGAAAGTTAGTATAAAAATAATTATTTACAAAAGAAACTTTATCTGCCTTTAAAAAAACATGAAGCATGAACACTATATCTTCTAATATTACATTATTTACTACGATATCATTTTTTACAATTAAATCTCTTCGAATCAGTTTATCCCACAATGTACCCACAACAAAATTTTTTTTACAAAAGCTAGCAAAAACAGTTAATAATAAATTTTTAAAAGCCTCTTCCCCAGTTATTGGATAATTTGGAAAAGGAAGAGCGGATTTTCTTTTAATATTTCTTGCAATAAAGTAAATGTAAAATTGAGAACAAACAACATCTGAATTATCGGCCTTTGCCCTATTATATAATACCTCAAGCATAGTATTCTCAACAGAATCATCACTATCCCAGTAAATTATATATTCTCCTTTTGCCTCTTCAAGGCCATTATTCCTAGAGACAGCTATTCCTAAATTTTTTTGATTAATAATTTTCACACAATCATACTGATCAGCATATTTTTGAGCTATCTTTAAACTATTATCGTAAGAACCATCATTCACAAGTATAATTTCTTTATCTCTTAATGTTTGATTAAGAGCACTCTTTATAATAGCTTCAAGGGTACTATCAGAATTAAAAAAACAAATAATCACAGAGACCTTGTACTTACACATAAAACCCTCCAAATAAATACCAATCTTAACAAAAAGCCTGGATTAACAACTAAATATAATAAATATACTAAATATTCTTAATTATAAGATATAAGGAAACATTGCATAGTATAGTTAATAAGCTTACATGATTTTAAATATATTTTCCAACAAATTAGATATAAATACTATATAATACAAAATATAAATTAAAGAAACAGATAATTGACTCAAAGAATAAGGGGTTTAAATGCTAAAAATAATTAGCCTTGGGGGTGGAATAATCAATCCTGACAAAATTAACATAGAATATATTAAAAATCTTAAAAACCTTATTTTCAAATGGGTACAAGAAGATAATAGGAGAAAAATTATCTTAATTACAGGAGGAGGAAAAACAGCAAGAGAATATCAAGATGCTTATAAACAAATTAATCCTAAGTTTAAAAATCATGAACTTGATGAGATTGGAATAATGGCAACCAAACTAAATGCCAAACTTATCAGCAAAGCAATGCAACCACTATGCATTGACAATATTATAAGCGATCCAACTCAAGATTTTCATTTTAAAGGACAAATAATAATTGCATCAGGATGGAAAGCAGGATTTTCAACAGATTATATTACTGTAAAGTTTGCCGAAAAGTTTAAAACAGATGAAATAATTAATTTAACCAATGTAAATCAAATTTACGATAAAGATCCAAAAAAATTTAATGATGCAAAAGGATTAAGCAATATTACTTGGAATGAATTACAAAATATTGTTGGAAAAAACTGGGAGCCTGGTTCAAATTTACCGTTTGACCCAATAGCAACAAAACTAGCACTAAAGCTTGGCATCAAAGCTTATATATTAAATGGAACTGATCTTCAAAACTTAAAGAAAGTTTTTGATAAAAATGATGATTTTTTAGGAACTATTGTAGTAAAATAAAAATCATTGCCGGTATGGCGGAATTGGTAGACGCGTCAGACTCAAAATCTGATGAGGGTAACCTTGTGTCGGTTCGACTCCGACTACCGGTATTAATTTATTTAAATAAGAAACAATATTTATCAAAGAAAAGACTATAAATAAACACCGTCTGCTAAATAATATTAATAAATTTAATAAAAATGAATCGGAATTATTGATACTAAATCTTTTAAAGATGAAATTTTAAGTATTAAGTTTCTTAATAGCATCCTTATAAATTAAAACAAGACTTATAAGTTCATTCTCATCAATATACTCATTGGTTTTATGAGCTGTATTATCTGAGCCTTTAAATAATGGACCAAAAGCAACGCAATTTTTTAAAGCTCTAGAATAAGTTGCACCGCCAATAGCAATAGGAGTAACATTACTCTCTCCTGTAAAGGCTCTATAAACTTCAATTAAAGACTCAATAAACTTTGAATCAGAATCAACATAAAGAGGATCAAGAAAAGAAACTTCATGATAATCTAAAGAATATAAATTTAAAGTTTTTTTTATCAAATTCACTAGTTCTTCTCGTCTACAACTTACAGGATATCTCATATCAAAAGATAAAATTTGATTAGATGTCTTAGACAATTTAACCTTTGTCAAGCAAAGAGTAAGTTGTCCAGATTTCGAATCTCCTAAAACTTTACCGAATAGTTTCTCACCATTAATAGTAAAACTGATCTTATCTTCAAAAAAGTTAACAAAATTGGCTTTTACACCTAAAGATTTAATAATCTTTAGTGCATAAGGAGCAACATTAACACCAAGTTCAGGTAATGAAGCATGGGCAGAAATTCCATGAATTAAAATATTGTTATCAAAAAATTTATATCTAACCTTACCACCAAAACTGTCAAGTAAAATCCTAAAATCATCTTTATTAAAATCACCAAGCTCAAAAGAACACTCATCAGGAATCACATTATATCCAGTTCCAATATCAAAATCCATAAAAAATTTCTCATTACTAATAACATCGAATTGCAATAACCCTTTCTCAGCATTAACAACAGGAAAATCACCATCAGGTGTAAAAGCAAAATCAGGAATCTCTTCCTTAATTTTATATTGCTCAATACAACGCCATGCCACCTCTTCATCTGTTCCAAAAATTACCCTAAATCTTTTATTAAAAAAAATCCCCTCTAAGACTAATAATTTAAAAGCATAAAGAACAGCCATCAAAGGCCCCTTATCATCTAAAACACCCCTAGCATATATTTTGCCATCTCTAAAATCAAGTTTAAAAGGATTTGAATGCCAATTAGACACATTGCCAGCATCAACAATATCAATATGGGCCAAAATACCTATAAGTTCATCACCCTGACCTATATCAGCAAAACCATAATATCCATCCCGATCCCTATAAACTTTAAAACCAATATCTTTAGCTATTTCCAAAACTTTATCTAAACATAAATCAATTTGTTCCCCAAAAGGCCTATTTTTCAAAGCAGAAGCGTTAACACTATTAAATTTTACCAACTCTCCTAAATGGAAATAAAATTGTTTTTTCAACTTAAAATCCATAAAACTAAACCTTGAATATAACTTTAAGATAATTTAAAAATAAAAGCTAAAATATTTTTGATATTGTTTGCATAAGAGTGTCAGGATTGAAAGGTTTAACAAGCCAACCAGTAGCACCAGCTTTACGCCCCTCATCAACTTTTGACTGCTCAGATTCAGTAGTTAAAACAAGTATTGGAACAAAACTTCCAAACTCTCTTATCTGTTTAATCACTCCTATTCCATCCAAGTTAGGCATATTGATATCCGTAATAATTAGATCAAAATCTTTATCACTCTGTCCAACGGATTCCTTAAACTTAGAGACACCCTCTAACCCATCTTGAGCCTCAGAAACTCCAAAACCATTCTGTTCTAAAATGTAAGCAACACTTTGCCTAATGGCTCTATTATCATCTATAACCAAAATCCTTTTTTGCATGTAACGCTCCTAAAACCACATAAAAAGTATACAAAAGTTAGAATAAAATTATACTACCCTCATCAAATGAATGAACGTCCTTTTCATCCTCGATAAGAGACAATAAATATTTTTTATGAATAAACAAAGTAAACCTATTAGCAATTCTGCGAATAAATTCCTTATCTTCAATTTCAACACACTTAAGACCATTTTTCAATAACTCTAAATCAAGAGTACTATTAATATCATTGTCCATTTTCATTAAAGTCTTTTCAAGATTTAAAAGATCCATTCTCAAATTTTTAATATTATGAATACCTAACTTTATTTCTTCAAATATTTCTAAAAAATCAACTGGAAAGATTTCATAGGACAATACCTGATCAAGAGCAATCTTTTTTATCTCAAAAATATTATTTTTTATCTCCATAAAAAGCTTTTTAAATTTGTTAAAATAATTTTTTTCAAGATAAAATCTATTATCGCAATCTTTCACAACTTTTTCAAAGAAAAATATTATTTGGGACAAAAATTCTCGTCCTTTGGTAATATTTAACTCAATATCACTAATAATTTTTGACATTTCAGAAATATTACCTTCCATATCCTCAAGTTCAACTCTCTTTACAACCTCTATTTTGGAAGCTATATTAATATTTTGGAACCTAGAAGAGATAGCTGAAATATTTGAAAACATTAATTCCAAAGATTTAACAAGCTTAATTTGTTCATAATAAAGATTTAAAAAATTAGAATTATTTTTTTCAACATCATCAATCCTTTTAAGTAAATTTGATAAAATCACGGAAAAAGATTCAACTGATCTTGAAATATCAATATATAAAAAATTATCTGACTTTAAATCATTAATGTCCCGAATAGAAGAAATCGATGTGTCAATAAATTCTTCAAAAGCCATCAAATTTTCATCCAACTTAGCAATAACATCTCCAACTATCATTTTGGATGAATTTGTAAAAACAGATAAAACTTTTAACTTCTGAACCTCACTTATATCTCTAAACTTAAAAACATCAATGCTTGAATACATAATATTTAGATGATACAAAGACTGAGTAAGTCTATCTTGAAATTGTAGATAAGACACAGCATTTACAAACTTAAATTTAAACTCACTAAGTATACTTAATATATTATCATAAAAAGCAATGACTTCGCCAATACCCCCTGAAAACTCATCTATATTTTTAATCAAATTATTTTTAAATTCTTCAAGAATTTTATTCTCAGCCGTATTATTTTCAAGCACCTGATCCTTAGCACGATCAAGTCCAACTTTAATATCTCTACCCCTACTAGTTAGCTGATCTGCTTGCTTAATCATAGATTGAGTTAAAGTCTTAATCTCATTTGTAATATAAGAAAAAGCACCTCCAGCTCTCCCAGCCCTCATGGCAACAGTCAATGTATTAATCGACATTATTTCCATATCAATAGAACTTTTTTTCATCTTCTCAATTACATCTTCAAGAATCTCGATATCTTTAACCTTATCTCTTATCACGCTAAACTGTGATTCAAGCAATTCGGTTGAAGAATTAAAATAAGATACAAAATCATTCAATACCCTTATTACTTTAGAGATAAAATTATTCAAAGAATAATCATTATCAATATCAAGATTAGAAATAAATCCAATATTAAAAGATAAATCTTTAATATCTTTGGAAAGTTTTTCTATTAATTTAGGAATTGATTTACTTAAACTGGCATAAACTTGCCTTGAACAACTATCAAAAGCCTCAAGTTCAACAAATAATTTATTAATATGTGAATCAATATCTAGAAATTTACAATCATCTTCCATTAAGATCTCCTTAAAATATATTCAGATATTTTATTTAAAGGAAGAACTTTATCTACAGCACCTATTTTTATTGCCTCCATAGGCATTCCAAATACCACAGACGTTACCTGATCTTGCGCAATGTTATATGCACCACTTTTCTTCATCTCAAGCATACAACAAGCACCATCATCTCCCATTCCCGTAAGCATAACTCCAATAGCATTTTCCCCAGCATACATAGCAGCGGAACGAAACAAAACATTAACAGAAGGTTTATGTCTACTAACTAAAGGACCATCTAACAAATTAACAAAATAATTCCCATTAGCATACTTCACAATTAAATGATAATGACCATTAGCAATTATTACAAGACCAGGCCTTAAAATATCCCCATCTTCAGCCTCTTTTACATCAATTTCAAGCTCATTATTCAAACTCTTTGCAAAAGATGTTGTAAAACCCCCTGGCATATGCTGAACAATAACAATTGGAGGAGAGTCTCTTTTAAAAAACTTTAAAAATACTCTTAAGGCCTCAGTACCACCAGTTGAAGAACCAACAAAAATAACTTTTCCGGTTTTATTTCTATTAATAACACCTTGATATTTCAAAATAACATCTGGATCATTCTTAGGAGCAACATTAATAACATCGGCAACCTTATAGCTTTTTGTTACACCAGAAATACTGCCTTCAGATTTTTTATTCTCAAACTTAACAAAAGAATCAGGGGCTTTTATTCTCTTAGTCTCAAAAGAAGCAATAAATTTATTACCAGCAAGTTTCTTGATCTCAGATTTTATTAAATCCAAATAATCACTTCTAAATAAATTAACTGTAAGTTTAAAGTTAAGTTTATTTATTATTAGTTTAATTTTATCTCTCTTAGATTCAAGAAAACCAAATTTTGGATAAACTTCATCTTCTGCTATAAAAATAATAGGAAGTGAGATATTATTAAGAACATTATTAAGCGCATTTCCAAAATGAGACTTGGCAGCATTTTCATCAACAATAACTAAATCGGGAAATTTTTGTAAAAAAACATTAATAAGGTTTAAAGAATTAGAACCTGGATTTAATATTTCAACATTCACATCCTTAGAAAAAGCCCTAACAAAAACCTGTCTTATAAGACCTTGAATATCAATTATCAATATTTTCATTATAAAAGCCCAAAATATATTTATGTTAAAGCATATTATCTTATAACCTTAGTTATTGTATCAATATCAACTACCAAGGCGAGACTACCATCTCCAAGTATTGTAGCTCCAGAAACCCCTTCTACTTTAGAATAAATTTTACCTAAAGTTTTTATAACGGTCTGATGTTGTCCTAATACCTCATCCACCACAATTCCTATTTTACCACTATTTGTATTAACAACAACAACATGCTCACTATCACTTTCTTCATCAGATATTTCAAAAAACTCTCGCAAACGTATAAAGCTAATCATGCTTCCTCTATAATTCATAACATTACTATTATTTTCAAACCTACACACCTTAGAAATCAATTTATCAGCTTCAAGACAAGACTCAACACTAGAGAGAGGCACAATAAAATGTTCATCTTTTACTCTAACAAGCCACCCTTCAATAATTGCCAAGGTCAAAGGAAAAATTAACTTTATGCGAGTATATTTGCCAAATTCACTCTCAAGAATCACATTTCCTCTAAGAGACTCTACCTGTTTTTTAACAACATCCATTCCAACACCACGCCCTGATACATTTGTTACAACATCAGCTGTTGAAAATCCTGGTTCAAAAATTAAATTATAAATATCCACATCTGATAAAGTTCTTGAAACAGCCTCAGATATTATATATCTCTCTATAGCTCTCTTAATTATTTTACGCTTATTAAGTCCTCTACCATCATCTTCAATAATAATAATCACAGAATCACCTGATTGATGCGCAGAAAGCTTAATAACACCTTGAGGATCTTTTCCGACCTCTATTCTCTCTTCGGACGGTTCAATTCCATGATCAATTGCATTCCTTATTAAATGCACTAAAGGTTCATTTAATCTTTCAATAATACTTTTATCAAGAACAGTATCACCACCTTGTGCATGATAACGAATTGATTTGCCAAGCTGAACAGATAAATCTTTAACTATTCTTTGAAATTTTACAAATAAAATCTCAATAGGAACTGTTCTAAGTCCTGTAGTATAATCTCTAAGCTCATTAATAAGCAAAGAAAATTCAGCTGAAATTAAATTTAAAATATTATTATTACTACTCTCAGCTTCCTTTGCAAGCTTAGACTGAATCGTAACAAGTTCACCAACAAGATTGACCAAATGATCCAATTTTTTTGAATCAACCTTAATACTTGCAATGTTTACTTTACTCTTAGCAGTATCATCATTCAAATTAGCTCCACCCTTAAGAGCCGTTTTATTACATATCTCTTCTGTTTTTGATGAATTCTGTTTTTCTGTAGAGCAGACTTCATCAACACCTTTATCCAAATTATTTACTAAGGAATCAAGCTCAAAGGCCTCAGGTATATCATAAGATGAATCAACTTCTTCAACAACAAATTTTGACTGTCCATCCAAAAATATAAAAATGTCTTCTATAGAACTTTTACTCTCTTCTGTCTCTAGTTTGACTTCCCACTCAACATAAACATTATCAGGAGACATTAATTCCAAATCAGGAATATTTTTTACTCTAGCTCTAACTTGTCCATTTCCTAAATTTAATAATTTTTTTAAAAAATTGATTGGCTTATGCCCATGAAATAAAATTCCCCTTGAAGGCGAAAAAAGAATTTTATAAATTTTAGTCTCAACATTTAAAGCCTCATTCTCAAATTTATCTTGCTCTAAAGACGCATCCAAGAGAGCTCCTTGTGAATCCAAATCATTAGATAAACTCATCTGCTCTTTCCCAGTAGAGCTTAAAACTGAATCGGTATTTAACCCAACATCAACACAAAATCCAAATCCTTTTTTGATTGTATCTATCAAAATTCTTTCACGATTTTTATATGCACTCTCATCAATAGCTTCATCTCCTTCTATTAGTTCACGAATAAAATCAACTGCCATTAAAGTAGCATCAATAGTATCCTGATTAAATTCATCAGAACCTTCCTTTATAGGATCAAGAACTGTTTCTATTTCATGCACAAGAGAAGCTGTTAAATTAAAACCAAACATTCCTGCACTACCCTTGATTGTATGAAAATTTCTAAAAATAGAATTAATAACCTCTTTTCCCGATCCAAACTCAATATTAAGAAGTGCATGCTCAATATCTGAAATATTTTCTACAGATTCCTCTTTAAAAGAATCTTTAAATTTATCTATCATATCACTACTATTCATAAATTGCCCTTAAATACATAAAACTAAAATTCAATTAAACTAAGGCCTAAATCTAAGTGATCAATATCCTCAATATCATTTAAAAATCCACCATATATCAATGAACTTAAAACCTCATCAGATGGATATTCTATCTTTATAAATAAGTTTTTATCTTTAGCATATTTATTGGCAGCATACAAAATTTGTATAAAAGTAACATCTATTTTCTCTACATTTGAAAGATTTATTATCAGCGTCTCGTTTTTTTTCATCTCTTTAAGAATATTTAAAAGATCTTCTTTAACTTTAAAGATGCTGTTTACTACAAGTTCTCCTTCTGGATTATAAATCATAACACGTAAAACTCCTATTGATCACAATCAGGATCATATATTGTAGTGTTTTTAAAACTGGAAAGTTCTTTAATATCAAATAGATTTTCTACATCAAGAATAATAATAAATTTATTATTACGCTTACCAATTCCAGATATAAACCTCGAATTAAATCCCGTACCAATCTTTGGAGCTTCATCAATATCAGATAAATTTAGCTCAAGAACCTCATTAACATAATCTACCAAAATTCCAAGATTCAATTCATCACCTTCATATATCAAATTCAATATGATGATATTTGAAATATCAACGTCTTTTTTCTTAAGCCCATCATCACTAACCTTACGATCTTGCATACCAAATTGCTTTCTAATATCAATTACTGGAACTATTTTTCCCCTATTATTGATTATCCCTGCCATATAATCAGGGGTTCTTGGTATTTTTGAAATTTTAGTATACTCTAAGACTTCAACAACATATTTAATTTCAATAGCATAAAGTTCATCTAAACTAAACAAAAGATACTGATTTAATGTACCCTGTAAATCAGTTTTTAATTCCATAAATACCTCTTAATAATATAACTAACAAATATAAATAGAACACTCCATAAGTTCTATTCAAACTTCATATATCTCACATATTCTCATGTATTAATTATAAATCAAAAATTTCAATACTAAACAAATATAAAACAATGTTCAAACATCATACATAATATAAATAAAAATATTTATCACTTTAAGTTACTAGCAACAATAATACCTGATAACTTGGTTTATATAAACAATACTCACAAAAGAACATTTAAAACAATCCAAGTAAAACCATCATCAAGCTTTCACAATGATTATAAATTATTAAAACTAAAATTCACTCTTATTAGTCAATAATAGCAATTTTTCCATAAAAGGAAGACTTGAATATGGACAACAATTGGATAAACAATAAATAATAAGAAATACTTTCTCTTTATTATAAACCTATTAAATTATATCAATCCAGAATTAAAATTTACATTAAATTTTATAATAAAGGAAAAAAACTTATGAAAAAAGAACATGATTGCTTTAATGTTTATGTTAGTATCAATATCTGCTTTTGCAAATTCAATATCAACAGCAAGAAACAAATTTGGTATGGAAATTTTACTGACATTTCCAATTACATTAGAATTCAATATTAGAAATTTTGACATAGACTTAGGTGCATACAGTAAGACAAACAACTTTTTTAAGGATTGGAAAATTTTATTCCTTGCAATAGACTACATCTTTTACACACATACCTTTGCAGGAGCAGATAACATACTAGATTTTACTGTTGGAGGCGGTGGAAATGGAACAATATGGTTTTCAAGATGGATCAACAATAAAATAAATAGTGGACCAATGAGCTTAAGAGCAAGATTACCACTGAGCCTAAATCTTGCAATAGCCAGAAAATTTGATATATTCTTAAAAGTAGCACCTGATTTTGGATTAAATATTTGGAGTTTTGGTATGAGATTTTGGTTCGCATAAAAATAAACAGAATTATAAACATTTCAAATTTTAAATAAAAATTAAATCAACAAAATTCATCCTATAAAATTTTATTAATAATCAAAAATCAAATATAATGATATAGAAATATTAATTACTGGGGATTTAATGCAAAAATTAGTGCTAATAGCAATACTAACACTAAACATATGGGTTAGTGCATTTGGAAAAAGCTCATATTCAGATAGAAAAATAGGATTTGGAGGAAGCATTGGAAACCCAATATTTAATTACATTATGTCATTCCCATTTATAGATCTTGAAATAGGTTATGGGGGAACTAATGGTATTAATATGTCAGAAGGCAAACTCAAATCAAAAAAATATGATTTTAACGTATTTGTACTCTCAACCTTAGATCTAATATTAACAATACCATTAATAGAAAAATTATCTATTGGAACAGGAATTGGGGGAAACATACACATATCATCTAACAAATCAAATTTCATAAACATGGAAATAGGATTTGGATTTAGAATTCCAATAGCTATTTTTTATGATTTAACAGAACAAATAGAATTAGGTCTTAAAATAGCACCTTCAATAGAATTTGTATCAAACGCAAAATCCATTGCATATCACTATCTCTATGCAGGACTTAAAACAAATATAATGGGTGGAATATTCATTAAATATTATATTTAAAAACACCAATCTCAAATCATTCCCAAGTACTATGGAAAAATTCACCTCTATTTGAATCAATTCTTTCAAAACTATGTGCACCAAAGAAATCTCTTTGAGCCTGAATTAAATTGGCTGGTAAATAATTAGTAGAATAAGAATCTAAAAAAGACAGACTTGCATAAAATGTTGGCAAAGGTATCCCAATTTCACTAGCTTTTGAGACTATTCTCCTTAAAGATTTATGATGATTTCTTATTATATCTAAAAAATAATCATCAAAAATTAAATTAATAAGATGTGGATTCTTATCATAAGCCAATTTAATCTTCTCCAAGAAAACACTTTTAATTATACAACCTTCTCTCCAAATCAAAGAAATTTTTCCTAAGTTCAAGTCCCAAGAATAATTAACAGATCCACTCTTAAGCATCATAAAACCTTGAGCATAAGCTAGTATTTTGGAAACTAAAAGAGCATAATAGAGGTCTAAAATCCAATCACTCAAATCAAATTCAACAGAATCCACGTCCATCTTGAGGATGTCACTAGCAATTACTCGTTCATGTTTTAATCCCGACAAAAACCTTGCAAACACAGACTCAAAAATTAAATTTGCTGGTACATTTAATTGCAAAGCTTCAATTGATACCCACTTCCCAGTACCTTTTTGATTTGCAACATCTAAAATTTTATCAAGTAAATATTCATTATTTTCCTTATATTTTAAAATTTTAGATGTTATTTCTATTAAATAACTAGAAAGATCACCTTCTCCCCACTTGTCAAATACTTCGGAAATTTTTAAATTATCTAAATTAAAAGCTCTCTTCATAAAAAAATATGCTTCACCAATAAGTTGCATATCTGCATATTCAATTCCATTGTGAACCATCTTTACATAATGTCCAGCTCCACTCTCACCAACATAAGCAGAACAAATATCTCCCATATTTGTCTTAGCAGCTACTTTATTTAAAATAGGCTCAATTAATCCATAAGCTTTTTTGTTCCCACCATACATCAACGAAGGTCCAAATCTTGCACCCTTTTCACCACCTGAAATTCCAAGTCCAACAAAATAAACATCCTTAGAAGATAATTTTTTCTCTCTTTTTATTGTATCTTTATAATGAGAATTTCCACCATCAATAATGATATCGAATTTTTCAACTAAAGGTAAAATTTGTTCAATGACTTCATCAACAGCTGAACTTGATATTATTAAAATGATTTTTTTAGGTTTTTTTAAGCTTCCAATAAAATCTTCAACATTTTTAAATCCATTAATCTTTTTATGAGGATTGTTTACAAGGAAAACTTCTGTTTTATCATTATCTCTATTATAAACAGAAACATTAAAACCGCTATCAGCAATATTTAACGCCAAATTACTTCCCATAACTCCTAGTCCATAAATACCAATATCCATTGCACTATCCTCTACCCTAATTTTTTATTACAGACAAATTTACTTTATTCATTATTTTTAGATTATGTTATATTATAAAAAAAGTAAAGATTAAAACAAATGCAAGATAGGAGAATTCTATGAAAAAACAATTTGATACAGAGGTTAATGATTTACTTTATTTAATCATACATTCTCTTTATTCTCATAAAGAAATATTTTTACGAGAATTAATATCAAATGCCTCTGATGCCATTGATAAGCTTAAATTTTTAAACTTAACAAACGAAAAATTCAAGGATATAAAACTAGATCCAAAAATAGAAATAAGCTTTGAAGAAAAACTCATTAAAATAAAAGACAATGGTATTGGGATGAACAGAGAAGACCTGATTAATCATCTTGGAACAATTGCAAAATCAGGAACTAAAGAATTTATAAATAACCTAAAAAAAGATGAGAAAAATGCTGCAAACTTAATTGGGCAGTTTGGAGTTGGATTTTACAGTGCTTTTATTGTCGCTGACAAAGTTGAACTTGTAACAAAAAAAGCATTGGAAGATACTGCATATCTCTGGTCTAGTGACGGAAAAACAGGATATGAAATAAATAAAACAGAAAAAGATGAAAATGGAACTGAAATAACCCTTTATCTTAACGAAGAAGGAATTGAGTATACCAACAAATGGAAAATTCAAGAAATTATCAAAAAATATTCAAATCACATAAGCTATCCTATCTTCATCAAGTACAAAGAACCCTTGATGAAGGATGGCAAACAAGAAGGATTTGAAGAGAAGGAAGATAAATTAAATGATACAACAGCAATTTGGATAAAAAATAAAAATGAAATAACTGATGAAGAATACAATGAATTTTATAAAAATCTAACCTTTGATTATGAAAATCCATTAATTCATATTCATACAAAAGCAGAGGGAAGTATTGAATATACAAATCTTTTTTATGTCCCAAGCAAAGCTCCCTATGATCTATACTACCCAAACACTAAACCTGGTGTAAAATTATTCATAAATAGAATTTTTATCACAGATTCTGCAGACAGTCTACTTCCAAATTACTTAAGATTCATAAAGGGAATAATAGATTGTCAAGATTTGCCCCTAAATGTAAGTAGAGAAATTTTACAGCAAAATAAAATATTGGCCAAAATAAAGGCATCTTCTGTAAAGAAAATACTTAGTGAGCTTGAAAAGCTAAGTGCATCAGATAATTCTAAATTTAATGAATTTTCCAAAGAATTTGGAAGATGTTTAAAAGAAGGGGTTTATTCTGACTTTGACAACAGAAACAAACTTATATCCTTAATTAGATTTAAGTCTTCTCACGTAGATGGACTTGTATCTTTAAGAGAATACAAAGAGAGAATGCCTGAGGAACAAAAAAGCATATACTATATAACTGGAGGGAGAGAAAATATACTTAAAATCAATCCAATTGTAGCTGCCTACAAAGAAAGAGGATACGAAACTCTCATTATGGATGATGAACTTGATGAGGCAATTTTAAATTTCATCACAGAATATGATGGTATAAAGTTAAAAGCAATCAATAAAAACGAAACAAGTGACGAACTAAAAGATGAAAATTTCAAACAAATGGAAGAAGAATTCAAAGATATCCTACTTAAAGTAAAAAAAATACTTGAAAATAATGTCAAAGATGTGTCACTATCAGCAACGTTAACACAAGAACCATCAGCAATAATAATTGATAGTGCTGACCCCACTTATCAAATGCAAAAAATTATGATATCAATGGGACAAGAGGTTAAAGAAATAAAACCTATTCTCGAACTCAATCCAAACAATAAAATCATTCAAAATTTAAAAAATCTAAATGATGCAGACTTGGAAAAAATAAGCATTATTCTCTTTGAAGAAGCAATGATAACTTCCGGCCTACAAAGCAAAAACCCACGTCAATTTATAAACATAATAAATGAAATATTAGAGCAAAACATATAATGAGAGTAAGTTTGCAAGCTTATGCTTGCAAACTTACTTTTTAACTCTAAGAATCAAATCTTTGCCTGCCTCAACAGGTTTAGTTTGAGATATCTTAGTTTTAATGTCTTCAGTTAAAGTAGTAGAAGAAGGTACAATATATTCAGAACCATCATCAAGCTTTCCAAACACATACTCAATGCTTGAAACTTCATCAGAATTTGCAATAACAACAGGTGTAACTACTGACTCTGCATGCGCCTTTAAATACTCAAGGTCTAGTCTAATAATAACATCACCTCGTTTGACGTTCATACCCTCCTCGGCAACTCTTGTAAAACCCTTACCATTCAAATTAAGAGTATTAATACCAAAATGAACAAAAATTTCAACACCCTCTTTAGTTTCAAGGCTAAAAGCATGGTTAGTTTTGAAAATTTTACCAATATTTCCATCACAAGGCGCAACTAATTCACTTCCAGTTGGCATAATTGCAATTCCGTCGCCAACTATCTTCTCAGCAAAAGCTTCATCTGGCACTTTATCAATTGAAACAACTTTTCCACTAACAGGCGCTATTAAATCCAAAGTAGCGGACTTTTTAAAAAAACCCAAAAAACCCATAAACTAATCTCCTATATATTCATCTAAAAATTTTAAAGTCTCTGATTCTGACTTACTATTTAAAACTTTACTTGCCAATTCACTTAAGTCAGACATTGTATATTTGTTTAACAAATATTTAATTCTAAGTGAAGCACTAGGAACCATACTTAAAGATCTAAATCCAAGTCCAATAAGAATTAAAGCTCCAGCCTCATCTCCCCCAAGCTCACCACAAACAGAAACATCAATGTCAAAATTATTACCAACATCAAGAACGTTCTTAATCAGCCTTAATACAGCAGGATTATATTTATCGTATAAATTTGATATCTTTTGATTACCCCGATCTACAGCTAAAGTATATTGGGTTAAATCATTAGTACCAATACTAAAGAAATCCAATTTGTCAGCAAAGTCAGATGCCATTAAAGCAGCTGAAGGAACTTCTATCATACACCCGACTTCCAAATTTTCATCAAAAGGCAAATTCCTAGACTTTAAATTTGTTTTAGCTTTATTTACAAAATAATTCACTATCTCAAGTTCATCATATCTAGTAAGCATAGGAACCATGATTCTTATCTTGCCATAATGACTAGCCCTAAAAATCGCATTAAATTGACTTTGTATTAAATCCTCATAGTCCATATACATCCTAAGAGCACGATACCCTAGAAAAGGATTATCTTCCTTTGGGAATTTAAAATATGGAATATCCTTATCTCCTCCAATATCAAGAGTACGAATAGTAACAACACCTTTTTTCTCAATAGTATCTATAACTCTCTTATAGGCCTCAAACTGTTCATCCTCTGTTGGAGGCTTTACAGACTCCATATATAAAAATTCTGTCCTAAAAAGTCCTATACCATCAAGTCCATATTTATTAACATAAAAAACATCTGTAGGAGTTCCAATATTAGCCTTCAAAGATATTTTAATACCATCTTTTGTCTTTGCATGTTGGTTTTTTAATGCAAAAAGCTCTCTTTCGTACTCATTATACTCTA
Organism: Candidatus Borrelia fainii; assembly: GCF_027925085.1. Classification (NCBI taxonomy): domain Bacteria; kingdom Pseudomonadati; phylum Spirochaetota; class Spirochaetia; order Spirochaetales; family Borreliaceae; genus Borrelia; species Candidatus Borrelia fainii. The sequence continues at coordinate 375,587 of NZ_AP027070.1, forward strand.
ATATCTTATGTGCATATTTATCTAGTTCACTAGATGAAGGATCACAAATAATTATTGAAGACAAACCATCAATTACCAACTGCTCACCTTCTTTAATTTTAGCAATATCTAAAGGTGTCATCACAAGAGCAGGAAGACCCATTGTTCTTGCCAAAATAGCAGCATGAGAAGTCTCACCACCAACTGTAGTAACAAATCCTTTAACATAACTTAAATCAACCTGCATTGTATCAGAAGGCGTTAATTCTTCAGTAATCAGAACTACATCTCTTTTAACCTCAGAGAGATCAGTCACCTGATCTAAAATATTTGAAATAAGCCTATTTCTAATATCTTTAAAATCAGAAGCTCTCTCTTTTAAATAAGCATCTGTATATTCTTCTACACTCGCAATTAATTCTTTAAAAGACAGATAAACAGCATAAGCAGCACAATAATTTTCATTCTTAATAAAACTTGTAACAGAATCAGAAAGTTCATCATCATCAATTACTAATATCTGTCCTTCAAAAATTCCTTCCTTATCAACACCAAGTTGAGCCACAGCCTTTTTTGTAAGCTCTTTAAGTGCAGATATAGCTTTTAATTTAGCATCATTAAATTTTTTTATCTCATCATCAATTTGTAAAGAAGCAATTTTTGATTTATCAATAAATTTATCAAAATCCTTTTTAATAAAAAGAGCCTCTCCTATACCTATCCCCTTAGATATTCTTTTTCCCGATAAAGTCATATAAACCTTCCATACCTATTCTTTAAAAGATTCAATGAGCTCAACAAGTTCAGTAACAGCCTTTTCCTCATCATCACCATTAGCACAAACCACAAGCTTCTTACCAGAAGATAATTCTAGGGTTTGTAATCGAAATAAACTCTTTCCACTAACAGATTTTCCATCAGCTTCAATAGTTATATCACTAGCATACTCCTTAGCTTTTTTGACAAATGTTGACGCCGGTCTAACATGCAAGCCATTAATAGCGTTAATTGTAGCTTCTTTTTTTACCATAAACTTAAGCCCCTTATTTGAATAATTATTTTTTGATTAAGTTATTAACAAATAAATATTATAATGCATAAAAACAAATTGATAAATTAATTATATCGCTTTTCTATTAAAACTATGCCAAAAAATCAACAATTATTTAATAATACTAAATTTTACAAGACTAAAAACTAGATAATATATCGAAATAAAAATTTTTTATAAGTTTTAAACTTCTCTCCCTCAAACTAAAATTTTTAACGTCTTTAATATTTTTATCCAGCATCTTAAGAGATTCTTCAATTTCAACTAAAGATAAAGGTAAAGATTTACTAAGAAGCAAAACTTGAAAATCCCTTAAAGTAATAACCTTGTCATTATAAAATATCTTCATCAAAAAATCACTTATAATATCTCTTTTAATATTTAAAAGAACGCAAATAAAAATAATGTTTGCCTCCTTTAAAATATCAAATGAAAAAGTATCAACAAATATTCTGCTACAAAAACTCTTATTCCATAAATTTGTAATTGGAAATTTTAATTTGCTTAAAAATAAAGTATGGCGATTTTGTATATAATCATCCCTGTTAATACTGTAAGCATTATAAGTATAAGTTTTTTTGGTTAAAATATTTTTAAATTCAAGCTGAGCATCAAGACTTAATAATAAAGGATATAAATCAAATACTGTGTTTTTATAATAAAATCCATTAGCAATATTAATACTATTTAGATATATCCTATCATTTAGTTTCGAAATAAATTCATAAAACAACCTTGGAATATTTCTCTCTCCAAATTGCAATATTGTATCATAAGTAACACATGGTCCCATTTCCAAAAAATTACTCTTAAGAAAAACTTTATTAAATCTTTCAAAGTTATTAATTATAAAAAAATTATCAGAAATTTCATTTTTCATAAAAATTTCAGCATTTTTATGAAAATCAATCTCATTATAAACTATATAATTGTTTGAATCTTCATTAAATAAATTAACAAGTGTATTAAAATTTTCTGGATAATATACCTTCACACCTCTCCTTTCCTCTCTAACTCTTCCAATCTCAAATAAATATCTAAAAAAGTATTAACATCAAGACAATTACACTTTAATGTATTATAATACCCTAAAATATCAGCCCTAATTATAACTTTACGTTTTAAAAGATAATAAAATAATAATGCATTAGATGAAAAACAATTTGTACAAAATCCAAAATCACTTTCTAATAAAACCTTAACTAAGGTTTCATAAAAAGCTGTATTTTGCAATCCCTCAACAGTAATGATGCTACGCCCATTTAACATAAAGGCTGAAACTAAAGACGAATATACAGGCTTTAAGTCTAAGAGCACTAATGAAAAATTTCTATTCATATTTTCATTAAAACTTCGATTGCCTGAATAAAAAATACTTATCAAAAGCTCTTTAGTGCTTAAAGGAAGCTTAATACTTTTTGAAAGAGTCTCTCCATTTAAATTAAAGCTAATTAGTATCAACTCGTACACTCCAATTATCTAGAATATCCTTAAGATCAATAGGGGTCTTACAGATATTGAAGTCAAAAGCCTGGATTAAAGCTGTTCTTATTGCAGAAACAGATGCAATAAATAATATTCTAAAAGAAAAAACAAATTCACCATCTTCAATAAACTCAAGATCCACAGAATCAACAATATCACAAGTAATATTTCCAAAAACATAATCAACTGCCAAGCTAAAAATTGAAAATATACGCTTATTATTTATCCTAAGTTTATCAAATTTACCGTTTTCAACAAAAAAATTCACCCTACTAAACACAATATTAAAAGAATATACTTCTATATCAATCTCAAGAGAACAAGCAACATTAAATTTTTTATCTATATCTATAACAAAATCTTGACCAGCTATAACAGGATACTCTCCCTTAAAATTTTCACCGATCATCATGATAAGTACATCCTTAATAGCCAAAACTTTTCTTTCAATAATGTAAGATTCTTTAATCAACGTACTATAAAATCCAACATCATCTATAAAAACATCACTAACAATAAAATTTACATTATTATAAGATAATTTAAAGGTCCTAGCCAAAGTATTCCTTAAATAGTTCATTAAATTGATATCCATAATTTTATAAGGAATAAACACATCTAATTTATCCTTATGTAAACTCATAGAAACAGTTTGATTGCCACCTAAGAGATCAAAATCTAGATTAAAGTCCAAATTCAAAAAAGCAAATCCTATACCTTTTCTTCTTACATCAAAAATATTATATTCATTCTTTAAACTTATAGAAGATGACTTGCGCATGATAGAATTTTTTAAATCCATCTCTTTAAAAAACTTGAAAAAAATATTATATTCACTCTTAACATAGCTGAGTAAATAACTAAGAGGTTCAATTGACAAACTGACTGCAAGATTATAAAAATTTGAATAAATAAAATTATAAACAGCGATTCCAAATAAAAAATAATTATCATAAAAAAACACAGCATTACTTGTAGTCGATATAAAATTAAAATGTACACACACATTAAAAAATAAATTATCAAAAATACGCCTGAGGTAATTAAAATAAAATTTATATAAAAAGTTTAAAGGTCTGTTGATTTCAAGATCTAATATAATCTTATCAAGCTTATTTTCTGATGATAAACAATTAACAGCTGAAAACTTTAAGCTTAAGGATTGTGCCATTAAAAAATGTCTCCTATAATAAAGAACATTAACCTTCAGACCAAGTTTTTTAGCAATTATTATACCTTGTAAGATAGCATTAAAAGAAACTGAAAACAAAACACTAACACAACTATTATTAATAGGATTGATAATAATTTTATCTTTAGCAATACAAAAATTATCACTAATAATTTGCTTTACAAGTGCAATATTATCAAGGTCTGCATCAATGACTAAACTATCATCCTTAAAGTACACTTTAACTAAAATAACATCACTGCAATAACTCAAAAAGTCTGAAAACTCATAATAAGAATTATAAGTTTTAAACTCACCCAATTCTTTTAATCCTGAATCAGAACAAACATCGTTTTGCTCAATGGTTTTTAATTCAAAAATAACACTTGCTTCTGCTTCTACTAAAGAGTTTAAGTTATCAGAATATAAAACCAAAGGAATTTGTCCTTCAAAATTTATTTTATTATCAAAAAGTTTTAAATCAAATTCATTAAAATCAACAACATCGATGAATTTTAAGGTAATATCATCTTTATAACTTATATTAAAAACCTGATCTTTATATTTATCTAAAATCTTAAAATCTTCAATAATAGAATTCTTGATATTACAACAAACTGGCAAAGCCCAAACTTCTTCCATATTCTTTAGCTTCATAAACAATTAAATAAAATAAGGAGTCAAAAATTAATAATTTATTTTCTATTTATATCATTATGGCATAATACCAATAGAATTACTATTAAAACCAAAATATGATGTAACAATTAAATTTACCTAATTAATGATATCTTAAAGATTAAAGTATAAAGCTCAACTTTATATTACTTTAATGTTATTATATATATTTTTTTGATAAATTTTACAAAGTATGATAATATCAAAATTAATAATGAATATCAAATAATATTAATAGGGTGTTTATGGGTAAAAAGATACTTTCAATGCTCTCTAAAACTTTTATGTTGCTCTCTTGGACATTACTTTTTGGAGAGTCTAAAAAAAATATAACTCACTATATAATGAATCACTCAAAGGTTTATATTCCCAAAGAAGACTTAAGTGAAGATTTTGACAATGAAGAAGAAATAATTTATCATAAGAAAAATGAAATTTTAAAAGATAACAACTTAAATTCACCAAGTAAAAAATCAGATAAATTTCAAGTTTCAGAAAAACTTCAAGTATCAGATAACAGAAAAGCAAGAAATAATATTTTAACAAATGAAGAGTTACAATATCCACAAAGTTTAAACACAAAAAATTTTTACTCAGAACAAGAAAATATAGATGATTGGTTCATAAAAGACATAGATAACTTAAAACTTAGAATTGAAAACTATGAGAAAAAAATAGAAAACCTTTTAAGTCACAAAAATATAAAATCAATAAAAAAAAAGAATGAAGAATACGAAATTTTAACAAAAAGTTTAAAAGAAATCATTGAAAAGATAAAAAATCTAATTAACATAAAAGAAAATTTATTGAATCATGCCCTTCAATCAAAAAACAATCATTACAACAATGATCAAGAATATGAAGAAAATCAAAATGAATATATATCAAATGAAGAATACAATTATCCACCTGAAAAAAACACATATGATATACATGCTCAAGAACAGGAATATTTCAATTCAGAAACCCAAATCCTAAGTGACCTGGATTATAAAATCAATAACAACAAAGACACTATTAACAATAATACTCACAAATTAAGTGAACTGGATTATAAAATCAATATCAACAAAGACACTATTAACAATAATACTCATAAATTAAGTGAACTGGACGATAAAATCAATAACAACAAAAATACTCTTAACAATAATACTCATAAATTAAGTGAACTGGACGATAAAATCAATATCAACAAAGACACTATTAACAATAATATTCACAAATTAAGTGAACTGGTTGATAAAATCAATATCAACAAAGACACTATTAACAATAATACTCATAAATTAAGTGAACTGGACGATAAAATCAACATCAACAAAGACACTATTAACAATAATATTCACAAATTAAGTGAACTGGACGATAAAATCAATATCAACAAAGATACTCTTAACAATAATATTCACAAATTAAGTGAACTGGACGATAAAATCAATATCAACAAAGACACTATTAACAATAATATTCATAAATTAAGTGAACTGGTCGATAAAATCAATATCAACAAAGACACTATTAACAATAATACTCATAAATTAAGTGAACTGGACGATAAAATTAATATCAACAAAGACACTATTAACAATAATATTCACAAATTAAGTGAACTGGACGATAAAATCAATATCAACAAAGACACTATTAACAATAATACTCATAAATTAAGTGAACTGGATGATAAAATCAATATCAACAAAGATACCTTATTAGCATTTCAAAAAGAATTAATAGACTTAAAAAATAATCATGATACTAGCTTAGAAAATATCGAAAATAATTTATCTTCAATAGAAAAAATAATCAATGCACTAAAAGACAAGATTGATAAAAATACAGAATTATATGAAGAAAATAAAGATAAAATTCAACAAAAGCAAGACAAAATAAATATATTAGATGAAAAATTAACGAATAATAAAAATGTTATTTTAACACTTAAAGAAGAATTTGCAAAATACAAAAATAAAGACCTCTTTACACACGACAACAGGGAATCACAATATACAAAAAAGGAATTTTATCCTAACAATGAAAAAACAACAAATAAAAGCACTGTAATAAAAACTGCTGAATTTACAATATATCCAGATACACATTCAAACAATTATAATTTTAAAGATCAAAGCAATGAGTTTGATTTTAAAAAATCTAACGGATATTACATTGAAATAGAACCAACAAAAAATTTATATAGAGCACAAGAAATTTACAAATTAATCCCAAAATATAATGTTAAAACCCATTTTATTAACCCATCACTCAAATATAAAGAAAAATTTTTCAGGAACTTAATAAAAGTAGAACATACAAATGAGATAGGAACTCTATATAAAAACTTAGCATCTGAATTTAAAAAGATAAGAATAATAAAATAAATTTAATTATCTAAATCCACAAAATCTTTAATATCAGAAAGACCAAAGGTTTTAATTCCCAAATTATTGGCTTTTTTCAATTTTATTCCAGGTTTCTCTCCAACAAGTAAAAAATCTAAACGCTTAGTAACTGCTCTATTGAAAATAGCACCTTTTTTAGTAATCTTTTCAATAAGAACATTTCTAGAACACCCTTCAAAAGAACCTGTAATACAAAATTTTTTGCCAAATAAAAAAGAATCATCCACAGCACAATTAGTATTACATTCTTCCAATTTAAACCCTAATTCTTTAAAAAAATTAAACTTATCAAGAATAGTTTTATCATTAAACGCTTCAATAATATTTAAAGCTATCCTCTCACCTATTCCCTTAATCTTTAAAAGTTTGGCAAGAGCAGCCTCTTTATTTTTGCAAAGAGTACTAATTATATCAAACGAGTTTAAATTGTTATTAATTAAAACCAATATTGTATTTTCTCCAAGCTCTTTAATTCCCATACCAAGAAGCAACTTTCTAAATGGCCTACTTTTACTATCGCTAATTGAACGCTTTAAATTATCTATTCTCTTAAGATCAAAACCCCTTAAATTAATAAGTTTATCAAAATTAAAAGTATAAAGATCAATCTCCGAAGATATAAACTTCATTTCAAAAAGGAACTCTATTGTTTTCACTGAAAGTCCTACAATATTCATGCATTTCTTACTACAAAAATATTTTATCTGTTCAATTATTCGATAAGAACAATGTTTATTTACACAAAAAAGATGTGCACCCTCTTTAATTAAAGCCCTTTTACATGAAGGACAATTACTAGAAATTTTAAAACTACCAATCGCAAGCTTTTCTACCACCAATTCAACAGAAGGAATTACATCTCCACGTCTTGAAATCGCAACAATATCTCCAACATTTAAGCCAATAGAGTCTATATAATCTTGATTATGCAGATTTGCATTAGTAATAAAAGCCCCCGCAACAAATACCTTCTCCACATGTACAACAGGAGTAATTTTGCCACTGCGGCCAACCTGAACGACTATGTCAACAATTTTACTTATGCCTGTGCAAGATTCAAATTTATAAGCTATTGACCACTTCGGATGATGAGAAGTACATCCTAAATTCTCTCTTAAAATAAAACTATCAACTTTCAACACAACACCATCAATTTCATATTCCAAAGAATTTCTTTGCATCTCTATCTCTTTAACATGATTAATAATTTTTTTTAAGTTTTTGCCATCAAAAAATTTACAAAAAGGATTAATTTTAAATCCAAATTTCTTAAGTTTATCAAACGCATCATGGTTAGTAGTCAATCCCAAACTAGAATTTAAAACATCATAAACAAAAATATCTAAAGGAAAATTAGCAACTTCTCTACTATTTATTCTTCTTAGTATACCTGAGGCTAAATTTCTAGCATTAAGATAAGGATTCTTTAATGTGTTATTCATTTTCAAAAAATTTTCCTTAGTAATATAAATTTCACCCCTCAATACCAATTCAATCTTTTCATCAATAGACAAAGGAATATTTTTGATTGTTCTAACATTCTCAGTAACATCATTACCAACCTTTCCATCTCCCCTAGTCAAAGCTCTCCGCAGTATCCCATCTTTATAATAGAGAACAATTGAACAACCATCAATTTTGGGTTCAACTGAGATGCCAGTATAAGCTCCCAAACTAGAACCTTCTAAGACCATTTTCTCAACCCACAACGATAATTTCTCAATATCATAAACCTTATCCAAACTTAATATAGGTAAAGGATGTGTAACCTCTTCAAAATTATTTAAAAGATCGCTTCCAAACTTAAGAGTGGGAGAATCCAAAGTTTTATATTCAGGATACTTACTTTCCAAATTTTGAAGTCTTAAAAGAGCTCTATCATAAATCAAATCACTCACACTGGGTGAAGAATCAACATAATACTCTTTATTCCATTTTTTGATATTATCTTTTAAACGTAAAATTTCATCTTCTATATCTTTGATCATAAATTTAATATTAAATCTACCCAGAATTCACATTATATTTTAACAAAATAATGTAAATAAAAATATAAATTTTCAAGGATAAGTTATTGAGTAATAAACTCATTCATTTTAAAATTTAAAGTAAAATAAAAAACAGATAATTATACATGATATCTTTATTTAGATTAAATGATATTTAATATGTTATCATGTTAAAATTAAGTAAGGAGTGGGGTTTGGAAAAAAATAAAAAGGCCTTGATAGTTGATGATTCTATTTTTATGCGAAAAAACTTAATCAAGATATTGAAAAAACTGGGCTTTGACGAATTTTTTGAAGCAGAAGATGGAATACAGGCTATTAAAGAATTCGAAAAACAGGAAAAAATTCATCTAATAACTCTTGATATAACAATGATGAACATGGATGGCATTACAGCCCTTGAAAAAATAAATGAAGTTAACAAAAAACTTGAACGAAAAATGAATGTATTGATGGTTACAGCACTTGGAAAACAAGAACTCATTGCAAAAGCTTTAGAACTTGGAGCAAAAGGATACATTACAAAACCTTTCAAAGAAGAGCAAATAGCAGAACAAATAAAAAAATTAAACTAGGAGAAAATCCTTGATAGCAAAAGAAGAAATCTATAAAAAGACACAAATCAATACATCAAGTCCTATATCAATATTGGTAATGCTTTACGAGAAAGCAATACAAGATTTAGAGATTGCCAAAGAATTTTATAAAAGTAAAGAGCCAACTAGTACAGCAAAAGCAGATGAAAAAGTTTACCATGCACAAGATATCATCATTGAATTAATGTCTACACTAAATTTTGAAGATGGTGGAGATATTTCAAATAACTTATTCTCAATATATTCTTTTTTAAACAAAACATTAGAAAATGTTACATTAGAAAAGAATAGGGATAATATTCAAGAAGTTTTAAAACACCTTAAAAATCTGCATACAGCTTGGAAAGCATTACTTAAAAAAGATAATAATATTATTAACAAGAAATTAGGAATCAATATTGTCAACTAATAGAATATTAAAAATATATTTAAAAGATTTAATACTTGAACTAAAAAAATTAAAAGCTATTCTAGAATTTGAAAATGAAGAAATCAATAAAGGAATGCTAAATACATTAAATATTACAAATCCTGCAAAGGATTTAATCTTAAATTCAATCAATAATTATTATATAACCATAAATTCATGGCTAGAGGGACAAAAACAAATTCAAGAAGAAATCAAAAAATTAATTGGGGACACTTGCTTGTTAAAAGAAACAATATGCATTCAATATCACAATACACACAAAACTTTAAAAAAGCTATTTGCTCAAAAGATAACAATACCAAAGATACAATTTTCTAAAACTCTCTTTAAATATAATAACCCAATTTTAGTAGATATAAAAATATGAAAGAAATTTACCTAATTGATGCTTTAAATATAATATTTAGAAACTATCATGTAATGAAAAACAATCCTTTAACAAATAACAAAGGGGAAAATGTTAATGCATTTATTGGATTTTTCAAAACTCTTTTTTTCATAATAAAAGAAAAAAATCCAGAAAATCTAATTGTAACTTTTGACTCAGAAACACAAACATTTAGACAACAAAAGTATCCAAGTTACAAAGCAACAAGAGATGCTCCTCCAGATAATTTAATTCCACAAATTTACTGGATCAAAGAAAGTTTAATAAAAGCAAACATCCCAATGTTCGAAATACAAGGATACGAAGCTGATGATCTTATAGCCAGCTTTGCAAAAAAAGCAGAAAGCAACAATTACTTAACTTATATTATTTCTCCAGACAAAGATTTGCTACAACTGATGTCGGCTAAAACCAAAATACTTAAAATCGAGAATAGTAGCTTTGTGGAAATGGATAATGATTATGTGATGAAAAAATTTGGAGTAAATAAATCCCAAATCAAAGATTATTTATCCATTGTTGGAGACAGAGCAGATAATATACCAGGCATCAAAGGAATTGGGGAAAAGGGAGCTGCTAAGCTACTAAATGAATTTCAAACATTAAATGGAATATACGATAATTTAGCTTCTATCAACAATAAATATAGAGAAATATTACTAAAAGAGAGAGAAAATGCCTTTTTAAGTTATGAACTTATCAGTCTTGTAGAAGATCTAGAATTGCCAGCACTTGAAGAATTTAAACTGGAAAATTTAAAAGAAGACATCCTTTCATTATTCGAAGAATATTCTGCAAAAACCCTAATTAAATCTTACAAGACTATATTAAAAAAAAGATATGCTACAAATCAAACACAAAAGTCGCTCTTTAAAACCAATATAAATCAAACAGACACAAAGATTTTACAAACAACAAAATCACATTCAAATGCTCTTAAAACAATATATGAAGAAAATATCAAATATGAAACAATATTAAAAAAAGAACAACTTGACTTACTAATAGAAAAACTAAAACAAGCAAACTATGTAGCAATAGATACAGAAACAACTTCGCTTAATGTCCATGAAGCACAAATCATAGGAATTTCGGTTTCATTTAAAGAATTTGAAAGCTACTACATTCCTATAGAAACTAAAGAAAAAAAAACTATTGAAAAAGAATACATAATCCAAAAATTCAATGAATTTTTTAAAACAAAACCTAAGTTAATTGGTCAAAACTACAAATTCGATTATAAAATACTTAAAAAACATGAATTTAATGCAATTCCACCTTACTTTGATACAATGATAGCAGCATATGTTATCGATCCAAACACAAAAGTATCTCTTGATTTTTTAGCAGAAAAACATTTAATGCATAAAAATATCAAGTATGAAGAAATAGTAGCACAAAATGGCACTTTAAAAGACATACCACTTGAGATGGTCTCCAATTACGCTGCTGAAGATGCTGATATTACTTTCAGGTTATTTAAAATTTTTACAAAAAAACTCAAAGAAGACAACCTTGAAAATCTAATGACAGATATAGAAATGCCATTTAACAATGTCATTACAGAAATGGAAGAAAATGGAATTTATCTCGATAAAGATTATCTAAGACAATATGGCTATGAACTTGACAAAGAATTAAAATTAATTGAAAATGAGATAATAAAAAGTATAGGTATTGAATTTAATCTAAATTCAACAAAACAACTACATACGGTCTTATTTGAAAGATTAAATCTAGTACTACCCCAAAATTTCAAGCGAGATTCAACAAACATTAAGGTACTAGAGACAATAAAAGAGCAACATGAATCTATACCAAAACTCATACAATATAGACAAATCGCAAAACTAAAAAATACATATACAGATAATTTAATAGAGTTTGTAAATGCAAAAACAAACAAAATACATACAAATTTCATACAAACAAAAACAGCAACGGGTCGCATTTCAAGCACCTCCCCTAACCTCCAAAATATTCCAATCAAAGATGAAAAAGGACGTAAAATAAGAGAAGCATTTAAACCTAAGAAAGGCAATATTTTTATTTCTGCTGACTATTCACAAATTGAACTTGTCATACTAGCCCACCTCTCAGAAGACGAATCACTAATTGAAGCATTTAAAAATAAAAAAGACATTCACATAAAAACAGCATCGAAACTCTTTAAAGTAGATGAAGAAAAAGTAACATCTTCCATGAGAAGAATAGCAAAATCAATTAATTTTGGAATAATTTATAGAATGTCAGCCTTTAGGCTCTCAAAAGAACTGTCTATTAAAAGAGAAGAAGCTCAAAAGTTCATCGATTCATACTTCAATCTTTATTCTAAAATAAAAACTTTTATACAAAATCAAATAGATTTTGTCAAAAGAAATGGATACAGTGAAACTCTTCTTAAAAGAAGGAGATATATAAAAGAAATTAATAGTCAAAATTACTCAGAACGCTCAGGAGCTGAACGAATAGCAATAAATAGTACAATTCAAGGCAGTGCATCTGATATAATGAAAATCGCAATGATTAAAGTATATAATGAACTTAAAAGTAAAAACTTAAAGTCAAAAATACTCTTACAAGTACACGATGAAATGCTAATCGAATCGCCCGAACAAGAATGTGAAGAAGTAAACAAAATAATCAAAGAAATGATGGAAAATGCCTATCCTTTAAAACTTCCTCTAAAAGTAAATATTGAGACTGGAAAATCATGGGGAGAAATTCATCGATAATTGGCATAACTGGTAGAATATCAACTGGCAAAGATACCGTTTCAAAAATCATTAGCAGTGAATATGGTTTTCACGAAATAAATGTAGATAAAATTGGACACATAGCCCTACAAGCAAAACAAGACACAGTAGTCAAGATATTTGGGAAACAAATATTAAATAATAAAAATGAAATAGAAAGAACAAAACTGAGAAATATTGTATTTAATGACAGGAAAAAACTAGAAAAATTAGAAGCAATAACACATCCCCTTATATATAAAGAAGTAGAACAAGTAATATTAAAGAAAAAATTTGATAAAATTATAATTAATGCTGCACTACTTTTTAAATTAGATCTTGCAAAATTCTGTGGGCATATATTTATAACAAAAGCAAATAATGAGATAATAAAAAAAAGACTCAGATCAAGTCGCAATATTGATGAAAATTTGATTATAAATATTCTTAAGTGTCAAAAAGATATTTTTTCAAATAAAAATATTCTAAATTCAAAAATAATAAATATAATTAACAATAAGAGCTATGAATATCTAAAAAATGAGATTAGGATAAAGATGAAAGAGGTAACATAGATGAGAGATTTTAATGAAAATAATAACAAAGGATTTTTAGTAGCATTAACTTCAATTGTAACTGTTTGTACAATTATATTTCTTGGAATAATTATTTTCTTTCCAAATAAAAACTTAGCCTCCGAAATCGCGGGTAAAAATATTATTTTACAAGAAACAAAAGATGAAAAAGTTATAGAAAGTGAAAATAATGAAGATACTTTAGCAATAACTGATAAACCAAATGAAATCATAATTGACCTTACACAAGATATCAAACAAGATAAAAGTTTCAATAGTAGCATAAACCAAAATAATAAAAAAAAACCACAAATCATAAATCAACACAAAACTACAAAAATACACACAAAAGAAGAAAAATTGCAAAAAACACAAACAATTGAAAAGATAAAGCAAGAAAACAAAAAAGAACAAAAACACAATAACTTTGAAAACAAATATGACCCTCGAAAAGAATACTACATACAATTTGCATCACTCTCAGATCCAATCTCTGCTGATAACAATATTCAAGAATTGATGAAATATAAAATAAATGCAAAAATTTATTCAGCAACAATAAACGATAAAGACGCCTATAGAGTCAGATCTGGACCTTACAAAACCATATCAGAGGCAAAACTCGATCTCAATAAAATATCAGGCTCAAGCAAGTTTAAGGATGCTTACATATTAACTATTAACAAATAAATTAAAATTAGAAACATACTTATGATATTTCTCTAAATAAACATCATGCATACTGGCACTAAAGGATATAACCTGTTTAAATTTAGCAAGCTTTTTAAATGCCTTATCCAAACTATTGAACTCTCCTAAGCAATAAAAAGCCAAGATTGCATTACCGATAATCTCGGCATGTTTAAATTCAAAAATCTTTAAATCTTTACCAAGAATATTCGCTTTTAGTTTATTTAAAAATAAATTATCTGAATTAGAACCACTAACAAAAATGTCTAAAACATCCCTTTTAAAAGATTTAAGCAAAAGTATTTTATTGTAAAAGGAAAAATAAGCGGCTTCAAGAATTGCAATTCCTATCTGTAAAGGATTATCTACTTTTCCAAAAATACCTTTACTCAAATTATCTCTTATTTGCGAATCTATTAAAATATGCTCAGAAAAAAGCTTCCTCTTGCTTAAATAAAAATAAACATTACCTGAATCATATACTCTAAAAATCTCTTCAAAAAATTCCTCAAATGATTTTTTCTTTTTAAAGAATCTATCTTTAAACAATTGCAATAAATATCCAGAAGGAACTATTCTTCCAATAACAAATAAATTATCTAAAAAATAAGGATACACCAAAGAAAAGTCTGACAAATATGCATCTGAGATAAAATTAAAACCCTCGCTTGTACCTGTTCTATTTGACACAATTCCAGAAAAGAATGCCCCACTTCCAATAAGCACGCTTAAATAATCTATTCCAGCATTAATTACTTCTATCCCACTATCAATGCCAAATTCAATACTAGCACTATTAGTAACACGACCAGCAACCTCTCCCATCCTTAAGAAAGGGGGAAATTTATTTGTGTCAAGATTATGTTCTCTTATTTCAATATCATTCCAAATAAAAGGGATATAAGACAAACTTGGATAGCTTGTAATCAAATTACCTGTAAGTAAATAAATAAAATATTCAAAACAAGATACAAAATATTTAACCTTATCATAAACTCCCCTCTCAACTGTGCTAAGCACAAAGGGTAAGAAAGATGATTTCCCTTTAAAGTTACCAACCATCTTAGAAGAATTCCAATGTAAAACTTCCAAAGGAACCAAATTTGAATCAAGAGCTATTAGACATGGAGAAATACCACTAATAGAAATACAATCTATTTTTTTATGCCTAAAATTAGAAATTACTCTCTTGAAAGCAAAAAGCCATATTTTATAATCAAAGTTTTCAAAATCAATATTGAAATGATCAAAATAATTTACATCAAAACTCTCTAAAACCCCATGATGAGAATTAATTAAAGCAGATTTTAAAGTACTAGTACCAATATCAATACTGAGTACATCCATAAAATTAACTCTTAGAAATCAAATTTTGAATGTCATGACTTCTATCAAGAATTTTTTGCAAACTAACCCTATTGTAAATGGCAAAAATTGCACCTGCAAAAAGATGTGCAACATTAGCTTCATAATACCAAGGTTTACTTATAAGTCTATCATCATGATACACAGCATTTGTCCCAATTATTTTATAAAAATAGCCTTCCTCATAAGCTTTATCAAAATATCTAATTGCATCTCCATTAAAAAATGGAAGACTTATTGCACATATAATCTTCTTAGCTCCCATACTTTTTAAAAGTTTCACAGCCTTAATTAAAGTTCCACCAGTAGCCAAAATATCATCACTCATAAAAACATTTTTACCCTCAACATCTCCCAAAAGTTTAGTAACAGAAATATTAGAATCGTTAACATTATGCGTTACTTTTGAATAATCTCTTTCCTTATAAAGCAAAGCTAAAGGCCTTTTAAGATTAGATGCAAAAAATTTGTTCCTATTAACAGCACCTGTATCAGGAGAAACAACTACCAAACTTGAATCTCTAATATCTATTAATTCAGCTAAAGCATCAAAAATTTCATAAGATGCATTTAAATTTTCAAAATACGTTTTTCTAAAAACATTTTCAATCGCTTTTGAATGAATGTCTAGTGTTAAAATATGTTTAACTCTCAATTCTTCTAAAAATCTCCCAAAAAGACTTGCTGTTAAACCTTCTCTTGAATGCTTTTTATCTTGCCTCGAGTAAGGATAAGAAGGAATGATAACACTAACAGAATTAGCCTTAGCCTGCATGCATGCATCTATTGTGGTCATCAAATTCATTAAATGATCATTAATCGTCATTACTACTTTTTCATTATTATTTACATTAACTGGATAAGTATTAGAAACATCTTGCACAATAAAAATATCTTTATTTCTTATGGTTTCTAAAATTTCTGCCTTAAATTCACCATTAGCAAACTTAACAAAGTTTACAGGAATTTCCACCGACTCATCAAATCTTAAGTTAGAAAATTCAAATCCTTCTAAAAAAGGAGACAAAACTTCTTCAAGCTTCAAGACATCTTCTTTGAAACAACTAGAAGTTTGCGAAATTTTTTCAATAACTTCACTCTCACTATCTAAAAATATTTTTTTAAGTTCTTCCATTATTTTATTTGCAAATACCCTTCCACCAGGACAAGCAATAATTCCTATTGATTTCTTAATAAGCAAACCCAATTTTCAAACTCCCTACTTCAAAGAGAAACTCTTTACTTTATTGTACATCAATACAAATAATTCACACAAGATTAAGGAAAATCTATAAAATTAAAACAGTAACAATTTTAATCATGAGCAAATTAAAACTAGTCAATGCAATAAACTTAAAAATGCAAAAATTTATTTATTATCCACCTAAATAACTTCAAACTCAAAACCTATGCCAAACTTAAAATCAGAAAATCTATTATTCTGAATATTCCAACAATAATATCCCTCAAGTACCAAAAAGGTAAATGTAGATCTTGCACCAAGATCCCAACCAAAAACATCATATTCATCCATGATGGAATCCCTAAAAGGGGTAGCCATATTAACTCTAGGCCCAGTAAATAATGCAATAGCTCCAATAAAAAAATCTAACCTTGTATAAATTCTAGATTCAATAGCTGCAATGAATGAAAAAATATCACTCAACCGTCCCTTACGATTAACATACCTCAATACATTAAAACTAAATCCAAGTTCAAAACCAAGTGAAAAAAAATCATCAAATTTTGCTCCCATTTGAGCATATCCTCCATAAGTTAAACCGGTCTTAGCAATGTTAACCATATCTGCAAAATCTGTAACGATTCTTTCTCTAGCCAAATCAGATATATTATTCTCAAGTTTTTCACCAATATATAAAGCTGTATTATAAAAGTTTGAAATAGTACTAACCGGAAAATCCAGACCAACCCCCAAATTAAGTTCAAAATCAACATCCGAGAAAGCATTACTTGTAATAAATATCAATAGACTTAAAAATAAAATCTTTATCTGCACAACACTTAAATCCCTCTAAATATTAAAATGAATTTACACATCAAAATCATTAAAAAATGAATACCAAAAGTAGCATAAAACAATCTTTAACCTTCAATCCTCCAAAACGGACGAGACTATCTCACTTGCATTAGAAGGAACTGAATATTTGAATTCCTTATATTTTAAAATATATTTCTTTGCGGTTTCCATGTCCTTCTTTAAATGATAAATATAAAAAACATTAAATAACGCTTCTTGATTAGCAGGTGCTATTTCCAAAGTTTTTAAATAAAATTTTAAAGCCTCTTCTAAATTTTCCTTTCTAAAATATAAATAAGCTTTTAAATTAATCAACAAAATATTATCCTGATCATTTTCCAATAAAGATTCAAGCTTTAATCCAGCCTCATCATATTTTTTCAAATTGATATAAGCCAAAATAAAATTATAAGTAGACGCACTATTCACATTAGAATCAAATTTAATAGCTTGTTCATAAAGCTCAACGGATGCCTGATTATTACCAAGGTCCTCATTTAATTTGGCAAGCTTATAATACTCACCTGAAATAATTTGATAATCTTTAGCAAGAGTTTTACAGGACAATACAAAATAAAAAAGAAAAAAAAATAAACTCTTATACATTAAAGTAAAATCCAAATACTAGACTAAAATAAACATTACAAATTTCAATCAAATATCAATAACTAAATAACTACCGGAATCTCAAATCCAAATCCAGCCCTTAAATCTCTATATTTAAAATCATTAATAGAAAATAATAATGATGATTCAAAACTAAGAAAGGCTAATCTCAATCTAAAACCTGTCTCAATAACATTAAAAGGATTGGTTACTTTGCCATGACCAATTAAATTCCCTGCATAAACAGGATCTACAACTAAAGATCTATCACCAAAACCTGAAAATAAAGTAGCTGCTAAATAATAAATATCATATTTTATGAATAATCTTGGCACTATCCCTGAAGACAACTTAACAGGATAGGAAGCCTTTAAAAGGTTTAAATTAGGAAAAATCATCCTTCCAAGATTTACACCAAATCCAAGTTCAAATCCATAATAAAAATTACTGGCAACAATAGGAAGACCAATTTGAAAATAACCCTGAAAACCAGTACTAAATAAAGGTGACAATTTTTGACGCAAAACATCATTTAAAACAGTCCCTGGTGTAGAAATTTCTTCATATAATCTCAAAAAATCATCTTGACTACTAATTCCAAATTCATTTAATTGACTAAATATTACTTCTTTTAACTCAATAGCGCGTTTTGCCGTTTCTTCTAAATCAACTAAGAGTTTTCTTATACTTGATCCAGTCTCACCTAATTTTTGAAGCGTAACCTTGTTGTTAAACTTACTCAATTCACGCAAAAATTTTCTCAAATCATGAGCATTATTCACAAGTGAGTCTAAATCATTTAAATCCTCCCCCTCCATATTATTCACCTGTGAATCTGGATCCTTTCTACTCTCAAACAGCCTAATGAGAAGACTTAAATTGTTTTGAAAAGAACTATATAAAGCAGCTGTACTGTCCTCAAATTCACTTAAACGATTAAAAAAACTATCTTGAAAATTTGCCAAGATATTAAACAATTCAAAACTTACCAATTTATCTAAAACTGTGCCAGTTTTTTTATTAAATAAAGAAAATGACTCAAGACTAATTTGTGTACTAAAACCCGCTGAGAAATATACAAACTTGGCATAAGATGTACTAAAAGATAAAAATAGTATTATAGTAATTAAAAATTTTTTCATATCCCAAGCCCTTGCAAAATAATTATGCTATAATAACATTTATTGCAAAAAAATACAATATAATTTTATTTTTTAAATCGAATTATATTGTCCTCCATTATCACTCCATTATCAATTTAAAAGAAAAAAATTAAGAAGAATTCCTATTCATTAAGAATCCTTCTTAAATAACTAAGTCAACAACTAAAATTAAAGCTTTTCCTGGTCATACTTATTAAATATATGTTCCGTTAAATATTTACCAACTGACCTCTTCTCTTGTACAAGCTTAGATATTATATTAAAGTGTCTTGGTTCAATCTTAAAATATTTATAGGCTCTTCCGTCCTTAAAAAATACAGAAAGTTCAGACAAAGCAGAATCATAATCAACCTGACATATTTTACTCAATTCATGAGATATTGTTAAAGTATTCAAACTTATATCCTCCAATGATTAATTCTTAGGAGTATAAAATATAAAGTAAAGAAAGAGTAAATTCATTAAATATTAAACATTAAACATTTTTAATCAATGAAATCAAAATTTACTAAATGATATATTCCTTATAATTAATTGTATAAGTTTAATATAATTTAGTCAAGCAAGTCCATAAATAACTAGACTTTCTCACAAGCTGCAATTAAAAAATAATTAATTAAATAATTAATTAAATTTAATAACACAAATAAAAAATTAAAATTTAATACAAAAAATCCCCTGCTAAAAAAGCAATTAAATACATTACTTAACCTTTTAGACAATAAAATTCCCTTAAGTCAAAATCAACCAAAACAGTTTAAAATAGACTTTTTTTAAAAAATCATGTAGAATATTTAATGTTCTAAGTATACATCACTCAGGAGGAAAAATATTCCATGGATTATAAAAAATTGCGCAACATAGGTATTAGTGCCCACATTGATTCAGGAAAAACAACACTAACAGAACGTATTCTTTTTTATTGTAACAAAATTCACGCTATTCATGAAGTAAAGGGAAAAGATGGAGTTGGAGCAACAATGGATTCAATGGAACTTGAAAGAGAAAGGGGTATTACAATTGCATCCGCTGCAACTCATGTTGAATGGAAAAACCATCCAATAAATATTATTGACACTCCAGGTCACGTTGACTTTACAATTGAGGTCGAACGTTCACTTAGAGTACTAGATGGCGCTATACTTGTTCTTGACTCTGTTGCAGGGGTTCAATCTCAATCAATTACAGTTGACAGACAATTAAAAAGATATAATGTACCACGTCTTGCTTTCATAAATAAATGTGACAAAACCGGAGCAAATCCTAACAATGTAAAAGATCAGCTTAAAGATAAGCTTGGTCTAAACTCAGTTTTAATGCAAATTCCAATAGGACTTGAAGATAAACATATAGGAGTTGTGGATCTTGTTTTAATGAAAGCCTATTACTTTGAAGGCAAAGATGGAACAGAAATTATAGAAAAGGAAATTCCTGCTGAGTTAATCAATGAGGCTGAAGAAAAGAGAAAAATAATGCTTGATGCTCTATCTGATTTTAATGACGAACTTATGGAACTTCATATGGAAGGAGAAGATATAGCTGTAGAGACAATATATGATGCCATTAGAACAGGTACTTTGGCTTTAAAATTTTGTCCTGTATTTATGGGTTCTGCTTATAAAAACAAAGGTGTTCAACTTTTACTTGACGCTGTAAATAGATTTTTGCCTTCTCCTCATGACATCAAAAATGTGGCTCTTAATTTAAACGAAGATGAAAAAGAAATTGAACTTAAAACTGATGAAACCTTACCAACTGTAGCACTAGCTTTTAAACTAGAAGATGGGCAATACGGACAATTAACTTATGTAAGAATATATCAAGGGATTTTAAAAAAAGGACAAGAACTAATAAATTCAAGAACTTCTAAGAAATTCAAAGTTGGAAGACTTATTAGAATGCATGCTAATAACACTGAAGATATTGAATTTGGAAGCAGTGGAGACATCGTTGCATTATTTGGGATAGAATGTGCATCAGGAGATACATTTTGTGACCCTTCAATTAACTATTCAATGACATCAATGTACATTCCAGAACCAGTAATATCTTTATCAATAAAACCCAAGGATAAAAAATCAGCTGATAACATGGCAAAAGCTCTTGCAAGGTTTACTAAAGAAGACCCTACATTCAAAACTTATGTAGATGCCGAATCAAAAGAAACAATAATACAAGGAATGGGTGAGCTACACTTAGAAGTTTACATTGAAAGAATGAGAAGAGAATTTAAAGCAGAAGTTGAAACAGGAATGCCTCAAGTAGCATACAGAGAAACCATTACAGACAAAGCCGAATTTAATTATACTCACAAAAAGCAATCAGGAGGTGCAGGTCAATTTGGAAGAGTTGCTGGATTTATGGAGCCACTTGAGAGTGAAGGACAAACTTATGAATTTGTCAATCTTATAAAAGGTGGAGTAATTCCAACGGAATACATTCCATCATGTGACAAAGGATTCCAAAAGGCTATGGAAAAGGGAACTTTAATCGGCTTCCCAATTGTCGGGCTTAAAGTCACAATTAATGACGGTCAATATCACGTTGTTGACTCATCAGATATTGCATTCCAACTTGCAGCAATAGGAGCATTTAGAGAAGCTTATAATAAGGCAAAACCTACAATACTCGAGCCAATAATGAAAGTTACTCTTGAAGGTCCAACCGAATTTCAAGGCAATATGTTTGGTCTCTTAAACCAAAGAAGAGGAATAATTTTGGGATCTGTTGAAGAAGGAAATTTTTCAAAAGTTGAAGCTGAGGTACCTTTAAGCGAAATGTTTGGATTTTCAACCATTTTAAGGTCTTCAACACAAGGAAAAGCTGAATTTTCAATGGAATTCCTAAAATATGGGAAAGTTCCAAGTGCAACATTTAATGAATTATGCAAAAAATTTAACGAACAAAAATAAGGAGGAATCATTATGTTTGAATTAACGCATGAAAAACAAGAAATAAGGATAAAAAACAAATTTTTGGCTCAGGTTTTTGGATTAATGGCAATTGGTCTTTTAATATCTGCAATATTTGCATACACAACATCTGAAAATCCTGCTATGCAAGCTATAATATTTGCAAATCCAATGTCATATATGGCAATGATACTTGTACAATTTGGACTTGTTTATGCAATAAGCGGAGCAATCGAGAAAATATCAAGCGGCACAGCAACAGCTCTTTTTCTAGGATATTCAGCTTTAACAGGAGTAACACTATCTTCTGTATTTATGATATATACTCAAAGTTCAATATTCTATACATTTGGAATTACTTCTCTAACTTTCCTTGCAATGTCCTTTTACGGATACACAACAAGCACAGATCTTACAAAAATGGGAAGCTATTTTATTATGGGATTATGGGGCATCATTATTGCATCTATTTTTAACATATTTTTTAGAAGTTCAGGTCTCAATTTTTTAATCTCAATTTTAGGTGTCATATTATTTACAGGCCTAACGGCTTACGATGTCCAAAATATTTCTAAAATGAATAGAATGTTAGAAGACGGTACTGAAATTAAAAGTAGGATGGCAGTTGTAGCCTCTTTAAAACTTTACCTAGATTTCATAAATTTATTCTTATATTTAATAAGATTTTTAGGAGAAAGAAAAGATTAAAAGCCAAAATACAAATTTAAAGCTAAAATTAAAGTAAAAATGAATGCTTAAAGTCAAGCATTCATTTTTAGGAGCCAAATTGAGCATAGATACTCTAGAATTTGAAGAAAACAATACCCAAAATGTTATAAAGGGTAATTTTGAATTTGAAGGATATATAGAAAGCAATAAACCAATAATCATTGAAGGAGTACTTAAAGGAATCATAAATTCTACAAGTTCAATATACCTAAGAGAAAAAGCTAATGTAGAAGCAAAAATCAAGTGTAATAATTTCCTAAATCATGGAACAATGAAAGGCAATGTAGAGGCTTTAGAGACAATAAAAATTTATAAAACTGGAAATTTGATTGGAAACATTAAAACAAAGGAACTCTTCATAGATTCAGGGGCACTCTTTAACGGAAATTGTGAAATGGAGGAAAAAAATGACAAATAAAAATTTTTACTCAAAAATAATTCTCATATTATTCTCATGTCTAAACCTCCTAAATGCACAAGAAAAAGAAGATTCGCTTCTACTCTACAGACAAGGCAAATTTCAAGAAGCTATTCTCAATACCCAAAACGAAATAAAATACAACCCAAATAATTTAGATGCAAGAGTAATACTTATATGGAGTCTAATAGCAACAGGCGAATACAAAAGATCAGAACTAGAATCCATCAAAGGACTTGAAATAAATAAGCATGATGTAAGAATAATCCAAGCATTAGGAGAAGCCTATTTTTTTCAAGGACAATATAAAAACGCTCTTAAAAATTTTCAAAAATATATTAGTCTTGAACCCAATGGAGCAAGAATAGCTAAAGTATATATTTTAACTGCAGATTCTTTTTACAAACTTGAAAGATATAATGAAGCTGATTTTGCATATGAGAATGCTTTAAGATTTTTGCCAAATAATCAAAACATATTATTAAAGCTTGCAAAAGCAAGATTGAATGCAAAAAATACAATCTTAGCAAAAGAAATTTTAACAAAACTGCTAATCTTAAATCCCAATCATTTAGAAGCAAAAAACCTGCTAAAAAAGATAGAAAAAAATAATCATAATCCTTGACATTATGTTTGTAAGCATTTATCCTATTTATTAGTTTATTAATAAATCATAGGGCTGCTAGCTCAGGTGGTTAGAGCATCGGATTCTTAACCCGCAGGTCACAGGTTCGAGTCCTGTGCAGCTCACTTGCATGGACGAAGCTAAGAATTTTGCTTATTTCAAGGTATTGACATACCATGAAATAAATGGTATAATTAACTTTGGTAAATTTAACTATTTAAGGGCTCATAGCTCAGCTGGTAGAGCATCGCCCTTTTAAGGCGAGGGTCGTAGGTTCAAGCCCTACTGAGCTCAATTTTTTGTCCTCTTCGTCTAGTGGCCTAGGACTCCAGGTTTTCATCCTGGCAACAGGGGTTCAATTCCCCTAGAGGATGTAAATAGAGAACTTCTTGAGGTTCTCTATTTTTCATTATTATATACAATTGTAGTAATTTATAATAATTGTATATAATAATGAAAAATATCCTAGTGGTATTAATTTTATTAACAAGTTTCTATGTAATATACGCAAACAACAAAGAAATAAAATTCCCGATCAACCATAACAATCAAAAAAAAATATACTATGATGAAAACAAAATAAATCACGTTGTACTAAATCTTCAGATCAATGAAAATGCAAGCATAGAAATCAACACTCAAGACAAAAATTACTCATATAATATTCCAAAAATCATTAATCAAGATAAAATATTAACAATAGAAATCAAAATGAATAACATCAAATCCATCAATCTAAATAACATTTTACTAAAAAATTCAAAGAGTAAAACAGCAAGATCAAATCCTCAGAAATTTAAAATATTAATCAGTCAAAATGAATATTTTATTAAATTTAATCTTAACAACAATATGTTTCCCATTATAGGCTTTAAAGCAAAAGAAATAATATTAACCCCCATGATCACAAACTTATGTTCAGAAAAAGAATCTCAAAAAATAGTATTATCTAATTTTATCAAGTACACATCACTAAACAATAAGAATGATGAAATAAAATCTACTAAAAACAACAATATGATTCAAATAAGCGAAATTGGATATATTGATATGAATGCTTACTATGATATAAACAAACCAATAAATTCTGATTTAAAATTCATTTTCAATTATAAAAAAGAAAATTACAGAAGGGATTCATTTGAGCTATTCAAGCTAATAGCAGAACCTGACATATATGTACTAAAATTCAAAAACTTAAACGATCAATCTTTAATGTTAAAAAGAATTGCATTTTTTATCGAAAAAAAAGGATTTAAAGGAATGTTATTATCAAACAATGAGCTAAAAAATAAAGTAGGATGGAAAGGTCACAATTACAGACTTAAAGATATAATTACGTTTTTCAACGTAGCACAAAAATCAAATATCAAACTAAATAAAGAAGAAATAATTTTAAAAAACTTAATTATAATCAACAAATTAGCATATATTGCAAACAATACAATTAAAATAAAAGACAAATCAAGAAATATTGCATTTGCAACTTATGCGGAAGATGAAAATATGTCAAAAACAGCTCAAATAACAATATTTATGCATGAAATTTTACACATGTATTTCTTTACAGACAATAATTTCAATAAAGCAATCTTTAATTTCTGGAATAAAAATGTCTCATCTAAAGACAAAAAATCCTGGATCAAATTCTTAGATAATAAAGGTTATGACGTTAAATCTCAATATTTAATAATAAACGAATTCTTCACCTATACCACTCAAATTTCAAAAAAAGATATTGCAAAATATTTAATTAACAGCAAATATTTTTCCAAATTTGGACTAAAGAGATATGAAAAATGGGCTATAAAATTAGAAGAATTATTATGGAAAGCAAAAGGAATAATAGCCGGGGAACTATTAATCCTTTTTGAAGACAAAATATGATATATGCTAATAAAATTTCAAATTAATTATCCTTTTCTGGCAGTAAGATAATCTCTGCCCCTTGTTTAAAATCTATTTTCTTAAATAACATATTTATGATGTCTTTACTTAAATTATTTTCAATAAATTTAGCACTAAAAGTATCTTTTAAAGCATCATACCAAAGAATTGAACCTAATATCTTTGAAAGCCAATACCCATTGGATTCAGAACGAATGTTATTATTTTTAATAATATTTTTCTTAATATAATCAAAATCCTTGTCTACAAAATCTGATTTTTGTTTTTCTAAGATATACTCATTAACAATCTGCAATACACTATCTAAAACCTTAGGTTCAACCGTAAAATACACAGTCATAAAACCATCTGAATTAGAATGTTTTCTAAGTAAATAGTCAAAAGAAACTCCTATTGAATAAACACTAGACATCTCTCTTCTAATGGTTTTAACAAGATCTTCAGTTAATAGCGATGCTAAAGCTTCATAATTTAAAATATTTTCAGGTGTATAATTGAACTTAAAAGGATACAAAATGTACACTAAACTACTTGAATCCTCACCCTTTTTTATAACTATTCTATCCGTGCTTTTTTTATAAGAATAATCCAAATCTCTATACTCATTCAATTTTTTTGAACTTAAATTACCTAAATACTTACTTGAAAGATTTTTTATTGTCTTTAAATCAACATCTCCTACAAAGACAAATTTAAAATTGTTTGCATAAGTAAATCTTTTTTTATAAAAATCCAAAAAAACATCTTTAGATATATTTTTCAAATCAGATTCTTTAATATCTCTCAAACGATAATCATCATTATTATAAAATCGCTCAACAGCACTATAAAAAAGATGTTTAGAACTATTTTCTCTACTCTTAATTCTTGCTTTTACATCATCAATGATACTTTGTAAAACAACATCATCTATCTTTGGATCATTAAAAGTAAAGTATATAAGCTTAAAAAGAGTTTCAAGATCTTTAATATCAGCACTACCATTAATGCTTGTCATTTGATCACCAACTGTTGGTGATAAACTTACAATTTTGTCTGACAAATATTTTTCAATTTGAAGCTGAGAATAATCTCCATACCCTGAACTAGAAACTACTCTTGGAGCCAAAGACAAAACAGGTATAAGCTCAGCATTCTCACTTAACAAACCACCCCAAGAAGATGCACTAAAATTGATTACATTTTGCTTATTCCCATTATACTTAAAATAAACTTCAACTCCATTCTCCAGAATAAAGGATGAAATCCCATCAAACAATTCTTTCTCATCAATAATATCTTTGCTTTCCAAAGACTTTTTAAAGAATTCCCCTTGAATCGATACATCATCATAAGGTTTAATTTCTCTATCTAAAGCAAAATTACGCAATTCTTTCATCTCTTCAAAAGTTAAATTAGGATGAGACTTCTTAGAATAAGAATAAATAATAGTCATATCATCTATGGATGCTTCATTTCTTGCAAAATCTGATATTGTTTTTAAACTAATTTTATTTAGATGATCAATAAAAATATCAAAATACTCATCCATATCAAACATCAAATAACCTTGAGACGCTACATCTACTAAAGTATGCGCAATGCTAGATGAATATCGCTTATTGACATTATCCTTATTTAGTTTAGCAGAACTTATAAGTTTAGATTTGACCTTATCGATTTCCCCCTTTGTAAAACCAAATCTCTTAATTCTCTCAATTTCATAAAAAAACCCTTCAATAGCTTCTTTAAAATGCTCTGGATTAATTTTAAAAGAAATTTCATTAATTAAAATATAATTATCATCTGATTTAAATTGTGAATCAAATTTATCAAAGGACATAAAATAATTTGTTCCAGCGATCTTTAACTCATAAAATCTATTTACAAAAAGTTCGTCTAATAAAGTTTTTTCAACCAATCTTTTAACATCATCAACGGTATTAAAATTATTCTCAATCTTCTTTTTAACAACAAAATTCATACTAGGAAACGGGGTCTCAATATCTTCTATACTTACAAAATTTTTATCAATAATAGTATCCAAACTTATTTTAACCCTTTCAGGCTCACTTACTGGTTTTTCTAACGATGCAAATCGTTCTCTTACTTTCTTTTCAATTTCATCAGGGACAATATCTCCAACAATAATGATGCTGGTAAGATCTGGTCTATACCATTTCTTATAAAATTTCTTAAAGTCTTCTGATTTGAAAGATAAAATTCTCTCTTCAAGTCCAATAGGAAATCTGACTGCATATTTACTATTATTAAAAATAACCCCAAATATTTTTTCAGCTACCCTACCAGCATAATTCTCTCTACGCTTTTTCTCCTCAAGAATAACATTACGCTCTTTATCTATTTCTACTTCATCAAATTTAACTTGAAAAGCCCAGTTCCTTAACACATTCAAAGCTTCATCAATCTCTAACTCATTACCACCATCTGGCAAATCAAGATGATAATAAGTTTTATCAAAACTAGTATAAGCATTAACATCAGCCCCAAATTTCATCCCAAATTTTTTAAGAACTTCCAAAATGCCCTCACTACCAGGATAATCCGTCGTACCCTTAAAAGCCATATGTTCAAGATAATGCGCCAAACCTCTCTCATTTTCCTCTTCGTTTAAAGAGCCAACATTAAACAAAATTCCCATATGAACAGCCTTACTTGGAAGTTGATTGCCATAAATATAATATTTAAGTCCATTTTTAAGCTGACCAGTTACTAAGTTTTTATCGTCCTTTAACTTAGGAGATAAACAAGATAAAAAAAGAAAAACCAAAATTAAAAAGATAAATTTTAATATGCTAATATTACCAATATGTTCATATTTCATTTTATTTTCCTTGAGTTAATTTTTATATTATAAATTTTTTTAATTTCTCTAAGAATAGATGAAAATCCAAAATCATACCAATCATTGACACCCTTTAACCTAGCAAGGGGAAACAATTCATAAAACAAAAATAAAAGTTCTCCTTTAGATAACTTTGAAATATCATCAAGGTAAACTCTCTTATTCAATTCCCCAACATAAACAAAAGGTTTCAATTTATCTAAAACAAACTTACTGAAATCAGGATTTACAATACTCATCTCATAAATTTCAATAGTAGTATGCTCATTTGATAAGCTATCATAACTTTTAAAGGATACTGGATCTAAAATCATAAACTTACCATCTTGAATACCTACATTACGCCCATCTAAAGTTTTCAAAAACCCATCATTATCATCAAAGTAAACAAAAATGTCTAAAGCTTTTGAAGCCTTTAAGACAAACTTCGAACTATTATAATTTTCTGGACGTTGTAGAGTATTAATAAGTTGAATACCATCCAACTTATTACCACCACTTAAAACCTCAAAACCCATTTCAGACAAAACCTGCTTAGCCAAATCAATACATGTAAAAAGCTCATTCTTTTGAGTTAAATATCTCTCTCGCTCCAATAAGTGGATCACAAATAATAGATCTTTCTTTTCAAGACTGCGATAAAAATCAATACTCTCTAAATTAATCCCAAAACTAAAACCATAAACAAAAAAAATCAAAATAGTTATAAAATACCTAACCATATACATCTCTCATACATATCACTTTACCGCTTTAACTCTAAAAAGACAGGACAATGATCACTACCCATGACTTCTTTCAAAATTAAAGCATCTTTTACATTTGATTTAAAAAATTCATTTACAACAAAATAATCAATTCTCCAGCCTATATTACGCTCTCTTGCCCTTGTTTTATAATCCCACCAGGTATAGTTGCCCGGCTCCATGTTAAACATTCTAAAGGTATCCACATAACCTCCATTTAAAAAGTTATCCATCCAAGTAGTCTCCTCAACGTAAAAACCAGCAGATTCTCTGCTGGTATTAGGATTAGCTAAATCAATCTCCATATGCGCAATATTAAAATCACCACAAATGATAATACTTCTTCCAGAAGTTACAAACGTATTTGCAATAGACTCAAGATTCATTAAAAATTCAAGCTTATAAGGAAGTCTTTTTCTTAAAGATTGAGAATTAGGAAAATACGCATTAATAAGAATAAAATCACGATAATGAGCAATAAGGCATCTCCCTTCCCTATCAAATATTTCCATATTCATATTTTCTAATTTAATAGGCTCAACCTTTGAATAAATACCAACCCCGCTATAACCCTTTATTATAGATTTTGAAAAATATGAATGATACCCTTCAATATTAACAAGCTCCTTTGGTAACTGTTCTTTGCAAGCCTTAGTTTCCTGAAGACATAAAATATCCGGATTATACTTCTCAATAAACTCAAGAAAACCTTTACCAAAAATAGCTCTTATTCCATTGACATTCCAAGAAATCAAATTCATAATTATTTACCAAATCAAATCAAACATGTATCTGAAGACCATCATAAGCCAAATAAATATTATCTCTCTTTAGATAATCAAATTCTTCATGCATTATATCATGTGAAATATGCGTAAAATAAGCAATTTTAGGATCTATTTTTTTAACCTCAACAATAGCATCATCAAAATTCAAATGTCCAGGATGAGGTTTAAGCCTTAAAGCATCTATTACTAGTACATCCAATCCCTTTAAATAATTGTAAGAAATTTCAGGAATAAATTTAACATCAGTAAGATATGCTAGATTGTTTATTCTATATCCTAAACTAATTATGTCCCCATGTAATAAAGGAATGGGTATTATCTTTATTCCTCTAAAAAAAATTTGCTGTAAATCCATCGCCAAATTAGGAATAATATCTGCTTTTCCACTTATAGGCACTTTTGATGAAAAATTATGCGGAAAAGCATTTTTAATATGTTGCATTGTACTCTCTCGTGCATAAATAGGCAAAGGAGCACCTCTTGTATAAAATTTAATATCATCAAGACCCATAATATGATCATAATGCTCATGAGTATACAATACCAAATCTAACTTAACGATATTTTCTCTTAAAAGCTGTGATCTAATATCAGGACCTGTATCAATTAACAAGTTCATTCCATATAAATTGATTAAAAATGAACTCCTAAGCCTCTTGTTCTTACCAAAGTTTAAACTGCATACTCTACAATCGCAACTCAACATAGGAACACCACTTGACGAACCGGTTCCTAAAAAGATTCCCAACATGTACCACCATTGCCTCTTAAAGAATCTAATTATACCATAATAAAACCAAACGATAAAAGAAAATAAATATATCAAACAAGAAATAATAAAAAAAAGACAAAATTCAAACCATTTACAGTTCAAATTTTAAGGTGTTATATCATAAACCATTCAGAAAAAGAAATTATAAATTATATCAATTATAATTAATTATAACCCCAATTTTATATTTTCAAATAAAAATTTAAAAAAGTTATAATCAACACTCAAAGTTAAACAGGATAAATGTCAACTCACTAACTTATTGAGTTATAAATTACATTATATCATTATAACCTACTTTATAACTCAATAAATTATTTTGCAAATAGAGTTTTTATGCTTATAATTATTTAAGGAAAAATTACTTTTTATGCATGAACAATCTTATGAAACAATATTTTTACTAAGCTTTAGTATATTTTTAATAATAAACTTCTTCAATTTTAAAAGAGAATTTTCTTACGAAGATTATTTCATAATTTTTCCAGGAATATTCTTTATAATTACTCTATACCTCATAGAAATTAGACCATTAATGTTCTATACAGGCTCCATATTTTTATTCTTCTTAATAGCAACTACCATGAAAACCATAAAGACAATAATTCTTAGAAGACAAACAAAAAAGAAAGATAATAAACTTAAAAGAATTATTTTTACTATTCCATTTAAAATAATGGTAGTACTACCATCAATAATGGTAATACTAATTGCAACAATATTTTCATACATTGGGTTCTTTACAGACTATCAAAAAGATGTCAATTCTACCTATAAAATAGGATTTACAAAAGTTAAAGATCACAAGAATAATTTAAATCTATCAGTTTGGTATCCAATCAGTCTCACCCTAGGATTTAAAAGTCAAAATCCTTTTTTGTATTACGATTTTAATCCATTTTTCATAAATGAAATGAACTATCTGCCAAAATATGAAAATGTATATAAAGATGGTCCAATTAGTGACAATCAAAAACTATATGATAGTATCTTAATTATACTTCCCTTTTATTCTCATGATTCAATGTTTAAATCATTTGTAAACAGATTAGTTAAAAAAGGAAACATTGTATATCTATACGCCCCACAATACAGATATATAAATACTCATAATTTTATAAAAAATAAAAATGCAGGATTGTTAGCTCACATTTCAAACATAATTATTAAGTATTTAATAGAGCCTATCAAAATTTTCAGCGACAGAAAAGACAAAATATCTAAAGTTACAGAAATTCAAAATATCCTTGAACTTATTAAATCAACTCAAAAATTAAAATTCCTAAATCTAAGAACGGATTTAAATCAATTAATTCTAATTACAATGGGAAATCAAGCAAATATTGCAAATGAAATCATTAGTAAAAACAAACAAATAAAAAAATACATAAACATCGGTGGAAAACCTCAAAGCTCAAAAATAAAAACATTACAACTACTAATAAAGCAAGATGAAAATGAATGGCAAAAAACAGATATAGATCCATCATCCATAAAAGTAATAAACATGAATCATATTGGTGAAATTTCTGATTTCATCTTCAGTAGAAGTTATTTAGAAAGTTTCAATTTTTTTAAAGAGAAAAAATTAATGCTACCAAGATTTGATTTTATAACTAACGAAATCAATCAATTTATTGAAGACAGAGGATCTTAAAATGCAAAAAAAATTTATACTGTTAACAATATGTCTAATATTACTAACAGTAAAGAGTTACTGCACTGAAGAAATAATTGAAATAAACACTGAAATGCAAAAAGAAAAATACATTCCTTTTTTACTAAGTAAAGGAATAAGCCAAGTAGAAGATCTTGTAAAATACACATTGAAAATGAATCCTTACCTTGAAGCGGAATATGTTAAAACAATTGCACAAACTTATATAGATGAGGCCATAATTGAAGGAATAAATTATGATATTGCCTATGCTCAAATGCTACTTGAAACGGGAATTTTAAAATTCAATGGCATCGTCTCTAAAGAACAACACAACTTCTCAGGTATAGGAGCTACTGACAATTTTACAAAAGGAAATTCTTTTTCTAACATTAAAGAAGGAATAAGAGCTCATATTCAACATTTAAAAGCTTATGCTTCAAGACAAAACATAAAATCCAATATGGTTGATCCTAGATTTTATCTCGTGCAAAGAGGATCTGCTCCAACAATATACGATCTTACAGGAAAATGGGCCAAAGATAAATTTTATGACAAAAAGTTAAAGAAAATATTGCTTGGACTATTAGAATCTGATAATGCAAAAAAATAAGGATACCACATTAGACATATTAGAATGGATATACAATAAATACAATAAACGCAAATTTGTTCATCCAGATCCACTAGAATTTTTATACAAATATACAGAAAAAGCAGACATCGAACTGGCAGGTCTTATTAGCTCTTCACTCGCACTAGGAAGAGTTGAAAAAATATTAACAGCAATTGAGACTGTCTTAAAACCACTTGGAAACAAACCTTCAGAAACACTTAAAACACTTAAAAAAGAAGAATTAGATACAATATACAAAGATTTTACTTATAGATTTTTCAAAACAGAAGATATTGTAAGACTATTAATGTCTTTTAAGAAAATAAAAGAAAAATACTTATCAATTGAAAATTTACTTCATAATATTTACAAAAAAAATAAAAATTTCATATCAAGCATAGACGACTTAATAACACAAATGGAAAACATTAATGGACATTCATTTGGCATAATACTTCCAAAACCTTCAAGAGGCAGTGCCTGTAAAAGGCTATTTCTATTCTTAAGATGGATGATAAGAAAAGATGATGTTGATTTAGGAATTTGGAATAAATTTAGCCCATCAAATTTAATAGTTCCAATGGATACGCACATGACAAATATCTCATCAAAACTATTTAATCTCAAAAACAAAAAAAATGTAAGTATTAAAAGAGCAATAGAAGTAACAAAACATTTTGCAAAAGAGAATAAATATGATCCTGTAAAATATGATTTTTCTTTAACCCGGTTTGGAATAAACAAAGAATTTAATAAAGAAGAATTATTTACAAACATTTTCAAACTTTAAATACTAGGCATTAAAATATTAATACTGCAAAAACTTATGAAAATATTAGAAGATTCAAATTAATTAAAAAATACATATTAAAATTCAAATAAGAGCAAACATTTTAATTGCAAGTAAATGTTATTAAACAACAACTCAAGAAGATTTTATCTAAAGAAACAATGAAAATAAATTCAGTGATAATAAAATACAAAAGTCAATACACAAAAGAATCTCTAAATTTATTTAACAAAAAAACTTAAATTTATCTTACGGTACAATAGTATTTAATAATTACGGCACAAAAATCTTTATCAAGAAAAACATTAATAAAAACCTTTAAAAGCATTGCCCAAAATCCTAATGCCTTCAAGGGTTAAATATAAATTTGATATAAAATCAAAACTTATTAAAGGTAAAACCAAATAAGAATTTCCACCTGTAATTATCAATTTGAATTTCCTATCATAATTACGCATAAGCTCATGATAAACACCTTCTATTAAATATTTATACTGATAAATCACACCACTATTTACACTATCAACAGTTGATAAGCCTAGCAATTTCTTTGGTACTGCAAGATCAAAATCTGTTAAAAGATATGCATTTTCAATTAATGCATTCAAACTTGTGAAAGGTCCACCATTAATAAGACCACCAAGTATGCCTTCCTTTCTACTAATCGCAAAAATAGTACAAGCCGTTCCAAGATCGACTACTAAAGCATCATTAATATTATAATACTCAATAGCCCCAACAAGATTTGCAAAAACATCCGACCCTAATACAAATCTATTGGTATTATAAAGATCAAAACTCAAATCATAATTTAAATCAAATCTAATGAATAAAGGATTCACTTTATAAAGCGCAACAATTGCATTAATGAGTACTCTATCAATAACTGGCACAACACTACTTACAAAAACTTGATCAACCTTGCAGTCAAATTTAAATTTAAGAAACTCATAAAGTTCCTCAAAACTCAAATCACGTTTTGTACTAAGCTTACAAAATATCTGCATTTTATCCAATCCATATAACGCAAAAGATATACTGGTGTTTCCAATATCAATGATTAACTGAACTGCATCAACAAGTTTACTCATCAATATCCTTAAGTACTTTTATATCATCAAATCTTAAAAGAATTTTCATATCATCTAACTTCTTAGGTGTTATTTTTAAAACCAATATCTTATTATCAGAATAATATCTCCATCCATCAGAATATATATAAAACCGAGGATCTGTAAACCAATTAATATTCCTAAACTTAACCAAAGTAGGATTTGAAATACCTTTAAAAAAGAAATACCCAGGGGAATTTAAATTACGATTAAAGTCAATAGAATAAAATGCATTAGAAAAATTAAAATTTACAATCTTTGACGCACCATATATCCAATGTCCAATCCCAAGACTTGGAAGTAAACTAAATTTCGGAATATAATCATTATCAACAATATCAGCATAATAATTTTCATAAGGAATCTTTTCGATATCAGGTTTAAGTAAAGAATAATAAACAGCATTAGAAGCAAATTCCAAAATTAAATCATCACCTAATTGGAAAGCAAGTCTTTTAAGTAGGCCGGAAATCTTAAGTGTATATTCAAAATCCCAAGACAAGTCATTCTTATTATCAAAAACATACGCTTCTCCATGACTAGTTACAGAAAACAAAGTAGACACAAATTTAGTTAACTCTTCCCTAAGTTTTTTAAGCACAAAACTATCATTATCAAATTGCAAGAATATAATATAATTAGAAAGCACATTATAAGCCTGGGTCAAACTAAATCCAGAAGTCAATATTACTTCTGGTTTCCTTAAAATATCTAATGCACCATTTAAAATGGAAATATTTTCAGATAAAAAAATTTTCTCCAAAAGATATGCATCTTCTTTTAAATATCTTAAAAGCTTATCCGACTCAAGCGAATTAATAAAAGTTTTATTTACAGATAAATAACGAAAAAATTTATCAAGGTTTTCTGCATTAACATAATAACTTGCACTTAAATATGTTAAATGCTCTTCATTAAGGTCAATTAAAGATTTAAGATTTAAAAAAATAGCTTCATAATTAGGTCTTGTAAAAGACTCAGCTAAAAGATAAATAAGTATATCCTCATCAAAAAAATATACATTACCTCTACGCCATCCACCTTTTTCAACACTAAAGTTTGACTTATGACTCCATGCATCATAGGCTTTATTTCTAAATTCAAGCAATGCTGAGTCAAAAATTTTTTTATCCACCTTCTTAATTAATGAATATACAAACGGTGAATTTATGTCTAGAGGAATATTCTTAGAAGGTTCTCTAGAGATCAATTCATCTGGGGTTTGAGATTCTTCAACCAAATTTCCGATCTGAAAAACTTCCTGAGGACTAACTGAAATTTCTCTTTCATTCATTTGACTACGTTTTCCCAAAGCAACCTCAAAATGACCATCTCTACCCTTAATAATAATATTTTCATCAAATAAAACTTTATAATCACTCTCAATTTCATAACTAATTAGTAATTTTTTAGAAAGATTTGAACTAACATTAAAATTATCATTTAAATCAAATGAAAATAGTAAGAAAATATTATTTTCAAAATAAACATGAATTGCATTATCCTGAATCTTATAAGAAATGGGATAGAGATGAAGCCCATTTTCAGGAATAATAATCGGCTTGGTTTTAGATAAATTTATCTTAATACCCCTTATACTAAGGGTAAGACTATCTAAAACATAATGACTATCTTCAACCTTATTGCTAACTAAAAATTTTAAATCCTTTAATAAAAATACATTTAAATTTAAATCTCTAAACTGAATAAAAACAATCAAAAATAAAAATAAAACACCAATTAACAAGTAAAAAAAACTTAAGCTGAAATATTTATTCATGTCATTAAATATTAATAATAAAGAATTAAAATATCAACATCAGTTGTATAAAAACAAAAAACTTAATAAACTTAATAAAAGTACGTACAGTCAATAGTAAAATAGGAGTAAAAAAATAAATGAAGATTCCAAAAAACTATATCCCAGGAACAAATCCATATAAATCTCTTCCCAAAAAACCTATTATTGAATCAAAAAAATTATCAAAAAAACAAGAACAAATAAATGCAGAAATAATGAATTCACAAGAAAGAATACTGAAATTATACATGAGAAGATTACAAAAAAAAGAGCAAATAATTCTTCAAAACTTCATCATGGAAGGACACAAAGTTGGCTCTAAAATTTTTAACAACTTGTCAAAAATTTTAAAAGAAATAATAACTATAATGAATATAGAATCTTTAAAAGTAGTACTTAAACATACAAAAAATCCCATAAAAAAACTTTATATCAAATTTTCAACTTGGACACTAAACAAACTATTAAAATCTATCAACAGCTCAAACATAACACAAGATAAACAAACATCTAAAAAAAATGTAAAGAAATAAGAAGCTAAAAAAAATAATCCGACTTTCTTGAATAACTAATAAAAATTTTTCAAGAAAGTTCTTCACACAAGCAAAAGCTTAAGCTATTAAATTCAAAAACCACAAAACTTTGAAAGTTTACTTATCAATTAAGAATAAATTCCAAAATAGAAAAATCATCTCTAAACACATTATATCTTGATAAATTTAACATCTTCTTATAAAGATCCACTAAAATAAAATCATCTAAATCATATGTATTGTCTTCCAATATCTTATAAAAATCATCAATAGCCATTATTACATCTTGCTTATTTTCAACCTCATAAACACCATCACTAAAAAGTAAAAGGTGTGAAAATTTACTCAATATACATTCATTCTCCTCACAAGAATACATCTCTTCAATCCCAAGAATTGCTCCTCTTGTCTTAAGATAGATATTATCCTTAGTACTTAAAACAACAGCAGGCGGTGCTCCTGCTGATGCAAACCTTAGATGTCTTGTTTTTACATTTAAAACACCATACCATAATGTAATAAACATATCGCTTTTAAACTTAACAAAATACCTGTTAACATATCTTAAAACTTCCGAAGGACTTATATCATTATCACTCATGATATAAGAATTAATAACACTTGAAACACTAAGAGATAAAAGTGCAGAACCTATCCCATGACCTGAAATGTCTATCAAATAAATTATTAGATTATCATCATTAACAAAGTGATAATTAAAAAAATCTCCTCCGATTCTTTTTGATGGAACAAAAATCCAATTAGAATTAAAAAATTCGTTTTGCATCTTCTTGGGCAATAAGTTCTCAATATAATTTCCAGCTTCTATTAGTTCACTCTCAAAATATTTTCTACCACGAAGTACAAGATCTAAATATTTTTGTCCTTGCTCTATAATCTTTTTCTTTGCAATAAAACTATTTATCCTAATATCTAGTACCAAAAAATCTAAGCTTTTCAAAAAATAATCATCAACTTGCTCTTCAATAAAAATTTGAATAATATCTTTTTCACTTATTTGAGAAATAACAATAACAGAAATCATCTCATAAAGACTATTACTTTTAATATTCTTAAGCAAATTTAAAATCAACTGTATATACTCATCTGAACTTAAATCAAGAATAATTAAATCATAAAAATCATTACAAAGTAACTGATTGAACAAGTCAACAGCATCTGCAGATACAACAATATAGTCTCTTAAAACCAAATAATCTGTAAGTCTTTTAATATAAAAACTATCACATGAAAAAATCAATATCTTATGTCCATCTTTATTTAAAGCTTGTCTACTTACAAGAGAAGAAGATAGAAACATATTTTCAAGCTCAATTTCTATATAAGATATTATCGATGAGATCTTATAAGCAATTGCCTTCAAAAAAGCAATACCAGCATCCCCAATCCCACTATAATTCATAGAATTGTCTATTAATTCCAAAGATAAATACAAATAAGAAACCAAATCACATTTCATGCTTCTAATTAGAAATTTACCTAAGCTTAAGTCTTGAGAACCTTCAAACTCTCCTTGAAACTTATTAACAATCTCTAAAGTTAACTCAAGACAATTTGTAATATCATCATAAAAATATCTAGGAGTTTCTTTATAAAGTTCATAAGAATAAGTATTGATAAGTAAGAAAATATTTTCTAATTTTAAACTAAATTCATTTAATATACTAATAACATTATTACTATTCATCCTCAGTCAACGCAACTTTCGAAATAGGAAGTAAAATATCATCACCAAAAGCTTTTCTAGAAACTTTAACTATCATAGAACCTTGCCTTCTTTTATACTCACTACTAGAATAAAGATCTAACACCTTTGCAACTACTTCTTTTCCAAAAGATTCATAAAGCAACTCCAAAGGTTCATTTTCAAGCAAATATCGACTTAATATCTCATCAAGAATTTCATATTTGGGAAGAGACTCACTATCTCTTTGATCAGGTCTCAACTCAGCAGAAGGTTCTTTTGAAAGAATATTAACAGAAATAACGGATCTACCTTCTTTTAAATTAATATATTTTGCAAGATTATAAACATCTCGTTTAAATAAATCGCCAATCAAAGCAATTCCTCCACAAGAATCACCATAAAGAGTGAAATAACCAACAGCAATTTCACTTTTATTTCCAGTATTTAAAAGCAAAGACTTATTTGCATTACTATAAGACATTAAAAAAAACCCCCTAAGCCTGGCTTGCAGATTTTCTTCAGTAACACCCTTTGTATTAAAATACCCATTAAAAAACTCTAAAGCAGATTGAAACATGCCCTCAATAGGCATATCAATCAATTTAAATCCCAATTCACTAGAAAGTTCCTTTGCATCAAAAACAGATCCCTTTGATGAAAACTTACTAGGCATAGAAATACCAACAACTCTATGAGCCCCTAAAGCAGCACATGCAATATAAGCAACAACAGCAGAATCAATTCCTCCAGAAACACCTAAATGAACTTTATCAAAACCAGAAAGATCAACATATTCTCTTAAACTACTTATCAATGCCCCAATAAGTTTATCAAAAATTTTAGACTCACAGTCAAGTTCTAAATCATGAAATCCTTCATTAAATAAAATATCGTCTTCAAATTTCTTAGCCTGTTTTATTTTTCCGTACTCATTAATAAAAAAACTCAGGCCATCAAATACAGTAGAGCCATAAACACCGCATAAATTGGCATAAACAACCTCCAAATTATTTTTCATAGCTATTCCTTTGAAAAATTTAAGCCTTAAGTTATTCTTCTCGCCAGTAAAATAAGATTTTGATGGAACTAAAAGATAGTCAACTTTACTGAAAGACCCATTAAATTTGTCCTTAAGTCCTTGAAACAAAAGATCATCGTTCAAATTCAAGACAGCAATACTTTGACCCTTATAATTAAATAAGACCGGCTTATTGACTTCTCTAGTTGTCAAAACAAAGTGATGATCATTTACCACTGATACGCAATCTAATAATTTGCCCTCATAAAAACTATAATGTCCAAATACAACACAAAGTCTATCATCAACCTGATCTTTTATAAAATCAAGGGCATCAAGAATTTTTTTCAAATATTCTGCTCTATGAAACAAATTCGCATAATCAATGCCCCCAACAAAAATAAAAGGAAAAACTAAAATATCAACTTTATTTTGAAGAGCATACTCATAATTTTTCTTAAACGCACCCAAAATATGCTTAAACTTAAAAAGTCTACATTTTGTCTGCGCTATACATATTTTCACAAAGTAAATAATAAGCAATAACAGAAAAAATTACAAGAAAATGCTAAACCACACTTAATAGTTTTGTAATCTCATCATTTGTTCCAAGTTCCTAAAAGTCAAACTGATTACAAAAAAATCCCAATATTAAATCAGTCCATGCTTATATATCCTGTAAAGTACTTCCAAATCCTGATATTGCTTTGTATAAATACAGTAACTTACTACATTAACTATAAGTAATATCTTAAGAATATAATCCGAGAGAGAAATTTCAAAATCTGATGAAAGCTTTACTCCAAAACCACACAAAATCATAAAAACTCCCTCAAACATATTTAAAACAAATTTTAAGACATAACTTTAAACAAAAAAATAACCAATGTATTTTTTTTATTTTGACAAAAAAGTACACATAAAAATTTACTAAGCTCAAAATATGTATCAATATTATACTATTATGGCTTAATAGTCAAAATCGACTCTTTTAAAGATAATTAAAACGAACCAAATTCATAAAAAATTCCTTAAAGAAAAAATTTGTAAAATATTTTCTTTAAAGATAAAATGCTTTATAAAAGGAGGCTAAAGTGGAAGAAAAGGAACAATGCGAAGAACCTGAAAAAATAAAAGAACAAAAAAATGACATACTACCAAATGAAGACAGTCCTAACATGGAAAACAAAGTTACTGAATTAGAAAACGAAATTTCAAATCTAAAAGATTTATATTTAAGAAAACAAGCAGAATTTGAAAACTTTAGGAAAAGACTTGAAAAAGATAAAGAAAATTTTATTAAATTCGCAAACGAAAACATAATGAAAGATATAATTAATTTTCTTGATAATTTAGAAAGAGCAATAGATTCATCAAAACAATCAAGGGATTTTGATACTCTATTATCAGGAATTAGTATGATTGAAAGTGAAATGCTCTCAAGCTTTGACAAAAAATATAATCTAAAAAAGTTTGGCAAACCGGGAGAAACCTTTGATCCAAGTCAACATGAAGCAATAAGCATAGAAGAAAAAGAAAAGGTTGAAATCCCTGAAATTGTAGAAGTATACCAAAAAGGATACTGCTACAATAATCGGGTATTAAGAACTGCAAAAGTTAAAGTTGCACAAAGCAAAAACTAATATTAGAAATCAAAAATACAAAAGGAGGTTTTATATGGGAAAGATAATAGGAATTGACCTTGGAACAACAAATTCATGTGTGGCCATCATGGAACACGGAAAACCTGTTGTAATACAAAATTCAGAAGGAGGAAGAACTACTCCATCAATTGTAGCTTACACAAACAAGGGTGAACGACTTGTAGGACAAGTAGCAAAAAACCAAATGGTTACAAATCCTGAAAACACCATATACTCAATAAAAAGATTTATGGGAAGAAGATTTGAGGAAGTTGCAAGTGAAATCAAAATGGTTCCTTATAAAGTAGAAAAAGGACAAAATGGAGATGCTCGTGTAAACATTTCCAATATAAAAAAACAAATGTCACCACCAGAAATATCAGCTGCAACTCTTACCAAAATGAAAGAAACAGCTGAGGCCTATTTAGGAGAAACGGTTACTGAAGCTGTAATCACGGTTCCAGCATATTTTAATGACGCTCAAAGGCAAGCAACAAAAGATG
This sequence comes from Candidatus Borrelia fainii, assembly GCF_027925085.1. Taxonomy (NCBI): domain Bacteria; kingdom Pseudomonadati; phylum Spirochaetota; class Spirochaetia; order Spirochaetales; family Borreliaceae; genus Borrelia; species Candidatus Borrelia fainii. Next base: position 418,072 of record NZ_AP027070.1, read on the forward strand.
CCGGGAAGATTGCAGGACTTGATGTTAAAAGAATAGTTAATGAACCAACAGCTGCAGCTCTTGCTTATGGAATTGAGAAAAAAAATGAAGAAATAGTTGCCGTTTATGATCTTGGTGGCGGAACGTTTGATATCTCAATACTTGAACTTGGGGATGGTGTTTTTGAAGTTAAATCAACAAATGGAGATACCCATCTTGGTGGTGATAACTTCGATGATGAAATCATCAAACATTTAATTGCTGAATTCAAAAAAGACAGTGCTATTGACCTATCAAACGACAAAATGGCACTTCAAAGGCTCAAAGAAGCAGCCGAAAAGGCAAAAATAGAACTCTCAGGTGCTCAAGAAGCATCAATAAATCTTCCATTCATCACAGCAGATGCAAATGGACCTAAACACCTACAATACACTCTAACAAGAGCAAAATTCGAACAAATGGTAGATCATTTAGTTCAAAAAACAAAAGAACCATGCATTAAGGCTATTAAAGACGCTGGGCTTAAGGCTTCTGAGATCAACGAAGTAATACTTGTTGGAGGTTCCACAAGAATACCAGCCATTCAAAAAATCGTAAAAGAAATATTCGGTCAAGAACCAAATAAAGGTGTAAACCCTGATGAAGCTGTTGCAATAGGAGCTGCAATTCAAGGTGGAATATTGACAGGAGAAACTAAAGATATGGTACTCCTTGATGTTACGCCTCTCTCATTAGGTATTGAAACCCTTGGTGGAGTTATGACAAAGCTAATTGAGAGAAATACTACAATCCCTACCAAAAAGAGTCAGGTATTCTCAACAGCATCAGATAATCAAACTTCTGTAGACATTAAAGTCTTGCAAGGTGAACGTGAGATGGCATCACAAAATAGAGTACTGGGTAATTTTATTCTTGACGGAATACCAGCAGCACCAAGAGGAGTTCCACAAATAGAAGTTAGCTTTGACATTGATGCTAATGGAATAGTTCACGTTTCTGCTAAAGATATGGGAACTGGAAAAGAACAAAAGATTCGAATTGAATCATCATCAGGGCTATCTGAAGACGAAATTGAGAAAATGGTTAAAGATGCTGAGGCTCATGCTGAGGAAGATAAAAAACTAAAAGAAAGTATAGAAGCAAAAAATATAGCTAATTCCTTAATTTATCAGACAGAAAAATCTCTAAAAGAATATGGAGAAAAAATAACAAGTGAGGATAAAGAAGCTATTGAAAATAAAATAAAAGAACTTAAAGACGCACTAGAAGGCTCAGATATAGCTTTAATTAAATCAAAAACAGAAGAACTTCAACAAGCTTCTTATAAGATAGCTGAAATGATGTATAAAGATGCTCAATCTAGTTCATCAAATCAAGACAATGCTCAAAACAATGCAGGTAGTGAAAGCAAAGAAGCTGATTACGAAGTTGTTGATGAGGATAAAAAATAGTGAAAAGAGATTATTATGAAATTTTGGGGCTCTCAAAAGGAGCCTCAAAAGATGAAATCAAAAAAGCATATAGAAAAATAGCAATCAAATATCATCCTGACAAAAATAAAGATAACAAAGAAGCTGAATCTATTTTTAAAGAAGCAACGGAAGCTTATGAGGTATTGGGAGATGACAATAAGCGTGCTCAATACGATCGATTTGGACACACAGCTTTTGAAGGTGGAGGGGGATTTAGTGGTTTTTCTAGTGGATTTAATGGATTTTCAGACATTTTTGAAGATTTTGGAGATATCTTTGATTCATTCTTTACTGGAAAACGAGGACAAGATAAAAATAGGCAAAATGCACAGGGTCAAGATATAACATATCAAATAGAAATATCACTTGAGGATGCTTATTTAGGTTATAAAAATAACATTAATATCGCAAGAAATATGTTATGTGAATCTTGCTTAGGAAAAAAATCTGAAAAAGGAACCAGTCCTTCAATATGCAACATGTGTAATGGTAGTGGCCGAGTAATGCAAGGAGGAGGCTTTTTTAGAGTAACAACTACATGTCCCAAATGCCATGGAAATGGAAAAATAATATCAAATCCTTGCAAATCATGCAAAGGAACTGGTAGCCTTAAATATAAAGAAACAATCGAACTTAAGATTCCAGCAGGAATTGATGATTCTCAACAAATAAAAATGAGAGGAAAAGGCAGCGTAAATCCCGATAATCAACAATACGGGGATCTCTACATAAGAGTATCAATAAAACCCCATAAAATTTTTAAAAGAAATGGAAAAGATCTATACGCAAGTCTTCCAATAAGTTTTACTCAAGCAGCACTTGGGAAGGAGATAAAAATACAAACAATAGCAGAAAAAAAGATTGAAATAAAGATTCCAAAGGGAACAGAAAATGATGAACAAATCATCATCAAGAATGAGGGCATGCCAATACTACATACAGAAAAATTTGGAAATCTCATTTTGATTATTAAAATCAAAACTCCTAAAAATCTAAGTTATAATGCCATTCGTCTACTGGAAGATTTAAGCAAGGAAATTAATGATATTGATAAAGTTAATCTAAATAAAATTTAGTATGTATATTACACACGCCAATTCAATAATTGAAAGCATAAAAAATAATAAAGGACTTGAATTATATATTTCAAAAAGAAGTCCAAAAAGCATAAATATTGAAAAAATAGCTAGAGAATATAATATTCAAATAATAAAAGTGAATGATCTTGCTAAGATAATTGACAACAACAATCATAGGGGTTTTGCATTAAAATTAAAGATTTCTAAACCTAACAATACAAAAAAACAAGATAAAAATTTAGAAGAATTCTTAGAAGAATTTAAACATAAAAATAATGTATTTATCTTAATACTTGATGGAATAGAAGATCCTCAAAATTTTGGAGCAATTCTTAGAACATCAGAACAATTTAACATTGACCTTGTAATTACTAGCCAGAGACGCAGTGCAAAAGACAACGCAACCACCTTACGCACTAGCTCTGGCGCAAGTCAATATGTTAATAAATTGATAATCCCAAATATAAACAATGTAATAAAAGATTTAAAAAAAAATGGATTTTGGATATATGCCAGCGATATCAAAGGAAAAGCAATAAACACCATGAAAATAAATGATACCAAAATTGCACTTATTATGGGAAATGAGGGCAAAGGAATACACAAATTAATAAAAAAAAATTCAGATTTTTTAGTAAAAATCCCAACTACAGGCAAAATAGATTCATTGAATGTATCGGTTTCAACAGGAATTTTAATATTTGAAATAAAAAGACAACTTAACTTACTCTAACATATTTTTTAGAATCAATGTATATCTAATTATCCCAAAAAATTTCTCAGCTCAACAGAAGCTAGGAACCCTTCAGCAGCAGCTGTAATAGCTTGTGCATAAAGCTTGTTACTAACATCACCACACGAAAACACTCCCTCAACACTAGTTTTAACAAGATCTTGAGTAGAGATATATCCATCCTCATCCAATTCCAAAAACCCTTTTAAAAACTCCGTATTTGGATTATAACCAATAGCCACAAATATCCCATCTACACTCAATTTAAAAGTAGAATTATTCTTAATATCAATAATTTGCACCCTAGATACAACATTATCCCCATTAACTTCTATAGCCTCACAGTTATATAAAATCTCAACGTTAGGTAATTTTTCAACATTATGTCTTAACATAGCAATAGCCTTTAAATAATCCTTTCTTACAATAACATATACCTTTTTTGATAATTTGCTTAAATAAATAGCTTCCGAAATTGCTGTGTTCCCCCCACCAATTACTGCAACTGTTTTTCCCTTAAAAAGATGCCCATCACAAATTGCACACACAGAAATACCTTTATTCCAAAACAAATCTGAATTCTTAAGAGTATTAAGTTTTTTAGGTACCGATCCCGCTGCAATAATAACAGCTTTGCTTTTATAAATATAATTATCAGTAAAGAGATAAAAAATATTATTTCTTCTTTCTATAGATGTTACAGTCTCAAGATAAGTAATAGCACCCAAATTGATCACCTGTTCTTTCATATTTAACATCAATTCTCTTCCATTTACACCGTTTTTAAATCCTGGATAATTATACACTTCCGTAGTCGTTGTAAGTTGCCCTCCAGGCTCAGGTCCTTCTAAAATAACTGTCTTATATCCACTCATAACAGTATAGATTCCAGCCGTAAGCCCCGCAGGTCCTGAACCAATAATGATTACATCCTCAACGGAATTCATCTCTGTTCTTAAAACTTTTTTATTACTCTTTTTTATATCCAGTACTTCAAACTTTAACATAAATATCCCTCAACTCCCAGTTTACTTATTAAAATCACTACACAAAATATTTAAATATAATTTCATCCAAATGTTACATCAATAAAAAACTATTTGTATTAATGTAAAAGTTTATTAAGATTAATCTCTAGGACGCAACATGGAACCATAATTCCAAAATTTCTCAATATGTAAGGTGATACTTCACCAAAGCCACCTAAGACTGTGTCATTGATTAAAATGTCAGCTCCTCTGCCATCTATATAAAGAGATTTACTTGATTCCCTTAACTTAAATTCAATATTTAAATAATAAAAAAGAGATGAAACTAAAGAATTAATCTCATTAAATGAAAACTCTTTATCAGCCATCAAAAAAGCCAAATTATCATAAGTAATAGTACCATCAACACTATTTAAATCTTTTAAAGCTACCTTCCCAATCTCAAAAATCTTATGCGGATAAGGAAAATTGGAACTAATACTCTCAGATTTAAGCAAATCAGACACTATTGAGCCCCTAATATATTCATACCCCTCTGTCATTGGATTAGAAACACTTAAAAAGTCATCCCCTTCAATATTCATCTTTTCAATAAAATCTGTCCTAGATCCCAGATAATTATAAATCATTTCCTGAAAACCCATTCCAATCATTAAATTTTTAATCTTTCTTGAAAACTCTTCTATCTGACTCAGTCTTCCTAAAGTAAAATCTTTGGGAAGTTCTGGTTTAAAACTATCTAATCCCATACCTATCATTATTTCTTCAATAACATCCACTTCATGAAGAAAATCATTCCTATAAACAGGAGGAATAACATAAAATTTATCTAATTCCTTAAAGTAAGCTGATATCCCTAATTTTTTTAAGTCAAGACACATATTATTTGCCGTAAAATTGCTACCAAGCATCCTATTAACATTATCAACATTAACCTCTAGCGTATTTTGAAAATAATAAGGACAAATTATTTCCCTCCCAAATAAAGTCTCGTTAGGAAAGATGGTCTTTACTGGTAAAATTTCAAAACCCATATCATGCAAATCACAAGAAATCACTGACAAAGATAACAAAGTAGCCTCGAGATTAGTTCCCGTAACTTCAATAAATAAATCGGTATCACCTACCTTTAAAGCTCCAATATCATGAGAATTGATTATCGGAGGATAAGAGAGTACCTTATCCTTACAATCTAACAATAAAGGATATTCATTAAAACTTGCAAGAATAGCTGCATATTCTATTCCCTTAGGATGTACCCTATTGATCTCCCCAATAGACATTTCAGTATTCATACCTAGAGGAATAAATCTATAATCAGAATTACATGCAATATAACTTAACGGAAACTTTATTAAATTTGATGAGTATATTCCCATCGCAACCCTTTTACGCTTTTGTCCATAATTATGACAAAGCTTTTCCTGCAACTGAATTAAAGTTTCAAGCATCCGTTCATCACAAATCACACCTTTGGCCAAAAATCCAAAAATAAAAGGCCTAATACTAAATACTTCTGGACTGACCAAAATTTCACCATAAAATTTTTGCAAATTATCTGCCATTGAAAAAAACTTAAATGAAGGTAAATGACCAAAAAGATATGTCTTAATTTGACGCGCAAGTCCTGTATAAGACCACAAATCGGGCCTATTTGTATCATTAAATTCAATCTTTATCTTATCATTAACCGTATCAAATTCACAAATTTCAGCCTTAGCCATTTCAAGAACAGATACAAGTTCAGATTTCGTTAAATCTTTTCCTATCTTTTCTAACAAAATACTCTTATAAATTTCAACCTTAGGCATTGACTTTTCCTCGCCTCAATACAACATCACCAATATCATGGGTAAAAAGCTCTCTTAAATCACTTAAACCTAAATGCATTAAAGCCATTCTATCAATGCCAATACCCCAAGCAATAACAGGAACATCAATTCCAAAAGGTTTTGTAACCTCTGGTCTAAAAATACCGCTCCCGCCTAACTCAAACCAACCAAGCACAGGATGTTTCACATGAACTTCAATTGAAGGCTCTGTAAATGGAAAATAAGCAGGAACATATTTAACCTCAGTAGCACCAGCCAATTCTTTAGCAAAAATTTCAAGAAGACCTAATAAGGTTTTAATATTAACATCTCCAATAACAATCCCTTCTGTTTGATAAAAATCGGCTCCATGAGTAGCATCAACTTGATCATATCTAAAACACCTAACAATTCCAAAATATTTACCAGGATTTTTTGCATCAATTAATTGCTTTACTGAAAGCACCGTGCCTTGAGTTCTAAGCACTAATCTTTTTGAAATACTCTCGCTAAAATCATACCTCCAACCTCTTGAACCTGTAGTGTGCCCATTTTCATGCACAGCTTTAACATTAGAAAAATAAGGCTCAGACAAAAATTTAAGTGAGCTTGGTTCCTTGATATAATAAACATCCCTTATATCACGTGCAGGATGAAACTGAGGCATAAAAAGAGCATCATTATTAAAAAATTCACTCTCGACCAAGGGACCATCAAATTCTTCAAACCCAAGACTTACAAGCTTATCCTTAACTTTAGCAATATACTCTGAATAAGGATTTGCACGCCCAATAAAGGTTTTATTAGATGAAACATGAATATTATAAGCCCTAAAGTTTTTATTCTCATAAGTTTTATTTTTTAACATTTCAGGGGTCAACTTTACAATCTCGTCACCTGTCAGATTGCTTCTTCCAAGTTCAGATTTTACTTCTAACCCAAATTTGGAAAATTCAAACTTTAGGTCCAAACTCTCTATCACCTTAAACAATACATCACCAGCGCCTTTTTTCTTAGAATAATTAGAAATGACTAACAATTCATCTTGAGATAAATCATCTTCTAAAAGATCGCTGTTTTGAGCTTTGAAAAGTAATTCTTTAACTATCTTGTAACTAGAACGCTTTAAATCTTTAATAAGAATTTCTTTACCTAATCCCAAAGATAAAACTCCCTCTTTAGATAAATTACCAAATGCCTTACCAGCATCTCTAATATCAATTTCTAACTCTAATGGCAAATTGGCAACTAGAACCGTTTTTCTAGATACAAGATTGATTATTCTCTCTTCAACTAAACCATTAGTTAAAGCATCAACACCTTTTTCAGTTAGGCGATAAAACACATTAAGCTTTCTAAAAGTTTCCCTAAGAATACCTTTAGAAACAAGCCATTCAATTGTTTTATTTGATTGTCCTTCATTATAAAGTAAATCCCCAGCAAGCCTTAAGGCAAAAATTTCATCTCCCTCTTTGTAATTTAAAATCACTTTTATCTCAAGAGGATGCAATGTCCTTACCACCTCAAATATATTCCTCACAAAATTATCCCTTTAATCATCACTTTTACTAATAATTCCAAGTTCTAAGATAAGCTCAACCTCTCCAATAGATAATTTAGTAGCTCTAGAAATTTCCAAGGCACTCCAACCTTGTCTCATAAGCTTAATGACAGAATCTCTAACTGTTTCGTTATTAAGACCAACATTATCTTTGTACTTAGATTCTGTCTTTACAAGAATTCCAAGGGTTTTGATCCTCTCTTCCGCAGCAATATTTAAATTCTCTAACCGAGTCTCAGATTTTGCAACCTTTTCTCTTATATTTTTAGTATATTCCAACTTACTCTCAATCTCACCTAGCATTTCTTTGAGCGTTTGAACATTACTTAGCACTTCCTGTGATAAATCTTTATTTACCAATAATTCTGATATAATGCCTTTAAACTCACCAAGACTCTGCTGAAACTCAGAACTCTCTTTAAATAATATATTCATCCTACTCTCTATTTCATTTATCAAATCAAAATTTTTATCAACAGATTCTAATGTAGACTTTAATACGCTATCTTTATTACTAATCCTATCATAATTATCAAGAATATTACTTTGTGCTTCTTTTATCTCTTTAAGTTTAGTTTTATAAATCTGCATTTCATCATAAGATTCTGTAAATTTCTTATACCTCTCCTTAAAAGAAGTATAAAATTCAAGGAATTGAGTAAGATCTTTTTTAATTCCCTCAATATCCATCTGATGAACCTTTAAATCATTAAATACCTCAATAATATCTGATGATTTAGACTTAATGTCTCCAATTTCTCTAGTAATACCTTCAAAGTCATCCTTATATACTTGAATAAGATTTATTTCACTTGCTAAAGTTTCCCGTAATTCTTCTAAGTTATTCTTGAAATAATAAACCTCTTTCATCAGCTCATTATTTTTATCTAACTCAATTTCAAGTCTCTTAAAATTTTCAAGCTTAGAACTCATGACAGCATAACGACTATCAAGTTCTTCCCTCAAGTCAGCCTTGTATACAATTAAATTATCCTTAACCTCATCTATAAAATGATTAAGCTCACCATCATAGTTTAATACTTTCAACTTAAGTTGTGACACATGATCATCAATACCTTTAATCATTAGATTATATTTATCCTTAAATTCAGATTCTATACTATTAAGTTGAATCTTCAAGTTATCCTTTAAAGCTTGTACCTCTTCTTCTGAATAATTCCAAACATTCTTAATTTCATTCTCAAAGACAGTATATTCCTCTCTTATAGAACTGGAAAAAGAATCATAATTTTCTTTAATTGTTTTCTCAATATCAATTCTATATGCATTCACTTTTTCAGTAAGCTTTAAAACATCATCTTGCATCAATTGCACTTGGGATTCAAAAACACCTGCGTCATTTAAAAATTTACTTACAATATTTTGTTTTTCCTCATCAAGCCTAGAAGTCATTGAATTAAATTCATATTCTAACTTCTCGTTAGCCTCAATAATTTTATCTTCAATATCTTTTTGCTGACTTAAAAATTTAATTTCTACCTGTGTTACAAGCTCTTCAACATGTAAGTCTATCTTATCATTTATAGATTTAATCTTAAAATCCATGCAATCTTCAATATTTAAAACTTTATCCTGAACCTCATCTGAAATATTCTTCAAATTAAGATAAGATCTACTTTCAAATTCCTTAATATCTGCTTGCAAACGATCAAAAATTTCTTTTGCTCTTTGATTAACATCATCTTTAACAACTTCCAAGCCACTCTCAATAGCAGAAACATCACTTTTAATTTCATCTAAACTTCTTTTTGTAATACCCACTCTTTCTTCAAGCTCTTTGTAAGCATTCTCTTGCCAATTTATCATATCATCTTTAACTTTAAAAAACCAAGAATCAACATTATTTTGACGATTGTCTACAAGTTTAATAAACTCATCTAATCGATTAGTAACATTAGCTTCCATTACAACTATCTTACTCTCTACATCTCTTTTTTTAACATCAAACTCTTTATTAAATTCTGACCAAAAACTTTCTTTATTAAAGATAAGTTCTTGTTCAATTTCAACTCTAAAATTTTTCATAAGGATTTCTTTATCTTCCAAATTCTTAATTATATATCTCTCTAAATTTTCAATTCTTTGATCTGAGGATGCCACAAAATTTTCTAAAGAATTTTTTAAATTATCACTTCTTTCTTTCAAATCTTTAAAAAAATCCTCTTCAAGAAGTTTGAGATGGGATGACACATTGTGATAAGAATCCTCTTTAAGTTTTAATACATCCCCTTCGATATTACTCAAATTTAACTTAAGTTCACCAAGATTTTTTAATTGTTCTTCAATCTCTTTATCTATCTTTTCACTTGAACGAGCAAGTTCTATACCTAAATCAGAAATACATGCATTTAATCTATTTTCCATGTCAAGGTGCATATTGGAATATTTGATATCAAGCTCAGCATATTTATTTGCAATCAGATCTTCAACTGAATTAGTTTTGTCATTTATCTTCTTCTCTACAAGCAGATGTTTCTCATCATACTTACCTTCAAGCTCAGCATATTTATTTGCAATCAGCTCTTCAACTGAATTAGCCTTGTCATTTATCTTCTTCTCTACAAGCAGATGCTTCTCATCATACTTACCTTCAAGCTCAGCATATTTATTTGCAATCAGCTCTTCAACTGAATTAGTCTTGTCATTTATCTTCTTCTCTACAAGCAGATGCTTCTCATCATACTTACCTTCAAGCTCAGCATACTTATTTGCAATCAACTTTTCAACTGAATTAGTTTTGTCATTTATCTTCTCTTCTACAAGCAAATGCCTCTCATCATATTTACTTTCAATCTCAGCATATCTCATATCAAGAGTCTTGTCTAATTCATTATGACATTCGGTAATTTTGTCCTTTAAATTCTTCTCTATCATCTCAAAATTATTTTCAATTGACTTAAGAGCGGATATCTTTTCATTAATCCCATGCTCATATTTTTCAATCTCTTCATTAATTGCAGCAGCGGCTTTCATCATATACATATCAAAGTGATCTTTTATTTCCTTCTCAAGATTAGACTTAATGACATCAAATTGATGATGTATGTTATTACTATCTTCTTGTATTCTCTTTCTTAAATCTTCTTCAAGCTCTAGAATTTCTTTTGACCTTCTATCGATTAGCTCAAAATTACGATCCATCTCAGAAATTTTTGCTTTCAAATGTTCATCATTATCTGTAAGTATCTTATATATTTCATCTCTAATCTTTGAAATAGCCCCTTCGCTCTCAATAAAAAACGTTGAATATCTCTCTTCAAAATTATTTTCAATAATCCTGAATCTTTCTTTATAAAGATCATTTAAAAACTCAGATTTATCCTCAATATTATTCTTAAGTTCATTAATTACCCCTATAAACTGTTCTCTTAAATGAATAATATCACTATCTATGGCTTTTTTGTAATCAATTGCCTCTTCCCGTCTAACTCTATACTGTCGCTCAATTTCTCTAAGTAATTCTCCAAGTCTTAGTTCTTCTTTTTCTATTATATCCTTAATTTTAATTTCAAAATTTTCAACCTGATACTTTGATATATCAAAAGATGACTTAAAATTTTCTAAATTTTCATCCATATTTTTGCTAAGAATCTCTATTTTGTCTGTTAACCTTCTATTTACATTTTCAATCTCATATCCTATCTCATTCTCTAATTTATTTGCAAGGGTTTCTGAATATTCTCTAGAATCAGATACTACCTTACTATATTTTTCATTAATTTCTCTATTTACATCATTAAATCTTGAATTAAGAGAATCAATGGTAATATCAATACTTGCCTGAAATGAAGCAATATCTGTCCTTTTATCCTTAAGCAAACTATCAACTTCCTTAACAAACTCTTCTGACCTTTCTAAAACTGTAGCAAATTTCTTAGATAAATTTTCCTCAAGATCCTTAGAATCCGTATCAAAATGGCTCATAATATTTTTCAAAAGCTCATCTGCATATACATTTCCTTGATTTCTAAATTCATCTATTTTTTCAAGATAATAACTCTCAAGCCCTTCAAAAGTACTCTTAAGCTCATCAATCTTTAAAGTCATCTCAGAATCAATTAAGTTTATATCAATCTTTCCTGAAGATAATACATTTTCAATATTAACTGATATTTCACTTAACTTACCTTGCCAATCATTAAGCTTATTATCTATCTCACTATTAAGCATATCTTTTCTACTTAAGATCTCTTCCGATATTTTATTTAAAAAATTATCTATCTGTTTCTGATTATCTATCTTAATTTCAGAAACTTTTTGCATCCTAGTTTCAATAAACTCATCAAGATACGATCTAAGATTATTTAAAGCATCTTCACATTCAACTTTGAAATCTTTAAGTCTATAATCAAGTTCTTCTATATTGCCTTTAATTAGCTCTTCTTTATTAGAAAAGTTCTCATTAAGTCCATTAAGCATCATAATAATTTTGTCATGAATTATTTCGGCTTGATTATCAATAAATTCCTTAATCCTTGACAAAGTCTCTTCACTGTTACTATATGACATATTTCTTAATTCTTTATACTTATCTAATACTGAACTTTCAAAGTCCTCAGTCTTTGATGTAACATATTCAAGTCTCTCATTAACATCTTTTTCAAAAGACTCGATCTTTGAAGAAGCTGATAAAAGTAACTCTTCGCTTGAAATCTTAATATCAAGTAAAGATTTATTTAAAATAATAAGCTCATCTTTCCAATTAGTATGCATATCCATTGCTTTTTTTTGAACATGTTCCGAGAGTTCATTGAAAATATTTTCACTAAGTTCCTTTCCCTTACTCCTTTGGGTTTCAATCAAATTTAAAAATTCTTCATTAGTTTTATTTAAATGAAACTTAGTATCCTCTAAATTCAAACCTACTTCCCTTTGCCAATGTTCATATTGCAATTTGTCAGTTTCCATCTGCTTAATAAATTTACCTATATCCTCTTCATAATGACTTTTTAAATTAAACACTTCATCATTAATATCAGAACTCATTTTATTCAACTTGGATTCGAAATCCCCTCTTAAAGTCTCAAAGTCTTGCACTAACAAATCATTTAAAGAACTTATACTTTCTTTTAGCTTTGTACTAGTAATTTCAAAACTTTGATAATCATAATCTGATTTTTCAGAAATTTTACTAAATTTCTCATCACATTTAATGGTAAGCTCATCAATGTCACGTTCAAATTTATCTGCAATATTTTTATACTTATCCTTCAGTTGGGTTTCTAATTCACCACTTTTTAAATTCAAAGCTTCCAAGAGAGTTTCATACTTTAAGTTAATGCTACCATCTAAACGCGAACAATCATTAACAAATTTTTCATTCATTTCTTTAAGCTCTAAAGACAAGCTACTGTCCAACTTGAAAATTCTATCTTGAATATCTGTACTAATATTTGAAAATTTCAATTCCAATTCACTTCCAACATCATTCATTCTTGAAAATACATTTTCACTAAAACTATCAATATCCCCTTTAACTCTTTCCTTAAATTCAACATATATCCTATTAGAATCCTCTTCAAGATCATCAAGCAAAGTCCTAACTCCACCCTGAACACTTTCTATCCTAGAATTAGCATCCTTTAAACTACTCTCTATCCTATCTCTTATGTCTTTATCAAATTGATTTATCTTACTATCATACTCTTTATAAATATTACCAACACCAGATTCGATTTGAACCCTAAATTGTTCCAAAATATCTGCTAATTGCTCTTCATACTGTCTCATCTCTTGTCTTATAGTCTCTTCAAGAGAATTTAGCCTAGAATAGGCATTATCTTTAAAAACAGAACTTAAAGAAGAAATTTCATTGTCTATTAATACTAATTTGCCTTCGAGTTTATCTCTCATCTGATGAGAACGCTCATCAACGTACATAAAGATTTCATCAAATTTTATCTGTAGCTCCTCATTCAATCTAGTTAAAATAAAATCTTCCTTATCATTAATTCTAGTCCTAACTTGCTCTACAATAAGATCAAGAGAATTTTCTATTGATTTATATTTAGTTTCATATATACCAAAAGAATCTTCCATTGATTTATTATAATTATCTATGCTAGATTCAATTTTAAACACAAACTCTTTAAATTCATTCTCAAGCTTTTCATTACCTTTATCTAAAATTTCTCTTTTTTTCTCTTCAACCATTACCAATGATTCTTGATAAGATATAAGCTTTCTATCTAGATTATCCATTCTCACACTAAAATCTTTAATAGTGTTATCAAACTTATCCCAACTCTCAATCTTAATAGTCTCAAGATTTTCCTTATTTGTCTTATCGAATTTTTCAAAAACTGTACTCAATCTAGAATCAATAGAATCAATTTGAACATTAAAATTTTTTAAAGTTTTTGAAAGTTTATCTACTATTTTTCCATCCACTTGAAGTCGTTGTATATTATCTTGCACTTTAAGGGCCATCTCATCTAGCTCTTTAAGCATAGAATCATGATAAGAAATCTTTTTTTCAACTTCTGCAAAATCATTACTTTTATCTTTAATCTTTCGCTGAACCTCATCTATTTTTTTTATGATCTCTATACTAGAACGTTGATACGCTTCCATATCAACAGCAAGATTATTGATCTCTTTTGTCTTCTCATCAATAAAATCTTCAAGGTTATCCTTAGTAATATCAATAAATTTTTTAATCTTATCTAAAGCTCTTGAACGTTTATCATACTGCCTATAAATAAATAAAATCACGAAAACCAATAAAAGATTAACCAAAACGGTTACAAAATCTATCATAAAATATTTTTACCCACACTCTATATATTTAAAAGTATATATCTTTGCAAGTCTTTATAATTACTAAAGATAAAATCACATTTCATATCTTTAAGCAACTTTTTTTTAGAAAGATAAGCCGTTCTCATACACGCACCACTAGCACCTAAAATATCATATTCATAAGAATTACCAACATATAAAATATGATTACTATCTATACCTAATTCATCCATAATCCTTAAAAAAGCCATTTTGTTTGGCTTTAAGTAACCGGTCTCTTCTGATGAATAAAGAACATCCCAAAAACTATCTTCAATGCCTAACAAATTACTCACACGAGTTGCAATAGGAAAATCTGACATCACTCCTAATTTTATTCCTCTCACTTTAAGAGAATAAATCAAATCATGAACACCAAAATACGGTTTGAGATTTCTAAATTTATTCCTAAAAGATTTACCATAATATATTTTATTTAATAAAAACGCACACCTATTTTCATCAAAACCCAGATGATTAGCAAGCATTTTAATCTGAATAGACATCAACTCATCTCTACTAGAAGGAATACTTTTTCCTTTTTGTAAACCTCTAATTTCCTTTCTTACCTTTTTAAAAGCTAAAAAAAATTTAATATTTTTTAAAAATTCAGGAAACATTATCAAATTAATATTAATTTCAGGATAAAGAGTTCCATCAAGATCAAACACTACAGCTTTTATCATAATATCTAATGATTTATCCTTTTAGGTATTGGCACTATAGATATATTCTTTGGAACTTTGGCCCTAACTAAATGAATATATGAATTTGGATATCTACCTCTAAGTGATTTAATTGAAGTTTCATCATTAATTTCCATTAAAGATACTCTAAAAATAGATTCTCTATCAATAAATGGAAATAACACAACAACATGTTTATGAAAAACCTTTCCTGGAAATCCATTAATTGTTGTATTTAAAGAGCCAAAATACATATGACCAGGCTCCTTAACAGCTAAATAATACAAAATAAACTCTAAATTATCAATCTTATATCCACGGTTTTCAATATACTTAAGAAAACTAATATTATTTACATCTAATTCCTTAACCCTAGATAAATCTAGACTAGCATCAACATTTTTAAGTTTATAGGCAATATTACGAGTCCAATCAAGTCCAAAAAATGGATCCCTACTAAATTCATAATACTTCGTAAAACTATTACCTCTAATTCCAATATGCTTAACTTTAAGATCCTTTATTTTTAAAAGCTTTCCTGTCATTGCCTTATAAATTGAATCTGCTACCCATTTACCAAATCCAGAGCAATTAAATCCTATAGGTTTTCTTTGAGGTTCACCCGTTCTAATATACACCATTTCACCCAGTTCATTCATTGCTCCATCATGTACTTCAAATATTAAAGGAGAAACCTTTAAAAAGGCTCTCAAACTTTCAACAATATTAGAAATATTATCATAAGCTTCAAGAGATCTAGGTCTAAAAAGTTCAAAATCAATAAAATTACTAATATATTTAGCTATTTCTAAAAAAGAACCAGTAGCAATATCATTAATTTTAAAAGGCAATTTAATATCTTTATAAATGAAAGTATTAATTAAATAAAAATCAGCACTTGAATGAACATCACCTGCCTTTATTCTAATAAAAGAATCTGCTCTATTTAGAAAAAATATCTTTATCTGTTCAATACCATATCTTCCAACTTTAATTACATAAGAGCCTGAAAAAATATAAGACGCACCATTTTTTCGATTAAAAAAAGAATAGTAAGCATAATCTCCCAATATTGAATTTGATACTTCAACATAATAATCATCTGAAATATAATATTTTTGGGGTTTTATCTTAAAAGCAGTATTCCTCGAATTAAAATATTTTGCATAATTTGCTCTAACACTAAAATCATAAAAAAAATTCTCAAATGCAAAGAGATTTAGATTAGCAACTATCAAAAATAAAAATATATATCTCACTTTAAGTCTCTTGTTTTTTCTCTCAATTCTATTAAAATTGGAATATTATAATAACCAATTTTACGAATATTATTTACTAAATAATTATAATAAGAATTTGGAAAATTAGTTATTTTATTCGCAAATAAAATAAACTTAACAGGATTAACACTAATTTGAGTTATATATTTCACTTTATGTGAAGCATTCAAATGATAATCCTTAATCCATAAACTTAACATCTTATTCAAATCAGAAGTACTTATTTTAAGTTCAAGTTGTTTTTTTAATTTAATTGCCTCTTTAAAAAGATTATCTATTCCCTCTTTTTTATGAGCAGATATTCTTAATATGGGAGAAAAATTTAAAATTGGGAAAAAAAACTTAACGCGATTCTTTAAAGCCTCAAAATAACCGTTTTTTGACTTTACAAGATCCCACTTGGTAAACACAATAATAATCCCTTTACCTCGTTTAGTTACATAATGAGCAATTTTTTTATCTTGAGCCGTCAAGTCTTCTTTAATATCAACTAATAAAAAGACAATATCTACCATATCAATTACTCTTAAAGCTCTACTTACAGAATAATGTTCAATAAGTTCATTTACCCTTGCTCTTCGCCTTATTCCAGCCGTATCAATAAGCTCAAATGTTTTACCATTCCTTTGAAATCTTGCTTTAACAAAATCCCTTGTAGTCCCAGCAACCCGAGACACAATTGAAACTTCACGTCCTGCTAAAAAATTAATAAGAGTAGACTTGCCTGAATTTGGCTTCCCTATAATGCCAATCTTAACATCAACATTATCATCACTTGCCAATTTGCCTACTGAATTTTTCAAAAAAATTCTTAAGCTATTTACCCCTTTTCCATGAGTCGCACTAACTAAAAAACTCTTTTGAAATCCTAACTTTTGAAATTCATAAGTTAAGGCTTCCTTATGATGACTATCTATTTTATTTAATACCAAGACTATCTTATCACTATATTTTCTTAACCTCTCAATAAGCTCATAATCTTCTAATAAGATTTCATTTACATCTAAAACAAACAGGATCAAATCAATACTATCAAGCAAGCTTATAACTTTATTAACCACAACCCTACTAAGTTCATCCCTTAAAAGGGTAAATCCACCAGCATCAATCAAATAAAATTTATAAGAATCTACTGTACAAATTTCTTTTATCAAATCCCTAGTAACTCCATAAATTTCATCAGTAATACTTCTATTTGAGTTTAAAAGCTTATTAAATAAAGTAGACTTTCCAACATTTGGTCTGCCAACAATAAGAACACTTTTATAATCTTGAACTTTAGAACCAATCAAAGCTAAACTGCCTCTTTCCTTACGTAGGTTTTTCTATTATAATATCAAATATTACAGCTTTATGCCAATTATAAACGGACGCCCAATTGATAAAGAAAAAAAGAAATAGTAAACGAAAAACAAATAGCTTTAATCAAACAGATATATTTTTAGTATTACTTGCAATATTCTTAACAGGGCTGTGCTTATTACTAATAATTAAAAATTCATTCATTAAAAATATATTCAATGATCAAATTGAAAATAATGACAATTTTGAATTTAGTCAATCAAAACCTAATAAGATAGAAGCAAAACTAGAAAATACAAAAAGTGAAACTATTAAAATACTTAACAATGAAAAATTTCTAATAAAGCCCCCTGAAATACAAAAAATCGAAGAAAAATTTAAATATCAAGAACAAAAATATTTAAAAAACAAAAAAGAAGTTAAGCTATATTTCATAAAAGTCACCACTGAGGGACATTTTTTAAAACAATGGATTAAGCGAACTATTCACTATGATAAAAATATTCTCAAAGAAACATTAAAGGCACTAATTAACGGTCCTAATGAATATGAACTTAAAAATAATTTCCTAAGTTTAATTCCTATCAATACCAAAGTATTAAACTTAAGTATAAATGATGGAATTGCTCACATAAATTTATCTAAAGAGTTTTATGAAAATAGTTTTGGAGTAGAAGGAACAATTAATCAAGTCAAGCAAATTATTTTAACATGTCTTGAAATTCAGGGCATCAACGGAATAACTTTAAAAATTGAAAACAATCCAATAATACTTGAAGATTTAAATTTAGACTTTTCAGAAATACTAGATAACAAAAAATTCGCAAAATATTAAAAATTAATATCATCAAGAAGGGCAAGAGATTGCATAAGATTTATTGAATTATCTTTAACAACCAAAAACATAAATTCTTGATTGCCTTTTCGTCCTTTGGTTGCAAGTTTTAATATACTTTTAATTTGTAGATTATTATCATAAAACTTTTTAATTATCTTATTTAATATTTCATTTAGATATCTCTTTTCAACTATACCATTAAAATCTTTTATATCTAAATTTAATCCTTTAAGCTCAAATTGAGGTTTAACAAGAACAACGATAAGCTTATCAGAAAGCTTATCAATTAAATTTGCACATATACTAATTACAGATCTAAAAGAAACATCAATAACGGCTAAATTAGGCTGTATGTCAAATTGTTTAATATCAAAAATATTAGTCTTTTCACAAACTTTAACCCTTGGGTCAACCCTTAACTTATAAGATAGCTGATTAAATCCAACATCAACTGTATAGACTAACTTTGCACCTTCTTGCAAAAGACAATCTGTAAAACCACCTGTTGAAGCACCAACATCTATACAAATTTTATCCTTAACTGTAATTTTAAATGTTTTTAAAGATTCAAAAAGTTTATGACCTCCTCTTGAAACAAATTGCATAGACTCAGTTTCTATTAAGTTTATTTTACTATTCTTTAACAGCAAAACTTTAGGATTTCTTTCTTTGTGAGAATTGACATATACCCTGCCAGTCAAAATTAAAATTCTAAGTTCTTCTCTTGTCAGACCTGGATAATTCTTGCAAAGCACATTTAATAAACTATTTTTGTATTCTTTCAATTTTCAAAGCACGTCCTGTTTTTAAATGAGAAGTAATAACAACTCCCTGTATAATCACATCCTCTTCAACAGTCTCTGTTCGTAAAGCCACATATTCAAGTAATCCTTTAAGAGAAATATCAGGATTAAACCCTATTACAGAATTCAAACTACCTGTCATACCAAGATCACTAATATAAGCCGTCCCCTTATCTAGGATTCTCTCATCTTGCGTCATTATATGTGTATGAGTACCAACAACTCCAGTTACCAATCCATTCAAAAAATATCCAAAACTCTCTTTCTCATAATTACTCTCAGCATGAAAATCAACAAAAATAGTTTTAACTTTATTTTTAATCATGTTCACAACTTTTTTTATATTTTCAAAAGGATTTTTAACAATGAAAGTCATTCCTAAAAATCCCTGAACATTTATAACAGCAACTTTTTCATTTCTAACATTTAAAATACAATACCCATGTCCCTCAAGAAGATCTGAAAAATTATTTGGTCTTAAAATATACTCCTGTTTATCCAAATACTCCCTTATACTATTATCTGCATAAACATGATTACCTGAAGTAATAACATTAACACCTGCCTTAAAAAGATTTTCTGCTATCTCTGGAGTAATTCCAAAACCACTTGAGGAATTTTCCCCGTTGACAATTGTCAAATCTATATTATATTTCTCTTTAAGATTTTTAAGATTAAAAAAGACCTTTTTAAGGCCCCCATTACCTATGACATCTCCAATTATTAACGCTCTAATCACATCGTTATCTTGCATACTCAATAACTCTAGTTTCACGAATAATAGTAACTTTTATTTTACCAGGATATCTCATCTCAACTTCTATTTTCTTTGCAATATCTCTTGCAAGAATAGTAGCTTTCTCATCATTAATCAATAAATTGTCAACGATGATTCTAACTTCACGACCTGCCTGAATTGCATAACACTTTTGAACACCATCAAATCCATATGCAATCTCTTCAAGTCTCTTAAGTCTATTTATATAATTGTTCAAACTTTCACGTCTTGCACCAGGACGAGATGCAGAAATAGCATCAGCTATTTGAACGACGATAGCCTCAAAACTTTCAGGCTTTATTTCATTATGATGTGCAGCAATAGCATTGACAACAATATCGCTCTCTCCACAACTTTGAGCAAGCTCAGCACCCGTAATAGCATGCCCCTCACTATTCTCAGAAATACTCTCCATACCCTTTCCAATATCATGCAAAAGACATGCTCTCTTGACAACAACAGGATCTAACTTCATCTCTTTAGCTAAAATTTCTCCAATTATTGCTGTTTCTTTTGAATGAATTAGAACGTTTTGACCATAACTACTTCTAAAGTAAAGCCTTCCAAGACCTCTAATAAGCCTTTTGTCAAATCCATGTATATTTAAATCAAATACTGCCTTTTCGCCTTCCTCAAGAATAATATTATTAATCTCATTAGTAACGCTATAAACAATTTCTTCAATTCTTGCAGGATGAATTCGCCCATCTGCAACAAGTCTTTCAAGGGTCCTTTTTGCTATCTCCTTTCTTACTGGATCAAAACATGATATAACAACAGCCTCAGGAGTGTCATCAATAATAATATCTGCACCTATTAATGTCTCAAGAACCCTGATATTACGTCCTTCTTTACCAATGATTCTACCTTTCATCTCATCATTAGGCAGTTCAACAGAAGTAACTGTAAACTCAGAGCTGACTTCTGTTACTATACGTTGCATAGTAGAGACCAATATATCTTTAGCTACCTTATCTGCTAGAAGTTGAGCCTCTTGTTCACTTTTATTAATAATAATTTGAGCATCTCTCTTGGATTCATTTTCAACTTTTTCAATTACAATCTTTTTTGCTTCTTCTTTTGTAAGACCAGCAATATTTTCTAACTTTTTAACAAGAGATAATTCCTTATCTCGTATTATTTTTTCTTTTTGCTCAAATTCCTTAAGCTTAAAATCAATCCTACTTTGCTGCTTATCAAGAGTTGATATTCTTTTATCTAAAGTCTCTTCTCTTTGTAATAATCTTCTCTCTAAATTAAAAACCTCATTTTTTCGCTCTCTTATTTCCCTATCCTGCTGGTTCTTCTCTTTAAGCATTTGAGCTTTTGCATGTGAAATAACTCGTTTTTTTTCATTTTCTATCTCTACGATTGCCTCTTCTTGTACTTTCTTTAGCTTTTTATCTAAATTTAATAAAGAAAATTTACCTAAAATAATTCTTATTAAAAAACCTAATACAATACCTAAAACACCAGCAAGAATAGAAGAAAAAGTAATATATGACATACAATTTACCCCCTATTCTACCAAACCAATTAAATATAAATTCTTTAAAAGGATATATTTAATATGTAAGACTACTGCTTTTCTTCTAAGGTTTTATCAACTAGTTCAAGAATTGCCATCTCAGCTGCATCTCCATACCTTTGTCCTAGCTTAATAACCCTAGTATACCCACCCTTTCTTTCTTTAAAGATAGGAGAAATTCTAGTAAATAATTTATTCAAAATATATTTATCATGTATAAACTTTGATACTTCTCTTCTGTTATGCACACTATCAATTTTAGCCCTAGTAATTAATTTTTCAGCAAATCTCTTAACTTCACTCAATTTTGCTTTAGTAGAAGTTATTTTTTCATGCCTAAAAAGAGAAATTACCATATTTCTTAAAAGCGCCTTTCTATGACTTGACTTTCTATCTAACCTATTAAATCCTACCTTAGTTTTCATATAACAATGGTCTCCCTTCTTTTTAATGAGATATTTTATCGTTTTTATTCAATATTTTTAGAGCTTCTGCCTTAGACATTCCCAAAAATAATCCATAAGCGCTAAGCTTTTCAATTATTTCTTCCAAACTTTTTTTCCCAAAGTTCCTTGCCTTAGAAAGGTCCT
Source organism: Candidatus Borrelia fainii (assembly GCF_027925085.1). NCBI lineage: Bacteria > Pseudomonadati > Spirochaetota > Spirochaetia > Spirochaetales > Borreliaceae > Borrelia > Candidatus Borrelia fainii. The sequence goes on from NZ_AP027070.1 coordinate 440,302, forward strand.
CTGCACTTTTGCTAATAAGTTCTCCTAAAGTTTTAACATTTTCCTTGGTTAAACAATTAAGAGATCTAACAGATAAATTTAATTTCTCAATATTTATACTAAGTATATCGGAATCTCTAAGTTCAGAATTTTCAACAGAATGTACAACCTTATCTTCAAAATTAACCAATGGAAGCAAAAAGTCCCTCACTATAGAAGCCGCTTTTTTAATTGCGTCTTTAGCACTAATTACACCTGTTGTCCAAATTTCCATAACAAGTTTATCATAATCAGATCTCTGTCCAACTCTAGTATCTTCAACAGAATATGTCACCTTTTCTATTGGGGAGAATATAGAATCAAGTGCAATGGTATTAACTTCTTCTAAATATTTAGCATTCTGCTCAGAAGAAACATAACCTCTCCCGTAATTGATTTGAAATTCAAAATCCAAATTTGCCTCACTTGAAAGTGTAGCAATAACTAAATCTTTATTAAAAACTTCAACTCCCTCTCTTTCAAGATGAACTGCCTTTAAAACATTAGTATCTTTTCCATTAACAGAAAGACTTATTGTAGTACAATTAACTCCCTCATCTAACTTTAAGTGAATATTCTTAATATTAGCAATTACTTCAAGAGTATCCTCTACAACACCAGGTATTAAATCAAATTCACTTGAAACGATTTTTAAAGCCCCACCTTGATTAGACTGAATCCTCATAGCAGAAATAGCATATCCTTCAATAGAAGATAGCAAAACTCGCCTTAAAGTATTCCCAATAGTAACACCAAAACCTTTCTCAAAAGGATACATTATAAATTTTCCATAAGAACTATCATCCTCTCCTCTTAAAAACTCAATCCTATCAGGTATAGTAAAATCTTTCAAAAGCTTTCCTAAAGACATCAATAGCTCCTCTAACTAAACTCGTCTAGTTTTCTTAGGTCTACACCCATTATGCGGTATTGGAGTAACATCTGAGATTGATTTAACAATTATACCTGTTGATCCAACAGTTCGTATGGCAGACTCTCTACCAATTCCTGGACCTTTAACAAAAACATGAACATAATTAATACCAAAATCCTTAACTTTACCTAAAGCCGCTTCTGCAGTCATCTGAGCAGCATAAGGAGTCGATTTTTTAGCACCCTTAAATCCCATTCCACCTGCACTTGCCCAAGCTAAAGTATTTCCTCTTATATCTGATACAGTTACGATGGTATTATTAAAAGTAGCTTGTATATAAACATTGCCTTCACCAATATTTTTTTTTACCTTTTTTTTATTAGTTGATACTTTTGCACTCAAACTTATCTCTCCTCCATAAGCAAAATAACTTTATTTAGCAGCCATCTTCTTATTAGCTACAGTTTTCCTCTTTCCCTTTCTGGTTCTTGCATTAGTTTTAGTTCGCTGCCCTCTTAAGGGTAAACCTTTTCTATGTCTAAGTCCTCTATAACATGCAATGTCCATAAGCCTCTTAATAGACATAGCTAACTCACTTCTAAGCTTTCCCTCAACAACATAATCACTCTCAATTATTTTCCTAAGCTTATTAACTTCATCATTATCCAAATCTTTAGCTCTTTTTTCTGGTAAAATATCTGTTTTTTTGCAAATTTCTAAAGCCCTAGCTCTTCCTATGCCATAAATAGACGTAAGAGCTATTTGAAGTTGTTTGTTATTTGGCAAATCTATTCCTGCTATTCTAGCCATTTTTTCCCCTTATTTTTGTCTTTGTTTATGTTTAAGATTATCACAAATAATTCTTAAAACACCTTTTCTCTTTATCACTTTACATTTTTCACAAATTGGCTTTACACTTACCCTAACTTTCATAAATTACTCCTAAAATTTCTGCAAAAAAGCATACTTTTTGCCAGATCCACGCGACAATCCTTGAGTCTTTAAATATGCATCAATCTGAATTAATGTATCAAGAGCTACTCCTACCATAATAAGGAGTGAAGAACTACCCATAATCCTTGAGACATCATAAGGAAATCTAAAAATATTCTGCACTAAAAACGGAATAATTGCAATAATAGACAAAAAAATAGAACCTGAAAATAATGTTCTATTCATAATTTTATCTAAATAACCCTCCATCTCATTCGCCTTTATACCTGGAATAGTTCCCCCATTTTTGCGAATATTATTACTTATATCTTTTGGACTCAATTGTATCTTTGAATAAAAATATGTAAAACCTATTATTAAGACTACATTCAATAAGGTATAATAAAGCCCATTAGGTCTTAAATAAGATAAAATTTGTCTTGAGAGAATAGAAGTTCCAGCAAATCCACTCAAAATTTGCAAAGGCAAGGTAATAAGCACAGATGCAAAAATAACAGGCAAAACACCTGACGGATTAAGCTTGATTGGTAAATATGAACTAACTGTATTCCTTGAGTTTGCTCTAGCATAATGAATAGCAATCCGTCTTTGTGCCTTATACTCATATATAATCAATATAACAACTAAAATAAAAACACTTAATACCAATATCACAAAGACAGGATTAATATTTTGAGATGGATCTCGCATGCTTTGAAAAAGATTAAATAAAGCCGCTTGAAGTCTAACCACTATTCCTGAAAAAATTATTAAAGATACACCATTCCCAATTCCTCTTTGATTAATTTGTTCACCAAGCCACAAGAGAATAAAAGTACCTGTTGTAACTGTTAAAATAGCAATAAAAATATATCTATAAAAAGGCATATTAAGTGCACCTGGAATGCTTTTAGCATAAAGACTAGTGGCATATCCTTGGGCTACAGCCGCAACAATTGTTAGATATTTTGTGTATTTTTTTATTTTTTTTCTTCCATTATCCCCTTCTTGCATCTTTTTAAGAGAAGGAAAAGAATAAACGAGAAGCTGAATAATAATTGATGCTGAAATATAAGGACCTATGCTAAGCATAAATATAGAAAAATTACTAAAAGCACCACCTGAAAAAAAATCAAAATAATTAGTAATTGAAAAATCTGACTGGGATTTAAAATAACTTCGAAGAGCCACAGGATCTATCCCTGGTATTGGCAAGTAAGAGCCAACTCTAAAAATAAAAAGAATAAACAGAGTAAATAAAAACTTGCTCCTTAAATCCTCAATTGTAAATAAATTAAAAAACAAACCTTTCATTTCACTACCATTTCAAACCAATTTAATACTGCAACCAATTCTCGTTGCCAATTCTTCAGCAGACTTTGAAATACGCGAAACTTCAAAATTTACCTTTTTAGTAAGATTACCATTAGCCAAAATCTTGATATTTTTTTTATTTTTACTTATAAGCCCTTTTTGTAACAAAGTATTATAATTTACTAAATTTCCATCTTCAAAATTTTTATCTATATCCCCAAGTCCTACAATTTCATACCTTACCTTATAATCATGATTGGAAAAACCTCTTATTGGAAGTCTCCTATAAAGAGGAGTTTGTCCTCCTTCAAAACCAATCCTTGGCAAATTATTTCTAGCCTTTTGGCCTTTTTGTCCTCTACCAGAGGTTTTTCCAAGACCAGAACCTGGACCCCTACCAACAATTTTTCGAGACTTATTAGCTCCTAAAGGCCTCCTTAACTTAATCATTCTTTACCTCACTTAATAAAACCATGCTAATTACACTATTAAGCATACCTTGAAGAGATTTGTTTAAAACATGAACTTTTTTATCTCCTATTCTCTTAAGACCCAAAGCTCTCAATGTCTTAACTTTACTGTCTAATTTCCCAATAAGACTTCTCTTAAGTTCAACCTCGATCTTAATGTCGCTCTTAGTAAGAATTTCTCTATTATTTTTCATCTTTTTAATAAAAGCCTTATTCTTCAACCTAGATCTTGAGGCTTTAAACCTAATCTTTTTAAGCTGAAGTCGCAATTTTCTCTTAATCATACACTAACCCCATAAAGTCCTTAAAGTTTTACCTCTTATTTCTGCTACTTTTCTAGCATCTAAAACCAAGTCAAATGCTTTAAAAGTCGCCTTTACCACATTCATAGAATTATTTGAACCAAGAGATTTACTTAAAATATCATGGACTCCCAAAGCTTCCATGACAGCACGAACAGGTCCACCTGCAATAATACCAGTACCTTGAGTTGCTGGCTTAATTAAAACTTTGGCTTTTTTAAAATCCCCAATGACCATATGAGGAAAAGTACCCTTTCTAATAGGAACAACCCTTAAATTTTTTCTAGCACTAGCTAAACTCTTCTTGATTGCATCACTAGCATCATTGGCCTTACCAAATCCCCAGCCAACCTGACCTTCTCCATCACCAACAACCATAAAAGCAGAAAAAGAAAACCTTCTCCCACCCTTTACAACTTTAGTAACTCTACTTAATGATATCAATTTCTCTATTTGCTTTTTATGAACTTGAGATTCCACTATAATTCCCCCTAAACATCAATACCGGCTTCACGCAAAGAAGTTGCAAAATTTGCAATAAGACCATGATATTTATAACCATTTCTATCAAAAATAAGTTTATTTATGTTTTTATCTTTAAGTTTTTTTGCAAAAATTTTGCCAAGTTTTTTTACATCATCAATATTTTTGTTCAATTTAAGATCTTTTTCAAGAGTAGAAACACTTGCAAGAGTATGACCTGCCACATCATCAATGACTTGAGCATAAAAATATTTATTGGACTTAAAAACTGTAACTCTAGGCCTATCTGCAACACCAAATCCAATTCTATCTCTTATTCTCTTTTTACGTTTTATATTTCTTTTTTCAGCTTCTTTTACTTTTTTCATAAATACTCACCTAAAACCTATTTTTTTACTCCTGATTTCCCTACTTTGCGTCTGCTTACTTCATTATCATATTTAATTCCTTTACCCTTATATGGTTCAGGAACCCTCAAACCTCTAATCTCAGCAGCAACTTGTCCAACTCTACACTTATCTATACCCTCAACAGCAATTTTGGTATTACCATCAAGTCGAATATTAATTCCCTCGGGAATCACATACTCAAATTGAGTTGAATATCCTAAGTTAAAAAAAAGACTTGCGCCTTGTTGTTCAACCCTGTACCCTATACCACTAATAGTAAGAGATTTTGAAAATCCATCAGATACTCCCTTAACCATATTAGAAATTAAACTTCTATAAAGTCCATGAAAAGCTCTTGTCCGTTTATCGTCAAAAGAACGCTCAACAATAATATTACTATTCTCAACTCTAACCTTAATGCTACTCTTTATTTCTTGGCTTAATTTGCCTCTCTTACCCTCAACTGTTACTATGTTGTCTTTAATATCAACCTTAACAGAATCAACTATCTTTATAGGAAGTTTACCAATACGTGACATATTTACCTACCTCTTAACCTTACCAAACTGAGCAAATTAGCTCACCACCTACTTTATTATCTTTGGCTTGCTTGCCAGTAATAACACCTTTTGAAGAAGACACTATTAATATGCCATACCCATTCTTTATCCTTGGCATATTTTTGTATGAAGAATAAACTTTTCTACCAGGAGTCGAAATAACATCTATTCTATTTATAGCCGGATTTCTCTTATTATCATAATTTAGTATGGCCTTAATAAAAGAAATGCCTTGCTTATCAAAAACATTATAATTCTTAATATATCCTTCTTCTTTCAAAATGCCTAAGATAGACTTATTTATTTTAGACATCTTTAAGTCTACAGACTCATGCTTAACCCTACTTGCATTTCTTATCTTAGTTAACATGTCTCCCACTGAATGCGTAACAGCCATAAATTCTCCTTACCAGCTTGATTTTGAGACCCCAGGAATTAATCCTGCAGATGCATGATTCCTAAAGCATATACGACACATACCAAAATCTCTCATATACCCCTTTGGACGACCACATAACTTACATCTATTTTTTTGTCTCGTTTTATATTTTGGCTTTCGTAAGGCCTTAACTATCATTGATTTTTTAGCCATAAATAAAAACTCCTCTAATTACTAAATGGCATACCAAACTTCGAAAGCAAAGCTTTACCCTCTCTGTCGTTTAAAGCCGTAGTTACTATTGTAACATTCAAGCCAGATATCCTCTCTATTTTATCATAATCTATCTCAGAAAATATTATTTGCTCTGCTATTCCAAAAGAGTAATTACCATTACCATCAAATGCATTGCCATTTACACCTCTAAAATCTTTAACACGAGGTAACGCCAAATTAATAAGTTTATATAAAAACTCATACATAATATTACCGCGAAGAGTAACCTTAGCGCCTATCTCTTGACCTTGTCTAATCTTAAATCCAGCAATGGCTTTTTTGGCCTTTGTTTTAACAGCTCGTTGACCAGTGATTTGACTAAGCTCATAAACAGCTGAATCTAAAAGCTTTTTATTTTTAACAGCATCACCAACTCCCATAGAAACAATAATTTTTTCTATTTTTGGAGCTTGCATAATAGATTTATATTGGAACTCACTAACAAGCTCTTTTATAATATTATCTTTATAATGCTTCTTTAACACAGGAACATAACTCATAAGCTAAACATTCTCCCCATTCTTTTTAAGGTATCTCTTTTTTTCATTATTTTCAAATTTAAACCCTATTCTTGAAGCTATACCACTTGAAAATAACATTACATTTGAAATATCTATAGGTGCTTCCTTATCAATTATCTTGCTCTTCTCTTGAGGAGTTCTTGCCTTGACAACCTTCTGAACCATATTACAAGACTTAACAATAACCTTAAGATTTTTCCTATCTATGCTAACAACTTCACCTGTTTTACCTCTATCCTTACCACAAAGAATTTTTACATTATCGCCTACTTTCAACTTCGTCTTCATAAATAGCCCCTTATATTACCTCTGAAGCTAATGAGACAACTTTCATAAAGTTAGCATCCCTTAGCTCTCTTGCAACAGGTCCAAAAACTCTTTTACCTCTTGGATTCAAATTAGCATCAAGTATAACACATGCATTATCATCAAATCTAACATAAGTCCCATTCTTCCGTCTTATTTCTTTTGAGGTCCTAACAACTACTGCTTTATGCACCTCTCCTTTCTTAATAGGTGAATTGGGAATTGCTTGCTTCACAGCAATAACTATTATGTCTCCAACCCTAGCAGATCGTTTTTTACTTCCACCAAGAACTTTTATACACTCTGCTATCTTACCGCCTGTATTGTCAGCAACCGTTAAATGTGTCTGCATCTGTACCATAATTAATCTCCTCTACAAAAATAACTGAAATTATTTTGACTTCTCCAAGACTTCAACAAGCATCCATCTTTTTTCTTTACTAATAGGCCTGGACTCAATAATCTTTACCTTATCTCCAAGTTTTGATTCTTCTCTCTCATCATGAGCTTTCACTCTTCTGCTAACTTTTAAGTACTTATGATAGATAGGATGCATTTTCCTTTGAACAATTTCAACAACTATTGTTTTACTCATCTTATCACTAACAACCTTTCCAATCAACTCTTTCTTATTTTCCTTTGCCATAAAACTCAAACCTTTCTAATACCTATTTCATATTCATGAACTATTGTATTAAGCCTTGCAATATCTCGCCTCAGCTCTCTTTTTTTTAAAGAATTCTCAACATGACCAACCACAGCCTTAAATCTTAAGTCCATATATTCTTTTTTTAAAGCCAATCTCTTAGCTTTCATATCTTCAAGAGTAAGATCCCTAAATTTTTTCAACATAACTCACCTCAAATCTCGCCTTACCACAAACGTAGTCTTAACCGGGAGCTTAGAACTAGCAAGCATCATAGCTGCCTCAGCAAGTTCTCTAGGCACTCCAGCCATCTCAAACATAACGGTTCCAAGCTTAACAGGAGCATTCCAATGATCAACGCCTCCCTTACCTTTACCCATTCTCGTTTCAGCCGGCTTTTTAGTATAAGGCACATCTGGGAATATTCTGATCCAAACCTTACCGCCCCTCTTAACTCTACGTGTCATAGCAACACGAGCTGCTTCAATCTGCCGTGCAGTAATAAAATACGTATCAAGAGAAACAAGTCCATATTCTCCAAAAGATATCTCGTTACCCTTCTGAGCCTCTCCAGAAAGTCTTCCTCTTTGCTTCTTCCTATATTTAACCTTTCTAGGACTTAACATTTAACGCTCCTTAAAGATTCTAGACATCAGAACCACTTTTCTTTTTAAAACTACTATTGGATTTAGATCCAAATTCTAATTTTTTTTTAGAAAATTTATCGTCATTGACAACTTTTTTACTCTTATCATCTACTCTATTTTTGTCAAAATGCTCACTCTTTTCTCTTGAAGTTTTTTTATTAATTACCTGACCAGCATCTGAATTAGTCTGTTTTCCTAAAACTTCTCCCTTAAACAACCAAACTTTAACACCAATAACACCATAAGTTGTCTGCGCTTCGGCAAAACCATAATCTATATTAGCTCTAAGAGTATGTAAAGGAATCCTTCCTTCTTTAACTTCAAAACTTCTGGCAATCTCAGCTCCACCAAGCCTGCCTGAAACTTTAATTTTTACACCTTGAACACCTTTAGAAATAGAAGATAAAAGTGAAGACTTTAAAAGTTTTCTATAAGAAGCTCTATTTTCTAGTTGCTTTGCTATCCCATTAGCAACAATTTGTGCATCAAATTCTGGCTTCTTAATCTCTTTTATTTTAATATTAATTTTTTTAGATATTTTTCTAGTTAATAATTGTCCAATTTTTTCAAGATTGGCGCCCTTAACACCAATAACAGAACCAGGTCTTGGAGTGGAAATTACTACTGTTACTCTTTGAAGATTATTTCTAATAATCTCTATGTCAGAAATATCGAACCTAATTCCTTTAAGGAACTTCATAATTTCCCGTCTTATTAAAAAATCTTCGTGAAGAATCTCAGAATATAATTTTTTATCAAAATACCACTTTGATTTCCAATCCCTATTGATCTTAATTCTTAAACTGTAAGGATGTACTTTTTGACCCATATCTTATTCTCCACCATACATCTTTTCATAAACTTCAACAAAAATATGACAACTTCTGTTAACAAGCCTATCTGCTCTACCCCTAGCTCTAGGCCAAATGCTCCTACGCCTTTGCCCATCGTCTACCATGACTGTTTTTATAAATATCATATCTTCAGAAAGATTTCTGTTATGATACATAGCATTCGATGCAGCCGATTTGACCACCTTACCTAAAAGTTTAGCACATTTATTGGGCATAGAACAAAGTATCGCAATAGCTTCACTGTAAGGCTTCCCTCGTATATTATCAGCTATAGGCCTTACTTTTTTTGGAGAAGATGGCAAATTTTTGCCTCTTGCAGTATATCTTCTATTTACAAACATAAACTCTACTTCCTTCCCTTCTTATCTGATTTAGCATGTCCCCTAAAAATTCTTGTAGGTGAAAATTCCCCGAGCTTATGCCCAACAAGATCTTCAGTAATATATACAGGAATAAAAGATTTTCCATTGTAAACAGATATAGTAAGACTTACCATCTCAGGAATTATTGTTGAGGCTCTAGAATAGGTTTTAATTACCACCCTTTTCTCTCTGCCAGAAGAGGCTAAAACTTTTTGATAAAGACTCTTTTCTATAAAAGGTCCTTTTTTAATAGATCTTGCCACTACACACTCCTAATTATTTCTTCTTTTAATGATAAATTTATCTGAATACTTATTTTTCTTACGAGTCTTATATCCCTTAGTTGGCTGTCCCCAAGGAGATACAGGATGACGACCCCCAGAAGTCTTACCCTCACCACCTCCATGTGGATGGTCGATAGGATTCATCGCAACACCTCTTACCTTAGGCCTTTTACCAAGCCATCTATTCTTACCAGCTTTACCAATAGAAACATTTATATAATCTTCATTGCCAACTTCTCCAAGAGTCGCTATGCATTTTTTAAAGATCATGCGCATTTCACCTGATGGAAGCTTAACCGTTACATAATCTCCCTTAGAAGCAAGCACCATCGCATATCCTCCAGCACCTCTTACAAGCTGTCCACCTTTTCCAACATTAAGCTCAATGTTATGCACTGCTTTACCAACAGGAATGTCCTCAAATGGTAAAGCATTGCCAATCCTTATTGGAGCATTTGGACCACTCTCTAAAATATCACCAACTTTAATTCCTTTAGGAGCAATAATATATCTTTTATCCCCATCTCTATATACAAGCAAAGCTATATTAGAACTTCTATTTGGATCATACTCAATAGACACAACTCGAGCAGGTATACCAAACTTATCCCTTCTGCCAAAGTCAATCTCTCTATACCGTCTTTTATGTCCCCCACCTTTTCTTCTAACACTAATTCTTCCAGAAGAATCTCTTCCAGCCCTAGATACCTTCCCTCTAGTTAAAGACTTCAAAGGACTATTACCCTTACTTAACTCATCAAAAGATAAAGTTGTCTTATAACGTAAAGATGAAGTTTTTGGCTTATAAGTCTTAATACCCATATTTTTCTCCAAAACCACTAAAAAATATCTATCTTATCTTCTTTTTTAAGATAAACATACGCCTTTTTCCATGAAGAAGTTTTTCCCTTACCAATAGGATAACCTTTCCTTGACACAACCATTTTAACCTTGCTCTTAACATTAAGCAAATTACATGATATTGGAGTAACATTAAAAAGCTCTTTAATCGCAACGCCAATCTCTTTCTTATTTGCTTGCTTCCTAACCTTAAAAGCATAAACATTCATATTCTCTCTTTGAATATTAGTTTTCTCAGTAAGCATAGGCGAAATTATTATATCATAAGCTTTCATAACTCATCCTTACTATCCCTTTTATTTAACATAAAGCTCATTAAGCCCATTAATAGCAGACTCAAGTGCTATTAAATTTTTAGCATAAAATAAATCAACAACTCTAAGTCTATTAAAAGATAAAATCTTTAAATCTCTTATATTTCTTCCTGCTCTTTTAACCATTTGATCATCATTACCCAATAAAATTACTGTTTTACCATTAATCTTTATAAAATTTTTCATTATTAAAGCAAGATCTTTTGTTTTTCCTGATTCAATAGTAAAATTTTCAACAATCTTTAATCTATCTTCTACAGACACACACAGACTAAGAACAGATCTAAAAGCAAGTCGTTTAACTTTCTTTGGAAGCCTATAACTATAGTCCCTTGGTTTTGGCCCTAAAGCTACACCTCCACCAACCCAAACGGGATTTCTCTTCGTACCAACCCTTGCACGTCCTGTACCCTTTTGTTTCCAAGGCTTCTTTGAACTACCCCTAACCTCAGACCTAGTTTTAGTTGAAGCTGTTCCGACCCTAAGATTGGCTAGTTCATTATTAATAGCATTATATATAGAACCATAACTAATATCTATATCAAAAACTCCATCCTCTAAATTTATAGTTCGAAGTTCTTGTCCATCCTTAGAAAAAACTTTTCTTTCCATACTAAACACCCACTTTTTTTGCCTTTTTAACAATAACAAAAGAACCCTTAACGCCTGGCACAGCTCCTTTTACCAAAATGGCTCTTTTTTCTTCATCAATAAAAACAACTTCAAGATTTTGAATAGTCTGTTGCTCTCCACCCATTCTACCAGCCATTTTAGTTCCCTTAAAGGTTCTAGCAGGTGTAGTAGCTTGACCCGTACCACCAAGATGTCTATGAAACTTAGAACCATGCGAAGATGGACCACCGCTAAAATTATGCCTCTTCATAGCCCCTTGAAAACCTTTACTCTTAGTAGTACCAGTAATGTCCACATACTTAATCTCCCTGAAAGCATCAAGTCCGATTTCATCGCCAGAATCATAACCTTTAAGACCCTTAAATTCTACCACATATCTTTTAGGTTCAACATTCTTTAAATTTTTATACTGACCTCTTACAGGCTTTGAAATTTTAGAACTCCTAAGATCGACAGAACCCATTATCAAAGCATCATATCCATCTCTTTCTACCGTTTTTTTTCCTATAACATAATTGGGCTCAAATTCTATCACCGTAACAGGCACCACAACTCCATTGCCTTGAAAGACCTGCGTCATGCCAACTTTTTTTCCAATCAATCCCAACATTAAAACACCTCAAATTCATAACTTAAAAAATCTATTTACTGCTTAATATCAACCTCCACTCCTGCAGGAAGCTCTAATTTCATTAAAGAGTCCATCAAAGCAGAAGTAGGTTCTAAAATATCAATAAGCCTCTTATGAGTTCTCATTTCAAACTGTTCTCTTGATTTTTTATTAACATGAGGAGAACGCAAAACAGTATATTTTTTTATCTTTGTCGGCAAAGGAATAGGACCTTTAATTTGTGCCTTAGATTTTTGAACAGCCCTAACAATAGACTCAGCACTTTGATCTAATATCTTAACATCAAAACTAAAAAGTCTTACCCGTATCTTATCTTTAGTAATCAATTTATTCTCCTAAACTTTAGAGATACACAAACCTCTAACCCTACACTATTCCAATATTTCAAGAATCCTTCCTGAAGCAACAGTTCTACCGCCTTCTCTAACAGCAAATTCAACATTCTTATCCATAGCTATTGAAGATATAAGTTCAACAACAATGTCAACATTATCCCCAGGCATAACCATTTCTTTACCCTCTAAGCTAACCATACCTGTAACATCTGTTGTTCTAAAGAAAAACTGTGGTCTATATCCTGAAAAGAATGGTTTGTGTCTTCCGCCTTCTTCCTTAGTTAGACAATATATAGAAGCTTTAAACTTCTTATGAGGAGTAATTGTACCAATAGCAGCAATAACCTGACCTCTTTCAATATCCTTTTTATCAACACCTCTTAATAAAAGACCAACATTATCCCCTGCTTGACCTTGCTCAAGAATCTTTTGAAACATTTCAACACCAGTAACGGTTGTCTTCCTAGTTTCTCTAATCCCAACGATTTCAACTTCTTGTCCAACCTTAATAACACCCCTCTCAATACGACCAGTAGCAACAGTACCACGTCCAGAGATAGAGAAAACATCTTCAACAGCAAGTAAAAATGGTTTATCAATATCTCTTTGAGGAAGATCGAAATAATTATCCATAGTTTCAAGAAGTTCCTTTATGCATTTTGTAGCTTCAGGATCATCAGGATTTGACATAGCTCCAAAAGCTGAACCCTTTACTATTGGCGTATCACCAGGAAATCCATATTTTTCAACAAGCTCTAAAACTTCAACTTCAACAAGTTCAACAAGTTCAGGATCTGCCAAATCTAGTTTATTTAAAAAAACTATTATTTTATTTATTCCCATTCGCTGAGCAAGAAGTAAATGCTCTTTTGTCTGCGGCTCTGCTCCACTATCAGCAGCAACCAACAATACCGCAGCATCCATCTGAGCTGCACCTGTAATCATATTTTTAATATAGTCAGCGTGGCCAGGACAATCAACATGAGCATAATGCCTTCCTGCAGTTTCATACTCAATATGTCTGGCATTTATTGTTATTCCTCTTGCTTTCTCTTCAGGCGCATTATCAATATCTTCATATTTAAGCGCCTTAGCATCTTTATTTACCTTTGAGCAATAAATACTAATAGCAGCGGTTAATGTTGTTTTACCATGGTCAACATGCCCTATTGTGCCCACATTCATATGCGGTTTTGTTCTCTGAAAGACTTCCTTAGCCATGAATCACCTCCCAAAATTTGTAATCTAAATCTTTATCTATTCTTCAAAACTCTTATTGTTAAGAACTTTATTTTGTTTCTTTATAGAAAGATACAATAATTACACACTAAGTAAAACTACTATATTTACAAAAACATAACTTTTTAGAAATTGACCCGATTTTCGTGTTTTTCTAAAAGAATCCTTAATAACTCCATTAGTTTACATATTATTTAGAATATAGTCAATACATTTAATATTTTAATATAAAAATATTAAAAATAAGCAACATTTCACAAATACACAATTGACAATCATAAAAATAATTTAAATTTTAAGAAAAAATAATATGAATATTAAAATCTATCAATCATTTTATGCTTATCATTAAAAAGGTTACAATAAAATAACAATATGTCACAACACAATTTGAAACAAAGACTATTAAACATTTTTATAATATTCGTTGTATCCATAACTACATCATGTATAAAAAATAATTCTATCAAATCAAAAGAAATTAGCAGAGAGCTTACCCACATTATTAGTATAAAGAAAAATACAGAAAAGATTGAAATCGTAAAATTTCATACTAATAATAAAAATGAATTAATCATTACTCTTAAAAACAATAAAAAAATAGCTATAAAACAAAACTCATTAGCAATTTTTAAGAAAGGAAATAAAACTGGTCATATAATTAAAGAAGCCCTTAAAGCAGGAGAAGAAAAAACCTTTAAATTAAAAATTAACATCAATAAGAGACAAAAAAACACATTTTATATATTTCTAAAACAAGATTAATTTATCAAGATCTATTAATGGTCAATTTTGTATGATTTCTTTATTTACTAAAACCAATTTATCTACTTTTGGTTTCCAATAAGATTAACATCAAACTAACGTAAAATGAACCAATCCGAATTTGCACATCGATCTTATTGTGTCTTTGCCCAATATTTAGTAAAAATCAAACATAACAAAATAATCAAAGCCACATAATTTGAAATTATAAAAGCATATCCCAACGAATTTTCCATAAATCCAAAATATTGCAAAATAAACACAGCTGGTAAACGAATAATCCAAAGACGAATACAGATAACAATCATAACAAGCTTTGTAAAGCCTGCTCCTATCAATCCTCCAAAAAAAACTTGTTGCAATCCAAATCCAACAGCTCCAATCGATGCCAATAAAAAATAACTATTAGCATAACCAACAACTTCCAAATCATTTGTAAAAGTTTTTATTATAATCTCTTTAAAAGATATTAAAAATGATGCAACTGTGATCATTATTATCAAGGTAACAAAAAATCCCTTTTTTAAAATATCTTTTACCCTGCCAATATTCTTTGCACCAAGATTTTGCCCAACAATCGCAATAATTCCAGTACCAATACTCATTCCAGGAAGAAGTAAAAAAGAAATAATATTATTAACTATACCATAAGCAGCTAAAAACTTTGAGCTGATTTGAATTACAATGTAATTAAAAATAAAAAAAGACAGTGACGCCATCATCTGTCCAAAAATCGCCGGAAATCCCAAATTAATAATATTTTTTATTATAATAATATCTGGAACGATGTCTCTTAAACGCACTTTAAGTCCACAATTTAATCTATAAGTAAAAAAAAAATAAGAAAAAACTGTCATTAATTTTGAAAAAAGAGTAGACCAAGCAGCACCAGCAATACCTAAACCAAAAGTAAACATTAAAATTGGATCAAGAATAAAATTAATAACATTCGCAACCAAAATCAGCATCATTGCAATAACAGTCTCTCCTTGAGCATTTAATATATACACAACGGAAACACTTAAAAATATTACTGGTATTGCATAAATTACGACATAAAAATAAGATTTTGTAAGTTCTCTAAGTTCACCACTTACACTCATAATATCTAAAATTGAATCTATAAAGATTAAAACCAAAACTGCAACAAACAAAGACAATACAAAATTCAAAAATATTAATTGCCCTGCATATTTTGAAAACTTAGCAAAAGTCTCTTCTCCAATACATCTAGACATTAATGATACACTTCCTATAGCTATTCCCATAGCAAAAACCATAATAAAGAAATTAATAGGACCAGTAAGAGATAACGCAGAAAGTGGCATAGCTCCAAGCTTCCCAACATAAAACATATCTACAAGCTCATAAAAAGCCTGAAGAAAATTAGTTATCACAATAGGAAAACTAATAACTAAAAATACTCGATATAAATTGCCTTCTAGTATTAATTCCCTCGTTTTAGTTCTACTTAATAACATAAAAAACACACCTTGAATTCTATTATACTGATAAATTTTCAAATTATATAAAAAAAATGCTTTTATTGAACTCTAAAAAAATAAATAAAACAGATTAAAAAATTATGAAAAATTTTTTTCTTCAATAAATACTAAAGATATACAAATGCATGAAACACCATGTTTTGTAATGCAAAACATATAGACTAATCCATAAATCTGAATAATATTAACAATAACATTTTTTTATCTTGCCTTTCTTAAAAAAGCAAGCTTGCTTATAATCAAATAAAAATAAAATTTTCACCTCTCTTCAACTTTCGTAATCTTTGCTCCTAAAGCACCTAACTTGACAACAACATCCTCATATCCTCTTTCAATTTGATAAACATTTTGAATACGACTCTCACCTTCAGCACAAAGAGCTGCAATAAGCAAAGACATGCCAGCTCTAACATCAGGAGAAGATACATTATTTCCCTTAAGAATGGTTTTTCCTGTGACCACCACACGATGGGGATCACAAAGGACGATCTGAGCACCCATTTTAATAAGCTTGTCTACAAAAAACATTCTTGATTCAAACATTTTCTCAAAAATAAGAACAGTTCCGTGAACTTGAGTCGCAGTTACTATCATTATACTCATAAGATCTGTTGGGAAGGCTGGCCAAGGCCCATCATCAATTTTGGGAATATGTCCCCCAAAATCCAATTTTACCTTCAAATCCTGCTTTTCTTTAACATATATATTTTCGTTGTCATACTCAAAATTAATGCCAAGCCTTGAATATACATGTCTTATTAAAACAAAATTTTTAGGATCAGCTTTATTAATCTCAAGCTCACCACCCGTTAATGCAGAAAGGCTAATTAAAGAACCCACCTGCATGAAATCAGCACCTATGCGAAATCTAGTACCACTTAATTTTTTTACACCCTTTATTCTAATAATATTAGAACCAATACCAGAAATATCAGCACCCATAGAATTCAACATGTTACACAAATCTTGCACATGCGGTTCACATGCAGCATTAATTATCACAGTCTCACCAAAAGCAAGAACAGCAGTCATAATAATATTTTCAGTAGCAGTGACTGATGCCTCATCTAAAAACATACAAGCACCAACCAACTTATCTATTTCTAAAACAATACGTTCACTCTCTATTAACCTAGCACCAAGCTTGCCAAGTCCATAAAAATGAGTATCAAGACGTCTCTTACCAATAACATCTCCACCAGGAGGAGCAATATCGATTCTACCACATCTAGCAAGCATAGGGCCCAAAAACAAAATCGAGGCCCTAATTAAATCCGTCAAAGAAGAATCTATCTCAGTCTTAACAACATTTAAAGCCTTAATTTTAAGAATATCACCTTCCCTTAATACTTCAGCCCCTATGTCCTTTAAAATGCTTAAAATAACTTCTACATCTTTAATATCTGGAATATTTTCTAAAATAACTTCCTCATCTGTAAGTAATGTCGCTGTAATGCAAGGCAAAGCCGCATTCTTATTTCCACTAGCTGTTATCTTTCCACCTATTTTAAGACCACCCTCCACAAGATAGCTATACATTATTACCTCCACACTAAACAAAACTTGTATACATAAAACACATTTTAGAAAATCAAAAGTATCTCTTTAAAGATCATTACTATTCTTAAGATGACCATCAAAATCGATATATTCTCTTACAATTTCAACCATAACAGCTTTACCATTATCAATCTCAACTATAACACCATTAAAGCCAAGTCCATCCCAGGATTCAGTAAATCGATTATTCAAAAAACCTCTTAAAAATTTATCTATCTCAAATTTAGGCTCGTATCCAATAACACTATTTAGACTACCAACTCTACCAAGATCAGTAATAACTGCAGTAGCATCAAAAATCCTAAGATCTGCTGTTAATATCCTCTTACCAATACCTAAACAAGCACTAACTCTGGATTTTAGATAAAAAAACATAGCGTTAACCTCAGCTGTAGTATTTGAATCAAAAAGCACAATTATATTATTAGTGTGCAACTTAATTTTTTCGTAAAAATAATCAAAAGCAAAAAAAGGATTATTAAAATTATATTTTGTAATTCCCGTCTGTCCAACAAGTCTAATTACGGCAATCTTACTACCACTAACACTGTAAATAAAATAAGAGTAACCTTTTAATTTAGTAGGACAATTTAAAGGTTTTAAAATAAAATTATATTTATCAAGTTCATCACTCAGTCCAGCTCTTACAAACGCATTTTCTCCTAAAGTTAAAACGTCTACACCATACTTCTTTAGCAAAAATGCATGTCTCTTACAAAGACCACGAAACCCTGTAGTAAAATTATTACCAGATATCACAAAATCAATTCCCTTTTTTTGTTTAAAAGAAGATAAAAAGTTCTTTATCACAACAATGCCAGGCTTACCTACAACCTCCCCAGCAATCAAAATCCGCAAACCCACGAAACCCTCTCTCTTTATTTATCCAGATTAAAAAACTTAGAAATAATATTTTTTAAAATAATACTTGATAAAAAATAGCTTATCACAATTGCAATAATAATCATAAAAAAAACTAAAATAAGCTGAAAAACAGACGAAACAATAATATTTAGTTTAGCAATAAAAAGAAATTCAAGAAAAAAAACCAAAAACATTAAAGACAAATTAATTAATGAACATAAAATAAAGTATAAAATCTTCATAAATTGGTACTTTGATTTTTAGTACTTTGATTTTTAGCAAACAAGTCGTAAATTATAAATAAAGTTATTCCTATAACAACATAACTGTCTGCAAAGTTAAAAGTTGGCCATCTTTGAAGTCCAAAAATACCAAAAAATTTCACATCCAAAAAATCTACAACCCCTAACGGTCTAAAAAGTCTATCGATAATATTCCCAATACCACCAGATAAAATCAATACAAGAGCAATTCTAACTATTTTATTAATTTCTTTCAAAGCAAAAGAAAAAACAAAAATCAAAACAATAATAGGAATTATAAGAAAAAACAAACTCTTCAAGCTAGGATCAATATTAGAACCTATTGAAAATAAAACACCAGTATTTCTTACATGTATTATCTTAAAAAAATCTCCAAAAAAAGATAAATATTCAGTTCCAATTTTGATATATTTAACAACTAAATACTTAGACCATTGATCAAAAAAAACCAAAATAGAGATAAATATAAAATTGTTAATTAATCTGTTTCTATTTATATTCATATGAAATCCTTATAAATTAGTATTTTTCAAAATAAAATTAACCTCTAATTTTTCCTGACTTTTAAAATATTCCATCAATTTTATTAAGCCAAATGTTTCGGTAAAATAATGACCAGCAAATATCAAATTCACACCATACTCTTCAGCTAAAGAATATATCTGATGAGAGGTATCCCCTGTTATAAACAAATCAACACCATGTTCTAATGATTCTTCAAAAAAAGAATACCCAGAACCACTAACAATAGCTACCTTTTCAACATATTCCTTAAATTTTTTGTAATAAAGAATATGTTTATTATGAATTTCAATTTTTTTTAAAATCTCAGAAAAATTAAAACCAGCAATAGAAATAATCCCTAAATTAATCCCCTTATAATTTGCAAAGGGAATAGGACTATGAAACCCAAAAAAATCAGATAATACTCTACTATGAGAATAAACAGGATGAGCATCCATCGGTAAATGAACACAGTAAAGTGATAAATCATTATCAATAAGCCATTTAACTTTTTCATGTATCCCAGAAACAATTCTTTCCGATTTTGACCAAAAAATACCATGATGAGTTATTAAAAAATCATAATCTTTTGCTTCTCTTAAAGTTGCCATACTTGCATCAACAGCAAAAGCAACTCTTTTAACCTCAACTTCTAAATTACCCACTTGAAGTCCATTAAGACTCTTATCAATATTCCTGTAATCCTTTACTTTAAACATTTCATCCAAATTAAACGATAATTCTTTAACAGTCAAATTAAGTTCTCCAAATTACAGCGTAACTTCTCTTGCCCTTAAATTTTCTATGGGAATAAAGATTACAATTACAATAAGTACACAACCCTGAATCCTCAACATCTAAATTAAAATTAGAAATCAATCCCAAATTAAAATTGGCATTGTCAAAATATATTTTATCATCCTTTTTATAAAAAGACATATCTAATAATTTCTTACTAAATTTTAAATTCATTTCTGATAAAAAATCTGATGAAACCTCATAACAACATAATCTATTATAAGGCCCAAATACAATTTTCAAATCCTCAAAATTTGAACCCATACTCTCAAACATAAATAACATTTTCAAAATAATGAGCTTGAAACTACCCTTATATCCACTATGAGCAAGTCCGATATATTTTTTTGATTCGTCATATATATATATTGGAAGACAATCTGCATAGTAAGCAAGAAGGGCAACATTGCAGGAAGAAGAGACAAGTCCATCTCCCTCCTGAAAATTAACAAAATCATCAGAAACTTCATAAACAATATTCGTATGTAACTGTTTTAAATATTTGACTTTTTTATCTTTAGGAATAAAACTTAAATTATCAATACTAATATCTCTTATATTTAAATCAAAAGGCTTTTTAGTATAGATCAATTTAATGCTAGGATCTAATTCAAACTCATAATAAAGTTCACTCTCTATTACTCTCATAATCTAAATTCTTCACCTAAATAAAGCTTTTTAGCTTTTTCACTACTTATAATATAATCAACATTTCCCTCATCAAGCACCTGCCCTTGATAAATAATATAAGCTCTATCTATTATATCAAAAGCATCCCTTACATTATGATCAGTAATTAAAACTCCAATATTCTTGCTCTTCAAAATTTTTATTATATTTTTTATATCTCCAATAGCAATAGGATCAATACCTGCAAAAGGCTCATCAAGCAATAAAAAATATGGACTTACTGCTAAAGCCCTAGCTATTTCAGTCCGCCTTCTCTCTCCACCAGAGAGAGTATAAGCCTTTTGATGTTGTATTCTCTTGATTTCAAAGTCTTTAAGCAGATTTACAAGTTCCATTTTACGCTCAGTTTGAGATAAATCTTCTCGCCTCTCAAGAGCAATTAAAATATTATCTTCAACTGTAAGCTCCCTAAAAATAGACGGTTCTTGTGGCAGGTACACAATTCCTAGCCGTGCCCGCTCATACATGTTAAGATCAGAAATATCATGACTATTTATCAAGACACGTCCACTATTAGCTTTAATAAAACCTACAATAGTATAAAATGTTGTGGTTTTCCCAGCACCATTTGGACCAAGCAGACCTACAACTTCACCTCGATGAACATCAATGGTTACACCATTAACGGCTAATTTTTTTCCATATCTCTTAACAACATTATCTGCCTTAAGAACAATATTAGTAACAGTCTCAAGGCTAAGCTTTTCTTTGATCGACTTTATGCTATTTTTTTTGTTGAGGAACATCTCCCTCCACTTGAGTAAATTTACCTTCAACATCACCCTCAAGATTATATTTTTTGGTTTCTGTATTAAAAATTATCCTTGAAGCAGAATAATAATTATCATCTTGATAAATCACTGGAATACCCTCAAGAACAATCTCTTTTTCTTCCTTGTTATAAATTCCATTCTCAGCTCGTGCAAAAATATCACCTTTATATATCTTAACAGAATACTGCATAATATAAACACTTGTCTTACGATTACCTTCTATTCTTTCGGCTTTAACAATAAGTTCATTTGCCAAATCTTCAAGCTCAACACCTTTTTGAAGATAAAAATTATCTAATTTTCTATTAACAAATAAAAATTGGGACTTAACATTCATTTTATTTACATAATCTTCATAATAAACATTGCCACGGGCTTCAATATAAGCACTCCCTTCACCATAAATTTCAATTTCATCAGCTTTAAGCCTAAAATCAGAAGAAATCACCTCAGGATTTCCTTTTAAAGTAACTCTCCTATAAACAGAAGAAAAAATACCATGTGAAAAATCCGCTCTAAAAATAAATTCATTCTTTTTTTGTGCATCCCTTTCGGTTTTCAATTTAGAAAACTCATTGAAACTCTTTTCATCTTGTGCATAACTACTTAAAAAAGAAATATAAATCAAACAGACAACTAAACTTCTCATTTTACAAGTCCCTCAATACCAGAATAAAAATAAAAATTATTATTCTTCAAAAAATATAAAAAACCCTTTCCAGTTATATTACTCTCATCAAACCTAATAAACACTAACTCATTTGGAGGAGATAATAGTTTTTTTTCATCATCTTTCCATAAAAGCCTATTGGTATTAATAAGATAATAGTTATTCACATCTTCTATTTTTAACTCCACAGAATCCTTTATATCTAAATCTTTAGTAACTTGAGAGCCTTCTAAACTATTAAATTTACCTGAAATCCGATTTTCCAAAGCATGATATAAAAATCTTCCATTATCAATTTTATAAATTTTGTAATAATTAAAATAATTAAAGCTTAAAGCTTCCAAGATAGTTTGCTTCTTTCCACCTACAACGTTATGATAACTAATCCCCAATATTTGTATTGAAGGGGTTTCTTTTGCAGCTTCGGCTCTACCAGAATGCTCATCGTAATCAAAAGTACAATTTAAGAAAAGCAAAATCAACAAAAAATAAAACAAAACAAATTTCATCATACAAGCCCTTACACAAGATTATAAAAAAATATATTTTAAGCTTTACAATTGAAAAATAAACACCAAAATCTCAACACGACTCTCACTTATCAGATTTAAATAATTATTATCCACATCTGTTAAATCTAAAAAATCTATATTATAAACTAATCACAACATATAAATTTCTGCTTTTCTTTAAAACAGTTCATCTTTATAATTACTCACAAATACTACAACAATTATGCAATACTCCTAAAAATTTTTCACTAAAATTTCTCTTATACTGCCACGTTTAATTGGATTTGAATTAATAAATCTCTTCGCATCAACAAAAGTAACATTATAGTTTTTATATAGTTCAAGACTAGACTCGGTATTAGAATTTGAAAGTAAAAATTTAGCCCCTTTTTTGTCTATTTTGTCACAAAATTGTAATAACTTTTCATGCATTCTAAAATCAAATCCATACTTACTATAACTTGTAAAATTGCTTGTTTTGGAATAAGGAATATAAGGTGGATCAAGATAAACAAAATCATCTTTTTTTATAAAATCAAGTAAACAAAAAAAATCTAGATTTAAAACTTTAACCTCCCGCAAAAGCTTAGAAGCCAATTGTAAAACCTTAATTTCATAAAGACTAATTTTTTTATGTCTACCAAAAGGAGTATTAAATTTTCCATTACCATTTTCCCTATAAAGACCATTATAACAGGTTTTATTCAAATAAAGGAAAATACATGCCTTTTCTAAATTAGTCAAATTATCATTATTAAAACTATTTCTAATTTGAACATAATACTCCTTAGTTAAAGGAGCATTATTATATTTCTTAATTTCTAATAGAAAATTATCTAAATTATAGGCAATTTCCCTATAAAAATTAATCAAATTAGAATTTATATCATTAATAATTGAATTTTTTAAATTCAAAGCAAAAAATAATGCTCCACCGCCTACAAAAGGTTCGATATAATTATTAAAAACAAGAGGAATATTGTCTAAAATACAGTTTAACAATTTTTTTTTACCACCAGCCCATTTCAAGATAGGCCGTATTACAATGTTCATATCAACATTAACCATAATAATGTTCAAACTCATCGTCCCTTTTATAAGTTAAAATTTCATTTTCTTTAAACCAAAGGGATACTTCACGAAGAGCATCATCAACATTAGCAGAAGCATGAATTACGTTATAAACTGAAAATTCCTTCTCATTCGCATAGTTAAAACTATGATAAGCAAAATCACCCCTAATTGTCCCAGGATAAGCCATCTTTGGCTCTGTAGAACCACAAAATTTTCTAACAACTTCGACAGCTTCAACACCTTCAACAATAAAAACAAAAACTGGAGAACTTATTATAAAATTAATCAAAGATTGCCAAACAAACTCACCATGCCTTACAGCAACATCATCATATAAATAATGTGCCTCAGCCATTTCTCTATTAACTAAAATCATCTTAGCAGCCACAATTTTCAGTCCCGTTCTTTCAAATCTAGAAATCACATTGCCAATTAACCCCCTCCTAACGCCATCAGGTTTAATAATACATAAAGTTCTTTGTATTAAAGTAGACATAAAAACCTCCCAATGTTTCCAATACAATTCAAGTTAATTATAAGACATAACTTATTAAGTTTATAAACATAAATTTCAAAAAAAATAATCTATTTTTTTGAAAAAAACATCAATATAAAAACATGTCAAAGTGTCTTACTGTGTTATTAAGCTTAAAAAAAGATATATTTACAAATAAATTTAATATCTAAAACCACAAATTAGAAAATTAAAACTAATACTTAAATAATAGAAAAAAAATCAATTGAAACACTTTTTAAAAGTTATAAAAATAAATACCTAAGCTTACATCTTAAATCTTAAACGCAAAGCCCTCAAAGTAGTAATTTTATCTGCATTACTAACACTACCCCCAGCAGGAAGACCAGATGCTATTCTTGTAACATTAATATCTAAATTCTTTAAAATGCTACTAATATAATTTGCTGTCACATCTCCTTCAATACTAAATTCTGTAGCAATAATCACTTCCCGAGCCCCAAATTCCCTAACATAATTTTTTAATTTATCAAGATTTAACCTATTTGGACCAATATCTCTTAAAGGATCAAGATGACCATGAAGCACAAAATACAATCCATAATATTCTTTAGTAGACTCAATAACCTCTAAGTCTTGCGGCATCTCCACAACACAAATCATATCTTTACATCTACTTAAATCCATACAAATATTACAAAATTCTCCCTCAGAAAAATTATAACAATTTTTACATTTTCTTATACTAGAATGAAAATTGATTAAAATTTGTCCCAAAGCTCTTGAATACTCCTCACCATTATACAAAATATCATAAACCATTCGTACTGCTGTCTTTCTACCTATACCTGGCAACTTAGAAAGTAAAACAATTAAATCTTGTATAATCAAATCTTAAATCCCAAATGGAATAGAACCCATTGTTTTTGACTTTATCTCTTCCTTAACCTTAGAAATAGCATCATTAAAAGCCGATTTTATCATGTGCTCAAGGGCCTCATTATCTAAATCACTAAAAAATTCTTCCTTAATTGCAACTTTTTTAACAACAAATTCTCCATTCATCTCAACAACGACAACATCGCTTCCTGCTCTTCCACATACAACAATTTGAGATATTTCTTTTTTAAAATTATCAATGTTATCTTTAAAACCTGACATATTCTTTAAAAAATCTAATGGATTTACTGCCATATCCTATTACTTTACCTCACTTGCTCCAAAAATGTTTTTAATTTTTAGTACCTTACTATCAAACTCATCATCATCATCCTTAAACTGTTTTTGAAATACAACATTTAATCTAGGAAATTCTTTACAAAATTCAGCTCTTATCTCATTTTGATAGGCCTGTAGCTGATTGTACTCAAATCCACTAAAAACTTTATAATAAAGCACATCATTGTCAATCAAAACCTCTCCTGAATATACTAAAGTTTGAACATACTTAGATACTAAATAAACAAAACTTTCTTTAATTTTATCATTATCATCTACCTTATCAAAATTATCTTTTGTTTCTATAAAAATTTCATCAATATCATCACCATCAAGGTTAAGATGAGTATAGGCTTTAACTTCAGTCTTTAATGCAGTCTCAGTTTTATCAAGACCCAATTCCACTGGCTCTACTGAAGAGATATTTCCTAATTTTGATTCTATATCCGTATTGAAATCAGTATCATTTAAATTCAAACTAACCTCATCAAACACCTTAGCTTCAATATCTTGAATTTGCTTAATTAAAACATGGCTGGGCACGTAATCTTTAAGTCTAAGTATCTTAATAAAATTAATCTCAAGTTCATACTTAGGATTTATTGAAAACTGCAAATCCCTATAAGTTTCAAGTAGTACACTAATACTTCTCTCAACATGCTTCAAGTCAAAACTTAATAATTTTTCTTTTAAACTTTCAGGTCTAATACCAATAAACATAAGATTTTTAATACCTAATTTTAAAAATAATATCTCTCTAAAAAATTCAATCGTATCAAGAAGAAATTGCTCACATGAAATCCCGGTTAAAAAAACAGCATCTAAAATACAAAGCAATTCTTTTAAATCATCATTAAGAATGCTTAGTGCCAATTTTTCTAAAAACTCACTACTAGTAAACCCCATCTTGGATCTAATCTGTTCAAATTGTATATCGGAATTACTTAATGACACAATCTGATCAAAGAGAGTATAAGCATCCCTTACGCTTCCTCCACTCTTATAAGCAATCCACCTTAAAGCCTCATCTTCATATTTAATGTTATCTTCAAGACAAACATGCTTTAACATTTCATAAACCTTATCTAAAGGCAAAAGTCTAAAATTAAAATGTTGACACCTGCTCTTTATTGTATCTGGAAGTTTGTGTACCTCTGTCGTAGCAAAAATAAAAACAATATAACTGGGAGGCTCTTCAATTGTCTTTAAAAGAGCATTAAAAGCTGAATTTGAAAGCATATGCACTTCATCAATAATATAAACTCTATATCTAGAGCTTGAAGGGGGAAACATTATATCTTCTTTAATTTGTTTAACATCTTGAACAGAAGTATTTGAGGCCCCATCAATCTCAATAATATCAAGTTTATTATCATTATCAATGGATTTACAACTGAAACACATATCACAAGGCATAATTGTTGGGCCTATTTTACAGTTCAAACATCGTGCAAAAGCCCTTGCAGAAGAAGTTTTACCAACTCCCCGTGGTCCTGAAAATATATAAGCATTTGCTATTTTATCATTTTTTATTGAATGTTTTAAGGTTTCAACAACAAAATCTTGGCCCTCAAGAGAATTTAAATCTCTGGGACGCCTCTTAATGGCAGTACCTCTTGCAGATATCATCCCATCTCCCCATATACTAAGAAAAATATTACTTAAACCTTAAATTACACAAAATCAAAAGCATTCAAACAATAAAAATCATCATTTGACAATATATATATCAATACTTATGATCAAGTATTAATTTTATAAAAGCATATTTGCCTATTTAACTAAAATAAATTTATCCTAAGATTTGCGCACTCATTGAGAAATTACTTACCGCTGCTACCTTCCAGTCCTGACGGGATTAGGTAACACTCAATAGTGCGGATCCTAGGAATCGGAGAGAATGGGATTCGAACCCATGATACATTTTCATGTATACACGCTTTCCAAGCGTGCGCCTTAAGCCGCTCGGCCATCTCTCCAAAACCAACGACCTTCGTGCCCAAGAGGATTTGAACCTCTGACCTTCAGAACCGCAATCTAATGCTCTATCCAGCTGAGCTATGGGCACAATCAAAGATACAATTTCAATTGTAATAAAAATTATTATTTATTACAATAAAATCAAATTTATAACAAATAATCAAAAATATTATTCAAAATTAAAACATTAATTCATCTCTAAAAAGGAGCAATAAATGACAATTAAACTTTCAACCACAATAGCAACATTTTTACTAATAATATCATGCACAAAACATACACAAAAAATAGAAAATGCTGACATTAATATTGAAAAAAAAATTATAAAAGAAACCATTACTGATGAAGATAATAATATTTTTCACATAGACGCCCAAATTCCTATTACAGAAGGTCTAGAACTTGGTTTTGAAAAGCTTATAAAAGAATGGAAAACTCATAAAATCGAATCTCTTAAAACAAAAAAATCAAAAAACTATAACCATGAATATTTCTATCACTCTAACTTTGAAATATTTAAAAACCCAGACCTTAACATAACATCAATTCTATACAGTCAATACACAATAGACAAGTATGATGCAAATGGAATTACAACATACCATCCAATTAATCTAAGAGGAAAAGAAAAAATAAAACTCTCAGATATAATTTCAAAAGATCAATTAGACTCTTTGATGCAAGTACTAAGAACACAGGTAGAAACAGATTTTAAAAAATTTAGTATTCATTCTGATAATAAATCTAAATTTGAAGAAGAATTTGAAAAAGTTTTCAAACAATACAAATATTATTTTAAGAACAATAATGTGCTAATCTTTTATGACGTACTCACAATACGACCACGAGTAGATGGAAAAATTGAATTCATATTCCCACTCGATAATAATACCGAAAACTGATTGTCAAATTTGCTCATAATAAAATAAACAACGGAGAGGGTGAGATTCGAACTCACGGTAGGCTAAACCTACGACGGTTTTCAAGACCGTAGCATTAAACCACTCTGCCACCTCTCCCAAATTATTAGCATACTAATAAATTAAAGAAACTTTTGTCAAGACAACCCTTAACAAAAACTCTTACGGAGAGAATGGGATTCGAACCCATGGTCCCCTTTTTAAAAGGACAACTTCTTAGCAGGAAGCCCCATTCAACCACTCTGGCATCTCTCCTTGCAAACATACTAATAAAAATAGTATATTAGAGTCATTACATTGTCAACAAAAAAATAACTTTAAATCTTAACAATTGATCTTAAAATCCCTATAAGCCTCTATTAAATCCCTAATCTCTTTAATTGTAACATCCAATTTAACTTGCATAAGTTCATCTGAAAAAATCTTCTTAGTAATTTCTACCTCATTGTTATTAGCTCTAAGTTCAATATGCTCATCTTTAATTTTCCAAATATATGGACAAAGTCTAGTATCATAATCAAAAACAAAAACAGGATCTTTTAAATTCAAAGAATTGTCAATAAAGAACAAATATTCCAACGTCCATCTGCCCTTCAAAACCATTGCAAATTCATCTAAGAGTTCTTCAATCAAAATATCTTCTCTAGATTCAAATAGATTTAAAAATTTAGAATAAGTATCTGGTTTAATTTCACAAAGCTTTTTTACATAAAAATAAGCATCTTCAAGTTCACGATTTCTTAAAAAAAACAAAAACGCGTAAAAACAAACTGAATCCATATTAGGATAATCTAACAACATTCTATCAATAGATCTTTTGGGAGAAAAATTCAAAAGCTCTATTGTAGCAATATGCATATTATATATTGTATAGATATTAGGAAAACTTAAAATAGCTTTTACATAAGATTTAGTGGCTTGCGTCATATTACCTATTTTATGCAAAATAGTTGCTCTATTATGCCAAATATATTTAGAATAATTTGAATCTGTTAAAAACCTCTCAGAAAGCTTAATCGCACTACTTATCTCTCCAATAGAATAAAGGTAATACATCAAATAATTAACAACAAGAGAAAGATTAGCCTCTTTAAAGCTCTCATCTATCTCAAACGGTTTAGCACTATTAAATATACAATTATTTTTTAAAAACCAAACATTCAACTTAACAAGAGCATTATTCTTATCCATATCAACAGCTTTAATAAGCATTTGGTCAGCTTCATCTTTTCTGCCCAGTATCTCAAGCAAAATAGCAGCATTATTAATAGCCTGAATCAAACTAGGATGTTGCTGAATAGATTTTAAAAAATAATTCAAAGACTTCTCATAATCTTTTAATCCAAAATAAAAAACCCCAAGATTATAATTTTGAAAATAACCCAATTCACCTTTCTGATCCTCAAACTTACCATAATGTAAAAGCTTAATTAAAAAACGATACTCACTTAAAACAGGATAAGTATCTAATACATATAGAAGTGCCTTATAATCCTTAAGTCTAAAATAAATAAGAGATTTAAGAACTAAAGAATCAAAACTATCATCAAAAACATCCAGATTTAAAAGCGCATTCTTAAGATCACCATTCTTATAAAGTTCTAAGGCTTTTTCAAAATTAATACTATTCATACTGCTTAAAAAACTCCATAGGTCTTACAGAAATTTCTTTCGAAAAAGACGACTCATTAACACTTTTGTCTAAATTATAAGAAGCAACACTAATGTAATAAAGCCTTCCATTCTCAAGACCTGTAATTCTAAAAGAAGTCTGATTACCAACATCAATAGGAGATGTCAAAATATTTTCAGATTTATCATGATAATTACCAGGACTAACGCCAATATAAATGTAATAGCCACCAACATTACTACTAATAACAGGGAACCATTCAATCAATATCTCACCAGCTCCTGGGGCAGCTTTTGTTATTAGAGGAGGAAAAGGTGCAGCTTCAGGTATGTAAGTAAGAATCATGCTATAAAGAGATGGACTGTCTACAGGATCACCGCTTGGATAAAGTTCTACCTTAATTTGAATATATTTTGATACATTAAATTTAGGAACCCCACTCTTAGGATCAAAATGAATCCAATATCCTGTTAAATTCTTTTTTATTTTTCCATCCTTATCTGTTTCGTAAAATATCCTATTATCCAATCTATAATAATAAAAAATATCTGTATCTTTTGGCTTTACAGTATCAAATTCTACAGATAAAATTTGAGAATAATCTTTAGATAGCTTGATTGGTTCTGTAATAATATATCCCTTATCTCTTGAAAAGAAAGCATTATTTACTTCTTCAAAACTTTTATGAATTTCAAAATTCTCAATAGCCCCCGTAAAATACTGTCCCAATGTAAAATTAATAAAATTACCAATATTTAATAAATAACCAAAACCTTCTCTCTTATCAGCAGTAACATACTCTATGGCCTGAGGTTTAGAATCTATTAAATATTCCAATAACCCATCTTTTTGCCTATACCTTACAGTATGTAAATGCCACTCTTTTGGAATAAAATCATCATCACTCTTAAGTTTAATCTTAATAGGTTCTCCATTATCATTTAAAAACACATTATTAAAATTCCAAACAAAAGTTCCGCCTTCACTCTCTAATCGAATAGCTTGATCTAGCCAAACACCTTTAATATTTTTATACCCGTTCCAATTTACAATAATTTCTCCAGTAATAGAAGTAGAACGGTATGCCCAAAACTGGATAGTAAAATCAGAAATTACATTACCTGAACAAAAAAAAGCCTTTTTTGTTAAAGGTTTAAGCTTAATGGTATTTTGACTTGAACAAAAAATTAAAGAATTGCCTGCAATATTATGAAAAGAATTTGAAATTTTTGCATTATCTGAGTCAATAGAATAGTTTAAAGCAGCATCTTTAACAATACTGTCCTTTTCTATTTTTAATCTAAAATCAACATTATTAAAATCTAAAACTCCTTTATGTCTATCCAAATAAATTCCAAGAATACCTCTATCACCTCTCGTAAAGCTAATGTTATGAGCTTCCTGAATAAATTTAAACCCATCTTTAGCATCAAGAATCAACTTAAGTTCCTGAGAAAAAACACTAAAAAGACACAAACAAAATAGCGCAAATATAAAAACTAATCTCATTATAGACCTTTATCTTTTTCAACGTAAAAAATCAAAAATATAAAATAACCCAAATATGATATAATATTATATCACAAAAATAAAAATGATTACTTAGAAACAATAATAGATACAACATGAGAGAACATTTAAATTGTCTACACAAAAAAGTACAAGAATTTCCAACAACAAGTGGCTGTTATAAAATGTACTCACAAGACAACAAGATACTATACATTGGAAAAGCAAAAAATTTAAGAGCAAGAGTAAAAAACTACTTCCTAGAAAAAATCAGTCTTAAAACAAAAATATTAATGAAAAACGTAGTAAATATAGAAGTAATTACCACAAACAGTGAATATGAAGCTCTACTCTTAGAGTGCAACTTAATCAAGGAGCACAAACCAGACTATAATATCAAATTAAAAGACGATAAAGGGTATCCTATGATCAAAATAACTTGCGAAAAATACCCAAGGGTCTTTAAAACTAGGAAAATAATAAATGACGGAAGTGAATATTTCGGTCCATATGTTAATGCAAAACACTTAGACTTAGTACTAAACCTTATTAACAAAACATTTAAAACCAGAAAATGCAAAAAAAAATCAAAAAACCCATGTCTTTATTTTCACATGGGTCAATGTCTTGGGGTATGTTACAGAAATGATCTTGAAGAACAATACAAAGAAGAAGTAAACAAAATAAGACATATCTTAAATGGAAACACATCTAAACTTTTAGATGAAATTAAAATAAAAATGAAAGGGGTAATCAAAAAGGAAGATTTTGAATCAGCAATAAAGTTAAAAGAAACTAAAAGATCATTAATTGAGATAAGTCAAACACAGATAATTACAAAAATAAATAAACTTAGCACAGACTATATATACATTCATAAAACCGACAATTTAAATATAATAGTAATATTTAAATACAAAGACGGCAAACTAGTAGAAAAAGACATAAATTTTGATGAAAGTATATATGAAGAGGATGAGCTAATAGCAGAATTTATAACACAATACTATACATCTTTAAATATGATAGTACCTGATAAAATATGTACCTTTAAAAAGATTGAAACTGAAGATATTATAAAACTAATAAATGAACTTAAAAATACAAACACTGAAATAGTTTATGAAGACACTAAAGACACTATAAAGATAATGGAAATGGCAATTTCCAACGCAGAAATCGCATTAAGAGCATATAATAATGAAAACAATAGAGCACTAGAAAATTTAAAGATCATTCTTGAAATGACAAAAATACCAAAAACAATTGAAGGATTTGATATTGCTCATCTTAATGGATATAAAACAGTAGCATCACTTGTTACCTTTAAAATGGGCAAACCCTTTAAAGATGGATACAGAGTTTATAAAATCAATTCACTAAATGATGGTGAAATTGATGATTTTAAGGCAATAAAAGAAATTATATCAAGGAGATACTCAAAACTAATTAACGAGCAATTAGAATTACCCAATTTAATCTTAATCGATGGAGGAAAAGGTCAATTAAATGCGGCTTACTCCATTTTAAAAAGATTAAAAATTGAAGACAAAATCACTATTTGTGCTCTAGCAAAACAAGAAGAAACAATATTTTTACCAAACAAAACACAAGGCATTAAACTCTCAAAAGGAAATCCCGCTCTTAAAATATTACAAAATGTTCGAGATGAATCTCACAGAAAAGCAAATAGCTTTAATAGAAAACTACGCAGAAATATAAAATTGCATTACAGTAAAATAGAAGGAATTGGGGAACAAAAAGCCAAAAATATTTTAAAAAAGCTTGGAACATACAAAGATATATTTCTCTTAAACGAAGATGAAATAGCTCAAAAAATGAAAATCAACATCAAAATGGCTAAAAAAATAAAAAAATTCTCAGAAGATCAAAATTTAAAAAATACTTATTCCATAGAGTCTTAATTTAATATTTCATATTACTTAAAAATAACGGTTAAAGATTAACAATACTAAAAAAAGTCTTAAAAGCTCTTACACACTGTCTTATAAAGACAATAACAATTACAAAACATTAGTAAATTTAAATTTAGAAGAAAAATTATCAAGTATAGTATTATCCTGATTTAATAAAACTAATATCATAAAATATGATAAATTCAAATGCATATTTTTACCATAGACTCTTGCATACAAATCAAACTTATGTAAAAGTTTCAAAATAAATTTGATATCAAAAATCGAGTAATTTTTAAGTCCTATCTTATAAACTTTCTCTAACGAGATAAATATTTTATGCTTTTTAAAGACAGATGGGATATCATGCAAATTCTCACAATCTATTTTGACCTTTAAAAATTTTTTAAACTGCCAACCAAGACTCATTACAACGTTAACCAAATCTTCTCCCTGCTCCAAGATGGATTTAACCTTAACTAAAGCATACTCCATATCCTTTTTCAAAACTGATTCAAACAAGGAAAAAGAATTTTCAGGACGCATAAAACTAAGCCAAGAATTTATGTCATGTTCATCAATAGTTTTATTTTTAATCATAAGAGCAAAAGAATTTACATAAAACTGCAAAACCTTAGTATCTGCATCTAACATGAAAAGCATTAAATGTATGGCTTTATCTGTAATTTTAATTCCAAGTTTAAAAAAACTTTTCTTTACAAATAAAAATTTGTCAGCATCAGATAGATCATAAAAAGTTTTTTTAACTAAATTTAAAGAACCTTTAGGATCAAAACTAATCGAATTTTCATTAGAAACAAAAATAATAATCTTATTTAAAGATTTTAAGATCGTACTATAAATCAACTCTAAATCCTTTTTATTTTTTAAATTTTCAGACTCATAAACAATAAAAACTTCCTCTTTAGAAAAAAAAGAATTGGTTAAAAGCAATTCAGAAAGCTCTATTGATGACAATTCTGACATAAAAAGCCTAGTAACACATATATCATCAGCATTTAACTTACTAAAAATATCATTTAAATAAGCTTCTTTTAATCCTTGTTCTTTGCCTAAAAGTAAATAAATTTCTTTCATTTAAATAATATTATAATCCAAGTAATAAATATGTTATACTTCAATCGTTAGGATAAAATATGAAAATTGCAATATTTACAGATACATATCTTCCAGATAAAAATGGAGTAGCAACATCTATAAAACAAATTAAAGAAGGTTTCGAAAGAAAAGGACACAGTGTTTATATTTTTTGTCCACAATCTCAAAAAACAGATTTACAAGAAGATCACGTTTACAGATGCTTCTCAATTAAATTGAACCACACAGTAGATGCCAAAATAGCGTTCCCAAACAAAACAAGAATAAAAAAGATAATACAAGAATATCAACCTGAAATCATTCATACACATTCGGAATTTACTATGGGAAAAATCGGGAAAAAATTAGCACTACAACACAATATTCCAATAGTTCACACAAACCATACAATGTGGAATTATTATCTACATTACTTAGGAATTTTCAAATATTTAACTAATCCAGACAAAATGATGAAAAAATTTTATGACCAAATACATCATTTCATTTATCCATCAATTAAGTCACATAATAAATATTTTCATCTTGCAACAAATGCTGACTATAAAATAATTCCAAATGGAATAGACAGAAAAATTTTCATAAAAGACCTAAGCCAAGAAAAAAGACAAGAGATTTTAACCAAACATGGAATAAGTAAAAACGATAAAATCATAATATTTGTTGGAAGAATAAATGAAGAAAAAAATATATGCTTATTAATGAAATATTTAAAAAAACTCCTAATTGAGAACAAAAATTGCAAGCTCATTCTCATAGGAAAGGGAAAAGAAGAAACTAAGGTAAGGCGATTTAGAAAGCAATATGAACTTGAAAAACAAATAATACTCATTGGAACAATTCCATGGGAAGAAATGTATTACTATTATAAAATATCTGATGTATTTGCAAGTTTATCAAGAAGCGAAGTATATCCAATGACAACAATTGAGGCATTAACGGCTGGAATACCTGCGGTACTTATTAATGACATAATATACAAAGACGTAATCCAGCAAGGAAAAAATGGATTTTTAATAGATGATTATGAAAATTTGCACAAATACATAAAAGAAATAATAGAAAACGAAGAAAAATTACAAACTCTAAAAAAAAATACAGAAGAGACATCTGTGATGTTTTCAAGCTCATTTTTTGTAGAAAAAATTGAACAGTATTATTTTGAAATAATTAAAAATAAAAAAATATTAATATAATTTGCTAAAATCCACGTTATGAATGGGAAATTTTATTCCCATATCATCTAAAATACATTTAATATTTTCTGCTATGAAATATTGAAAATCCCAAAAAAACTCGGTTTTTACAAAAGATCTCACTTGCATGACTATATAATAAGGGGTATATTCCTTTACAACAACACTAGGCTTATTAACACCATGTTGCTCCTTATTAAAGGAAAATGCCAAATCTTCTATTCTACTTTTAAGAGAACCAATATCTGTGTCATAAGGTACTTGAAAATCGAATGCAATCCTCCTTTCAGGATTTGTAGAAAAATTAGTAACCGATGTGTCTGTAAACTTACTATTTGGAATCTTAATAATTTTACCATCTACAGTTTTAAGTGTAGTAAAAAATATATGAATATCATTTACTTCACCCTCAACATCATCACAACTAATGTAATCACCAATTTTAAAAAAACTGGAATTTAAAACAACAAACCCGCTAACAAAGTCAGATAAAATCCCTTGAGCAGCAAGACCAACTGCAAGACCTAGAGAGCCAAATATAGCAAAAATAGAAGTTGTAGAAACACCAAGATAAGGTAAAATCATCAAGATTAACACCATATCCATCATAACTTTAAAAAATGACTTAAAAAAATTAAGAATAGTAGAATCTAATTTTGTTTCTAACTTGGATTTTTCAAAAGCACTAAAGAAAAGCCTACCTACCCTTTTGACAAAAAACCTTGAAAGACACCACACGATCAGCGCTACAAGAATCTTTAATCCATAAACTATTATCATTTCAAAAATTTCATTAACATAATCCTGAAAAACAAATATTTCTCTAAAGACACTTAACGTTTTTGACTGTTTATCCATAAGCTACTATGGTTATAATATAAAAAAATAAAAGAAAAATACAATCTTTAAAAGACCTATCACTAAAACAAAAAATTAATATACAAAAGCACTTATACTAATAAATATTACATAGTTATTGTGATACAATGTAATTTAATCTATATACTCTTTAAGTTAGGATAAAAGGTGCATGGATAAAACAAAAGAAACACCATATGAATTACTAATATTATTTTATCTTGTACTAAAGATAACAACCATTACAATTGGTGGGGGATTATTAATAATATCCGAACTTAAAAAAATGATTGTCAATAAAAAAAAGCTAATATCTGATAAAGAGTTCAATGAAATACTTGCAACATCAAACGTAGTTCCCGGGGTAACAGCAATCAATTTTGCATTCTTAATTGGTAAAAAACTTAAAGGATTTAAAGGGGCAATTATGTTAACTATCGCTGGAATCCTACCATCCATATTCGTAATCACAATTATAGCCCTTTATGCAAATTTAAACTCAAATAACATCTACGCTACAAAATTCCTTGAAGGTGCAAAAATATCATCAACAATAATAATGTCAATAATCATACTTGAATTTTCAAAAAAAATGCTAAATCAATCAATAACAAAATGGATAACATGCTTATTAATAACATATACATTATATAAATTTCATATAGATATATCATATATACTGATAATAATTTTATTTATATGTTCTATAACATATACAATACAAAAAATATTTCAAAAAAAGGTATAAATTTGATTCTAATAAATTTATTCATTACATTTTTCAAAATAGGAATTTTAAATTTCGGTGGAGGAAATGGAATTGCAACGATTATCAATCAAGAAATCATTGATAATAAAGAATGGTTAACAAAAGAAGAATTCATCAATATCATTACAATATCTAGAATTACTCCAGGTTCTGTTGCTACCAATATAGCAACATATGTTGGCACCAAAGTAGCTGGAATTACTGGTGCAATAATTGCCACAATAGCTTTAATAACGGCACCCATATTAATTATTACCTTTATAACATTAACACTGCATAAGATAAATTTCTTAAATTATTACCTTAAAAATTTAAGACCTGTAATTATAGCATTATGGATAATGACAATAATCATTCTATTTGAAAGTATATTTTTTAAAATAAGCTACAATGATACAGAATTTTTAAAAAGTTTTACACTTGCAGGATTAAACTTAATAATTTTATTATTTTACAAAAATATTACCCCTGCAATACTAATCATATCTAGTGGAATATTATATATTTTTATGTAAAGATGCTTAAAGAAAACTTAAAATTAACACAAATTAATACAATCAAAATTCTAAATCTTAACAAACAAGAATTAATAAAAATTATATTAGACTAAATTGAAAGTAATGAATGCCTTCAAGTAGATTCAAAAATATTTTTCGAGACACTAAAAACTTATAACTTATAAATTTAGAAAAATTTTCTACAAAAATGATAATAATAAAGTATAATGTAAAATTGCACCGGCTAAAACATCACCAAAATTTTCTCTTAAAGGACACCGCTTACTACAACTACAAATTCAAAGACTCAGTGAAACTAAGATTAACATAGGAGGAATCATAATAAAACACCTAAACAGCAAAAAATTTTATATAATCAACCCTTATGACTTCTTCAAAAAAAGAATCTCAACACCAAATAAATAAAATGATCAAAGCAATTCAACAATTTGAGCCAAGAGAAATTGATGTATCTAACATCGTAAAATCATTAATATTACAAGCAAAATATCATAAATTAAATACAAATATAACTAAAATTTTTAAAAGAGCAGATTTACTTAAAAATACTCAAAATAAGCTAAAAGAAAAGCTTAATATCAGCACTCAAGATTAAACGATGTTCTTGACACAATTCAACTTAAGCTTAACCCCAATATCACATTCAAGTTTAAATACAAAAATAATACAAATGACTATATTGAACTAGATACAATTGTTATAAATAAAGATAATAAACTGAAGATAAAAATTAAAAATTTATAAAAAAATATAAATAATCAAAATGGTTAATTGAATCTTTAAAATACAAAGATAAAATATTAGCTAAAATAGGTATATCAACATATACACTAAAAAAACAATTCTTACTAAAAAGCTTTAAGTGCTTAAGATTAATAAAATTAGCTGATATATTTGAAAAATTAATCTATCAAAATCAATTGTATCAAGAATAATAAAAAATAAATACTTAAAATTCAACTAAGGCTCAATCTCAATTAAAAAACTATTTAATTCAGTCAAAAATGTTAAAACAAATGAATTTTCAAAATCAAGCATTAAACTAATAATAAAGAAAACATTGGAACAAAATAAAATATGGTAGATAATCAAATTTTTGATATACTAAAATCTAAAGGAATCAACATTTCAAAAAGAACTATCAATAAGTGTAGGAATGAATTAAAATTTAAAGGAGAAATTTATGGAACCTAAAATACAAGCTATTAATTATCATTTAAGCGAGCATACAGAAGATTTTATTGTAAAAAAATTAGAAAAAATTGGAACACATATTAAACAAAATTCAGAAAGTCTCAAAATTACAATAAAAAAAGAAAACGATATCTTTGATATAGATGCTCATCTTCACTTTAATTGGGGGAAAATAATACATATTACAGAACATGGCAAAGAATTATATGCTTTAATAGAACGCTTAATAGAAAGACTGCAAAATACAGCAAATAAAGAAAA
Source organism: Candidatus Borrelia fainii (assembly GCF_027925085.1). Lineage (NCBI taxonomy): Bacteria > Pseudomonadati > Spirochaetota > Spirochaetia > Spirochaetales > Borreliaceae > Borrelia > Candidatus Borrelia fainii. Next base: position 479,477 of record NZ_AP027070.1, read on the forward strand.
AAATAAAAAATATACAGTAAAATAAACAAGTAAAATTAAATGCAAGCAATAACAATTGAGATAAATAACAAAGAAGGTCTCCATTCAAGGCCATCAAGCATGATTGCAGAAATTGCAAGCAAATACCCTTCTTGTAATGTAAAATTGGTTACAGAAGATGGAAGAGAAGCTGATGCCAAATCTACAGTTAAAATTATGATACTTGGAGTTATATATAAAGAAAAAATAAAAATCATCGCAAATGGAAAAAAAGAAACTGAAATCATTGATATACTATCAAAGTTATTAAAATCGAACTTTAAAAAAGAGATTCAAAAATGAATAAGAAAATCTTATACAAAATATTATTTATCATAAATCCTATTCTTTTATTTGGAACGGCAAACTATATGAAAGATACAGGCCATAATATCGACGCCAAAATTTCTTCTTTCATAATGAGTTTAGCAATCATTGTAATATCAGCCAATATACTTGGAAATTTAGTAAGCAAATTTGGAATCCCAAAAGTAATAGGACAAATAACAGCAGGCATACTTTTAAGTCCAACATTTCTTGGCAAAATTAAAATTCCTTTATTATTCCCACTAGGAATCATTAGTGTTAGTGATCATTACTTAATAAATGAAGAAATATTTGCAATATCAACAATAGCTTCAATTATCTTACTTTTTATGGCAGGTCTTGAAACAGATTTAAAATTATTCCTTAAATTCTTACCACGTGGAGGATTAATAGGAATAACGGAAGTTATTGGTACTTTTACAAGTTTTGTACTAATATCTGCCATTTTGTTTGATGTACAATTAATAAGTCCTACAGCTCTTTTTATAGGGATTATTGCAACACCTTCTTCTGCAGGAATTGCTGCAAGTATACTCTCAGCTAAGAAAAAAATAAGTACATCAGAAGGAGTTACAATAATATCAACTTCAATAATTGATGATGTCCTCTCAATGATTATGCTCACAAGTGTCATAACGATATCAAGATCACTATCGGATCTTGATATTGCAATCTCAATTACAGCCACAATTAAGAATATAATAATTTGGTTTTGTTTAACATTCATACTGATCTTGTTATCAAAACCAATTTCAAAATTACTCAAAAGCTTCAATAGTGTTACCCTAGCAACCGTTATAACTATCACTTTTACGTTCATCGTTGCAAGCTTTTTTCAAAATTTAGGAATGTCATTTGTAATTGGAGCCTACATATTTGGACTCGCCATGTCAAAAACGGATATTGTCTGTGTAATTCAAGATAAATTAACAATATTTGAAAGGTTTTTTATTCCAATATTTTTTACATCAATAGGGCTTATGGCCGAAATTAATGTAATATTATCAAAAGAAGTCTTAATTCTTGGAACTTTGCTTAGCCTCATAGCCATAGCAACAAAACTCATATATTGTTTCATTCCATCATGTTTTTTAGGATTTAACAAACTAGGTGCACTAAGAATAGCTTTTGGAATGGTTCCACGAGGTGAAATATCATTAATTATTGCAAACTTAGCACTCTCTTCTGGATTTATAAGTCAAAAAATATTTGGAATAATAATAATCATAGTTTTTTTGCCAACAATCATTGTAACACCAATAATAAATATTTTATTCCAAATAAATAAAAATGGATTAAAGAAAGAAATGAAAACAGAGCAAAATACTCAAATCACAGTATCATTCAAATATGACAACCTAACAAAAATACTTGTATGGGAATTAAAAAATGAACTAAGGAAAGAGGGATTTTTCACTCAACAAATAAAAAATGACTTCTCACAATACATAAACGCAAGATACAATGACATTTCACTATCCATAAAAAGAGAGGGAAGCAAGATTACATTTGAATGTCCAAACAAACACTTAATCATCATACAAGATTTATTTAGAGAAACTATTTTAAACTTAGAGAGAATAACTGAAGAAGTTAAAACTGTTTCTGTCAAGACACAAAAATTAAACTACTCAATCAATTATGATAAAATACGCAGTAACATTGCTTTAAACAAAAGAATTAAAAAAGAAAATATTATTTTAGAATTAAAAGCAACAAATAAAACCGAAGTATTAAGAGAATTATTAAGTGTAATAAAAGTTGAAATTGACAAAGAAATAATATTACAAGACTTAATGGAAAGAGAAAAGCTAATAACTACAGCCCTTAAAGAAGGATTTGCAATACCTCATTTAAAGACCAATTTAATTAAAAAAATGCATATTGCCATCGGCATCAGTCATGATGGGATTGACTTTAATGCCACTGATAAAAATTTAAGTCATATATTTATATTAATACTATACCCAGCAAAAGAATATGTTAATTATCCACGCATTTTAGCATCGATTGTGGGTAAGGTTGATTCTAATAAAAAAGAAATGCTTAAAGCTAAAACTGATAAAGAAATTTATAATATAATAATAGGATAAATTATGTTCAAAACCATTAAATGCAATCAAATAAACGATAAACTTATAAACCAAAGGATAGAAATCAATGCTTGGGTAAAAAAAATAAGACATCATGGAAAAGTTACCTTTATAAATCTTAGAGATAGGTATGATGAAGCACAGGTACTTGTAAACGATGAGAGGCTTTTAAAGATAACATCTCAAATAAAGATGGAATACTGCATTAAAGTTCAAGGAAAGTTAGAACTAAGACCTTCAAATCTCGTAAACAAAGAAATGAAAACAGGAGCATTTGAAATACTTGCAGAGAATATAAATATAATTTCAAGATGTAATGAATTGCCCTTTATGATCGAAGATAACAACAATACAAATGAAAATACAAAACTTGAATATAGATATTTAGATTTAAGACGTGAAGAGCAAAAACAAAAAATAATATTAAGAAGCAAAGTAATACATACAATTAGAAATTACTTAACAAAAAAAGATTTCTTAGAATTAGAAACCCCAACATTTGTCAAATCAACCCCAGAAGGCGCAAGAGATTTTCTTGTCCCATCAAGAATACATAAAGGGCACTTTTACGCACTACCACAATCACCACAAATTTATAAGCAACTCACAATGATAGCTGGACTTGACAAATACTTTCAAATAGCTAGATGCTACAGAGATGAAGACTCAAGAGGTGACAGACAACCAGAATTCACACAACTTGACATTGAAATGAGTTTTATAAAGAAGGAAAATATATTTAAATTAATGGAAAATCTCATCTTCACCATTTTTAAAAACACACTAAACATTAATTTACCCAAAAAATTTAAAAGAATGACTTATAAACATGCAATGAATACATATGGAAGCGATAAACCAGATATTAGGTATGAATTATTAATACAAGACATGAGTAAACATTTTAAACAATCCTCATTTAATGTTTTTAAAAATATATTACAAAATAAAGGCACAATAAAAGCACTTATAATAAAAAATCAAGCTCATAATTTTTCAAGAAGCAAAATTAATAATTTAGAAGAACATGTTAAGATTTACAAAGCAAGTGGTCTTTATTTCGCAAAAATAGAAAATAATGAATTTTTAGGGGGCATTGCCAAATTTTTAAATAAAATAAAACAAACTTTATTGCAAACCTACTCACTTGAAAACAACGACATAATATTTTTTATAGCTGATTCATGGGAAACTGCTTGCAAAGCCATGGGACAAATTAGAATCAAAATTGCAAATGAACTAAACCTTATAAACAAAAACACATTTGAATTTTTATGGATTTATGATTTTCCCCTATTTGAGTACGATGAAGACACAAAAAGCTATAAAGCAGCCCATCATATGTTCTCACTTCCCCAACAAAAATATATCCACAATTTAGAAAGCAATCCAAGTAAAGTCTTAGGAGAAGTTTATGATCTTGTATTAAACGGCATGGAACTTGGTTCAGGCTCAATTAGAGTGCACACAAGAGAACTCCAACAAAGAATTTTTAACATAGTGGGATTTAAAGACACAATAGCAGAAGAGAGATTTGGTTTCTTTTTAAAAGCATTAGAATATGGAGCTCCCATTCATGGTGGAATAGCCATTGGAATTGATAGGCTCTTAATGCTAATGACACATTCAAATTCAATAAAAGATGTAATACTTTTCCCAAAAAATTCATTCGCAGCAAGCCCACTTGACAAATCTCCTTCAAAGATTCCAAACGAACAATTAAGAGAATTAAATTTAACAATTGAAGATTATAAAAATTAAGAATGCCAAAGCATCCTTGCACCAAACTTATTCAATCGCAATTTTTTTCTCTTGGGCTTTCTCAATAACTTCAGCCTTTTTAGGAAGCTTAACTTGCAAAACACCATTTTTTAGTTCTGATTTAATTTTATCTTGATCAATATTCCCAGATAACCTAAAACTTCTTACAAAAGAGAGATCTCTTCTCTCTACTCTTAAGTACTTATCATGTTTCTCTTCTGATTCATCCTTACTCTCATAACTTATTGTCAAATAATCATTTTTAATTGAAATTGATATATCATCTTTTTTTATCCCCGGTAAGTAAGCTTCAAGAATAAATGACTTACCCTCATCCTTAATATTAACTGGAATATCATGAACACCTTTAGGACTCATAAAATCAAAATCATCATTCAAAAAATCCAGAAAATTTTTCTTATAATTTGTTAACCACATATAAAACCCCTTTTTATCAATTTATATAAAAGCTCATACAAAACATTCTATTTAAATATTAAACAAATATTCAATAATTTTAAATAAATATTCAATAAATATTATTGATAAATAACAAACATAATGATGATGGGAATAAATTTAACATTTAAATACAAAAATAAGCCCATTTATGTATAATAAATACAAAAAAATGAAAAAGTCGCCCTTATAGGCGACAAAGTTCAAGTTTTTAATTATACTTATTTCAATTTCTATTAATGTTATTAAGACTCTTGCAAGCAAGTTTTACACGTTCCTTAATGCTAATCTCAGATTCCCTAAGCCACACTCTTGGATCATAAAATTTTTTATTTGGAATATCCGCATTACTACCATCACCAAGTTGCCCTTGTAATCTATTTTCATTCTTCCTATAATAACTCAATATACCTTCCCAAGCAGCCCACTGAGTATCTGTATCAATGTTCATTTTAACAATACCATAAGAGAGTGCTTCATGAATCTCTTCTATTGTAGAGCCAGAACCCCCATGAAACACATATGAAACAGGCTTTGGATTACTTGAATTAGTCTTTGATATAACATAATTTTGTCCATCTCTTAATACTTTAGGGGTAAGCTGAACATTTCCAGGCTTATAAACTCCATGAACATTTCCAAAAGCTGCTGCAATCTGGAAATTAGGACTAACTTTCATAAGTTCAGAATATCCATAATAAATATCTTCAGGGGTTGAAAATAACTCATGTTGATCCCTATCTGAATTATCAACGCCATCTTCCTCACCACCAGTAATTCCAAGCTCAATTTCCAGAAACATTTCAATTTTGGACATTCTATCTAAGAACTTTTTTGATATTTCAATATTTTCTTTAATTGGCTCTTCAGACAAGTCTAACATATGTGAAGAAAACAAAGGACGTTTATGCTCTTGATAATATTTCTCTCCATATTCCAAAAGCCCCTCAACCCAAGGAATTAATTTTTTTGCGCAGTGATCTGTATGAAGAACAACAGGCACTCCATAATGTTCTGCTAGCAAATGAACATGCATAGCACCAGAAATAGCTCCAAGGATAGAAGTCCCCTGAGGTTTTTCGATATTGAGTCCCTTACCACAAACAAAAGCAGAACCAGTATTTGAAAACTGTATCATGATAGGAGAATTAATCTCTTTTGCTGCTTCCAAAACAGCATTAATTGAATTTGTACCCACACAATTAATTGCAGGAATAGCAAATCCTTCACTCTTACATATTTCATATAAAGTATGTAACGCCTTACCATAAACTACTCCAGGCTTAATCTTATCTAACACACCCACCTATAATACCTCCTTCCTCATAAAATGACATGTATCTTATATTATATACCTTAAAACCTAAAACTGACCCTAATTTAAAAAAACAAAATTTCAAAAAAATAAATACAGAACAACATACTACTTAAGTATCTTAGATTTATACCAATTTGCAAATTTTTTTATCCCCTCCTTAATAGAGGTTGAGGACTCATAAGCAAAATCATTTTTAAGTCTCGAAATATTACAACAGCTCTTCACAACATCTGCTTTTTGCATAGGTAAAAAATTTTTACAAGCTTTATTTCCAAGATTCGTTTCAAGCTCATTAACAAACTCCAAAAGTTCAGTAGAATGTCCCGTACCTATATTGTATATCTTATAAGGAGCAAGGGAGCTTGAAGAATTGGGATTTTGTACATCAAAATTACCATCACTCTCAGCTGGTTTTTTAAGTACACTATAAACACCATCTGCAACATCATCTACATACGTAAAGTCTCTAGCCATATCCCCATTATTAAAAATATTAATGGGGGTTTGTTTTATAATCCCATCTGCAAATAAATATAATGCCATATCAGGTCGTCCATAAGGCCCATAAACTGTGAAAAATCTTAATCCTGTTGTTGGAATATTAAAAGATGAACTATAAGCATGAGCTATAACTTCATTAGACTTTTTACTAGCCGCATATAAATTTAAAGGATGATCTGTAATGCTATCCTCATCTGAAGGCATCTTTTTATTTATTCCATACACTGCAGATGTTGAGGCATAAACAAAATGCTCAATATGACTTTTATGTATTCTGCATGCATCCAACACATTAAAAAAACCAACAATATTAACTGAAATATAACTATCAGGATTTTCAATACTATCTCTAATACCAGCCTGAGCTGCCAAATGACAAACATGCGTAAATTCATAATCAGAAAAGAGAGATAAGACTTTATCTTTATCTAAAATATCAAGATAAATAAAACTTAAATTATTATATTTATTACTTTGAATAACTCTTCCACTACCTATATTCTTACGATCGAATCCTAAAACTTCTAATCTCTCATATTTCAAATCAGGTTCATAATAATCATTTAAAACATCAACACCTAAAATTTCATGTCCATTATCAGCAAGCCTCTTGGCAACATGAAACCCAATAAATCCTGCAATACCCGTTAAAAAGACTCTCATATAATAATCCCCTTAAATTAAATAAATAATAAATTTATTACCCTAATACCTATAACTACAAAACATCTATCAATTAAATATCAATAGCTTAAGTAGAATCTAAACATATGAATATAAATCATCCACTTACAAATATAGAAAGAAAAACCCTTACTTCTTAACATTAAAATCCCTTTTTTGATAACTACGGAAATTATTATATTTACCATTCTTAACATAAGAAATTCTAACTCGCTTTAAATTTCCATCTCCCTCACTCTCTGTTTTAATATCACTATAACGATTCAAAGTAGTATGAATAATTCTTCTCTCAAAAGGATTCATTGTTGGCAAAAGAATAGAACGTCTACTCCTTTTAACCTTATGCAAAGAATTGATTGCCAAATTAATAAATCTTGATTTAAATCTTTCTCTATAATCCTCAATATCTAATACTATCCTATTAAAAATACCATTGTCTCCAATAAGCCTAGACATATAAACATTTGCCAAAAGTTGTAAAGCATCTAAATTTCTTCCCTCTCTTCCAATCAAGATATTTGGACTGTCTGTATCAATAGAAATCTTAATATACTCATCTTCTCTAGATTCAATCTTTAAATCAACACAATAACCCATTTTATTTATCATTCCTTTAATAAAATCCAAAATCTTATCATAAATACCTTCATCAATCCGGGCCTTAGACTTTAGTATGTCCTCTTTCACATGAGGAGACACTTTTATCTTAATCATCTCTTTTTTAAATAAAAATCCAACCTTTTCCTTATCTAAAATCTCTACATCAAACTCACCTTCTCTTAAATCAAGATCTCTCATTGCCTTTTTAATTGCTTCTTGTTCTGTTTTTCCATAAAATTCATAACTCATCTGTTCCTCCTTTCAGATACATTCATCTTTATATAATATTGTTGCAAAATAGTAAAAATATTGGTTGTAATCCAATAGATTAAAAGTCCTGATGGCATATCATAAAGTATGAAAAAAAACATAATAGGCATACCAAAATATAAAAATTTCTGTTGTGATCCAAGATTTTTAAAACTAACATTAGAACTAATTATTGTAGATAATAACTGAGTAATCATCATGATAAAAGGTAAAATTCTAATATCAGTCCATACAAAAACTTTATACCCAAAATAATATATGCTATCACCAATTGACAAATCATCAATCCAACCTGGAATAAAACTAGCCCCCCTTAGCAAAAAGAAGTTATTTACAAGCCCATAAAGAGCAAAAAACACAGGTAGTTGTAAAAGAATAGGCAAACATCCTCCAAGAGGATTAACACCTTCTTCCCTATAAAGTTTACCCATTTCCTCATTTAATCTTTTAGGATCATTTTTAAATTTTACTTGTATCTCTTTCATTTTTGGCTGTAACTTAGAAAGTTCTGCTGTAGCCCTAAAACTCTTGAAAGTCAAAGGAAATATAAGTATTCTTACAACAATTGTCAAAAAAATTATTGAAAGGCCCCAATTAGGAATAGCATCATAAAAAATTTGCATTATTAATTGCATAGGAACTTGAATAAAGTATAACAAGCCTTTCTCTACAGACATTCCAAATTTAACATCAGATAAACCAAAACTATTTAAATTATTTTTATTAAAAATATCTAAATATGCATTATCTCTAGGACCTGCATAAATATAAAAGATATCATTAATATTAGAGTCAACTATTTTGTTTAAAATAAAAGTCTTTAAAACTTTATTTTCTTGTTTGAATTCAACATTCATATTTTCTTTTGAAACTAAAACTTCAAAATATTTAGTGCTTGAACCAACCCACTTAGGCTTAATAACACTTAAACCATCTTTACCATATCTAAGCTTAGTATCATAATAAATACTTTGAGATAAATAATTATTATATTGCAGTTTACCTCTCTCGCTTAAATTTTCAATATCAGAACTTAATACAAATTTATAAAAATCAATATCAAAATTATCATCAGCATCAACATTATTTAAAAAAATTTCAAGCTTGATTAAATATTCATTTTTGCTTGAAAACGTATATCTCTTTATATACTCATAATATTTCTCATTATATTCAAACTTGGTCTTAAACTCATGTGTATAATCATTTATTTTGTCATATGAAAACAAACTTTTAGTTAAGTTATCAAAGGTAATATAAAAAAGACCTTCCCTTTCCATATTAACCTTAACCATTTCTGTTGGATTTCTCTCTAAATTCAAATGATCTTTAAGCTTTAGAGAAACTAGATTACCTCCAAATGTTGAAAAAGTAGCATAATATATACCAGTCTCAACACCAATTTCTTTAGAATTAGCACTTAAACTTAAAGTATCATTTTCATCAATTGAATTATGCTTAATATCAAAATCTCTATCTAAATTAAATCCAATCTCTCTCTCCATTACAGAAGGGGATTTTCTGGAGAAAAAGACATCATCAACAAGCATAAAAATACCAATAAAAAATAAAGACAAATAAATAGCTTTTAAAATTCTTTTACTCTTACTCACACTTTCCTCTTCATGACATGCACAATTATATTCTTTAACATAGTATCAACTTCACAATAATTAACATCTACTCTTTGAGGATAAACTACAAAAATAAAGTCAACATACCTATTTTCAAGTAAAGCTAACTGTTTCCTAAAACATTCCTTAAAAATTCTCCGAACACGATTTCTCTTAACAGCACCTTTAAAAACTTTAGGAAAAGTAACAATCATTCTAGAGATTGATAAGCTTGTAAACTCATAAAATATGTTAATTCCTTCTATCTTAATAAATCTACCTTTTTTAAAAAGCTCCTGAATTTTTACCTTTGATTTTATGCTAATATTTCTTTTTTTCATCAGAAACAGTTAATTTTGATCTCCCCTTAGCTCTTCTTCTAGCAAGAATAAGCCTTCCGCCCTTAGTTTTCATCCTAGCCCTAAATCCAAATTTCCTGTTTCTCTTAACCCGACTCGGCTGATAAGTTCTCTTCAAAAAAATCCTCCAATTAAAAACATTCTTTAGTCATAAGATATAAGTTAAACACTACAATATTATATTATACAAATACAATTGTCAACAAAATCATCTTATCAAAACCTTTATATCCAATATTTCAAGACCTGTAGACTCTTTTATTAATTTTATTATTTTTGATCTATTAAGAGAAACACTATATAAAACACTTGAATTTTTAACAGAAACAAATAATATCTTATTATCCTTCAAATTCAATAATTTTACTCTATCTGCAAGATCTTTGAATATAATTTGCCAATTTTTAGACAATATAAAACTGGCATTTAGCTTTTCATTAGCACATATATCCGTATTTAAATATTTTTTAAGTACATAAGAAGCCTTTTTAAAGCTCAAATCTTCCATTCTTAATCCTGTATACTATAAAATTACTGCCTTGTTTAATATCATAACAGTCATCTAAAAAAGTAAAGAAACATTGAGAATTTTTTGGTAAAATATCAAAAATTCTCTTTCTTCTAACACTATCTAATTCCAAAAATACATCATCAAAAAGCAAAATGGGAGCTATACCAAAACGCTTATTAAACATAATGACCTGAACAAGTCTATAAATTAAAGCAAGTGCCCTGATTTGCCCTGTTGAAGAATGATGAGTAAATACTCTCTCACCACTTAATATCTCATATAAATCTCTGTGTGGACCTATTAAAGTACTTTCATTGTAAAGTTCATCTTGTTCTTTTAAAAGTAAAGTTTGCAAAAATTCATCCCTTTTAGAACATTTCACAGAAGGTAAATATTTAATCTCTAAACTATAAGAAACATCAAAAATAAAAGAATAATAATACTTAAAAAACTCATAAAAATGCTTGATAAAATTTTCCCTCATTTTTGTTATCTCAAAAGCAAAATCAACAAAAGTTTCATTATAAACTTTAAGTAAATCTTTATTACCTTGTCTTAAAATCAAATTTCTTTGCTGTAAAATTTTTCGATATTTCCTAAGAGAATCTAAATAACTTAAAGAAACAAAACTTATTGCCTGATCAAAAAACCATCTCTTCTTAGCAGGAGCTCCAATGATAAAGTCAGTATCATAATTTGAAAAAATAACTGATGGAATATTTAATATCAAACTTTTTCTATCTTTTACAATACTATTGTTAACCTTTATTTCTTTTTTTCCATTTCTTAAAGATAAACCAATTTCTCCAACCTTCCCTTCAGTATCATAGAGACACTTTAAATAAAATTCGGTCTTGCCATATGTAATAAGTTCCCTATCAGTACTAACTAAAAAAGAAGATGCAAAAGCAAGACAATAAATAGCATCAAGGATATTAGTCTTACCTGAACCATTCTCTCCGCAAAAATAAATATTATTAAAATCAAAATTAATGACCTGATTTTCTATATTCTTAAAATTAAAGAACTCTACTTTCTTTACCATCTTGCCAACAAAAAAAATTTTAGTTTAATATCATGGGCATTATCAAGTGAATGAAACCAGAATTTGAAGGCTCACTTAATTTCAATATACCTCCTCCACTAAATTTTATCTCTAACTTTGAAGTATCAAATACACCCATTGCTTCAGTAAAATAAGCACTATTAATAGCTACAACTTCATCGCTTCCTTCATAATCATAATTAGGACTTTGTACAAAAAATTCACCCTTTCTTCCTGTAATTGGATCTTCTGCCATAAGTCTTAGTTGATTACCTGTAAAATTCAAAATAACTTTTCTAGACCTTTTATCTGTGTAAGAACTTACCCTTGAAAGCCTATCTTTTAAAATGCTAACATCGATTAATGCTTTGTTTTGCTGTTCATTTGGTATGATACTTTCATAATCAGGATAGTTTCCATTTATCAAACTGCAAACTATTTTATAATTATTGAATTTGACACAAAATTTTTTATCAGAGACATTGAGCTTTATAATACCTTCTCCTACCATCATCTGCCTTAAGAGATTAACCATTTTGACAGGAACTATAAAATTGATATCTTCCTCAAATATTAAATCTGTTTTATATACAGATAGTCTATGCGAATTGGTAGAAACAAATGTCAATGCAGAGTTTTTGTCTTTTGTAAAATAAATTCCATTTAAAACGTTTTTGGACTCATCATGTGAAGCTGAAAACGAAACTTTGTTTATAATTTTTTTAAATTCCCTTTGGGTTAACTCAATTGTTAAATTGTAAGTTTCTTCATTTATATCATGATTGTAAATTTCAATCTCTTCACTAGAAAAAATTGGTTCACTTAAATGATCGTTTATTGAATTGTTATTTTTATTTTCTAACTCGCCAATAATACTTAATTTGCTTTCATTTTCTATAAACTTTATTTTTAGCTCGTTGTACAAATTTAATGCTTTTACTGCGTCTGAAAAGTTTGAAGCATTGATTAATACTTTAAAATTTTCCGCCGAAACAATTGGGATTGTGCTTTCAAAAAAGATATTCCTATCTGTTGCTTTTATTTTGAGGTTGGAATTTTTTACTTCGAGTAATATTGCACTCCAAATGTCATTTATGTTCCTATTTAAAATTATACTTTTGGCTTTGTCAATTTCGTTTGAAATCTGTTCTGTATCGCACAATATAAATTTTTCGTTCAATGTTCTACCTCCTTGTATTATATTATCACTTCTTGGCTTTTATTAATGCAATTTTTATTTAGTTTATTGCATGTATTTTTTATTATATTTTATGTAGTTGTATTAGTAGAAAGCTGTCTAATTGTCTAATTCTATTTATTTTTTTATTTTATAAGGAATAATATATGTTTAATTGTTTATGTTTTTTGATGAATTGTTTGTTTAATTTGTTCAAAAATATTTTGAATTTTATAGATTTTGTTAGTTTTTGTTGATTTTGTTCATAAGTTCTATGATTAAATTGTTAATTTCTATGTCATTGTTTCTCTCTTTATCTATCTTATTTATTGAATAAAGTACTGTTGAATGGGTTTTTCCCCCAATGATTTTACCTATTTCAATTGTTGAAAGCTCTGTAAAATTCCTCAAAAGATAAGCATAAATGTGTCTTGCTTTTGTGATTTCAGGTTTTTTGCTGTTGCCTTCAATGTCTTTATTTGTAAGTTTTAATTCCCTTAAGATAACTTTTTTTATACTTTCAATGTTAATTGTGTTATTTGTATTTGTGTTATCGTTTTCATAAGCTATTATTTCTTTAATTATTTTGTCTACTATACTAGTGTCGATTTCTATATCTTCAAGGCTTATGTGAGCTTTTAATTTTGTTACAGCTGCTTCAAGATCTCTTATATTTGTTGTAACTTTTTTAGCAACTAAGTTAAGAATGTTTTTTGGGACTTTTATTCCATCTTCTTCTGCTTTTTTTTCTATAATTGCCACTCTTAATTCAAAGTTTGGTTTTGATATGTCGACATTAAGTCCCCTTGTAAATCTGCTTTTTAATCTATCTGTAAAATTGATGAGTTCTGAGGGTTGTCTGTCGCATGTAAATACCATTTGTTTATTGTCTTCATAAAGAGCATTGAAAGTGTGAAAAAGCTCTTCTTGTATACCTTCTTTTTTTTGTAAATCATGAATATCATCTATTAATAGCATATCTAGGTGTCGGTATTTTTTCTTAAATCTTTTTGTTTCATTTGTTTTTATACTTTCTACAAATTCATTTAAAAAATTTTCAGCAGTTACATAAAGTATTTTAAATTCTTTATGTAATTCTTCTGTTTTGTTTCCTATACTTTGAAGTAAATGTGTTTTGCCAAGACCAACTCCACCATAAATTAGACATGGATTGTATTTTTTACCAGGATTTTTTGCAATTGATAAGCTTGCATTATATGCAAGTTTATTATTTGGACCTATAATGAAGTTTTCAAATGTGTATTTCTTTTTAAGAAAAGGATTTTTATATTTTGTATGAATCTCTTCTTTTATAACGTAGTGTTTTGTATGCTCTATTATGTTCTTTGTGTGAGTGTTCAGTATTGTTTTTTTTTCAGGTGAAGTTTGTTGCATAGAAATGTCTTTAAGTGAAGTGTTTTTTAATTCTATGTTATGAGTCTTAGATTCATTTGGTGGATTTATAAATTCAACATTAATTGTATTATGGCCTTTTTCAGTGAGAATTTCTTTTATTCTTTTGGAAAATCTTTTTTCTACTTGGTTTTTGTGAAAAGAATTTGGAGCAGATATTTTTATACTCTCATCAGTTGCATCTATAAAATATAAATTTTCAAACCATATATAAAATTCTTCTTCAGAAAGTTCTTTCCTTATTGCTGCTAAAATTAAGCTCCATATATTTTTTCCCTCTTGCATATCTTATCCTCATCGATTTTGGCTTTTTATCATTATATCTTTTTGATTATTAGTATTGTGTATGTATAAGTATATAGTATAATAATGAACTGGAACATTATCTTAACTATTTGTGGGTCTTGAAATTTTATTGATTTTAAGTCAAGTAGAATGTCTCTTGTAATTTGTGTTATTTAATAGATATTATATTGTTTTTAATGTAAAATTTGCTTATATCTATATTATGATTAATTGTGTGGAAGTTTTATGAGTTATGTTGCTAGTAATATTCAAGTGTTAAAGGGCCTTGAAGCTGTTAGAAAAAGGCCTGGAATGTATATTGGATCTGTTTCAATTAATGGATTGCATCACTTGGTTTATGAAGTAGTTGACAATAGTATTGACGAGGCTTTAGCGGGTTTTTGCGATAAAATAGAAGTTGTTATAAATTCAGATAATTCTGTAACAGTCAATGATAATGGTAGAGGAATTCCTACAGATATTCATGAGGAGGAAGGAATTAGTGCTCTTGAACTTGTTTTGACTAAGCTACATTCTGGAGGAAAATTTAATAAAGGTACTTATAAGGTTTCTGGTGGACTTCATGGAGTTGGGATTTCGGTTGTTAATGCTTTATCATCTTTTTTGGAAGTTGTTGTAAGCAGGGATGGAAAAATTTTTAAGCAAACTTATTCCAGGGGTATTTCAACATCTGGGGTTGAAATTGTTGGGGTAAGTTCTAATAGGGGTACTAAAGTTACTTTTTTAGCTGATTCTGAAATTTTTGAAACCTTGGATTATGATTTTGAAACTTTGTCAAAGAGATTGAGGGAACTTGCATTTTTAAATGATAAGATACGAATTTCAATTGAAGATAAGAGATTGGGAAAAGAGAGATTTTTAGAATTTTGTTTTGAAGGTGGAATAAAAGCTTTTGTAGATTTTATAACAAATAATAGCAAAAATATTCAAAATGAGCCCTATTTTATTGAAGGAACTTATGATGATGTTATTGTTAGTGTTGGACTTAAGTGGACTGAAGGATATTCTGATAATATTTTGTCGTTTGTAAACAATATCAATACTAGAGAAGGAGGAACTCATGTTGCTGGTTTTAAGACTGGTTTCTTAAAGGCCATGAGTGAAGCTTTTAAGGATTCAAAGGTAAACAAAAAAGATGTTCCAAATCTTACATTAGATGATTTTAAGGAGGGTTTAACAGCGGTAATTTCTATTAAGGTTCCAGAACCTCAATTTGAAGGTCAAACTAAAGGAAAATTGGGAAATTCTTATATAAAGAAAATTGTTGAAACTATTGTACATGATGAGCTTTTGAAAGTTATTGGTGATAATCTTTTAGAAGTAGATATTATTCTTAATAAGGCAATAAGAGCTGCTCGTGCTCGTGAGGCTGCAAGAAAAGCAAGAGAGTCTGAGAGAAAAAAAAGTGCATTTGAAAGCTTGGCATTGCCTGGCAAATTGGCAGATTGTGCATCTAAAAACCCGGTTGAAAGGGAAATTTATATTGTGGAAGGGGATTCTGCAGGAGGAAGTGCAAAAATGGGAAGAGATAGGTTTTATCAAGCTATCTTGCCATTGTGGGGTAAAATGCTTAATGTTGAAAAAACACGAGAAGAGAAGGTTATTACAAATGATAAGCTTATTCCAATAATTGCATCTCTTGGTGCTGGTGTTGGAAAGAATTTTTATATTGAAAAACTTCGTTATCATAAGATTATTATTATGGCTGATGCCGATGTTGATGGGTCTCATATTCGAACATTGCTTCTTACTTTTTTCTTTCGTTACATGAGGGAGTTAATCGATAATGGACATGTATATATAGCTATGCCACCTCTTTATAAAATTAAGTATGAAAATAGTGTTTATTACTTTTATGATGATTTGGAAAAAGAAGTTTTTTTAAGATCTATCGAGACTGGCAAAAGGGATAAAATTAGTCTTCAAAGGTATAAGGGGCTTGGAGAAATGAATCCTACACAACTTTGGGAAACCACTATGAATCCTGCTACTAGAAAAATGAAATTAATAAAGATAGATGATGCTATACAGGCTGAGAATATTTTTGTTACTCTTATGGGAGATGATGTTGAGCCCAGAAGAGAATTTATTGAGCAGAATGCGCTTGATGTAGTAAATCTTGATGTGTAATTGGAGCATTAATGGCAATTGAAGAAGATAAAGAGCAAATATTAAATATAAAAATAGAAGATGAGGTTAAAACCTCTTATTTAAATTATGCAATGTCTGTTATTGTTTCAAGAGCCCTTCCTGATGTGAGAGATGGTCTTAAACCTGTTCACAGAAGAATTCTTTATTCAATGCATGAAATGGGACTTAGGGCTGATAAAGCATTTAAGAAGGCTGGAAGAATCGTTGGAGATGTTCTTGGTAAATATCATCCTCATGGTGATCAGTCAATTTATGAAGCACTTGTAAGGCTTGCACAGGATTTTTCGTTAAGATATCCTATAGTAAGCGGACAGGGGAATTTTGGTTCTATTGATGGAGACCCTCCTGCTGCTATGAGGTATACTGAAGCTAGAATGGCAAAAATAGCTGAAGAACTTGTTAAAGATATCGATAGGCAAACTGTTAATTTTAGAGCCAATTATGATGATTCGTTGCTTGAGCCTGAAGTTTTACCAGCTGCTTTTCCATTTCTTTTGGTTAACGGTTCTAGTGGAATTGCTGTTGGAATGGCAACAAATATGGCTCCACATAATTTGAGAGAAATTTGTGATGCCATAGTTTATATGTTAAATCATGATAGTGTTTCTGTGTATGATTTAATTTCAATAGTTAAAGGACCAGATTTTCCTACTTATGCTGAAATCATTTATAATGAAAGTTTAGTTAAGGCTTATACAACGGGGAAGGGCAGTGTTGTTATTCGGTCTAGGTATCATATTGAAGAAAAGAGAGAAGATCATATTGCTATTATAATTACACAAATACCTTATGCTGTTAACAAATCTTCCTTGCTTATGAAAATTGCATTCTTAATAAAAGAAGAAAAACTTGAAGGTATATCTGATATAAGGGATGAATCTGACCGTGAAGGTATTAGAATTGTTCTTGAAATTAAAAAAGGTTTTGATCCTCATGTTGTTATGAATTTGCTTTATGAATATACTGAACTTAAGAAAAATTTTAGCATAAATAACTTGGCTCTTGTTAATGGTATTCCAAAACAATTAAATTTAAAAGAACTTATATCTGAATTTATTGATCATAGAAAGGAAATTGTTAGAAGGCGGGTAGAGTTTGACTTAAAAAAGGCAAGAGAAAAGGCTCATATTCTTGAAGGATTAAATGTTTCCTTAAGACATATTGATAGGGTAATAAAAATAATAAGATTTTCTAGATTTGTAAAAGATGCTAAAGAATGTATTATTAAGGAATTTAATTTATCAGAAATTCAAGCTAATTCTATATTGGATATGAAATTACAGAAATTGACATCTCTTGAGATAGAGAAACTTGAAGAAGAGTTTAAAATTGTCTTGGATTTAATAAAAGATTATGAAGATATTCTTGTCAGTCCAGAGAGAGTTGTTAATATTGTAAGGGAAGAGATTATTAATTTAAGTTTAAAATTTGGCGATGAGCGCCGAACAAAAATAATTTATGATGAGGAGGTTTTAAAAACTAGTATGTCAGATTTAATGCAGAGGGAAAATGTTATTGTTATTCTTACAAAGCAGGGTTTCATTAAAAGAATCTTACAAGATGAGTATAAACTTCAAGGTATAGGTGGTAAGGGCCTTGGTTCTTTTGACTTACAAGATAAAGATCAAGTTAATATTGCTTTATGTGTGAATACCCATGACTTTTTACTTATGATTTCAAATGAAGGAAAGCTTTATGTAATTAATGCTTATGGAATTAAGGATTCTTCTAGAACTTCAAAGGGACAAAATATTCGTGAGCTTATTAATTTGGGAGAAAGAGAAGAGATATTGGCTATTAAAAATTGCAATGAGTTATCTCTGGATAATTACTTATTAATAACAACAGCAAATGGAAAAATAGCTCGTATTGAAACAGAGGGCTTTAAAACAGTTAAATCAAGAGGCGTTATTGTCATTAAATTGGATGATAAGGATTTTGTTACAAGTGCTGAGATTGTTTCTAAGAATGATAAAATTATTTGTCTTTCTAAGAGGGGCAATGCTTTTGCATTTAATTCAAATGATATTAGACTTACACATAGAGGGACTCAGGGTGTGTCTGGTATGAAAGTAAGAGAGGGTGATATGCTTATTAAGGCGTTATCAGCAAAACAAGGATCCCATCTTTTAATTGTTTCTGAGAATGGATATGGAAAAAGATTAGAAATATCTAGAGTGACTGAGCTTAAAAGAGGAGCTACTGGTTATACTTGCTATAAGAAATCCGATGAAAAGGCAGGTGAAGTTGTTGATGCTATTACAGTTGTACAGGATGATGAAATATTACTTGTAAGTAAGACTTCAAAAGTTTTACGAACATTGGTTGATAAAATATCTGAGCAAGGTAAGGATGCTAGAGGAATGCAAGTATTATCTCTTGATGAGGATAAATTGATATCTGTTTCAAAATTTATTAAATGATCAATTAATATTATTTGTATTGTTGGAATGTTCTACGTGGAACATTCTTTTTTTTTGTTATTTTTTTTAGTTGAAATTGACATAGAACAACTTTATAAAATTTTGTATTATTACAAGGAGGTTTTTGATAAAATGAGTGAGACTTTTAAAATGGTAGATATTGATCTTGTAGATGTGGATAAGTCGCAACCTAGAAAGTCTATTAATCTTGTTGAGCTTGAAGAATTAAGTATCTCTATAAGAGAAAATGGAATATTGCAACCTATTGTTGTTTTTCATGATAATGGTAGATATAATTTAGTAATAGGTGAGCGAAGATTTAGAGCTGCTAAATTAGCTGGTATGAGGCAAATCTCTATAATAGAGATAGAGACAACTAAAAAGAACAAAGATTTTATGTCTTTAATTGAAAATATTCAAAGGGAAAATTTGACTCCTGTTGAAGAGGCATATGCTTATAAAAATCTTATGGATAAACATTCTTTAACTCAAAAAACTTTGTCTGAAAAAATAGGTAAAAATAGGTCTCACGTTGCTAATTTGGTTAGAATTTTGGATCTTGAACAAGAAATATTAAATTCTTTACATAAAAAAGAAATATCATTGGGCCATGCTAAGGTTTTATTGTCGTTAAAGGATAGTCAGGATAGATATGGGCTTTATCTTTTAATCATTAAAAAAAAATTGTCCGTTAGAGAAACAGAAAATTATGTTAAAAATTTTTATAAACCTATTAATGATAAATCAGAAATTTTAAGAGATCCTTTTTTAAATAGTGTTAAAGAATTTTTAATAAGCAGAATACAAACTAAAATAAGTATTAAGGGAAGCAAAGAAAAAGGGAAGATCGAAATAAGTTATTTTACATCTTCTGATTTAAAAAGAATTATTTCTATTTTTGAGAGTATTAAGTAATTTTTTTTATGATATTTATTTTTTGTCGTATGTCTTTTAAAATAATCAAAAATTCTTTTTTATTTTCTATTTTATCTAATTTAATGTTTTTAATGTTTTCTAGTTCTTTTAAGAGTACTTCTATTAGTTTTATAATGTCTTCTCTTTTAAGTTGTGCTTTATTAAAGTTTATTTCAAGATTTTTTTTGTTGTATTCATCTTTTTGATAACGTGATTTAAATTCTTTTAAAGATTTTATTTTTCCATTAAGAACTTCCATTTTTAAATGAGTAGGACAAGATTTTTTAGAAATTTCATATGAGAGTGATAGTGGTAAATTGTTTATTATGAGTTGCTTGTCGGAATTTTCGACAAGCAACTCATATCTTGATATCAATGAGTAAACTTTATCTTTTTTAAATCCCATACTGGTAAACCATTTGTAAAAAAGACCATCATATTGATTATTTCCACGTAGTTTTTCTTGTGTCTCTTTTAGTATTTTTCCAATTTCTGTGTAGGTATTGTTGAATATGTTGAAAATCTCGTATTGCTTCATTTTTAAAAAATCGGATATTTCTTTATCCAATTTTTCATATTTAAAATTTTTGTTTTGAATGATAATTAATTCTTGTTTTGCCAAAATTTTTTCGTCTTTTGCATTATTTTTTAACTTTTGGCCCATTAAAGCCATTAAAGTGTCTAGATTGTCTGACATTTTTATCCTTTGATTTTTTCCATTATTTCTTTTGTAAGCTCTAAAAAGTCTTTTGCTGCATTACTTTCTTTGTTATACATATATACTGGTATGTTTTTTTCTTGAGATTTGGAAATACTTATATTTTTTCTTATTTTAGTATTTAAAAATTTTTCTTTAAATACTTTTTTTAGATAATCAATATATTTTTCTTTGCTTTTGTTTCTAATATCATATTTATTGATAAATACACCAGTAATCTCTAGTTCTTTATTTATCTGTTTGACAGCAGTTATTGTATCTAATAATTGATTGATTCCTTCAAATGCAAAAAATTCTGTTTCTATTGGTATTAAAAGATATTTACTTGCAACAAGGGCATTTATTGTAAGTATTGAGAGAGTAGGAGGACAATCAAGAATGATAAAATCATAGTCATCTTGTTTATATTGTTCTAAAGCATTTTTTAGAAAATTTTCTCTTGAAATTTCATGTATTAATTCTTTTTCAAGTAGTGCTAGCTTAAGACTTGAAGGAATTATATCCAAGTTAAAATTTTTAGTAGGTGTAATTTTTTGTTTTTTATAGATAAGTTCATAACTTGAATTTGTAACTTCTTTTTTTAAAATATTAACACCGCTACTAGTATTACCTTGTGAGTCAATGTCTATTAGAAGAGCTTTTTTATTAAGTACTGTGATTGAATAGGCAATATTTATAGCACTGGTGGTTTTACCAACACCACCTTTTTGATTAATAATGGATATTATTTTCATAACAATTTTCTCTTAATTAGTGTATATTAATAATATTCTATTGTAGAACATAAATAATAAAAATGATAATAGTATATATAGAATTTTTTTTTGGAAAAAACTAGATAATACACATTTAAACATTTAATCTGACTAGATGTTAATATGTATATGGAGTTTAATTAAGTTATGTCTATAACTTAATTAAATCAAATTAGAGTAGAGAGTTTGCTTGTAAAAATGTTATGATATTTTTTTTATCTTTTATGTTAAATTTTATTGTAGTGTTTATTTTATCTAGGAATTTTGCATCTGTAATTTTAATTCCCATCTTATTTTTTGTTCGTATGAGTAAACTATATTGATTATAGTTTAGATTAAGGCATAATGTCTCCATTTCTTCCTTTTCTGTCAGATTTGATTTGTTGATTGCTTCTTGTGCTGCTTTGGAATATGCTTTAATTAAACCCTTTTTTCCAAGCAAAGTTCCTCCAAAATAGCGTATTGTAATAATTAAGGTGTCTGTTAAATTTTTGTTTAATATTGCATCTAGCGTAGGTTTTCCGGCTGTTAATCGAGGTTCTTTGTCATCGTTCATTCCGTTTATAAATGAATTTGAATTGCCAATTCTAAATCCATAGACAACATGAGTTGCATTTTTAAATTTCAGTTTATATTCTTTTAATATTTTATTTATTTCTTCTTTTTTCTCTACATGAAAAATGTATGATAAGAAAATTGATTTTTTTACTTCAATTTTTGAATAAGTATTTTCTTTAGGAATTAGCATCATTCAATTTAATAATATATCATCTTTTTTATGTTGAAGTATTTTTAATTTATGTTTATTATTATTAATGATTATTTTTTTTAAATTCTGAAAGCAAGTCTTTAAGAGGTGTTGGAAATGATATCAGGATTAAATCCTACATTAAAATTGTTTAAGGAACATAGAATACTTTACTCTAATATGGAAAGAGGTTTAAAACCCCTCTTGGAGGTTGATAATTTTATTAATAAGTACATTCAAAATAAAGAAGGTTTAGAAATTTATGATAAGGTTGTAGGCAAGGCCGCTGCTGTTATTATTTACAATATTGGGCTTCAAAATGTTAAGGCAGGTGTTATTTCTCAACCGGCAAAGGACTTTTTAGAAAGTAGAGGAATAAGAGTAAGTTTTAAAAGATTAGTAGAGAAAATAAATGATAAAATTGAGAGCTTGATTGAAAGCTTAGAAAATCCAGAGGAAGTTTATAAGTACCTGATTAAAAGAGGAATTATTGTAAGTAATTCTTAAAATTTGAATTTATTTGTTTTTTGATTTGGAATATACGGAAATGATTAATCCCATGTTGTATATTAATATTATTAGGCTTCCCCAGCTTAAGTAAAAATTATCTTTTCCATGATCAAAAAACCATATTCCGGAATAAATTCCCAAAAATCCTCCAATAGCAGAGGTAAGCATAATTAAATTTGGATCAATTACATGTTTGATAATTTGACTTTTACCATCTTGAATAGTTTGTCTTTTAGAAAATTTACTGTCAATGAAAACCATAGTAAGTCCAGTAAGTGTGATGCATAGAAAATAGATTATAAAGATTTTTTTGATGAGTTTAAACATAAAACTTTACCACCTTTTAGTTTTCAGTTGTTAAAATTAAATAATAATATAAATATAGCATAAAATAAATATTTTTTTATATGGACATGTAAAAACCAAGTACTTTTATTAAAGTATAGGGTATTTTGAGAATAATTAATTTATGCAGTATTAAGTTTAATGCATGTTAGGTAAGCTGTATTTTAGATTTTAAGGAGATTATGTGTTATACATTGTGGGAACACCTATAGGTAATTTAGGTGATATTACATATCGTGCAATTGATATTTTAAGATTAGTTGATGTTGTATTTGCTGAGGATACGAGAATTGCTAAGAAACTTTTATCTCATTATGGTATAGTTAAAAAATTAATTTCTTGTAATGCTATAATAGAGCATAAAAGAATTGGTTTGTTATTAGAATACTTGTCTAATGGAAAAAGCGTGGCTTTTGTTAGTGATGCGGGCACTCCTTGTCTTAGTGATCCTGGTGGTTTGCTTGTTGATGCGGCATTTAAAAATGGGCATAAAGTTTTTCCTATCCCAGGTGTTAGTTCTTTAAATGCAGTTATTAGTGTAAATCCTTTTAAAGATAAAGTTGTAGTATTTGAAGGATTTTTGCCAAACAAAGGAATTAAAAGGATCAAAAGGATTGAGGAACTTTATCATAGAGGTGATGCATTTGTTCTTCTTGAATCCAGTCATAGAATTTTGAAGTTATTATTTGAAATTTCTTTAGTAAATTTGGATGCTAATGTTCTTGTTGGTCGTGAGATGACAAAATTATATGAGGAATATAAAATTGGGAAACCTTTAGAACTTAAGAAATATTTTGAAGAAAATAACAAAATCAAGGGAGAATTTACGATTTTGGTTAGCAGGAAGTCTAAAAGTTAAAATTATTTTACAGGATGAGAAAAAGTGTATTAATGGGTATTATTGATTGTTTATAAATTATGATGAATTTGAAGTACCTTATGAGGGAGGTTATGATTATTCAAAAAGATTTTCAAAATATAGATTTAAGGACAGGTAAGAGTCTGATTTGCATAATTTTGTGTATAATTAATGTATTCTTGTGGTATGTATTTTGCAAATTGTGATAAATTTAGCGATGGTATCTTGACCTTTAAGGAATTGGTTTAACAATTTTTGCAGTGAGTTTAAGGGCAATGATAAAGGTTTTTAAGATTTTTTTAATATTGAAAATTCAAGACGGGATATAAGTTTTAAAGACAGATTTATCACTTGTCCAAATTAAGAGAGGTCTACTTATTAACGTTTTATGATAAAAAATAGGGATAAGGAAATTTACAAATGTTTAAATTGTGGGTATAAATCTTTAAAGTGGCTTGGGAAATGTCCTGAGTGCTTTAGTTGGGAAAGTTTAGGACATTATTCTGAACTTAAATCTGGTTATAAGGGAGATTTAAGTAAGTCAAAAAATGAAATCTTTTCTTTAAGAGATTTTAAACAGATTGATAATGTTAGACATTTAACAGGTATTGAAGAATTTGATAGGATTCTTGGTGATGGTATTGTAATTGGTAGTGCAATTTTGATATCAGGAGAGCCTGGCATTGGGAAGTCAACTTTTTTACTTCAAATTTCTAGTATTCTTTCACTTGCTGACAAAAATGTACTTTATCTTGCAGGTGAAGAATCAATTCCACAAATTAAATTAAGAGCAAATAGACTTAAGATTTTTTCTGATATATTGATAACTAATGAGATAAATGTTGATTCTTTAATCAAAATGCTTGTAAATATTGAACCTGACTTTATTGTTATCGATTCTATTCAAACTTTGCATTCAAAAGAAGTTCAAGGCGGACTTGGAGGGGTTGCTCAATTAAAACATTGTGTTTATAAGCTTATAGAATGGGCAAGAGGGAAAAATATAACTTTATGTTTAGTGGGACATATTACGAAGGATGGTATTTTAGCAGGACCAAAAGTAATAGAGCATATGGTAGATTCTGTTTTTTATTTTGAAGAGGCAGAAAAATCGTTACGTATGCTTAGAGCTACTAAAAATAGGTTTGGCGCTATTAATGAAGTAGGTATTTTTGAAATGACGGGTTTGGGGCTTGTTGAGATTAAAGATCCCTCTTGTATTTTTTTGGAGAAAAAGGAAGAAATATCTTCAGGGATTGCTATTGGAATCATTAATGAGGGGAGTCGAGTTTTATTTGTTGAAATACAGGCTTTAATCACAAGGACAGGTATGAATATTCCTAGAATTTTTTCAGAAAAAATAGATTCTAAGAAAATATCAAGAATCTTAGCTGTTCTTAGTAAATATTTGAATCTCAGTTTTAATAATGATGATGTATATGTGAATGTTTCTGGAGGTCTTAGGATAGATGATATAGAAATTGAACTTGCTGTTTTGGTTGCATTATTTTCTGCCAAAACCAATGTTATTATAAATCAAGATTTAATCTTTACAGGTGAAATTTCTCTTTCAGGAAAAATTAAGGCATCCTCTAATATTGAGAGTAAGGTTATTGCAGCTAAGAAAGCTGGATTTCAGCATGTTTTGGGAGCAAATTTAAGAGAGAATTATTATAATGGATATGAAGGTATAGAGAGTGTTTTAGGTGTTGTTAGGTGGTTAGTGGGTGAGAGCAAAAGAGAAGTTCAAGAAGACAGTCGGTTGAAAAATAGATATTATAAAAAAATGAGTGTTAAGTATTGACAAAGTGTAACGTATGTTATAAAGTAGTAAGAGTTGATATTAAGTATTGGAAGAAAAGAGAAGGGAAGAGTTAAGTAAGGTTTAAGAGCCAAATAAAATAAATAACCTGTTAATTTTAAAAGTAAAGAAATAAAAATAACGAAGAGTTTGATCCTGGCTTAGAACTAACGCTGGCAGTGCGTCTTAAGCATGCAAGTCAGACGGAATGTAGCAATACATTCAGTGGCGAACGGGTGAGTAACGCGTGGATAATCTACCTATGAGATGGGGATAACTATTAGAAATAGTAGCTAATACCGAATAAGGTCAATTGAGATGTTAATTGATGAAAGGAAGCCTTTAAAGCTTCGCTTGTAGATGAGTCTGCGTCTTATTAGCTAGTTGGTAGGGTAATAGCCTACCAAGGCTATGATAAGTAACCGGCCTGAGAGGGTGAACGGTCACACTGGAACTGAGATACGGTCCAGACTCCTACGGGAGGCAGCAGCTAAGAATCTTCCGCAATGGGCGAAAGCCTGACGGAGCGACACTGCGTGAACGAAGAAGGTCGAAAGATTGTAAAGTTCTTTTATAAATGAGGAATAAACTTTGTAGGAAATGACAAGGTGATGACGTTAATTTATGAATAAGCCCCGGCTAATTACGTGCCAGCAGCCGCGGTAATACGTAAGGGGCGAGCGTTGTTCGGGATTATTGGGCGTAAAGGGTGAGTAGGCGGATATGTAAGTCTATGCGTAAAATACCACAGCTCAACTGTGGAACTATGCTGGAAACTGCATGACTAGAGTCTGATAGGGGAAGTTAGAATTCCTGGTGTAAGGGTGGAATCTGTTGATATCAGGAAGAATACCAGAGGCGAAGGCGAACTTCTGGGTCAAGACTGACGCTGAGTCACGAAAGCGTAGGGAGCAAACAGGATTAGATACCCTGGTAGTCTACGCTGTAAACGATGCACACTTGGTGTTAATCGAAAGGTTAGTACCGAAGCTAACGTGTTAAGTGTGCCGCCTGGGGAGTATGCTCGCAAGAGTGAAACTCAAAGGAATTGACGGGGGCCCGCACAAGCGGTGGAGCATGTGGTTTAATTCGATGATACGCGAGGAACCTTACCAGGGCTTGACATATACAGGATGTAGTTAGAGATAACTATTCCCCGTTTGGGGTCTGTATACAGGTGCTGCATGGTTGTCGTCAGCTCGTGCTGTGAGGTGTTGGGTTAAGTCCCGCAACGAGCGCAACCCTTATTGTCTGTTACCAGCATGTAAAGATGGGGACTCAGACGAGACTGCCGGTGATAAGCCGGAGGAAGGTGGGGATGACGTCAAATCATCATGGCCCTTATGTCCTGGGCTACACACGTGCTACAATGGCCTGTACAAAGCGATGCGAAACAGTGATGTGAAGCAAAACGCATAAAGCAGGTCTCAGTCCAGATTGAAGTCTGAAACTCGACTTCATGAAGTTGGAATCGCTAGTAATCGTATATCAGAATGATACGGTGAATACGTTCTCGGGCCTTGTACACACCGCCCGTCACACCACCCGAGTTGAGGATACCCGAAGCTATTATTCTAACCCGCAAGGGAGGAAGGTATCTAAGGTATGTTTAGTGAGGGGGGTGAAGTCGTAACAAGGTAGCCGTACTGGAAAGTGTGGCTGGATCACCTCCTTTCTAAGAGAAAGAAATTATTATTATGGTAAATTATTATTTTAACTCTTCCTTTGTCTTTTCAAAGACTTTTTTTGGGGGTTTAGCTCAGTTGGTTTAGAGCATCGGCTTTGCAAGCCGGGGGTCAAGGGTTCGAATCCCTTAACCTCCATTTGTTTATTGTAAAAGTGAATGAATAGATGGAGGTTATAGTTTTTAAAGAGTAACTTGTGTTGTATCAATTAAAAACTAGCTTCAAAAATTAAAGAAAATTCTATTTAAATTTTGATTTCCAGATAAAATATTTTTTTGTTTAATAATTTACTCAGAGAAAATTCTCATTTATATAAGATAAGCAACATAAAAAATAAGGGTGTTACTTGTTTATTTTTTTAAATTATTTTATTTAAGTTATTTTAAAATTTTTTAGCTTGTAGGAAATAATTTTTACTTCATGCAAATTTTAAGATATTTGATGTTCTTGTTTGTTTTGAGTGAATAAATATAATATATGGTTTGATATTTCAGATCATGGTTTTATATTACTTGTTGTCTTGATGGTTTTAGTGATAAATTTAAATAGACTTAGCAAATTTTATTGCACATGGCGAACTTGATTGAAGTTCAAAAATGCATTTTTAATTATTTTATTGAGATTACTAAATACTTAATAGGGGTTGAATTTAATCAATTGGGACCAGGAGGAGTTGAACCTCCGACCTCAGGTTTATCAGACCTGCGCTCTAACCACCTGAGCTATGATCCCTTAAATATTCTTACCCTTTAAGATTTTATTTAACTTTATTGTGTTTGTCAATATATGGTTTCTTTTTCATAATAGTTATTTGTTATTTGTAATTTTTATTTAACGTTTTTTTCAATTGTAATAAATTTTGAATTTGATTTTTGTTTTGGTTTAAAATTGTACTGATGAATAGAGAATTTTTTATGCAAGATGCTGTTATTGTAGCCAAATCTTTGCTTGGACACTTGCTTGTTAGGAAAATAGGTGATAGAGAAATTATTTCAAGAATTGTTGAGACGGAAGCTTATATGGGTGTAATAGACAAAGCTTGTCATGCTTATGGGGGAAAAAGGACAAGTCGTACCAGTGCCATGTATAATATTGGGGGACATGCTTATGTTTATATGATTTATGGCATGTATTACATGTTAAACGTTGTGGCATCTAATGAACATAATCCCCATGCTGTTTTAATAAGAGGTGTTGAGCCTATTTCACCAAAAGTTGATGGGATATTTACTAATGGACCTGGCAAGCTTGCTAAGTTTTTAAATATAGATTTAAACTTTAATAAAGTTGATCTTATTAATAATAGTGAACTTTTTTTAAAAAGAGGTTTATCTTTTAATTTTGAAGTGTCATGCTCAAAGAGAATAAATGTTGATTATGCAGGTAAGGAGTATGCGAATAAACTTTGGCGATTTTACATAAGGGGCAATAAATATGTTTCTAAATGTTAATTTTCCTTATTTTTTTCAAGAATAGGATCAATTATTTCTTTAATAAAATTTTCAACTTGGAATGAGGCAAAACCTATATTTTCATTTGGATTTAAGATTTCATCTATGTCTTTAGATGTTAATTTAAAACTTTGATCATTAAGGATTAGTTTAATTAATTCGTTCTCAGTTGTTCCTGAATAGAGATTTTCCTTTACTTGCATTGAATAAATTCTTATCTTTTCATGTAATATTTGTCTATCACCTCCATTGTTTGTTGCTTTCATTAATATGTCTTCTGTTAATGTAAATGGCATTTCTGTTGTAACGTGTTTTTCAATCATTTTTTTGTTTACCCTGATATTATTAAACATTTTATTTAGTAGTATTAAGATAGCATCAGTAGCTAAGAATGCTTGGGGAATATTGAGTCTTTTGCAGGCTGAATCATCCAGAGTTCTTTCAAGCCATTGAGTTGCTGCTATAAAACTACCACTTGATTGTAGGCTTATTATAAACTTGGCAAGGGAAGCTATTCTTTCGCTATAGATAGGATTTCTTTTGTAAGGCATTGCGGATGAACCTATTTGGTGTTTTTCAAAATGTTCTTCAATTTCTTTAAGATGTTGCATGAATCTGATGTCATTGGTAATCTTATGTGCACTTTGAGCTAGATTGCTTAAGAAATTTAATATTGATGAATCAAATTTGCGATCATAAGTTTGACTAGTTATTTTATAAACTTTGTCAAATCCCATTTTTTTTGCAAGATTGATATCTAGATCTTTTACCCTTTCAAAGTTGGACGCAAACAATTCTTTAAAGCTACTTTGATTTCCAACCGTTCCCTTTACTCCTCTAAAGCACATTTTGGACATAATGAACTTAAGTTCTTCAAAGTCAAAAATTAGACTTTGGAGCCATAAGCTACTTCTTTTTCCAAGAGTTGTTAATTGTGCTTCTTGTAGATGTGTATATGCAAGTGTTACCAGGTTTTTGTGCTTTATTGAAAACTTTTTTAAAGTGTTAATTAGTTTTATCAGTTTATTTTCGATGATCAATAAAGCTTCTTTGATTTGGACTAAGTCTGTGTTATCCATTAAATATGCACTTGTGACGCCAAGGTGTAGAATTTTTCTAGCATCATCACCAGCCAAGTCGGCATAAGCATAAAGATGTGCCATGACTTCATGTTTAAATTTTGACTCATATTTTTCTACAAGTTTGAAATCAATGTTTTCTATGTATTTGGATAGTTTATTGAGTTGTTTATTACTAATGTTTATTCCCAATTCTTTTTGCACTAAAGCTAAGTTGTACCACAACTTTCTCCATGTGGTATACTTGAATTTTGGTGAAAAAATGTAAAGCATTTCTTTGCTTGCATATCTTGATTTTAGCGGGTTTATATATTTATCCATTTTTGATTCCTAAAAATGGTTTTTTCTCTTTCTGCTCCAAGAGATAAAATTGAAATTTGTACCCCTACTTCTTTTTCTATAAATTCAATGTACTCTTTAGCTTCAATAGGCAAATCTTCATAATGGCTAATATTTCTAATATTTTGTTTAAATCCTTTAAAGACTTTGTATACAGGTTTAACATTCTCGAGTATTTCACAAGAAGTAGGTATATAGTTATATATTTTACCTTTAAGTTCGTAAGCTGTGCAAATCTTAAGGTTTTCAATGTCATTTAGTATGTCTAATTTAGTTAGGGCTAAATGGTTTAGTTCGTTAAGGCTTATCGATTTTTTTATTGTTAAGAGATCAAGCCAACCAATTCTTCTAGGTCTATTTGTTGTTGATCCATATTCTTGTCCTTTTTCTCTAATTTTATCTCCAATAGGACTTAAAATTTCAGTTACAAACGGTCCTGAACCAACTCTTGATGAGAATGCTTTTACTATGCCAATCTTTTCCTTGATTCTTGAGATAGGAATACCACAGCCTATTGTTGCTGTAATTAATGTATTGCTTGATGTTACGAATGGAAATGTTCCATGTTCAATGTCAAGCATTGTGCCTTGAGCACCTTCTATTAAGATAATTTTTCCTGAATTTATGGCCTGAGTTAACATTTCTTCTGTATTTGTGATTGCAGATTGAAGTATTGCTATATATTTTTTATATTTATTTAAAATATTATCATAATAAAAAGGTTTATGGTTGTATATTTTTTCTATAATTTCATTTTTTTCATCCAAATTTATTTTTAATTTTCTTTTAAAAATTTCAATGTCAAGTAAGTCAACAGCTCTTATGCCTGTTCTGTTAATTTTATCAGCGTAGCAAGGTCCAATTCCTCGTTTTGTAGTTCCGATTTTGTGAACACCCTTTTTTTGTTCATTAAGCTCGTCAAGTTTAATGTGATAAGGCATTATTATATGTGCTTTATCACTTATGAATATTTCTGTCTTTATGTTATTATTCTTGAGAACTTCAAGTTCTTTAATTAAAATTAAAGGATCAATTACTACTCCAGGGCCAAGTATACATTTTGCTCCTTGCAAGACACCTGATGGTAGTAAATTAAAGATGAATTTTTTATTATTAACAACAATTGTATGTCCAGCGTTATTTCCTCCGTTAAACCTTACAACATAATCTATCTTTGATGAGAGGAAGTCTATAATTTTTCCCTTACCCTCATCACCCCATTGAGTTCCAATAACTGCATAAATTGACATTTATATCTCCTATTTACTTATTTTTGCTACATTCTTTAAAGTTCTATGTTGTTCATTAAAGTCAATGCCATATCCAACTATAAAATCATTTTCAATTTCAAATCCCGCATAGTCTATCTTTAATTCTATTAATCTTCTGGATGGTTTGTTAAAAAGAGTACAAATTTTAATCTCTTTAGGATCTTTGGTTTTTAAGTGAGCAACTATTTTTTCATATGTAAGCCCAGTATCTATGATATCATCAAAGATGATTACATAACTATTTTGTATATTAATATCAATATCTTTTTTAATTAGTACATTTAATGAAGAGAAAGTTTTATTTTTATAACTTGAAACTTGCAGAAAATCTATTTTTACGTTTAATCCAATTTCTCTTGTAATATCTGCAAAAAATATAAAAGAGCCTTTAAGAATTGATATAAAAACCACATTGTTTTTATCTTCATAATAGTCTTTAATCTTTTGTGCTAGCTCTTTAATTTTTCTTTTTATTTTTTCTTCTGTGAATAAAGTTGAAATTTTATCACTCATTCAGCTTTACATTTAACTCTCTCTTTAACTTTTAACATTAATTATTATATTTTTTTTGTTAATTTAATTCAAGTTAGAGATTATAAGTCATAAATTTAATGTGATATCATTTATTTAAAAAGAGGATGTTACAATGAATGCCAATTATGAAAAGTATAAGATGTTGGTTTTTGATCTTGATGGAACATTGCTTAATAACAATCATGAAATTGCGCCATTGACTCTTAAAGTTCTTTTAAGATTAAAGGATGATTTTCATATAATTGTTGCTACTGGTAGAAGATTATATGAAATTAAAGACGTTTTAATGCAACTTAAAGATGTGCAAATTGATGAAAGTTATATTGTAACGGCTAATGGTGCTGAGATATTTTTAAAAAATAATTTAATTTTGAGATATGAGATTAATTATGATTTAGTAAGAGAACTTCTTAAAGTAAAGCGAGGGGATATTGATGTTAATCTTTATACTCTTAATGATTGGTATTCTGATAGAGAGATTAGAAGTCCAATCATGAATTATTTTATTGAAAATTTAGGCATACAACCTATTATTACTGATTTATCTGAACTTGAGATAGATTCCTGTTCTAAAATAGTTTATTATTTTCATGATTTTTCTAAGCTTGAAGAGTTTGCAAATAAAATCAAAGATAAAAATTTTAAAGATATAAGTATATTTTATTCTGCTAACGATCTTTTGGAAATTACAAATATTGATGCTAGTAAATATAATGCTATTAAAAATATTGCTTTATTTGAAGGTGTTTCTATTGATGCTATTTTAGCATTTGGAGATAATGGTAATGATTATGAGATGTTAAAAAATGCTGGAAAAGGTATTCTCATGAAAAATGCAAACGAGTTTGTTAAGAATAATTTGTTAAACAACGAGGTTACGAAATTCAGTAATGATGAAGATGGAGTTGCAAAGTTTTTAATTGAGTTTTTTAATCTTGACATTCAATTTTAGGTAATCTTTTTCTTATATTTTATTTAAACCATTTGGGTTTTTAATATTTGCTTTACTTTATCTAAGGGTAAGTATTTTATTTGCTTGCTTCATGAATTATGTGTTTTTAATGGTTATTTTGTGTACAGATTGTATGATTATTTTTTTTGTCAACAATTAATCTGGTATTTGTTTTGTGTCCTTTAATTATTGAAAAAATTATTTAATAAAAAGTGTAATAATGGTATTGACATAGTAAAGTGAAAAGTATATATTATTCTATGTTGTATAAACGATTGGCAAGTTAGAGATGGAAGATAAAAATATGGTCAAAGTAATAAAGAGTCTATGGTGGATGCCTAGGAGCTTTAAGGCGAAGAAGGTCGTGGTAAGCTGCGAAAAGCTTGGGGAAAAAGCAAACATTTTATGATCCCAAGATCACCGAATGGAGTAATCCAATTAGCTAGATGCTAATTATTTACTACGTATGTAGTAAAGGCTATACCAGGGGAAGTGAACCATCTAAGTACCCTGAGGAAAAGAAATCAAAGAGATTCCCTAAGTAGTGGCGAACGAAAGGGGAGTAGCCTAAACTTTAAATGTGTCAAGCTGCAGAGCATTGCATTTAGAGGGTTGTAGGACGCTTGGAGCTTAGTCTGCAATAAGCTGAGAAGTTACAAAATATTTATGTAGAAGAATAACTTGGAAAAGTTAGCCAAAGAAGGTGATAGCCCTGTAATTTAAATGTAAATATCTTCTTAAAGATGTTCCTAAGTAGGACGGGACACGAGAAACCTTGTCTGAAGCTGGGGAGACCACTCTCCAAGGCTAAATACTATAAAGCTACCGATAGTGAAGAGTACCGTGAGGGAAAGGTGAAAAGAACCCCGGGAGGGGAGTGAAATAGAACTGAAACCGTAGACTTACAAGCAGTCAAAGCCATGATTATTCATGGTGATGGCGTGCCTTTTGCATAATGAACCTGCGAGTTATCATGTCTAGCAAGGTTAAGGCATTGTAGTGCTGGAGCCTGAGCGAAAGCGAGTCTTAAACGGGCGATTTAGTTAGATGTGGTAGACCCGAAGCCGAGTGATCTATTTATGGCCAGGCTGAAGCTTGGGTAAAACCAAGTGGAGGGCCGAACTCTAGTCTGTTTAAAAAGGCAGGGATGAGCTGTGAATAGGAGTGAAAGGCTAAACAAACTCGGATATAGCTGGTTCTCCTCGAAATGGATTTAAGTTCAGCCTTATTTTAGTGCAATAGAGGTAGAGCACTAATTGAGCTAGGGCCTGTCAAAGGGTACCAAACTCAGTTAAACTCCGAATGCTATTGTATGATGAATAGGAGTGAGACTATGGGCGATAAGGTCCATAGTCGAGAGGGAAACAACCCAGACCAACAGCTAAGGTCTCAGAAATGTGTTAAGTGGAAAAGGAGGTTTAGGTACGTAAACATCCAGGAGGTTGGCTTAGAAGCAGCCATACCTTTAAAGAGTGCGTAATAGCTCACTGGTCGAGTACTTAAGCGCCGATAATGTAACGGGGCTAAACACATTACCGAAGCTTTGGATTCTAATTTACGTTAGAATGGTAGAGGAGCGTTCTGTAAGCCTGAGAAGTTAAATTGAGAAGTTTAATGGAGGTATCAGAAGTGAGAATGCAGGTATGAGTAACGAAAAAATGGGTGAGATTCCCATTCGCCGAAAACCTAAGGTTTCCTGGGTAAAGGTCGTCTTCCCAGGGTTAGTCGGCCCCTAAGGCAAAGCTGAAAAGTGAAGTCGATGGGAAACGGGTTAATATTCCCGTACCTCTTATAGTTTCGATTGGAGTGACGCATGAGGTTAACTACTGCTAGGCGATGGTAGTCCTAGTTTAAGCATTAAGGTGTTGATTTTAGTAGGAAAATCCGCTAAAAGAGCTGAGATGTGATGATGAGTGTTGTTTAGGCAACATGAAATGTAGGTAGTCAAGGTGCCAAGAAATAACTTCTAAGGTTAGGCTATAAGGGACCGTACCGCAAACCGACACAGGTAGGTGGGATGAGAATTCTAAGGCGCGCGAGAGAATCCACGTTAAGGAACTCTGCAAAATACATACGTAACTTCGGGATAAGTATGACCTAAGAGATTAGGTAGCATAAAAATGGTCCGAACGACTGTTTACCAAAAACACAGGTCTCTGCAAATCTGTAAAGAGAAGTATAGGGACTGACACCTGCCCGGTGCTGGAAGGTTAAGAGGAGATGTTAGTGTAAAAGCGAAGCATTGAATTTAAGCCCCAGTAAACGGCGGCCGTAACTATAACGGTCCTAAGGTAGCGAAATTCCTTGTCGGGTAAGTTCCGACCCGCACGAATGGTGTAACGATTTGGACGCTGTCTCAACGTGGAGCTCGGTGAAATTGAAGTATCGGTGAAGATGCCGATTACTTGTGGTTAGACGGAAAGACCCCGTGAACCTTTACTATAGCTTGGTATTGAGGTTTGATTAAATATGTGTAGGATAGGTGGGAGACTTTGAAGCTATCTCGTTAGGGATAGTGGAGTCGTACTTGAAATACCACCCTTGTTTAATTAAGTTTCTAACTCATAGTGATATGAGGAGAGTGCCAGGTGGGTAGTTTGACTGGGGCGGTCGCCTCCCAAAGAGTAACGGAGGTGCGCAAAGGTTACCTTAGAGTGGTTGGAAATCACTCTGTAAGTGTAAAGGCATAAGGTAGCTTAACTGTGAGACTGACAAGTCGAGCAGATACGAAAGTAGGTCTTAGTGATCTGGCGGTAGCGAGTGGAAGCGCCGTCACTTAACGAATAAAAGGTACTCCGGGGATAACAGGCTTATCCTTCCCAAGAGTTCACATCGACGGAAGGGTTTGGCACCTCGATGTCGGCTCATCGCATCCTAGGGCTGGAGCAGGTCCTAAGGGTATGGCTGTTCGCCATTTAAAGCGGTACGCGAGCTGGGTTCAGAACGTCGTGAGACAGTTTGGTCCCTATCTGCCACAAGCGTTGGATATTTGAGAGGAGCTATCTCTAGTACGAGAGGACCGAGATGGACGAACCTCTAGTGTACCAGTTATCCTGCCAAGGGTAAGTGCTGGGTAGCTACGTTCGGAAGGGATAACCGCTGAAAGCATCTAAGTGGGAAGCCTTCCTCAAGATGAGATATCCTATTAGGGTCCTGGGAGAATACCAGGTTGATAGGTTAGAAGTGTAAGTATAGTAATATATTAAGCTGACTAATACTAATTACCCAAATCTTTGACCATATTTTTGTCTTCCTTATATACCCTGGTGATTGAAGAAAAGAGGAAACACCTGTTATCATTCCGAACACAGAAGTTAAGCTCTTATTCGCTGATGGTACTGCGAGTTCGCGGGAGAGTAGGTTATTGCCAGGGTTTTTTTGTTTGCATTTTGATATATTTAATATGTATTAGACATATAATATAAATTATGCGTGGTTTGAGTTTATTTTTGTTTTTATTTTTTGTCTCTAATATCAGTTTACACGCTAAAGAAACCTTAAAATTTAAACTTGTAGATCAATATTATCCACTTTATTATAAAAATCAAGAAAATAAGATGGTTGGTATGATTTTTTATCTTCTAGACAAGTGGGCACAAGATAATGATTATGACATTAGTATAGAAGCTATTGATTATCTTGATAAGGATAAAATTGAAGATGATGTAGTTTATTTGGGATTAACTTATAATTCAGACTTAAATGAATACCTTTATTTTAAAAATGAGATTGGCAAATGTGTAACCGTATTGATTTATGATTCAGAAAAAGAGCAAAAACCTTCCAATTTATTTTTTTCAAACGAATTACGTGTAGGTGTTATAAAGAATACTATATATGAAGATATTTTAAGATTTCATGGTCATAATGATAATGTTTTTTTATTTCCAGATACTGAAAAATTACTCTTGGCATTAAAAGATAATAAGATTGATTTAGTATATGGGAGTTATAAGTCATTATCTTGTGTATGGTATAGTTCTTTTTATCCATCTTTTATGAAAGTTTTTAATTCTGAGTATTTTTACAGTTTTGGTATAAGAGCTGCTATTAGCAAGAATGCTGTTAGCCAACTAAAAGATTTAGATGTTGATCTTTTAAGTTATATGCAATCTCTCTCTAGAGAAGAATATGCTTCTTTTAGAGAATTCGATTTTTTATTTAAGCTGGATGTTGGAATATATAATGATTATCCTCCTTTGAGTTTTATTAATTCTAAAGGTCAATTTGCAGGCATTTTAGTTGATTTGTGGAATGCTCTTGCTAGAGAATATGGTTTTTCAGTTAAATTTGTAGGATTCCCAAAGGAGAGCATTAAAGAAAACCTGGATGATAAGGATGTGTCTGTTTGGGGTGGAATTATTGAAGATGATAATATTTTAACTTCTAAAAAGTATAAAGCAACTGCTCCAATATGTTCACTTAATTTTAATTTGTATTTTACAAATGCTAAAAATAGTAATAAAGTCATAAATTCACAAGTTATTGATTTAAGTTTAAATAATATTCAATTAGATAAAAATACAGACATAGTAAGTAATTTTTTAGATATAGTCAATCATTCATATGGATTTGTAGAAAATTCAATTACCGTAAACTATTTATTAAAATTGCATGGATACAATAATATATTGAAATTTCAGGATTCAAGTCTAAGTAAAGATAAATTTTTGATATTAGCTGTTAATAATAAAAGATTACAATTGTTTGCATATATGCTGAATGCGCTGATAGAAAACATTTTGTTCGACACTTTGTTGCAAATAGGTAAAAATTGGCTTGGACAAGATGAGATTGAAGATTATCAGAATAATTTTTATGGGCATATAAATAGCAAGAACTTTAATATTGAGGAAAAAATTTGGTTACAAAACAATAAGAGGTTAACCCTTGCTGTTAAAGATTGGTATCCTATTGATTATTTTAATTCTGGTCGTTATAAAGGAGTAAATGAGTGGTTAATTAAGAAAATAAAAAGATTGACAAACTTGGATTTCAATATTATAAGTGTGCATGAAAGAGATATTGAAAAATTAATGAAATTAGGAAAAATAGATATATTGTCTGCTAATTTAGATGATTCGAATTCAGATTATATTTTTAACATCAAAGCAGTATCAGGAATCCCACTACATCTTTTTTCAAATAAAACTAAACTATTTACTTCTAGGTCGTTTGATAGTATTGCGGTGCTTAAGTTTTTGTATAGCAAAAAATTGGAAACCAAAATAGGAACACAACTGATTCAAGTGGATAGCTTTACAGATGCTTTGGATCTTCTCTATAGGGGCAAGGTCAGTGGAATTGTTAGCGATGAATATACTGCTACTATTAATTTTGAAGACTTAAATATTAGGGATATTAAGAAAATTTTTACTGTTCCAAATCTAACATTTGATTTAAATATTGCAGTTTATAACCAAAATTATATTTTAAGAAGAATTATACAAAAGATTTTATTTCGTACAAATGTTAATAGTAAATTATATTTTGATGATTGGGTATTCAACGTTCATGAAAGTTTTAAGGATCTAAGACTAAAAAAGTCTGGTATATCGATATTAACCATGGGTATGTTTGTTTTTACTATTTTTATGTTTTGCCTATTTAATTTGTGGAAGGAGATAGGATTTAGGAAAAAAATGTATTCTTCTGTAATCAGTGAGAAAAAGGTTATTGAGAATGCTATTGCTGCCAAAACTATTTTTTTAGCAAGTATGAGCCATGATATTCGTACCCCCATTAATGGCATAATAGCAGCCACTGAGCTTTTGGAAAATACTAATCTTTTGGGTGTGCAAAAAGAGTATGTGCAAATGATAAATTATTCATCTATCTCATTACTCTCTTTAATTGATGAAATATTGTATATCTCTAAAATAGATATGAATGGGATCTATATTGAAAATAATGAAATAGATTTGGAGCATGAAATTGAATGTGTTTTGAAAGGTTTTCAGTCGCAAAGTGCAAAACAAAATATTGATTTGATTTTTTATTCAAAATCAGATTTAGAAAATTACTTAATAGGAGATAGAGCTAGGCTTAAGAGGGTACTAATTAATTTAATAGGAAATTCTTTTAAATTTACTACGGATGGAATCATAGTTTTAAACTATGAGATGATCCGCAGTACAGAAGATAATGATGGTAATAAAATAATTACTATTGAGTTTAAAGTAACTGATACTGGTAAAGGAATTAAGGAAACTAATATACCAGTAATATTTGGGTTATTTAGACAATGCAATGATTCTGATTCAAAGAAGTATGAAGGAAGCGGTCTTGGACTTGCAATATCTAGGAAGCTTGTTAGTTTAATGGGAGGTCCTGGTATCGCAGTTGAAAGTGAGTTAGGCAAGGGAACAACTTTTTCATTTATGTTGCCTTTTGTTTTAGGTCATAAGATTAAAGATAAAGAAGTAAATAAATTGGAATTGGTAAGGAATAAAAAGATTTTAAGCTTATCTTTAAGTAAAAAGACTGTTGAGGTATTAAGAAACATAAGTAAGACATTTGATTATAAGGATAATATACATTATTTTTATTCTTATGAGCATGCTTATAAGGCATTTTATAGGTATCCTTATTATGATTTTGTTTTTATAAATGTCGACGATTTTGTTTTACAAGAATCTCTTAAGTTTGCTGAAAAGATTGAAAGTTTAAATTCTAATGTAAGAATAGTTTTTGTGTTTTATTATTTAAAAGGTAATGAGATCATTGATTTTAAATATGAATACATGCAAAAATCTTTTAAAAGGTGGGATTTTTATTCTGATTGGATTAAAAATGGTGCAATCGTAGATGTTCCCATAATGAATGAGTCTAGTACTCTTAAGTTTAAAAATAATGTTACTATTTTAATAGCTGATGATAATGAAATTAATCAGAAGATTTTAAAAAATGTTTTGATTGTTATAGGTGTGAGAGAAGATTTTATTGATATTGTGGATGATGGCATTAAGGCTATTGAATTTTTAAAAACTAATAAATATGATATGGCTTTTATTGATATAAGAATGCCAAATTGTGACGGATTTACGGTATCTAAAGAAATACGCAAATTTGAAAGCCAGAATAACTTAAATCCATGTATATTAATAGCTGTTACTGCACATGCATTAAGAGAATATAGAGATAGTTGTTTAAAAAATGGAATGAATGATTACCTTGCAAAACCTATACATATTAGTTCGATTAAGTATATATTAAAAAAATATTTACATATTGAGGCTGAAGATAATAAAATTATATCAGATAAGACATTCGATGTGTTTTCTAATTTACCCAATTTAGATATTAATAATGCTTTAAGAGATTTAAATATCTCATATGATATGTATGTTGATTTGTGCAGGGGATTTGTTGACATGAGCGATAATTTGATACGTAATTTGGATGAGGCTTTTAATTTAAATAATATAAAATTAGTAAAAGAATTAGCACATTCAATAGCTGGAGCTCTTGGTAATATGCGTAGTAACTTATTTGGGGAGTTTAAACAGATTGAGATAAATACAGGTTCAATACATGAATTAAAAATATTGTATTTTGAAGCTCGTAAGGGTTTAATTGTGCTTATTAAGAACATAAGAGAGCGGATTTTAGATGTGATCGAAACTTGTGAGCAGGAAAAATTAAAATTTAAAAGCAATGATGAATTTTTGAGTCTTATGCAAAAGCTTTTAAATGGCATAGAAGATAGAAATCCAAAAGAATATAAGGAAGCGCTTGAGGTGCTTAAAAAGTATAGTTTAGATGACAATAATGTTGTATTATTTGATTCTCTTATTAAATATTTAAAAGTATATAATTTCAAAGAAAGCACTAATATTGTTAAACGTATGATGAATTTAGGTAAGATAGGAAAGTCATGACTCAAGGTATGATTTTGGATAATTTTGAGGAATTTTCATTTGAACCTCAGAAATTGCTACTTGTGGATGATACATCCACAAATTTAGATCTATTAATAGATATATTGCAACATAAGTATGAGATTAGGGTTGCATTAAATGGGTTTGATGCTTTAAAACAGGTTGAGATTGCTAGTCCTGATTTGATCCTTCTTGATGTATTGCTTCCAGATGTTAGCGGTTATGAGGTTTGCAAAAGGCTTAAAAATGATCCTGAGACTAAAGATATTCCTGTAATCTTTATCAGTTCAAGTGATTCTACGGATGCTCAACTTGAAGGATTTAGTGTCGGTGGGGTGGATTATATTCTAAAACCTTTTAATGGCAGGATAATTGATGCAAGAATTAAAACCCATCTTGAGCTTAAAAGACTTAGGGACTATTTTAAGAATCTTGCAAGAATTGATGGTCTAACTCAAATTCCTAATAGAAGGTTTTTTACAGATAAGTTTGCTAAGTCTTGGATGCAAGCTTTGGAGCATAAAAAGAACGTCATTGTGGGAATGTTAGATATTGATTATTTTAAAAAATATAATGATAACTATGGACATACCAATGGTGATGAATGTCTTAGGTTGATTGCAAAGAGTTTAAATAAAATTGCCATTAAATATAAGATAGATATTGCTCGTTATGGAGGTGAGGAGTTTATTTTATTTTCTGTAAATAAGAGTTTGAACGAAGTGATTAAGATTGTTAGTATTTTAATTGAAGATATTAGGAATTTGGAAATAGTTCATGAGTACAGTGATATTTCTAATTTTATTACAGTTTCAATTGGTCTTTCTGAACAAATCCCTTGTGATTCCAATTTCACCAACATTATTAAACTTGCTGATGACAAATTATATGAGGCTAAACTCTCTGGTCGCAATCAATATAAATATTAAAGCTAGATCTTATAAGTTAAAGAAAATCCAATAGAATCGTAGTAAATATATGAATTATTTGTACTTATTCTTTTTGAGATATCGGCCATTCCCATTGTGTTTACTGTGTACATAGGTGCTGTTGAAAATTTGAATTGCATCTCTAGTGTTAAATTCTCTATGATTTCAATTTTTGAAATAAGTGAGAAATTGTGATAAAAAAAATCACTTCCCCATCCTTGATTTTGTGTTGTACTTACATTTCTTGCATGTCCAATGTATGTTTGACCTTCGTATAACAATCCAATGATATTAAGAGGTATTGGCATTTTGTAAGCTAGGAGTGCATAAGGGTTTATTGTAAATCCATTTATATTTTTACCCTCATCAG
Organism: Candidatus Borrelia fainii; assembly: GCF_027925085.1. Classification (NCBI taxonomy): domain Bacteria; kingdom Pseudomonadati; phylum Spirochaetota; class Spirochaetia; order Spirochaetales; family Borreliaceae; genus Borrelia; species Candidatus Borrelia fainii. The sequence goes on from NZ_AP027070.1 coordinate 521,647, forward strand.
CTTTATATTTCCAAAGTTGATTGTCATTAGCATGTGGATTGTTTATGTTAAGAATATTATTTCCAACTACTGTAATAATGTGTGTCCAGTCTCCACCAAACACTGCATTTAGATCAAATTGTAGCCTACTCCCAATTGTTACCTCAGAATAAAATTCAGGTTTACTTGAGTATTGCCCATTGCCCACATGTGTCCCAATACCCTTAAATCCAAATCCTTGCCAACCTATGCCAATTTCAATTCCTGTATATATATTAATAAATGCAATGGGAGTAAAACCGATTTTTCCTTTAAGTAGTGCAACAACAGGTGAGAGTCCAATTTTAAAATCAACATCTATTCCAGTGTTTTGAAGTAAAAGTGAATGTGGATCGGGATTTTTTAAGATTTTAAAAAATTTATAGTAACCCAAATTTGATATTAGTTTGATACTTCCCCAAGAATTAGGTGAAATCTGATTGTTTGGTGATATTGATTTAAATTGAGGTGGTACGAAGCTTGGAGAAAATTTGCTTCCCGAAGTTCCTAGTGCATGTGGTGGATAATAAGCCATTTGAGAGTTGACATAAAAATATTCCATTTCATCTTGATTTTCTTTTGAATAGATTAAGACAGTCTGTAAAAATATCAATAATATCATGGATAATTTTTTTGTCATATAAATTCTTTCTTCCATAAAATATTTTCTCATATTATACCTTATTTTTTTAAAAAATATAAATTATTATCATTAATATTTTTTAATACTTTAATATTATTTCTATTAAGCTTTTTTCTACTCCATCAATATTATTTGATGCATTTATATTATGAAGCCTGTTGCTTTTTGAGTAAAAATCTATTAAAGGTTTTGTCTGTAAATGATATTCTTGAAGTCTGATTTTTAAAGACTCTTCTACGTCATCTTTTCGTTGGTAAAGAGTTCCTTTGCAAAGATCACAAATGCCCTTTGTTTTTGTAGGAAGTGTATATATGTTAAATATTCCACCGCAGGATTGGCATATTCTTCTTCCAGAAAGCCTTTTTATTAGTATCGCTTCATCAAGTAAAAAGTTTATTATTTGAATATTTTGCAAGAATGTATCTAGAGCTTTAGCTTGATTGATGTTTCTAGGAAATCCATCAAGAATAAAATTATCCTTATTTGCAAGGGTATTGATTTTATCTTCAACAATTTTGATTGTAATTGAGTCTGGTACTAATTGTCCATTCTCAACTATTTGTTTAATTTCCTTACCAAGAGGTGTAGCATTTGATATGTTTGCTCTAAATAGGTCTCCTGTTGAAATATGATAGTAATTTAGTTTGCTTGATAGGATCTTGGCAATCGTGCCTTTTCCAGAACCCGGCGGTCCTAAAAAAACAAGTTTCATAATATAACTCCTGTATGTTCTTATTTTTCTTTTTGGTTTAGCTAAAGATATTTAACAAGAATTTAAATCCAACAATTGTTCCAATTATAGATCCAATGTTTACGAAAAATACTATTAATAAAATTTTTGTGACTTTGTTCTTAAAATATCCTTTTATGTTTTCCAAATCTTCTTGTAGTTTTTCAAAATCTTTTATTTTTGGTTTATTTATGTAAGCTTCAACAAGACCTGCAACCATACCTGTTCCAATAAATGGAATTAGGGAAAATATTGGAGCACCAATTGATGCTGTTATTATCGTTATAATATGGGCTCTTAGTAAAAGAGCAGCAAGACCTGCAAATAAAGAGTTACATATTATCCAAAACTCTAAATTTTTATATGCAAAATCAAAGCCTTTAAAGTAGAATGAACTTGCCATCAATATGACAATTGAGATTGCTATAAAGTAAGATATTAATTTACTCATCGAAAAAGTATTTTTAGGTATGGTATTGAGATTGTCAATGTTGATAATTTTTTTGTTTTCTTTAATTTCTTTTAAATTTGCTATTATGCCCTTTACATGACCAGCTCCAACAACTGCAAGAATTGTTCCTGAACCTTCAAGTATTTTACTTGCTATAAATTCATCTCTTTCATCAATTAAAACTTTTTTTACAGTAGGAATTTCTTTTGCAAGTTTTTCCATCATATTTGATAGAACATCTTGTTCTTTGAGTTTTTCAATTTCATCTTGTGTGACTTTTATGTCTGAGAATGAAAACAAGCTTGATATTATTTTGACTTTTTCAAAAGTTGGCACACAGTTCCATGCTCTCTTTAGAGTTGTCTCAACTTTTCTGTCCGCAAGTATTAACGGTATGTTGTGCTCTTTAGCTTTTAAAATAGCTGTTTTCATCTCTTCTCCAGGATTAATTCCTTGTTCTTTTGCTAATTTTTTTTGAAAATTACTTAAAATGATTTGTACTATTAATAAAAATGCTTTTCCTTGTTTTATTACTTTATATATATCTAAATTGCGCCATTTTTTGTTTTCATCTGTATTTAGGATTGTGTGATAACGAGCTTCATCAAGTTCAACGACAATAAAGTCTGGTTTTAATGTTTCAATTAAGGTAGCTGTGTCTTGTGAACTTTTTTTTGATACATGTGCTGTTCCTAGTACATATATCTTGTCATAGTCTATGTTAAGCGTGCTAACGTGCAGAAAACAATCTTCAGTATTCTCTTTTTTGATGTCCAAATGTGATCCTTGTCTTTAAAAATTTAACCATCAAGAAGAATGGCTTTTAATAATTTTACCACATGACTTATTGAAACTATATAATCTATATTATTTTCTTCTATTGCTATTTTTGGCATTCCAAAAACCACTGAACTTTTCTCATCTTGTGCAATGGTTAGTCCTCCAGTTCTTTTAATCTCTCCAATTTCTCTAGAGCCATCGCTTCCCATTCCAGTCATTATTAAAGCTATTGCTTTGTCTTTCACATTTTCTGATATTGACTTAAAGAGTACTCCTATAGAAGGTTTGTGTCCATTTACATTCTCAGCATCGAAGACCTCCGTTTGATAGTTTTCATTTATTTTATTAATTCTTGTATGATATCCCCCAGAACTTATGTATATGAATCCTTTTTGAAGTATTTCTTTATTACTTGTTTCTTTGACAGATAAGTTGCAAATCTTGTTAAGACTTTTTGCGAATTCTGTTGTAAATCCTTTTGGCATATGTTGAACGATTATTATTGGCACAGGAAAATTTTTAGGAATTTCTGGTAGTATTGTCTTTAGTGCCGCAGGGCCTCCTGTAGATATTCCAATAACAACTATTTCAAATTTTTTGTTTTTAAGTTTTTTTAAATCTTTTTCATCTATTATGTTTTCTTGATTAAGGTTTGTATTTTCATTTTTATCTGTTGTTTTTGTTATATTTAAATTTTCTTCGTTGGTTTTATTATTTGTCAAATATTGATTTGTTTTGAATTTGAAATTGATGTCAGTTATGATTTTGTTTTTTATGGTTTTATTGCCGTAAATTGAGAGTAAATCAATAATTTTATCTTTTATGTTTTCTAATTTGTCACCAGTTTTTATTATAAAGTCATCAGCACCTTGTAAGATAGCATTTTTTGCTATCTCATTGTTTGATGAGAGGATAATAACAGGGAGATTGTTGTTTATCTTTTCTTTTTTTTTTATGAAAGTAATTTCTTTGATTGTTTCTTCTTCTAAACTAAGTAGTATTACATCTGGGTGTTTTTTAAGTTTTTTAAGAGCGAAATCTGTATTGGCTGCAGTTGCAATAACTTCAAGCTTTAAAGATGAATTTATAATGTCTGATATACTCTTTCTATTAACAGAAGAAGCTTCAATGACAAGTACATAAATTTTTATTTGCATTTTTGTTTTGCTCCTATGGGTCTGTTTATATCAAATTATAATCTATATTTATTTTTGAACTGAAACTTTTTTTGGGGAATATCCTTATCATCCTTTTCATATATTATAGCCCAAGGTGTTCTTAAAAATTTAAAAGGAAGATTGAGCCCAAAAAGGGATTCTGAATGCCCAATAAATAAATAACTTTTCATGGCCATAGAGGAGTAAAATTTTTTTAAGGTCTTTATTTTAGATTTTTCATCGAAATATATGAGTACATTGCGGCAAAAAATAACGTCTATGTTTGAAAAGCCGCTTTCGAAATTTAAGTTATGATAGTCAAATCGTATGTGTTTTTTTATATCATCTATTACCCTGTAACCATCCATGTGAGGTTTGATATATGTTTTATATCGTATTGGGATATGTTCGCATTTTTTTACAGAATAGTATCCTTCTTTTGCTATCATTAAAGATTTTAAACTTAAATCGGAGGCAATAATAATAAAGTCAAAATTCTTTGGAAGATTGTGTTTAAGAACAAATGCCAGTGAATACGGTTCTTCTCCAGTTGAGCATCCAGCAGACCATATAATAATTCTATTTTTTCCCTCTTGAGTTTTAATGTTTATTAAGTTTGGAATTATAAATTTTTCAAAAGTTGCAAAATGAGCTTCATTTCTAAAGAATCGTGTTAGATTAGTAGTAACTAGATCTAAGAAATATTTTTTTTGAAATTTATCCGAATTTATTAAGTCATATAATTGTTCTGGAGTATTGATATTTTCAAGCTCATGTATTGCATCATTAATTCGGCCTTTTAATACAACTTCATTTTTTTCATCAAATCGAATTCCGCTATTCTTATATATAAAATTGCAAAATTTCAGAAGGAGTTCATTGCTAATATTTAACATTTATAAGATCCAAATTTTATAAACTTCCTTAATAAATAATATTACTTAATGAGTATAAATGACTAATTAATTATACAATTTTTTCACAAAAATTGTATAATTAGGACTAATAGATTGATTTAAATATTAATTTAGGGAATATATTTGTGAAGAGATGTTTATTATATTTTTTATTGATTTTAATGCTAATAACTTGTGATAGCAAAAGGAAATATTTAGTGGAAAAAAAAGGAATATTTGCATCAATTGATACAAATAAAGGAAATATAGAGATTGAACTTTACTATAAAATTGCACCTTTAACAGTCATGAATTTTATTGGTCTTAGTGAAGGTACTATTAAAAATTCTGTTACAAGTCGGCCTTATTTTGAAAATATTATTTTTTTTAGGGTTATTGATGGATTTGTTATTCAAACAGGAGATCCTACAGGAACGGGTACTGGAGGGCCTGGTTATGTTTTTCCCGATGAATTAAACAAAAATTTGAGTCATAATGAACCAGGAATTGTTTCTATGGCTAATTCAGGTCCTGATACCAATGGGAGTCAGTTTTTTATTACTCTTGCAGATAATCTTACTTATCTTGATCTTAAGCATTCAATTTTTGGTAAGGTAGTTTCGGGAATGGATACGGTTCGTAGTATACGTCAAGGAGATAAAATAGAGCGAATAAGAATTGTTCGTGTTGGTGAGGATGCAAAAGCTTTTAAAGTTGACAATGAAGAATTTTTAAAATTAAAAAAAAGTTATGAGGCAAAAAAGATAGATGAGGTTAAAAAATACATGACTTCTCAGCTTGAAATAATTGACAAAGATTACAAAGATTTTCAAAAAGATAAAAGTGGTATCTTCTATAAGATAAATAAACAAGGAAATGGCAAAAATGTTAAGAGTGGCAATATTGTGAAAGTAGACTATGAGGGATTTTTACTAAGTGGAGTAAAATTTGACAGTTCAATTGACAAAGAAAAGCCAATAGAGTTTGTGGTTGGGAGTGGTCAAGTGATTGAAGGTTGGGACTTAATGTTATTAGATATGTGTGAAGGAGAGGAGAGAGTAGTAATAATTCCACCAAATCTTGCTTATGGAGAGAGAAGTATTGGTAACGTTATAAAAGCAAATTCTTTTTTGAAGTTTAATATTATTTTAAGGGAAGTTAATTAATGTTTGATCAAGTTTTTCATAACGAAAATATTAAATATGAGCTTTATAGAAAATTTTTTCATGTTGCTACTTTAGTATTTTTATTGTTTTATAAGTTAAATTTTTGGATAGGTCTTGTATCTAGTCTATTTTTTATGTTTGCATATTTAATTTTAGAAATATTTAGAATCATGGAAATAAATTTATTTTTTTTAAGAGGTATATCAGAAATAATAATAAAGTCTAGAGAGGTATCTTCGTATAAAATCTCTCTCTCTCCAATATTTTTGGTAGTAAGTATTTTTTGTACTTATTTTCTTATAGATAAGCCTTTTAGTTATATTGGGATATTTTCTGCATGTCTTGGAGATGGTCTTGCAAGTCTTGTTGGTAAACTAATTCCATCTTTTAAACTTGTAAATAATAAAACATTCTCAGGTAGTGTTGCTGTTTTTTTGGTTGCTTTTATTGTTTGTTATTACTTTTTTCCGAACTTTATAATAGCATCAATTGTTGGGATGGGAGCTGTGCTTGTGGAGCTTTTTGATTTTGAAAAATACGATAATTTATTTTTGCCTGTAAGTGTAGCGACTTTATCTTTTGTATTGATTGCTTAAGTTTTATAGCCAATAGAAGAAAACTTTTCCTGATTCTTTTAAATACATTGATACTCCTATTGAGATTGGGATGAATGCATAGGTTATTTCTATAAAATTGAGATAAATTCCTGATACTATTAGTGATATTGATATAAAAAGTAAAAAGTAGCTTAGGTTTTTTTTCCTTAAGTATGATACTAAAAAGTTTATAGGTATTAGTAATAAAAATAAATAAACATAAAATCTATTGTTTGCTGTTGGAGAGAGAAAATCCTTTGTGTGTTCATATGCATTAATAGGGACTAAGGAGTTATAGACCATTGAAAAAGTGAAAATTAAGTAAATAGTGTAGGTTATTGATTTTATTTGAAAATCACATATATATAGGCTTAAGAAGAATAAATTTAGTAATGAAAATACGGTTATTAAGTGATAAAATTTCATAAAATAATAAAATTCTAGGCTTAATATATTACTTAAAAAATAATATTTAAAAATTGAAATAGGTTCAAGTATATATGAAAGAATGAAACAATAAAAGAATACAAATTGTATATTATTTGTTCTTTTATAGTTGATGTATGTCCAAATAGATCCTATGATTCCAACGCTGAAAATAAAGAATTTATTGGCCAAAATCAATAAATTCTTATTATAAATTTTAATAATATAGGTATAGAAGTTTATATTAAAGTTTATATAATACATGAATATTGATATAATAATTATTCCTAAGACAAGGGTTGTTAACAGGAAAATATTTAATTTTGCAGATAGTGTTTTCATCTGAATTTCCAAGAACGTATGTCTATTTTCATTTTAATTATTTTTTTTATTTCAGCATCAAGTTTTGCAAAGAAATCTATTTTAGTTTTTTCTTCAATTAAATTAACGTTTACAACGTAATTTTTAAGTTCTAAGTCTTGAGCTTTTTCATTTGGAATAATAAAAGCCAATATATCATAAGAGTCATTATTGTTTAATGATAGTACTATTTTATAAAAATCTTTTGGGACTAGAATTTTATTCTTTCCAATAAATCCTTTATTTTCTGTTAAAATTCCTGCACTAACAATATAAATCTTTTCTTTTAAGATAGCCCATTTTCTAACTAATCGTTCAAGTTTGAGCCAGATTCCTGAGTTAAATTCTCTTTGTTGAGGAGATATGTTTGAGAGAAAGTAGGTATCTAGCATTGCATCTTTAGAAAAAGACATATCAGCGGAACTGACGATATGCCCTCTATCATATCCGCTTTTTAGGTAATCACTTAGTTTGGGAGCAATTCCCTTAATATCTTGGTCTTCAAAGAAATTTTTACTTCTCGTTATTTTTTTTTCTCTAAGCAAGGTTAAAGCTAATTCAACCATTTCTCTTTTTAATTGGTAAGCTACCCATTCTGATTGTCTTGCACTCTCAGCATACCCTAAAGAGTAGTATTTTCTATGTATCACTTGGGTAGTAAGATATCCTTTTGGTAAGAGGTATTCTTCTTTTAATTCAGTTGGGATTTCAGGTTTGTAAATTTTATCTTTTAGTTTGCTTAAATAATTGGAGGCTATTTCTTTTATGTTTTCTAATATTTTAGGATTTTGATATAAGAATAAAAAGCTCAATAAGATTAATATGTAAAAACAGAATAAGATTTTTAGTTTTTTTTTCATGAGTTTACCTCTTTGCTATTTTTAATATTATATCTGATTCCGAAATCAAAAGAAATATTGAATGTATCAAGAAATAAACACTCAATTTTTGAATATATGTTTAAGTAAGGTGTAGCTTTGTTTGTAGAGAATTCAAAAAATATATATGGTTCTATTACATAAGGTAATTTGTCATAAAATTTGAAATCCCCTATTAAGTTTGTTGAAAGGTAAAGTCGTCCCCCAATACCCATGGTAGAAGATAAATATTTCATTTTTTTAGACAAATTTATGATATGCCAGTTTATTCCTGTGCCAATGTAAGATCTTGAATATTTAACTTTTTTAGAGATGTTATATTCTTGAATCATTAGGATCATACAAACAGCCAGAAAATCAAAATTGTTGATGGCAAATATGTAATAAGGTCTAAATATTATGTGATTGACTTTTGAATTTAGAAAAAATCCTATTCCAAGTCCTGTTCCTGTTGAATAGATCGGTCCTCTCTTTACTGAGAAAAAATCATTTTCATTATTAATTGATTTTTCTTTTAATAATATACCTTTTTTATTATTTATTTCATCTTTTTTGTGTCCTTCATTATTTGAAGAATATAAGCTGGCACATAGCAATAAAAAGCAAAAATTGATTAGTTTTTTCATAATTAAATTCATTTAAATAATATAAAATAATTTGAAAATAAAGAAAAGGAGGGAATCGGTGTTTAATGTTTGTATTATGATAGAATTAATGTAAGTACTTAGGAGGTTTAAGGTTATGTTTTTAAATTTTTTAAAAAAGGAGCTTATTTTTATATCTGCTAAAATAAATTCCAAGGAAGAAGCAATTAATTTTTTAGTTGATCAAGTAAATAAAAGAGGTTATACACATGATAAAACAAGGTTCCTTCAGGGCTTACTTGAGAGAGAAAATATTGGTAATACATCTTGGGAAAATGGAGTTGCTATTCCACATTTTATAGGAAATGTTGTTAAATCAAGTTTTATTTCATTGCTTTACATAAAAGGCGATGGCATAAAATGGTCTGATGATAATCCCCCTGTTAATTTAATATTTTTAATTTGCATGTCAAAAAGTCAGCAAGGTAATGATCACATTAAGTCTATAGCTTTCATAGCCAAATTATTTGAGAGTGATGATTTTAAAAATATGTTGAAAGTTATGAAGAGTGCCGATGAAATTTATTCTTATATAGAAAATGTTGAGAGGTCATCTACAGATAATATTGCAAGTGTTTCTAAATTAGAAAAAATAGTGGCTGTTTGTGCTTGTCCTGTGGGAATTGCTCATACGTATATTGCTGCTAAAAAGCTTGAATTTGAGGCTAAGAGACAAGGGTACATCCTTAAAGTTGAGACCCAAGGTTCTATTGGTATTGATAATCCTTTAACAGAGACAGATATTAAAGACGCTGATGTTATAATACTTGCAGTAGATAAGGATGTTGATGAAAAAAGATTTGATGGCAAGAGAGTTTATAAGGTTTCAACTGCAAAGGTTATCAACAATGTAGAAAATGTTATTAAAGAAGCATTTAGTGCTCCCATATTGAATTATAAAAATGTTCATTCTCTTAAAGATAAGTCTGGTAGTAGTAGAACTGGTTTTTATAAGTATTTAATGAGTGGTGTCTCTCCTATGATTCCAATCGTGGCAAGTGGTGGTATTTTAATAGCGCTTGGTATATCCTTGGCAGGGATTGGTTCTAATGGTCCAAATTTTGATAAGTATCCTTTTTATAAAACAATTACAGATATTGGTGGTGTGGCTTTTGGTATGATGTTGCCAATACTTTCGGGGTTTATTGCTATGGCAATAGCAGATAAGCCAGGTCTTGCACCAGGTCTTGTGGGGGGGGTGTGCTTGCCAGAGATGTTAAAGCAGGATTTTAGGGGCAATATTTGTAGGGTTTATGGCGGGTTTTATTGCTAAATGGATAGCAAAGAGAAAAATTCCTGAATGGCTTAGACCTGTAATGCCTATATTTGTAATTCCGTTAATAAGTACTGTTATTGTTGGATTTTTCATGATTTATGGAGGTGGTTATATTGGTCAATTCATGGGCTTGCTTGAAAATGGCCTTAAATCTCTTCAAAATAATTCAGAAACTCATGGTATTATAGGGAAATTATTTCTTGGATTAATACTTGGTACTATGGTAGCAATTGATATGGGAGGGCCTTTTAATAAAGTTGCATTCCTTTTTGGTGTTGGTATGATTCCCCAAGTTCCACAAATAATGGGTATGGTTGCATCAGCTATTCCTGTTCCTCCTATGGCTATGGGACTTGCTACTTTAATTATGCCTAAATTATTTGAAGAGGAAGAGCGAGAATCTGGCAAAATATCGTTTTTAATTTCGTTTATTGGTATTAGTGAAGGTGCTATTCCTTTTGCTGCTAGTGATCCGGCAAGAGTATTACCTTCAATAGTGCTTGGAGGTGCGGTTGCAAGTATCATTGCGGCATTTTTGGGTGTTGCAGATCATGCTCCGCATGGATGCCCAATAGTTCTTCCTGTTGTTGATAACAAATTGGGCTTTATTATTGCAATAGCTGTTGGTGTTGCCGTTGCAACAAGTTTGGTTGTTTTTTTAAAATCTTTAAAAATAAAGTAATCTAAATGAGAGCTGATAATATATTTTTGATGAAGAATGAAATTAAGGAATATGATTGGGGGTGGAACTAGTTTCATCCCTTCTCTTTTGGGAAAGAGAGAAGATGGGTTGCCTAAAGCTGAGATGTGGCTTGGAGCACATAAGACATTTTCTAGTAAAATATTAGTTGATGATCAGTATGTTTCTCTTTATGATTTTTTAGAAAATCATAAAGAGCTTTTGGGATGTGATAGTGAATTATCATTTTTATTTAAAGTTCTCTCAGCTCAAAAACCTTTATCAATTCAAATACATCCTTCAAAAGATATTGCTTTACAAGGCTTTGAACTTGAGAATGATAAGGGTATAGATATTAATAATTTTAAGCGAATTTATAAGGATAAAAATCCAAAGATAGAACTTGTTTATGCATTAAGTGATTTTTATGCTCTTAAGGGATTTCTTCCTCTTTTTGAAATTAAGAGTATATATAAAAAATTGAAATTAGATTTTCATTTTTCAACTCATAAAGAATTTATGAAAATTATATTTGGTTTGCAAAGGTTTGAAATTGAGGATGCTGTTAGTCGAGTGAAAAAAAATTTAGGTTTCATAAATGATTTTAGAGCTTATTGGTTTAATGAAATTTATAAGATTTATGGGGCAGATATTGGTCTTTTGGTATTTTTAGGGATGTGTATTTTTAAATTAAGTCCAGGTGAAGTGATGTATACAGAGAGTCAAGAAGTTCATGCTTATCTTCAGGGTGATTGTCTTGAACTTATGACTAATTCTGACAATGTGATTAGGGCAGGTCATACTGCTAAATATATTGACAAAGATGAGATGCTTAAGGTTGGTAGATTTGAAGAGGGAGTATTTTCATTATTGAGGGGTAAGGAAATTGATGGTTTTAATGTATTTAAGCTTCCAGATACTAATTTAAGTTTATTTCAAAGAAACATAAATGAAGAGATCTGCTTTAAAAGGGATGGTGTAATGATATTATTAGTTATGAATGGAGAAATTTGGATTAATAATGGGATTTGTCTTAAGAGGGGTGAAAGCGTATTTATAGGGAATAGTGGTGAAAAATTATTAATTTGTGGAAATGGAGAAATTTTTATTGCACTCTCTTTATAATGAGAAGTTGGTTCTTTAGCTTTAGTAAGAAACTATCATTTACATGAGAACTTTAATAAACCCGATTGCGAAGAATTTAAATCTTATCCCTTCAAATATTATTTTTGGTTTTGTAAGAAATATTGTTGGACCAAGTGTAGGATAAACTTTAAATCCTAATGATAAATTTTTTACAATTTTATGTTCTATTGATAAAGGTAATCTAGTTACTATTCCTATCCTATCATAAGGAGAAGGTTGTGTAGTTCCAGGGGGAGTTAAATTTGCTTGGGACCAGTCTGTTCCAATTCCAAAGCCTCCTCCAACTATTAAATATTTTCCTATTTGTTGTTTAAAAATTAGATCGATGGCAATTAAATTGTAAGGCTTAAAATTAGTAGGATTAAAGTATAAAAAACTACCATATCCAATATCTATGTCTACATATGGAACTGAGATTAAAAGATTGATAAGAGGATTTCCAGTTCCTATTCCCGCTGCAAATGAGTAAGGATTTTTTTCCTTTTTCATTGCGTAAAAATTTGTGATAATGTGCGATTTAGGTTCTTCAAGGATAGGTTTAGGTTTTTCAAGGGTAGTTTTATCATTTGTAATGCAGGTTTTTCCGTCATCTTCTTGTTTGCATCTGATGGAATAATTATTATTAGATTTAGAGAACGCAAAATGGTGTAAGTTAAATATTAACAATAATATAAATATTTTTTGAGTATTGTTTTTCATCAATTTTCCTTTAAATATATATTTTTATGAATCCAAAACCAAAAAATCCAAATCTTATTCCTTCCATTGATGTGGGTTCAAATATCATTGTTCCACCAAATGTTGTTATAGCTTTGAAACCTATTACAACATTTGTCAAAACACTGTATTCTAGTATAATAGGAAGTCTAAACACAATTCCTAGCCTATTGTTAGATGAGGCTATTGAAAATTTTTCTTGTTTGTCTTGAATATTTTCTTGTTTTATGTTTGAAGTATTTTGTTCGTTTGGTTTTATTTGAGATAAGTCGATACCTATGCCAAGCCCACCGGTAAGCATCATACTTTGATAAATTTCTTCTTTAAATAGGATATCAGTTCCAAGAACAATATAAGGTATGAAATTGTCAGGATGTAATCCATTGAAGCCCCCATATCCAATATCTATGTCTACATATGGGAAATTAATTATGATATTAGTGATAGGGTTCCCAATTCCAAACCCTATTCCAAATGATTTAAATTGGGTTTGTTGCTTATTTAATATCTTGTTAAGATTTGATGTATCAATTGTTGTAGCAACAGATAAACTTGTTAAAAAAATCATAATCAGTTTTAATATTGTCTTCATAAATTCTCCCTCAACTTATGTTCGATTCAATGTGCACAATTTTTAAAATTATATTTCATAAAATATAAAAAATTTTTTTATCTCAACGTGTTTTAATGATTTTGAGTCATAAAAATTGGATTTATTTTAATTGATGTCAATTTTTGGTATAACGTCAAGTTTAAACTCATAAATATTTTTTACACATTTCTTTCAAACATCTATTGTGAAATACAAACATATTTTTGCAACTTATAAAAATAAATATTAGAGCAAAGATTTATATATAAAAATATATTTGACATATTTTTAAGATAAATATAAATTTAAGTATAGATTTGATTTGTAGGTTGATAAGGCTACTCTTTGCTCTTTCGCATGGTTTTTAAAGATACATTTTAATATATGATCTTTATTTGGTAATTTTACTATTTTTTTGTTAGTTAAGGATTACGATATTCATATTAGAGAGCTAAATAGCATTGATTTGGATAATTAGTATAAGAAACAATACGGTTTGCCTTTAAGAGCAAAAAATCTCTTTTTATTTTATAAATTAACGACATTTTGTCTATAATGATGGATTTTTCAAAATTTTTAAAAAGGGTGAGGTTTATGGGTAATTTTATTTCTTCAAAGGAAGAGGACTTTTCTAAGTGGTACTTAGATATAGTACACAAGGCAAAACTTGTTGATTACAGTTCTGTTAAAGGTTGTATGGTTATTATGCCTTATGGATATGCTATTTGGGAGCAAATTAAGAGCATACTTGATAATAAATTTAAAGAGACAGGGCATAAGAATGCATATTTTCCATTGCTTATTCCTTATGAGTTTTTGGAGAGAGAAAAAGAACATGTTAAGGGATTCTCACCGGAATTTGCTGTTGTAACAACTGCTGGTGGTGAAGAATTAGCAGAGCCTTTGGTTTTAAGACCCACTTCTGAGACAATTATTTGGAACATGTATAGCAAATGGATAAAATCTTATAGAGATTTGCCTGTTAAAATAAATCAATGGGCAAATATTATTCGTTGGGAAAAAAGGACAAGACCGTTCCTTCGTACTACTGAATTTTTATGGCAAGAAGGTCATACTGCACATGAAACTGCTGGAGAAGCTTTGGAAGAGACTTTGTTTATTTTAAACATTTATAAACGATTTATTGAAGATTACTTAGCTATTCCTGTATTTTGTGGACAAAAAACAGAAAGGGAAAAATTTGCAGGTGCTGTGTCTACTTACACAATTGAAGCATTAATGCAAGATAAAAAAGCTTTACAAGCAGGAACATCTCATTATTTGGGATTAAATTTTGCTAAGGCTTTTGATGTTAAGTTCCAAAATAAGAAAGGTGAGATGGATTATGTTTTTGCTACTAGTTGGGGAGTTTCGACTAGGTTAATTGGGGCATTGATTATGGTTCATTCTGATAGTAAGGGGTTAATATTGCCACCAAAAATAGCACCAATTGAAATTATTATTGTTCCTATTTTTAAAAGAGATGATGAGGCTAATAAAAAAATTCTTGAGTATTCTACTACTATTTTTAATATTTTAAAAGAAGCAAAGTTTAGAGTTGAGCTTGATAGAGATGTCAAAAATTCGCCAGGATTTAGATTTGCTGCTGTGGAACTTAAAGGAATTCCAATACGAATTGAGATAGGTTTTAATGATATTCTTATGAACTGTGTCACTGTTGCAAGAAGGGATCAAGATAAAAGCTCTAAGTATCAAGTATCAGTTAAAGAGTTGCCATTGAAAATTAGACATGAGCTTGAAACTATGCAATGTGAATTATTTAATAGAGCATTAAAATTTAGAAATTTGCATACCAAAGAAATTATTGGGTTTAAAGAAAATAGTTATGATACTTTTAAGACTTATATCAATGAGCATTTAGGATTTGTACTCTCTTCATGGTGTGGGAATGAAGTGTGTGAAGAGAGTATTAAAAATGATACAAAAGCTACAATACGATGCATTCCTGAAGACTTTCGAAATAGACCTTTAAATAATCTAACTTGTATTTATTGCAATACAGCAGCCAAGCATCTTGTTTTATTTGCAAGATCTTATTAATGTTTAGTTTATTTAAAAACTAAACATTAGGTATCTTTTAATTCGTTTAAATCTATTATTTGTATTATTGCAATGTTGGAGGTGAAATCGATCATTAAAGCTAGAGATGTTAAAATTGGAAGTATTGGGATTATGTTAGAGTAGTTAAGTTCAATTCCTTTTGTATAAGTTGAGCATAGCATTGTAATTATATAAATTAAATTGTTTGGTATATGTGGAAACGCGAAAATAAAAAGAAATGCTAATGTGCTTATATAACTTATTTCGTAAATTGATATAGGCAAGCTAGAGTAAGATTTTAAAATAATAAAAAATGAAATTGTTGAAATAAAAATTGTTCCAGATTTAGAGATAAAGTTAATTATTGGTATGTTTGTGATTATCGATTTTTTTATATTTATTCTTTCGTTTTTAATATCTTCTATTAAAATAGAATAAGGGGCATAAACATCCATTGTTAAACCCGCAAATATTATATTTTGGATGGATATTAGTATATTTTTATATGATAATTTAAAATTTTTGGTTAATCGATAGCTAATCATTGGAATTATTATTAGGATAATAATGATTGTCCATAATGATAAAAAAATTATGCTGTCTATGTAGTATTGATAATTTTTAAAATTTTTTAAGTTAGTAGTATATGCTGCTGTAATAAAAATAATCCCGAAGTGTAATATTTTAACAACTATCCCATTTGCATGATAAAAAAGATTTGAAAAGCTTAAAATAAGTTCTCTAGCAATTCTTCCCTTCTGTTTTGCGTAATAAAAACTAGCACCAATAATTATTGATATAATATAAATACTTAAAAGATTTGGATTGTTATTTGTAAGTATTATAAAAATATTTTTTGGGAAAAATGTTTCAAGAAATGCTGTTTGATCAAATGTATATATATTTTGAATATTTTTGTCTAATGTTGGTATTCTTTGTGGTAAATATATTGTTGCAACTACAATTGATATAATTATCCCTATAATGTTAACTAAGATTCCGTAATAGATTGTTTTTCCAAATAATTTTTTGAATTTTTTATTTTCAATAATGTTTTCTATGCCAAGTGGGATTGAGAATATTAAAAAAGGAATTAAGGAGAGATAGGCTAATCTTATAAAAATGTGTGAAAGTGTGTTATAAGCTCCAGAGGGAAAAAATAATCCAAGCAATATTCCAATAGGTATAATTAAAGAAAATTTTACTTTTGTATTCATAAATTGTTCCTTTGCGAGTTTGAAAAATAGTATTTATAGCATAATAAATCTTACTAGATTTTTTGGTAAATATAAACTTTGGTAATATTATTTATTATTAAAACATATAAGTAAATCCGATTTTGGAGAGGAAAGTTTTTGTATAAGTATCCTGAATTAGTCAGTACAGATTTGAATTCAAAGTTACCAGAAATTAATTCGTTAGAAGAACATGATAAAAATTTCTTTACGGATGATTATTACAAAAATCTTATTTCAAGTGACAAGGATATTGGTTTTAGGCTTCATAAAGCGTTGTTAGATTATTTAAGTCCACAGTCAGTGCAAGAAGGTGACAGGGTTGCCAAATATAGACAAATAATTAATACTTATTGGGAATTTTTAAAATCAATAGCTGAAAATATTTTAAATTTGACAATTGAACAGAAAGTTTTATTGAGATTTGCTGCCCTTCTTCCAAATGCTCTTGGCAGTAAACTTAAGTCTTTAATTTCCAGAACCATTTGGGATAATAATTATAATGAACCATTTATCTATTTTGATGAATGGATTTATGGCGTTAATGAATTGAAATTAAGAAAGCTTGCGACCGATGAATCGATGAGAAGCATTAAAGATGACGACATTAAGAGGATATTGTTTAATAAGCGAGAAAAGCTTTTGGCCAATATTGATTTTGCAAATAGTACGCTTAATAAAAGTGATAAAGTAATGACTGAATCTATTGCTAATCTAAAGAGTATGTTTAAATTTTTATTTGTTGAGACGTCATCTAATAATGAAATATTTACAAATGAATGTATAGTAAGCAAAATTTATTCTGATGATATTTTAAAACCTTTAAATCTTGCTTCTCATTACATTGATAAGCTTATAAAAACTAACAAGGAGATTGTATCTTTAATGTCTCAAATTGAGAAGGCAAATAAGGAGCTTCTTGAGATTAAAGATAAAATTCAAGAAATTGAGATGCCTAATTCTTCTGCTATTGCAGTTGAAGAGATTGGATCTTTAATGGAAGCTAATAAGCTTACTATTGGTCCTAGGGGTAATCACTTTCCAATATTATTTAAAAATAATGTGATTGCAGATCCTCAGTTTTTTGGTAGTAGGGAAAGAGTCATTCAGCTTGTTAAAGAAGTTGAAAATATTCAGCCTAGAATTTTTTATAAAAATTATAAAGGAGATTTATTAAGGATTGTTCCTTATTTTATATTAATACCATCTTATGGTGAGAGGGGAATTTGCTGGGAGCCTGTTGATATTAAAAATCGAGCTAAGGGACGAGGTAAAATATTAATACCTATGTATGCTAAAGATTTAAGAAAAGCTATCATTTTAGGTATTGGAGATTTTTTTTGGGAACTTGCAAAAGATCAAGCATCTTTTAGGTGGATGGAAACAGGGATAACGGGTCAATATTATGAATACTATTCTAGATTTATTAAGAAAGGCAATGTTAAAAATTTCTTTTTGGATGATTATTTTCTTTGGTTAGATAAAGAAAGCAAGGGAATTCAAAAAATTGAGAAGATGGTTCGTGGAATAATGTGGCGCAATGCCCCTTTTTCTAAAGATTTAAAAGAGGAGCTTAGTAAGAAATCTTTTGTATATAGGGAGCTTTTTGAGAAAGATAAAAATATTAAAATGTCAAGTGAGTACTAATTATTTTATATTATTTTGTACTTTTTTAGGATATTTTTTATATTTTTGTTTTTTAAGTTTTTAATTTTTTTTTTGTATTTATCTTTAATATAAGCATTTTTTTTAAGTAGTATCTCGATTAAATTAATATTTTCAATTTCTATTGCAGCTTGTATAGGTGTTTTTCCATTTTCGAGAGTAAGGCTTAAGTCGGCTCCTTTTTCTTTTAAAAGATTAAATATTTTTTCATTGTTTAGGTATATTGCCCAAAATATTGATGGATATTCTGTTTCGTCTATTTGGTTGATTTTAATTCCGTAGTCTATTAATGTTTTGGTAGTCTGAAAATCATTATTGATTATTGAAATTGATAGCGGAGATATTTTGTATTGAAAATTTACTTCTGCTGAGAGATTTAGGGCTATTAAAGTACCCTTTATATTTTGGAAGTATACAGATGTGATTAGAAAATCGTTTTTTATTTTTTGTAACTCTTTTAAAATATTGTTATTATTTAGGTCTATTGACTCTATGAAATTGTCTAGCTTTGCTTTATCTATTTCATATTCTTTATTGCTAAGATTATAAATTGTTTTTGATAATTCTTTTATTATTTTTATGTTTTCATTTGCATTTAAGAATGTAATAAATGGTGTTAATAATAATATGAACATTATTTTCATTGATTTTTACTTTTAAATAGTTTCCTGAGATTGTTTTTTAATTATATCTTGATTAGACTGAGCATTATTAAACAGTATAACTGCAATTTTATCCTTGTCATCAATTAGTATTAAATCGTCTTTAACATTTTTAGGGGATACAAATACGAGTTGTAAGGCATTGTCTGTATAGTCTAGTAGACAAAAATATTTTTCTCCTTCCTTAGTCATTAATTTGATAGCTTTTTTATATGAAATTTGTAAATTTGGACTAATTCCTATTATTTCAAATGTTCCAGAACTTGGAAAATTATAAATTTTTTTATCTACTTTCCAAACGAAAGTTTGATCGCTTTTAAATTCAATATTTCCGTATTGTGTATTTATTAATGTTCCATAAGATATTAATCTATTTATTAGATTTTGATTTTGTTTTTTTGATTCAAGGATAATTTTTTCGATATTTTGTTCAATAATAACGAATTTTGACTCAAAATTATGTTCTTTAGCTTTTATGATTGACTTGTAGTAATTTTGAGTTTCTTTTGTTAAGAGAATAAAATCTTCCTTTGAAGTTTTAGATCTAAATAAAAACCCATTAGGTTTTACTTCCTCAACAATATCGAATTTGAAATGTAATTTTAATTCGGGTATATTGATTTTTATCTCATTTTTGGGAGTAAAAAATAACCCATACTCTTCTCTTAATAAGTTAGTGTTATAAGTGTTATAGGCGATCATTTTTTCATAGTAAAGTGGTCTTAAGTATTTAATGTTGTTAAATGTATTGATTATGTTATTTTGTGAGACTTGATCTAGTGGACTTGTAAGTATTGTGCCTGTAATATTATCGAAAACCTCAAGTGCATAATCAAAAACATAACCTTTGTGTCCATTTTTTGTCAAGACATATAACCATTTCCCTTTAAGTGAGCCTGCTTCTGTTTCTTTCCCGATGTGTATGATTTTCAATATAGCTTCTTTCGAAATTCTATATATTATGTTTTCTCTATAACTGTCTGGAGATTTTCTTAAGGGTAAGAGATCTTTTTTACTTATGGCATATTTGTTTACGTATGGTTGAATACTTAGCTTGAAGTTTTCTGCTTCTTTTTTTGTTTGAAACTCTTCTATCGTAAATTTATGTACGATAAATTTTATTCCATTATAGTTTATTGTTACTGTTTTTTTCTCTTGATTAGCATCTTCTATTTTGACAAGTGATCCATTTGGCAATTTTTCTCTATTTTTTGAGTCTAGGACAACACCATATTTGTTGTTTTTATTAAAGCAAGATAGAAATAATATTGGCAATAAGATATAAATTAATTTTTTATTCATGTTAAAATCCTGATAGTTTTTATTGACTTTAAGATGTGTTTTGTTATACATGACCTTTATTATATAATAAAAGTAATGAAGTTATTAATTCAAGCGTTTGGACTAATGCTGGTTTTTAGCTGTTGTAAGATTAAGCAGAGCGAAATTCAAAGTCTCTTAGATCTTTTAGAAGAGTCAAGTAAAAAAGGTTTAGATAGATTTCTTATTGTTGATAGGATAGTCGACATTCATGTGCGCAATAAAGACTATCAAGATGCTTTAAGATCTGTAAATCAAGAAATTGCTCATGATGAGAGTAGAGAATATTATCCTTTATATTTTTATTTGATGGGTAATATATATTCTTCTATTAGGGAAGACTTAGTGGCTTTTACCTATTATAGATATGTTGTTGATAATTTTGATGATTACATTTATGAAAATAGCTCTGTAAAATTAGATATTGCAAAAAGAGTTATCAATTTAAATATTGAAGCTGGGCACAAAATACGTTATTATAAGCTATTGCTTGATGATAACGCAGAAAGTCTTACTAATGCAGATAGGGGTAATTATTATTACAACCTTGCTTTAAGTTTAGAGAGTATTCAAAATTATGATGAGGCGTATTTTTATTATAATAAATTGCTTTCAATACCAAGATCAGACTTAAGAATAGATTCAATAGATTATTCTGGTGTGATTACTAAGATCAATTATTATAATAATCCGGATTTTATAATTTATAGAAATTTAAATGACTTGATTCAAGATGTTAAAAGATATATTTTTTCTGGGAATACCACAAAATTATTGAGTATAAGGGATAAACATAATTTTTTTATTCAAAGTTGGGATCAAAGGGGTGGTAAAAGCAATTCAATTAACACAAACAGTTTTTTGACAACGATGATTAAACTTGGAAGTAGGAGAAAGAATGGAATACAGTTTGCAAGTAGTTTTGAAGCTGATTCTAGTGATGATATATCTTATCTTGGATCTAGTGGTTGGGAGTACATTTGGGAATGGTATTTTGTCTTTAAAAAAATTTCTTATCCAAAAGATCCAGAAATTAATAATGGTTGGGCTTGGATAGGTGTTTATTTGGGGAAAAAGTAGGGAGTTTTAATTGTGAATTTACTAAATAGCCTTTTAAGTTTTTTATTTTTATTTTATTCTAATGTCTCTATTGTAAATGATTCTTTATCTAAGTCTAGCATAAGGAGAACAATTGATTGGGATACAAAGATCATTTATTTTGATATTATTAAACCGGTAGATGAAGATAAATTTGGCAGAGTTGGGCTTGATTCCACGTCTAGATTAGTGTTTAGTGTTAATGATTTTAAGGATACTTTAATAAGGCAGTCTCTTTTTGAAATGATAATTGATTCTGATAATACTTTTAAGGATTATTTTGATTTTGATCCCCATTTAATACTTTATTTTTCAGGACTTGATAGCATTTTGAAGAGAGGATATACGAAATATTCGGAAGATTTAAAAAGCATAACTATTAGGTATGAGCTTTGTCTTTTTCCTGATTTTGTGAACTTATTTATAGCTCATAGTAAGCCTTATATGGCTTTTTATCCATTGGTAAATACAAGTATTGATCAATTTGTTTATACTGGAATTATTATTTATGCTGGTGATGATTATCAATTTTCCTCAGGTGGTGTTGTAAAATTAACGGATGCTTTTTTTATTAAGATTTATGATGAAAATATTAAGCTTTATTTTGATAAAAAAATGGTTGAGCCAGATGCACTTAGGAAGTGGGGGATGCTTGAATATACGAATGACATCTCTTATAAAAATAAAGATAGAGTTGGAAATTATCCTTTAAGGTTAATTGCTAAAGGAGTTTATGGTAAAAATCATTCAGATATCATACTTGATAAGTATTCTATTAATAAGATATTTTCAAATAAAAACAATGTTAATCTTTTAAGAAAAGGTAAGCTTGTTGTTATTAAATAAGGGTCTTGAAAATATAATTTGGGGGGCTTGTCTTTTTTAAGATAATAAATTAACATGGTATAAGAGTTTATTATAAAGGGAAGTAATGCCCTTATAGCTCAGGTGGTAGAGCATCACCATGGTAAGGTGGAGGTCATCGGTTCAAGTCCGATTGAGGGCTTTTTGTGGTCAGGAGTGTCATTATGGGCAAAAAGAAAGGTAAAGGTGCTGTTGAGCTTATAGCTTTAGTATGTGAGGAAACAGGAATTAGAAATTATACGACTACTAAAAATAGGCGTAATAAACAAGAAAAATTAGAATTAATGAAGTATTGTCCAATTCTCAGGAAACATACTCTTCATAAAGAAGGTAAAATAAAATAATTAAAGTGATAGGTCAGTAGTTCAAGGGCAGAACGTCGGTCTCCAAAACCGTATGTTGGGGGTTCGAGTCCCTCCTGGCCTGTTATCTGTATTGTTAAAGAGAGGCTTTTAAATGTTTAAATTTGTTAAAGAGAGTGTTTTGGAACTTAAAAAAATAACATGGCCCAAGTATGGTGAGGTAATAGGCAGCGGAAAACAGGTTTTTTGGTTAGTTGTTTTTATTTCTATTTTTTTAGGTATAGTAGATTATATCATGTATCTTGCTATAACTTATGTATTTTAAGGAAAGATTATGTCCAGGGCCTGGTATGTGTTACAGACTTTTTCTCAGTATGAAAGGAAGGTAGAACAAGAGATAAAACTTTTGATCAGTGAGGGCGTTTTTGGTAGTAATGTTTTAGATGTTAAGGCCCCTATTGAAAGGGTAGAAGAGATAAAAAACGGGAAAAAACGGATACGGGAGAAAAAAATTTGGCCGGGCTATATTCTTATTGAGTTAGATCTGCCCGAACAGGAGTGGAAAAGCACTGTAGTTAATATTATTAAGATACCCGGTGTTGTTAATTTTGTTGGTACTAATAAAGAGCAAAAACCTTTTCCAATTAGTGATGAAGAAGTTAAGAGTGTTTTTATGCTTGCTGGAGAGATTAAGGCAGATAAATCTATTTTTATGCTTTATGATTTTGAAGAGGGTGAGAGAGTTAGAATTAAAGGAGGTCCTTTTGATTCTTTTGAGGGTGTTATTGGATCTATCGATTATGAAAAAAAGAAATTGAAGGTTGCAGTTCAAATTTTTGGGAGATCAACTCCTGTTGAGGTTGATTTTCAGCATATAGAGAAAATTTAATAATTAGTATATTAATGGGAGCTTAAAGGCGTTATTACCATAAGGAGTTGTTTATGTCTAAGAAAAAAAGAGAAGTTGCTTGGATTAAGCTTCAAGTTCCAGCTGCTCAAGCTGCTCCAGGAGCTAAAATAGGTCAAGCCCTTGGACCCCATGGTGTTAGTGGGCCTCAGTTTGTTAAGGAGTTTAATGAGAGAACATCCAAAATGGAGCCAGGGATTATCGTTCCTGTTATTATTACTGTTTATGTTGATAAGAGTTTTTCATTTATTGTAAAAACTCCCCCGGCTTCGGTTTTAATTAAGAAGGCTGTTGGTATAGAGACAGGTTCTAAAAAATCAAATACAGAAAAGGTTGGAACTATATCAAAAGAAAAATTAATGGAAATTGCAAGGGTTAAAATGCCTGATTTAAATGCAAAAACTGAACTTGCTGCGTTTAAAATCATTGCAGGCAGTGCTCGTTCTATGGGTGTAGAGGTGGAAAAATAATGGCTAAGAGTGGAAAAAAATATATGCAGGCTCTATCTAAGGTAGATAAGCTTAAATCTTACAGCATAGATGATGCAATCTCTTTATTAAAAGAGATCAAATTTGTTAAATTTGATGAAACTATAGATGTGTCTGTTAATCTCAATTTAAAGAAAAATCATACAGTTAGAGATATAGTTGTTTTGCCAAATCAATTTATGAAAGAAAAGCGAATACTTGTTTTTGCAAAGGGTGATAAAGCTGAGGAAGCAAGGGAAGCTGGTGCTGCTTATGTTGGAGATGATGATCTGATTAATAAGGTTAAAGGTGGTTTTAGTGATTTTGATGTTGTTGTTGCAACACCTGATATGATGAAGGATGTGGGGAAGCTTGGTCCTATCTTGGGTAAGAGAGGTTTAATGCCAAATCCTAAGACACAAACAATTACAAATGATTTAAAGGGTACAATAGCTAGTCTTAAGAAGGGGCGTACAGAGTTTAGGGCAAATAAAAATGGTGTTATTAATTTTTCTGTTGGTAAGTATTCTATGGATAACAGTAAGGTGAAGGAAAATTATGATGAATTTATTAAGGAATTACTTAAAAGACGCCCAAGCGATTTAAAAGGTACTTTTGTAGATAGTGTTTATATGTCATCTACTATGGGACCTTCTGTGAAGATTGATTTTGTTTAGGAGTTGAATTATGCATGCAAAGATAAATCCTAAAAAGGTTGAAATGTTTAATTTGTTGAAAGAGTTTTTAGATGGTAAGGATAATGTTTTTTTTCTAGATTACAGGGGTTTGACAGTAGCAACGCTTACTGAGTTGAGAAATAGAGTTGAAAATGAGAAAGGCGAATTAAAGGTTGTAAAAAACAATATAATGAAGCGAGTTTTAAAAGATAAACATATGGAAGGTCTTGATTCTTATCTTTTAGGACCAACAGCTGTTGTTACCGCTGTTGATGAGGCTAATGTAATTGCAAAAATTTTTTATGAGTTTGTTAAAACTAGCTCTTTAAAAGTTAAGGGGGGAGTTGTTTTAGGAGAGGTTTATGATGAGGCTAAACTTAATGCGTATAGTAAACTTCCTACTAAAAAGGAATCTATTTCTTTATTTATGAATGTGATTAAAGCACCAATTTCAAAATTTGCAAGAACTTTAAAAGCTTTGTCTGATATTAAAGATGTTAAAGTTTAATCAAAACAGTGTTAGTCTTAATACAGTGCATGCTATCACTGTTTGAAATAATGTAAAAGAAAGGAGTTAAGTTAATATGGCACTAAGTAAAGAAGATATTTTAAAATGGCTTGAGGAAGCCAAGACATCTGAAATTGTTGAGCTTATAACAGCTATTGAGGAAAAATTTGGAGTTACTGCTGCTGCAGTTGCTGTTGCTGCTGGATCTGGTCCTGCTGCAGGTGATGTTGAAGAACAAACTGAATTTGATGTAATGCTTATGTCTTTTGGAGATAGTAAAATTAACGTTATTAAAGAAGTAAGAGCTGTTACTGGACTTGGACTTGGAGAGGCTAAAGCTTTAGTTGAAGCTGCACCTAAGGCAGTTAAGGAAGGTGTTTCAAAAGCAGATGCTGAGGATATAAAGAAGAAACTAGAAGCAGTTGGTGCAAAAGTTGAAATTAAATAAAACATTAAAAATATGCCAGATTTGTTATTCCACATGTCATTTTAGTGGCATGTGGTTTATTGTGTCTTAAAAAAGGAGTCTTTTAATGATAAAAAGGGTTCATCTAGGACAAGGAAAAGCCGAAGAAATCTTAGACTTACCTAATTTAATAGAAATACAATTGAATTCTTATGAAAAATTTTTGCAGCTTGATAGATTAAAGAATAATAAACCTTTGCTCAATGAAGGCCTTGAATCTGTGTTTAGGGATGTTTTTCCTATGAAAAATAGCAATGGTGAAGTTGCGCTTGAATATGAGAAATACTATGTTGAATATGATTCTCTTAGTTTTACTGAAAAAGAATGCAAAAGAAAGGGCCAAAGTTATGAGGCTGTTTTAAAGATAAGATTAAATTTGCAGTTTCTAACAACAGGAGAGATAAGACAAAAAGATGTCTATATGGGGACTATTCCTTTAATGACTGATAGAGGGACTTTTATTGTTAATGGTGCTGAGAGAGTAATTGTATCGCAGATTCATAGATCTCCTGGAGTTGTTTTTTACAAGGAAAAAGACTTATATTATGCTCGTATTATTCCTTATCGTGGTTCTTGGTTGGAATTTGAGCTCGACTCAAAAAAAGATTACCTTTATGTTAAGATAGACAGAAAAAAAAGAATACTTGTTACTCTTTTCTTAAGAGCTTTAGGTCTTGATACTAGAGAAAAGATAATTGAAACTTTTTATAAGATTAAAAAAATTGAAGTAAATGAAGATATTAAAAGAGAAATTACAGGGCAATATTTAGCAGTAAACATTACCATAAAAGAAAATATGACTTATCGTGCAGGTGATAAAATAACTTTGCAAGATATTGAAGATTTCTTGCAAAATGGGGTAAAAGAAATAGACCTTATTGATTTTGATGGATATGATAGTGTTCCTGGGAAACATTTTATCAGTTCCGACGTTATTTTGAACTGTTTCGAAAAGGAAGATGCTTATTTTTCTTTAAAGGATGGCTTTAAGGAGCTTTCAAGAGAATCTGTGATGCTTGCGGTTTATAGTGTGCTTTTACCTGGAGAGCCAATATCCATTGATAATGCTGAGAATGATTTAAGAACTGTGTTTTTTTCAGAAAAGAGATATGATCTTGGGCATGTAGGGCGATATAAGCTTTCTAAAAAGTTTGGTATTAATGACTTAACGACCTCAGTTCTTACTATGACAGATATAGTAAATACGATATCTCATATTTTAAGAATATATGATGGGCATGATGTTCTTGATGACATTGATCATCTTGGAAATAGAAGAGTTCGTTCTGTTGGTGAATTGCTTACAAATATATATAAAGGCGCAATGTCAAGAGTGGAGAAAATTGCAAAAGATAGAATGTCTAATAAAGAAGTGTTTAATCTTAAACCCCAAGAATTAATAAGTGTTAAGCCTATTGTTTCTGCTGTTAAAGAATTTTTTGCAACTAGTCAACTTTCACAATTTATGGATCAGGTTAATCCTTTAGCTGAATTGACGCATAAAAGGCGTCTTAATGCTTTAGGTCCCGGAGGACTCTCAAGGGATCGTGCAGGTTTTGAAGTAAGGGATGTGCATTATACCCATTATGGTAGAATGTGTCCTATTGAAACTCCTGAGGGACCAAATATTGGTCTTATTGTTTCTTTAGCTACGTATGCAAAGGTGAATGATTATGGATTCCTAGAAACCCCTTATAGAAAAGTAGTTAATGGCAAGGTTACTGATGAGATCGAGTATTTGTCTGCAATTGATGAAGAGAAAAAATGTATTGCTCAGGCAAATGCGGCTGTTAATACTGAGAATAATTATATTGATGATTTAATTTCTGTTAGAGTTTCTGGTGATTATACTACAATGATTCCTAAGAATATTGATTATATGGATGTTTCACCTAGACAGTTAATTTCTGTTTCTTCGGCATTAATCCCTTTTCTTGAGCATAATGATGCAAACCGTGCCCTTATGGGTTCAAATATGCAACGTCAAGCAGTTCCTTTGTTATTTCCACAACCCCCTATTGTTGGTACTGGTATGGAGCGAATAGTTGCAAAGGATTCTGGTGTTGTTATTAAGGCAAAAAGATCGGGTACCGTTGTATTAGCAACGAGCAAGAGAATAGTTATCAGACCTGATAATGCTGATGATGAGCATGATTTAGATGAATATGAACTTGCAAAATATGAAAGGACAAATCAGGACACTTCTTTTAACCATTCAGTTTTAATTAAGGAAGGTCAAGTAGTTAATAAGGATGAAATAATAGCTGATGGTCCTGCTACTAGATATGGAGAACTGGCCCTTGGGAACAATTTGTTGGTTGGTTTTATCCCTTGGAATGGGTTCAATTATGAAGATGCTATATTAATCTCGGAGAGAATTGTAAAGGAAGATCTTTACACTTCAATTCATATTAAAGAATTTAGTATTGAGGTAAGGGAAACTAAGCTTGGGCCTGAGAAAGTTACAGCTGATATTCCCAATGTTAGTGGAAAGATATTAAATAAGCTTGATGAAAATGGAATTGTACGGATAGGTACTTATGTAAAGCCGGGTGATATCTTGATTGGTAAGGTTACACCAAAATCAGAGGGAGACATTACTCCTGAATTTAAGCTTTTAACATCTATTTTTGGTGAAAAGGCTAAAGATGTTAAGAATAATTCACTTAAAGTACCCCATGGTACTGAGGGTACTGTAATTGATGTTCAAAGAATTACTAAGGATGATGTTGGTAATCTTCCACCTGGTGTTGACGAAATATTAAAGGTTTATGTTGCCAAGAAAAGGAGACTTAAAGAGGGTGATAAAATGGCAGGAAGACATGGAAATAAGGGTGTAGTTGCAAAGATCCTTCCTGTTGAAGATATGCCATATCTTGCAGATGGAACCCCTCTTGATATATGTCTAA
Source organism: Candidatus Borrelia fainii (assembly GCF_027925085.1). Lineage (NCBI taxonomy): Bacteria > Pseudomonadati > Spirochaetota > Spirochaetia > Spirochaetales > Borreliaceae > Borrelia > Candidatus Borrelia fainii. The sequence goes on from NZ_AP027070.1 coordinate 549,943, forward strand.
ATCCTTTAGGAGTACCGTCTCGTATGAATATTGGACAATTAATGGAATCTCAACTTGGTCTTGCCGGTAAATATCTTAGTGAGTATTATGATGTTCCTGTGTTTGAATCTGCTACAAATGAATGTATTCAAGAAAAGTTGAAAAAAGCCGGATTTAATGAAACATCAAAAGCAATTTTATATGATGGGTATACAGGGGAGCCATTTGAGAATGAGGTAATGGTTGGAATTATATATATGCTTAAGCTGCATCACCTTGTTGACGATAAAATGCATGCAAGATCTACAGGTCCTTATTCACTTGTGTCTCAACAACCTCTTGGAGGAAAGGCACAATTTGGTGGTCAAAGACTTGGAGAGATGGAAGTTTGGGCACTTGAAGCTTATGGAGCTGCTTATACTCTTCAAGAGCTCTTAACAGTAAAATCAGATGATATGTCAGGTAGAGTTAAAATATATGAGAATATTGTTAAAGGTATTCCTACCAATGTTTCTGGAATTCCTGAATCTTTCAATGTTTTAATGCAAGAACTAAGAGGACTTGGTTTTGATTTATCAATTTATGATGATAATGGCAATCAAATTCCTTTAACAGAAAAGGAAGAGGAATTAATTAATAAAACTTAGGTTTTGAGGGTTTTATGAAAGAGATAAAAGATTTTGAAAAGATAAGAATAAAGATAGCATCTCCTGATCAAATTAGGAGTTGGTCTTATGGAGAGGTTAAAAAATCTGAAACTATTAACTATAGAACTTTAAGACCTGAGAAAGATGGTCTTTTTTGCGAGAGAATTTTTGGAACTACTAAAGAATGGGAATGTTATTGTGGAAAGTTTAAGTCAATAAGATATAAAGGTATTATTTGTGATCGTTGTAATGTTGAGGTGACTCATTTTAAAGTTAGACGTGAGAGAATGGGGCATATTGAACTTTCAGCTCCTGTTGCTCATATCTGGTATTATAAATATATTCCTTCTAGAATTGGTCTTTTGCTTGATATTACAGCTTCTAATTTAAACTCTATTCTTTATTATGAAAAGTATATCGTAATTGAGCCAGGTGATACTGATCTTAAAAAGATGCAGCTTTTAAATGAAGATGAATACTCTGAAGCAAAAGAGAGATATGGGATGTCTTTTAGTGCTTCAATGGGTGCTGAGGCCATTAAAACTTTACTTGAGAACCTTGATCTTGATGAACTTTCATCCAAGCTTAGACTTCAGATGATTGATAAAGATGATAAGACAGATAAGAAACTTTTAAGACGTCTTGAGATCATTGAAAATTTTAAAGTTTCTGGAAATAAACCAGAATGGATGATTATGGATGTACTTCCTGTTATTCCTCCAGAAATTAGACCGATGGTTCAGCTTGATGGTGGAAGATTTGCAACTTCTGATCTCAATGACCTCTATAGAAGAGTAATAAATAGAAATAATAGGTTGAGAAAACTTTTGCTTCTTAATGCACCTGAGATTATTGTCAGAAATGAAAAAAGAATGTTACAGGAATCAGTTGATTCTCTTTTTGATAATTCTCATAAGAGAAAGGTTGTGAAGGGTACATCCAATAGACCTCTTAAATCTCTCTCTGATGCACTAAAGGGTAAACAAGGTAGATTTAGGCAAAACCTTCTTGGAAAGAGAGTTGATTATTCAGGTCGTTCTGTAATTGTTGTGGGACCTGAACTTAAACTACATCAATGTGGTATTCCTGCAAAGATGGCGCTTGAGCTTTTTAAACCATTTGTAATTAGAAAATTGATTGAGAGTGAATCCGTATTTAACATAAAGCGAGCAAAGAGTCTAATTGAGCAAGAAGTAGATGAAGTATGGCAGATTTTAGACAATGTTATTAAAGAACATCCTGTGCTTTTAAACCGTGCCCCAACACTTCACAGGCTGGGAATACAAGCTTTTGAACCAGTGTTAGTTGAAGGGAAGGCAATTAAATTACATCCTCTTGTTTGTCATGCATATAATGCTGACTTTGATGGTGATCAAATGGCTGTGCATGTTCCTTTAACACCTGCAGCACAGGCTGAAAGTTGGGCATTGATGTTATCAACTAATAATTTGTTAAATCCTGCAAACGGACATCCTATTGTGTTTCCATCTCAAGATATTATATTAGGTCTTTATTACTTAACTATGGAGAGGAAAAATGTAGTGGGAGAAGGGCGTAAGTTCTCTAATTTCAATCATGTTCTTCTTGCAATTAATAATAAAAGTTTAGACTACAATGCACGGATTTATGTAAAGGTTGATGGTAAGTACATAGAAACTACCGCAGGATGTGTTGTATTTAACGAAGCTTTACCAGGAAAGATTTCATTTGTAAATAAAACCCTTAGCGATTATGAGTTACAGAATTTGATTTCTGAAGTTTATGTTGTGTATGGTTCTTCTATTGTAATTGAGATGTTGGATATTATTAAAGAGCTTGGTTTTAAATATGCTACTAAATTTGGATGTACAATAAGCATGAGCGATATTATTGTGCCTGAAGAGAAAAAAGTATATGTGGATAAGGCTAATAGAGAAATTGCAAAAATTCAAAATGATTATACCAAAGGTGTTATTACTGGAGAAGAGAGATACAACAATGTTGTTTCTGTTTGGTCAAAGACAAATGAAGAACTTACCAATAAGATGATGGAAATTCTTAAAAAAGATAGAGATGGATTTAATGTGATTTATATGATGGCTGATTCTGGTGCTCGTGGGAGTAGAAATCAGATAAGACAGCTTGCAGGAATGAGAGGATTGATGGCTAAAACCTCTGGAGATATTATTGAACTTCCAATTATTTCTAATTTTAAAGAAGGGCTTTCTGTTATAGAGTTCTTTATCTCTACAAATGGTGCAAGAAAGGGGCTTGCAGATACAGCTCTTAAGACAGCGGATGCCGGATATTTAACGCGAAGATTGGTAGATATTGCTCAAGATGTTGTTGTTAGAATAGAAGATTGTGGAACTATTAATGGTATAAAAGTTGAGGCTTTAAAGAATGGTGAAGAAATAGTTGAGCCTTTAAGAGAAAAATCCGTTGGTAGTTATTCAATTGAGAGAATAAAAAGTCCTATTACAGGAGAGATTATTTTAGATGTAAATGAAGAAATTACAGAGGATAAGATAAAGTTATTGGAAACTGTTGGTATTGACAGTCTTGTAATTAGATCTGTTTTGACTTGCGAAGCTGAGCATGGAGTTTGTCAAAAATGTTATGGGCGTGACTTTTCAAATAATAAGCCTGTTAATATTGGAGAGGCTGTTGGGATAATAGCAGCTCAGTCAATAGGGCAGCCAGGAACACAGCTTACCATGAGAACTTTTCACATTGGGGGAGTTGCACAGGCTGGTAGTGAAGATGATAAGATTGCGCTTAAAAACTCTTTCATTCTTAATGGACTAGAGGGATTTAATGTGCAAGTTGATGGAGGATTGCTTTTTACAAGAAAAGGAACTTTAAGAGTAATAAATGTTATTTATGAAGAAGATATTAAGAATATTAAAGAGATTAAGGTATTAGATTCTCAAAAGGTAATTAAGGGAATGCCTTTGTTTACAAGCAAGGATGGTATTGATGTATTATCATCTCATATTGGTTATGTTAGAATTAAAGATAACAAGCTAATGATTGTCTCTGAAGAGCAAGAGATATCTTTAAAGACTGGTACGAAACTTGAAGTCAATGTGGGTGATTATGTTGAGGCTGGGCGTGTAATTGGAACATTTGATCCATTTGCGGAACCAATTATTGCTGAAGTTAGGGGAAAAGTTAAATTTAAAGATATTATTTTAGGAACAACTCTTAAAGAAGAAATAAACCTTGAAACGGGAAATATTGAGAAAAAAATCACGGATCAAGTTTTTGAGTCTCTTGATCCTAGGATTTTAATTATTAATGATAGAGGAATTGAGATTGCATCTTATGTTCTTCCTGGAGATGCTTATTTGCAAATTGAGGATGGACAAGATATTGATATAGGTGATATCATTGCTAAACTTTCTAAAGGTTCTGAGAAAACTCAAGATATTACTGGTGGTCTTCCTAGGGTTAATGATTTATTTGAGACAAGGATTCCAAAGAATTTGACTGAGATGGCTAAGGTAAGTGGAATTGTTCAGTTTAAAGCGATTCAAAAAGGTAAAAGACTCATTAATGTTTTAGATGAGTATGGAATTGAGCATAAGCATTATATTCCTGCTGGGAAACATCTTTTAGTTAGGGATGGAGATGTTGTTAAGGCTGGAGATATGCTTTGTGATGGAAGAATTAATCCTCATGATGTCCTTGAAATTCTTGGTGGAATTAGTTTGCAAGAATTTTTATTAGCAGAAATTCAAGATGTTTATAGAAAACAGGGTGTAAGTATTAATGATAAGCATATTGGTGTAATCATTAAGCAGATGATGAAGAAAGTTAAGATTGTATCTGTAGGTGATACTAATTTTGTTTATAATCAAAAGGTGGATAAGCATACTTTTTATGAGCAAAATAAAAGGGTAATTGAACAGGGTGGTGAGCCTGCAGTAGCTAGTCCAATCCTTATTGGGATAACAAAGGCATCCCTTAATATCGATTCATTTATTTCAGCTGCTTCTTTCCAAGAAACGACTAAAGTTTTAACAGATGCTTCAATTGCAGGTAGTGTCGATGATCTTAAAGGTCTTAAGGAGAATGTTGTAATTGGACATTTAATTCCTACCGGAACAGGTATGAATTTATATAAAAGAGTTAAGGTAAGGGAAAATTCAAGCTCTGAAATGTAGCTTGAAAATAAATTATATATTTGATACCATTTATTGGTAAAATTAGGAAAAAGGGAGCATAGATGCCTACAATCAATCAACTAATTAGGAAGCCAAGAAAGAGTCAAAAAGAAAAGACAGCATCTCCTGCGCTTCAAAATTGTCCTCAACGAAGAGGAATTTGTACTCGTGTAATGACGGTTACACCTAAGAAACCTAATTCAGCTTTAAGAAAAGTAGCCCGTGTTAGGCTTTCAAATGGATTTGAAGTAACAGCTTATATTCCAGGGATTGGTCATAATTTACAAGAGCATTCAGTTGTTTTAATTAGAGGTGGACGAGTTAAAGATTTGCCAGGTGTTAGGTACCATATCATCAGAGGAGCTAAGGATACTCTTGGTGTTAATAATCGGAAGCAAGGTCGTTCTAAGTATGGAACTAAGAAACCAAAAGCTTAAAGAGGTATAAATTGTATGTCAAGAAAGAGTAAAAAAATTAAAAAAAAGGTCTTTAAAGATTCTAAGTATAATTCTCAAGTTATTGCTAAATTTGTGAATAGAATGATGTATGATGGAAAAAAATCCATCAGTGAAGCCATAGTTTATAATTCAATTGATATTCTTGCAGAAAAAACTGAGGAAGTTGATAAGGTTGCTGCTTTTAGTAAGGCTTTAGATAATGTTAAACCATTAATAGAGGTTAGAAGTAGAAGGGTTGGTGGTGCTACTTATCAAGTTCCAGTTGAAGTTAGAGAGGAAAGGCGTGAGGCTTTGGCAATGAAGTGGATTATTGCAGCTGCCAGAAAAGCAAGTGGAAAATCAATGCAAGAAAAATTGGGAAATGAACTTGTTAATTCTTATAATTCAACAGGTGTTGCTTTTAAAAAAAGGGAAGATACTCATAGAATGGCAGAGGCGAATAGAGCCTTCACGCATTACAGATGGTAATCGTAAAATACCTTTTTAATACATATTATTGTGAGGTTTGTTGATCTTAGATATAATTGATCGAGGGTGTCTATATGTTAAAAAAGGTTTTTTTATTTTTTTTTCTTCTAGGTTGTTCAGGTTCACAAGATCAAGATCAAGCTTCACTTTCTAATACTATTTCTGTCATTGTCGATGGGACCTTTGATGATAGAGGTTTTAATGAAAGTTCTTCCAATGCAATGACTCAAATTAAAGAAGAGTTTAAAGTTAATATAATTCGGAAAGAATCCAAGGTTTCTGATTATTTAGCAGATATTGGAGGATTGGAAGAAGGTGGTTCTAGTTTAATTTGGGGAGTTGGTTTTAAGTTTACAGATACGTTTTTGCGAAAATCTCTTGAAAATACCAATGTGCATTATGGAATTATTGAAGGTGCTTACTCAGAGGATGTTGAATTACCCAAAAATTTAGTGAATGTAAATTTTAGATCTGAGGAAGGAGCGTTTTTAGTTGGTTATTTAGCTGCTAATGCATCTAAAACGGGTAAAATTGGGTTTTTAGGTGGAATGGAAGGTGTAGTTATTAATGCATTTAGATATGGATATGAAGCTGGTGCTAAATATGCAAATAAGAATATTGAGTTAAATTCCCAGTATGTAGGGACATTTTCTGATATCTCTCTTGGACATTTAATGGCAAGTAAGATGTATGCTTCTGGGATTGATATTATATTTACAGCAGCAGGACTTTCAGGTCTTGGCGCTATTGAGGTTGCAAAAGAGCTTGGAAATGGACATTACATTATTGGTGTTGATCAGGATCAGTCATATCTTGCACCTGATAATGTACTTTTATCATATGTTAAGAGGGTTGACGTAGTTATGTTAGATTTGATGAGATCTTATCTAAATTTTGGCAAGTGGAATGGTGGAGACAACTTAGAATTTGGACTTAAAGATGGAGCACTTGATTTGATTCTTAATAAATCAATAAATTTAAATTTAATCGAGGATTATGATTTTCTTTCAAAAATTAAAAACAAAATAGTTGGTAATGAGATTAAAGTTCCTAAAGACGAAAAATCTTATAGTGACTTTATTGTTAATCTGTGACATAAGAGCTAATATAACTATGAGGAGTTTTTATATGAATAAATTCATAATGTTCATTTTTGTTGTGTTAGCTTTTTTAGGTTGTGAAAAACAATCATTGACTTCTAAATCTTTGGCAAAGCCCATAATTTCTCTAATAGTTGATGGAACTTTTGATGACAAATCATTTGGTGAGGATGCTTGGAAAGGTGCTCAAATGTTAGAAGGAGATTTTGGAGTTGAGATTATTGGTAAAGCTTCAACAAGTACTGCTTATGCTAGTGATTTAGAAGATCTTAAAGATAAAGGTTCTAGCATTATCTGGGGAGTTGGTTTTAGACTTCAAGAAGCTACTGAGCAGGCTGCTGCCCTTAATAAAGGTGTTAATTATGGAATTGTTGATGTTACTTATGAGGGTGATATAAATTTGCATGATAATTTGCTTGGCCTATCATTTAAAGTTGAAGAGGCTTCATTTTTAGCTGGGTATTTAGCTGCTAAGACATCTAAGACAGGTAAGATTGGGTTTTTAGGTGGAATGGAAAGTGTAGTTATTAATGCATTTAGGTATGGATATGAAGCTGGTGCTAAATATGCAAATAAGAATATTGAGTTGAATCCCCAGTATGTAGGATCGTTTGTAGATTTATCTTTAGCTAGGACTATTGCTTTAAATATGTACAAAGATGGTACCGATGTTATATTTATAGCAGCAGGTCTTGCAGGTCTTGGTGCTATTGAGGTTTCAAAGGAACTTGGGGATGGATATTATATCGTTGGAGTTGATCAAGATCAGTCGCATCTTGCACCTGATAATGTTTTAACGTCAGTTGTTAAAAATGTTGGGAATTTTATTTATGAAATAACAAAGAATTATTTGGATACAAATGATTTTGATGGTGGAAAAGTATTAAAATTAGGACTTAAAAACGGTTCCGTAAGTATTATTAAGCATGATTTCATCAAAAATGATATTAAAGTCGAGATTGAAACTATAGAAGATAAAATAGTTAATGGCGATATTTCAGTTCCAAGTAATCTTGATGGATATAATAAGTTTTTAGATATTCATAATCTATTGAATTGATTCCTTGCTTAGAGAAAGGCAATTTCATTAATTTTGATTTTTTTTAAATTTACCTTTACTTTATGTAAGGTAAGTTTTGATGTTTATAACTTATTGTTGTTTTTGTTGATAGTTTTTTTAAAATTAAAAAATGTTTAAAGCTATTTTATAAGGAGAGGGTAGGTTGTGTCAAAAAATTTATATTTTATAATTTTATTTATTTTATTGTTTGTATCTTGTTTTTCTTCAAAAAAGTCTTCTTCTTTTGTTGATAAACAAATTATTATGGGAATCATGTTTCCAGGTAATTTTGATGATAAAGGATATTTCCAAAATGCTTTTGAGGCTGCCGTTAAAATAAGAAATGAATTTGGAATGAAGCTTATTCCAAAAGTTTTAACACCTTATCCTGTTGAAGGCAAAAGATTAATGACAGCTAGTGAAGTATTAGAAGAAGATGTTTACACAGTGCAAAAGGATGGTGCCAATCTTATTTGGTTTATTAGTGCTCATTTTTCAGATTCTGCCTTAAGACTTGCTCATGAAAATACAAATATTTTTTATGGAATTATAGATCCTTTTGGTTATGATGATAATAACTTAATTCCTAAGAATTTTTTAGCTATTAATTTTAAAGCTGAGGAAGGATCATTTTTAGCTGGTTATCTTGCTGCTAAGATGAGTAAAAGTAATAGGATTGGATTTATAACTGGTGTTAAGATTAAGTATGTTGAGAGATTTTTAGTTGGCTTTAGAGCAGGGGCTTTTTATGCGGAACCTAAAACAAGAGTGATTGTAAATAGAGTTTTAGATGAATTTAGTGGAGCTTCTGGTAAATCTGTTGCCGAGCATATGTATATTGAGAATGGCGTTGATGTTATTTTCCCTGTAATGGGTCCTGCTGCACTTGGTGTTTTTTCTGCTGCAAAGAAGCTTGGAGCTGGTCATTACGTTATTGGGATTAATAAGGATCAGTCACCCCTTGCACCTAAGCATGTTATTACTTCTGTGCTTAAGAATGTTGGAAAGGCAGTATATAATTATTCATTGGATGCTATAAAAAGACACAAATTTAATGGTGGTAGGATAATCGAAGAAGGAATGAAAGAAGGCGTTATCGATATTGTCAAAGATCCTAATATTATTGGCAATGATTTATTTGATACCATTACAAAGCTTCAAACTGAGATAGTTAATGGGAAACTTATTATACCTTCTACTGACCATGAATTTGATTTATTTAAGGCAAGATTATAAATTTTTAATTAGATTGGTTTAAAGGGAGATATTATGTGAAAAATTTATTTTTAATTTTATGTATTTTGTGTTGTTCATGTTTTAATTCTAAACTTGATAGTAATTTTGCTAAGATTGCCGTTTTGGTTGATGGGGTCTTTGATGATAAGACTTTTAATAAGGGTGCTTGGGACGGTGCTAAAAAAGTAGAAAAAGAATTTGGATTAGAAATAGTCATGAAGGAATCTAGTTCAAATTCTTATTTAGATGATCTTGAATCATTAAAAAATAGTGGCTCAAATTTTATCTGGTTAATTGGATATAAGCTTAGTGATTCTGCTATTATTGTTGCTTTAAAAAATCCAGAGATTAAATATGTAATTATTGATCCTGTTTATGATAGTGATTTGGTCATCCCTGAAAATTTGTCAGCCATAACTTTTAGAAATGAAGAAGGAGCATTTTTGGTAGGTTATATTGCAGCTAGGATATCTAAGACGGGTAAAATTGGATTTTTAGGTGGAGTTGATAACACAATTGTTAATGCATTTAGGTATGGGTATGGAGCTGGTGCTATGTATGCAAATAGGAATATCAATATTGATAATAATTATATTGGCAGTTTTGTTGATATTGATACTGGAAGAAACATGGCAAATGAGATGTATGCAGATAAAGTAGACATTATTTATCATGTTGCGGGTTTAGCTGGAGTTGGAGTTATTGAGGCTGCTAGCAATTTTGGAGATGAGTCTTATGTTATTGGAGTTGATCAAGATCAGTCACATCTTGCACCTGAGAGTGTAATTACATCTTCAATCAAAGATATTGGACGAATTTTGAATATTATAATTTCTAATTACTTAAAAACTAATGCTTTTGAAGGGGGCCATATATTAAATTATGGATTAAGAGAGGGCTTTTTAGATTTTGTTAAAAATCCTAAGATGATTTCTTTTAAGCTTGCAAAGGAATTAGATAATATTTCTGAAAAAATAATTAACAGGAAGATTGTTGTTCCAAATAATGAGAGTACTTATAATAAATTCCTGAAAGAATTTGCTAATTAGTTTTCATTTTTAGGTAATTTTTGCGCAATATATTTTCATTTTTAATATCAATTAGGCTTGGGTGATTATCGTTTAAGCCTCAGTTTTTTTAATTATTTTAAGTTACATCAATCTGTTATTGCAATATATAGTTTTGACTCATTTATTTTGCTTTGATATTGCTTAGCTTTAAAATTGTGTTTAATATTAAAATTTTTGGTTTTCAGTCTCATTTTGTTATTATTATAATGTATAATAAATAGGAGTTGATTGATATTTGTTTTCAGAGGTTCGAGCATTGAATAAGAGTGTTTTTCCCAAAATTTACTATTACGATCAGGATTTTATTGATATTTATAATAAGAGTCTTTCTTGGATTCGCGACAAAATTGTTTTTTCTCAAGCTTTAGAGAGGGGTAGAAAGGATAAAAACTATTATTCTGAAAACCTTGAGTTTATGGATCAACTTCAAGCTTGTCTTTCAAGCTTTTTTCTTGTTTATAGTAATGGAGAATATTCCCCCACATCTACTATTGATAAATTTTATGAACTCCAAGAAGCATCTGGTGCAATTAGAGCTCGTTATGACCGCAATAATAATATTGTTCATATAGAAGGAAATGATGATGGTATTGGCTTGCCTATTTTTGCTTGGGTTGAATACAATTTATATCATAAAACAGGCAATAAGAAACGTATCTGTGATGTTTTACCAGTTCTTGATAAGTATTATAAGTGGATAGAGAAAAAGTTTTTAAAATCAAATGGCCTTTATTCAATTGATATGAATAAGATTTTTTATAAAAATTCTCCCAGAAAGGGTGCTTATTATCCAATAGATTTTAATTCATTTCAGGTACACAGTGCATATTGTATTGCAAAGTTGGCAGACATATTAAACGATAAAAATTTATCTCTCGAGTATAAAAAAAGATTTTTTTCTCTTAAGGCTAAAATTAATTCATTAATGTGGGATGAAAAAGATGGTTTTTATTATGATCTTGATATTAACGAAAATATTGTTAGGTGTAAGGCAATAGTAGGATTTTTACCACTGCTTTCTGAAATTCCAAGTGAAGATAGAATAGAGAGAATGATTTTTTATTTAAAAAGTCATGAACACTTTGGAACTCCAAATCCTTTTCCTACTCTTTCAGTTACTGATCCTAGCTTTAATTTAGATGGAAATGGATATCATGGTTCTGTGTATACTTATATGAATTTCTTTGTTATTAAAGGACTTGAATATTGTAGACGTGCAAATATTGCAAGAGAATTTACCATAAGACATTTGTATTATATATTAGATACTCTATTGCCTGATGGCAAAGTTAAGGGACATGTTTGGGAGGCTTATAAGCCAATGAAAGAGGGACCTGCATACTTAGATGTTGAGAAAAAGATTCTTCCAGAAAAGGATGTTATTTGTTATCTTGCACTTTTTAGTATTAGCCTGATGATAGAAAATATTATTGGACTTACAATTAGTCTGCCCGATAAAACAGTCTATTGGAATATTCCTGCTCTTGAAGTTATGGGAATAGAGAGTTTATCACTTAAAAAAAATCAAACCACAATTATATGTAATAAGGGCAAGAGGGGCTGGGAGATCAAGATGGAATCTGAAAAACTTTATTACTTTACAATAAACATATTGAATAAAAAAGAAAAGACTCTGCCTATACCTTCAGGTAGATGTTCAATGCTTTTAGATAAGCTTTAATTAATAATTTGACTATAAACATTTATTCAAAATTAAAATCTTGGAGATATTGATATGATAGATGTTGTATTTTTAAAAACCTTGCTTGAAGAGAAGAAATATTCTGACATAAAGGAAGAGCTTTTAAAATACGATGCTTTTGATATTAGTGAAGCTTTAAAAAAACTTAATGGTTCTGATTTGATTTTACTTTATAGATTCCTCCCCAAAAAAGTTGCTGTGGAAGCTTTTTCTAATTTTGATCAAGGTACAAAAAACAAATTGGCTAATTCCTTTACAAACAGAGAAATAAGAGAAATGATAGATGAATTAAATCTTGATGATGTTATTGATCTCTTAGAAGAAGTTCCAGCAAATGTTGTGCAAAGATTTTTAGCAAGTTCTACTGAGGAGAATAGGGAAATTATTAATAAATTTTTGTCTTACAGCGATGACTCTGCTGGTTCAATTGTGACGATAGAATATATTGAGCTTAAAGATTATTTTTGTGTTGGAGAAGCTCTTGATTATATTAGAAAGGTTGCAAAAACTAAGGAAGACATTTATACCTATTATATTACAGATGAAGAAAAACGGTTGAAAGGTGTTATCAAAATTGAAGATTTGATGTTGTCTGGTGATGATGTTATTATTTCTGCAATAATGAGGAGTAGCGGATTTTATATTGTGAAAGTTAGTGATGAAAAGGAAGATGTTGCTCTTCTTTTTCAAAATCATGATATCTCAAGTGTTCCTGTTGTTGATAATGAAGGGCGAATGATAGGAGTTATTATTATTGATGATATTCTTGAAGTTATTCAGAGTTTAAATACTGAAGATTTCCAGATAATGGCCGCAGTTACTCCTTTAGGTAAGTCTTATCTTGATACTTCTATTTTTGATATGACAAAAAATAGAATAATCTGGCTTTTGATTCTTATGATATCTTCTACCCTAACTGCCACTATAATCACTAATTATCAGCATTTGGTTTTGTCTTTGGTTATTTTAACTAGCTTTATTCCACTTTTAATGGATACTTCGGGTAATGCTGGTTCTCAGGCATCTGCATTGATTATTCGTGAACTTGCTCTTGGGACTCTTAAGGTAAAGGATTTTTTCAAGGTGCTACTTAAGGAAGTATGTGTTAGTATTCTAGTTGGTTCAATTCTTGCTAGTATTAATTTTTTAAGAATTGTGTTTTTTGTAATTCCTGAGAATAATGAGAAATTCAAAATAGCTTTTGTTGTTTCTGCATGTTTAATGATAGGGTTGATGGTAGCAAAAATATTAGGAGGGCTTTTACCTATTTTAGCCAAGTTTATAAGAATAGATCCAGCTTTAATGGCTGGACCTTTAATTACTACTATTGCTGATGTTGTTACCTTAATTGCTTATTTTAATATAGCAAGATTAGTATTAACTAATTATTTTTAAGTATGAGCTATTTTTAGTAAAATTAAAGGTAAGATTAAAACAAAATTAAATTGGAGACGATTTTGAGTGGTTGTATTTTTTGTAAGATAGTAAAAAATGAAATGTCCTGTTATAAGGTCTATGAGGATGAGTTGGTGCTTGCTTTTCTCGATGTTAATCCTTTAAATATTGGACATACTCTTGTTATTCCAAAACAGCATAGCAATGATGCTCTGGATATGAGTGACGAACTTAATGGACAAATATTGAAGGTTTGTAAGAAAGTAGCGCTCTCTTTGAAAAAGTTAGGTTCAAATATTTGTAATGGAATTAATATTTATAGTGCAATTGGCTCTGACTCGGGACAAGTTATTTTTCATACTCATTTTCATGTGGTTCCAAGATTTAAGGGAGATAATTTTGGTTTTACAAGGGGCAGTAATATTGAACTTTCAGGAGATGAGTTTTTAGACTTATCTAAACAGATAATCCAGAATATTTGAGATTTTTTCTTAAAATGAATTTTACAAAAATTTGCTACATAATTTAATTATTATGTCTTTTAATTTTTATTACATGTTGTAGAGTATTTTACTTAAATTTTTTTAAGATATGATATTTTTAAATTGTAAATAAATTTTACTTTAAGGATATGTTAAGTTTTCTTCTTTTATGTTAGCCAGTATTGCTAAATATTGATTAGACTCATATTTTGCCATGTTTAGATTATGATCTTGGTAATTTCCACATTCCTTTTCAGTTGCTCCTATAATATTTCCTTGAAAATTTGCAATTTCATGAAAAAGCCAAGATATTAAATCAATTAGATCTTTGCTTTCATAATTACCCAAAAGGATCAGGTAAAATCCAGTCCGGCAACCCATTGGTCCAAAGTATAATATTTTATCGCTCCAGACTTTATTGTTTCTAAGTAATGTTGCTCCTATATGTTCAATTGTATGCATTTCTGCATTGTTAATTACAGGTTCTCTATTAGGGGCTTTCATCCTAATATCTACAGTAGTGAATGTTAAATTATCAAATATATTTTTTCTTGAAATATATATGCCAGGTTTTAGTTTTGTGTGATCAATTGTAAAGCTTGGTATTTTATTCATATTTTAAACTCCTTTTTTATTGTGTCTACAAGATCTAATTTTTCCCATTCTAGTTCATTTTTTCCAAAATGTCCGTATGTGCATGTCTTAGAGTAAATGGGCTCTCTTAATTTTAATTTTTTAATTATGCCGTTTGGGGTTAGGTCAAAGTTATTTATGATGAAACTTAATATTTTTTTTTCATATTTGTTATCATTTATACCTGTAGTTATTTTAATGGATATTGGATTGGGGATTCCAATAGCATAAGCAAGTTGCATTTCAAATTCTTTAGAAATTCCTGCTGCCACCATATTCTTAGCAATGTATCTTGCCATGTAAGCTGCTGATCTGTCAACTTTAGTAGCATCTTTGCCGCTATAAGCACCACCACCATGTCTTGCAAATCCGCCATAACTGTCAGCGATAATTTTTCTTCCTGTAAGACCCGTATCTCCAGTAGGCCCTCCGATGACGAATTTGCCTGAGGGATTAATATAATATTTGATGTTTTCATCAAGCATTGATTTACTTTGAAGGGTAGGTTTGATAATTTTTTCAATGATTGTTTGTCTTAGAAAATCTTGGGGAATACCTGGATCATGTTGATGAGATACAACAATATTATTGACTCTAATAGGATTTTTATTAGAATCATATTCAATGGTAACTTGGGATTTTGCGTCGGGGCGTAGCCATTTAATTTGACCTGATTTTCTAAATTCGCTAGCTTTTTGCAGGATTAAGTTAGATAATTCGTATGCTATAGGCAAGAAATTTTCAGTTTCATTGCATGCATAACCAAAAATTATTCCTTGATCACCTGCTCCTATATCGTTTGTATCTTTTTTATCAACCGCATTTGTGATGTCAATTGATTGAGAGCCAATAGCATCAATTATTGTAGCAGATTTGTAATCAAGCCCATATTCTATATTTGTGTAACCAATATTTTTTATTGTTTGTTTTGCAATTTCTTTTATATTTATTTCTTTTTTTGCTTTGCTGCTTATCTCTCCTGCTATGATTATTAAATTTTGTGAAACTAAAGTTTCACATGCGACTTTAGCCATTTTATCTCTTTTAAGTATTTCATCAAGTATAGCGTCAGAAATTTGATCCGCAATTTTATCGGGATGTCCTTCAGATACGGCTTCAGATGTTGATGTTAAATTATTATTGAGCATATTGTCACCTTATTTAAGTTATATGAGTTTAATTAATTCCTTTACTATCTTAGCTGAATTTATTGATGCATCTTGTAAAAATTTATTAAAGTCTATGTGATTATCCTTGATATTTGGTAGATCAGATACAGAGCGAGTAACAATAAAAGGTATTTTGAATGTGTGTGCTACTTGGGCAATTGCAGCGCTTTCCATTTCTACAGCTAAAGCATCTGCAAAGTTATTTTTAATTTCTTCTAATTGTTTTTTATCTCCAATAAATTGATCACCTGTAAGTATTAGACCAATATGAACACTAATATTTTTAAGTGTATCTTCAATAATATTAACAACTTTGTTTAATAAATTTTCATCCGCTTTAAATTTTTGTGGAAAGCCTGGTACTTGTCCTATTTTATGTCCAAATTTAGTTAAGTTAAAATCATGAAATGCAGTCTCTGATGATACTATGATGTCTGTTATTTTAAGATCTGCAGATTCTTTAAGCCCACCAGCAGTTCCTGAGTTGATTATGTGAGTGATTTTATATTTTGATATAATGTAGCTATTCCACATTGCAGCATTTACTTTTCCAATGCCAGTAGTTAAAGAGATTACCTTGTGACCTGCAATTTCTCCCTTATAAATTTTCTTCTCACCTGAATAATCATTTAATATAATTTCTTCTTTTTTTTCGATAATTTTATTTATTTCTATCGATTCTTCATCCATTGCAGATGTTATTAAAATCATACTTTACTCCTTTTATATTTCTTTTAATCCATATTTTTTTGAAATAAATTCTATTTCATCTTGTCTTAGTATTTTTTTTATTCCTGTTTCTGTTTTGGGTATGGACTTGACATAATTTTTATTTTCACTAGGAGGTACAATTTTGCCATCTTTTATTATATATTTTATATATGGAACATTAACATTATCTTCGTTAATTTTTGTTATTTTGGCAATTGAGTTGTCATTGAGTTCAACAATAAAATCTAAAGGACATTGGGAGAGAACCTTAATTATTAATTTTAAAACTCTTTTATCAAATTTCTTATTAGCGTCTTGTATTAGTTCGATGAGGGATGCACCAGAATTTAAAGCCCCTTTATATGTTCTATCTAGAAGGATAGCGCTGTATGCGCTAGCAGCACCTATTATATTAGACTCGATGTTTATATTTTCACTTTTAAGTTTATTAGGATATCCTGAACCATCTAAATTTTCTTTATGATTTAGTATTGCTGAGCAGATAGATTGTGAAAAATTAGTTGTTGAGAGTATTTTATGACCAAGTACGGGATATTTTTTTATTACTTCAAATTCTTCGTTACTTAATTTTTCTTTTTTTTCACTTATTTGCAAGGGGATAAATAGAAAACCTATTTTGTGCAAAATAGCTATTGTGCAAAGTTCAACCATTTTGTGATTATTTAGATTCATCTCGTTTCCGAGTGCTACGGTTAGTATTGCGGTATTTATTGAGTGAACAATATGATAATCGGATAGGAGTTTAGGTACTTTCATATATTTTATGAATGTTTGTTGATTTTTTTTGTAAAATTCTATTACCTTTTTGACGACTGGAAGGACGTCTTGATAGTAAATTTTTTTATTTTTCTTACAACTTTCATATATTTCTTCTAAATTACTTATTAGTATGTGATAGTTGGCAATTGATTCTTCATCATATTCTACATTAATAAGCTTTTTTGTTTCTTGTATTAATGTCTCATTAAAGAACGTTCTTTGTATTTTGAGTTCACCCTTTAAGTCCCATTTTTCAATAAGTTCAGTGTTTACAGGTTGTAAGAGCGAGTTTTGAGGCCATACTAAAAAGTTTTTGTCTATTATGTACGAAAAATTCTTTAAATCTTTTGCCAGGTTATCAAAATTTTTCATTTTCCCCCTCAAGCTGCAAACTTAATAATAAGCATCTATCGCATATTATTTATTAATTGTCTATCTATTTAGTATAATACTACATGTATACATTAATTTTAACATTGAACTTTATTATAAGAGATCTTTAATGGTTGACAGAATACTTTTTATTTTTAATATCATATTTTTTGTTGCTTTTTTGTATTTTGTTTATTTATTAGAAATTTTCAAATTTTCAAATTTTTTAGACTTTATTTTTTTACATTGTTCTTTTATTTTAACTTTTATTGTATTTATATTTATTTTTAATATTGTTTATTCTAAATTTTTATATTCAAGATTATATTTTATGTTGAATGGCATAGATGATACTTATACTTTTTTAAAGCTTAAGATACTGCGCAAAACACTTAAGAGTGTGTTTGATATTTCTCTTCTTTTAAAAATAATTTTAATTAAACAAGATAAAAATAGTCTTGACGAGATTTATTTTTATTTAAAAGATACTAAAATGAGTAATAAGGCAATCATGGAACTTTATTCTATATGTGTTAGTTTTAGGGATAAAGAGAAAGCTTCTGGTTTAATTGCTAATCATGCATATAGTAAAAATAAATGGTTAAGGTATTGTGTGGCACTTAATACTATTGCCGATAAAGATTATGAAAAGTTGATTAATGAAATAAACCTTTTAAAAAGGTATTTTTTAAGAGGAGATCCTATTTTTACAGTTTATTTTTATTATGTCTTAAAAAGATCAAATTTAGAGTACCAATTGGTTGAAAAAAATAGACTTGAGATACGAGATAAATATTTTAAATATAAAGATCGACTAAATGTTAAGCATACAAGGTTGCTTAATTCAAACTTATTTTTTGTAGTGTTTTACTACATTTATGATATTTCAAAAAAGGATATTTTTTACTAAAAGAGGTTATGTTGTGAATATAAGAGTTAGATATGCACCCTCTCCAACTGGTTTTCAGCACATTGGGGGAATTAGAACAGCTTTATTCAATTATTTTTTTGCTAAATCTTGTGGTGGAAAATTTTTACTTAGAATAGAAGATACGGATCAAACTAGGTATTTTAAAGAAGCAGAAGAGGATCTGTATCAAAGTTTAGAGTGGCTTGGCATTGATTTTGATGAGGGTCCTACTTGTGGTGGTCCTTATGCACCTTATGTTCAGTCAAAGAGAACAGAAATATATCAAAAATATGCTAAACAATTGGTTGAATTGGGAAATGCTTATTATTGTTATTGCACGCCTGAGAGACTAGAGAGAATTAGAAAAATTCAAACTGTTAACAAGATGGCACCAGGTTATGATAGACATTGTAGAAATTTAGGTAAAAGTGAGATGAGGGATGTTTTAAGTTTAGGAATCACTCCTGTTATTAGATTTAAAATTCCTCTTGATGGGGAGACTCATTTTAATGATATTTTACTTGACAAAATTACATGGGCAAATAAGGATATTAGTCCTGATCCTATTCTTCTTAAATCCGATGGGCTTCCAACTTATCATCTTGCGAATGTTGTTGATGATCACTTGATGGAAGTTTCTCATGTATTAAGAGCTCAAGAATGGATTTCCTCAGGTCCTTTGCATGTACTTCTTTATAGTGCTTTTGGATGGAATCCCCCAATTTATTGTCATTTGCCAATGGTTATGGGAAGTGATGGGCAAAAATTAAGTAAAAGACATGGTGCTACAGCTTTAAAACAATTTATTGATGATGGGTATCTTCCAGAAGCCATTATTAATTATATTACTTTGCTTGGTTGGTCTTATGATGATAAGAGTGAATTTTTTACAAAAGATGAACTTCGAAGATTATTTTTTATTGAGGGAGTCAATAAATCTCCTGCTGTTTTTGACTATAATAAATTAGATTTTTTTAATAGCCATTATATTAGGGAGAAAGGAAATAATGAGTTGGCCAAACTTATAATTCCATTCTTGCAAAAAGCAGGCTACATTAAAAAAGATATTAATTCTTCTGATGAGCAAAAATTAATTCTTTTAGTTTCTCTAATAAAGCCAAGAATTAGAAAACTTAGTGAGTCTGTGACGATGCTTAAGTTTTTTTATGAAGATATTAAAACGTGGAATTTAGATGATTTTTTAGGTAAGAAGAAAACAGCAGGTGATATTTATTTGCTCTTAGAAAAGATTAAGCCACTATTAGAAGGATTTGAAACAAGAATATTGTCTGAAAATGAAAAAATTTTTTATAATTTTGCTAAGGAAAATAATCTAAAAATGGGAGAAGTACTCCTTCCAATTAGAATCGCAGTTCTTGGAAGTAAGGTATCACCGCCTCTTTTTGATTCTTTGCAATTACTTGGTAAAACTAAAGTTTTTAATAGAATAAATCAAGCACAGCAATTTTTGAAAAGACATGAATGTAAATAAGTGTTTGGAATAAATTTTTAGGATGTTTAATATGATTAAAATAGAAGATATTATTTCGCTTGCTAAGAGAAAAGGGTTTGTATTTCAATCCTCCGAAATTTATGGGGGTCTTTCAGGTGTATGGGATTATGGACCTTTGGGTATTGAGCTTAAGAAAAACATACAAAAAGAGTGGTGGAACACCATGGTTTACCTACATGAAAATGTGGTAGGATTGGATAGTTCGATTTTAATGAGATCTGAGGTTTGGAAAGCGTCAGGACATGTTGATAGTTTTTTAGATTTATTAGTGGATTGTAAAAATTGTAAGAATAGATTTAGAATAGATTTTATTGATTTGTCTAATGGTTGTTCTAGTTGTAATTCTAAGGGTACGTTTACAACTCCACGAAGTTTTAACTTAATGTTTAAGACTAATATTGGAGCTGTTGAGGATAGTTCTAATGAAATTTATTTAAGGCCAGAGACTGCTCAGGGTATTTTTGTTAACTTTCGCAATGTATTAGATTCTACAAGACTTAAAGTTCCTTTTGGTATAGCTCAGGTTGGTAAGGCATTTAGGAATGAAATAGTAGCTAAGAATTTTATATTTAGGACTTGTGAATTTGAACAGATGGAAATGCAATTTTTTGTACATCCTAATCAGATGGATGATTGGTATTATTATTGGAAGCAAAAGAGAATGAATTTTTTTATTGAAACTCTTGGAATAAAATCTGATAATCTTAGGTTTAAAGAACATAAAGGAGATGAACTTGCTCATTATGCTAAAGCTGCAGTTGATATTGAGTATAAATTTCCATTTGGTTTTCAAGAAATTGAGGGAATTCATAATAGAGGTAATTACGATTTGTCTCAGCATGCAAAGTTTTGTGGTAAGCCTAACTTGTTTGAATATCATGATTTAACAAGCGGTGATAAATATATTCCTTATGTTATTGAGACGTCTCTTGGACTTACAAGAAGTGTTTTAATGACTCTTTGTGATGCTTATGCTCATGAAGAACTTAAGGGAGAAGGTAAACGAATAGTTTTGCGTTTGCATCCTAAACTTGCTCCTTATAAGGTTGCAATACTTCCTCTTGTAAAAAAGGATGGACTTCCTGAACTTGCCAGAAAGGTATTTATGCAGCTTAGCGACGATTTTTATATGTTTTATGATGACAATGGTACGATAGGCAAACGTTACAGGCGGCAAGATGAGATTGGTACACCTTATTGTGTAACAGTAGATTATGATACTATTGAGAATAAAACGGTTACTTTAAGGGATAGAGATAGTATGGCTCAAGTAAGGATTCCTATCGATGATTTATATTCATATATTAGAACTGAAATTCTAAATTATAGGGGAGTTACAAATAGATGAATTTTGCCTTAGGGATTTTGGAAAAGAGAGGATTCTTAAAACAGTGTACAAATTTGGAAGCTTTAAGTACATTAATGGATAAGGAGAGAGTAGTTTTTTATGTTGGTGTTGATGCTACTTCTACTTCTTTGCATATTGGACATTTGATTCCTTTTATGGCAATGGCACACCTTCAAAGGCAAGGTCATACCCCGATTGCTTTGGTTGGTGGTGGAACTACAAAAATAGGAGATCCTTCAGGTAAGGATTCAATGCGAAAAATCTTATCAAAAGAGGATATAGAAAAAAATGTTAAGGCAATAAGAGCACAATTGCTTAAAATAATAGATTTCAGTCGCGGATATATCCTAGATAATTCAGAATGGCTTGATAATATTAATTATATTGAGTTTTTAAGAGATATTGGGGTTTGCTTTTCTGTTAATCGTATGTTGGGTTTTGAAACTTATAAGAGAAGAATTAAGGATGGTCTTTCGTTTATTGAGTTTAATTATCAACTTTTGCAATCATATGATTTTTATATATTAAACAAAATTAAGAACTGTAAACTTCAAATTGGGGGCGATGATCAATGGGGAAATATTGTCTCAGGGGTTGATTTGGTTAGGAAAAAATTGGGAACAGAAGTTTTTGGACTTACATTGCCGCTTATTACAAGAAGTGATGGTAAAAAGATGGGCAAATCAGAAAAGGGAGCAGTCTATCTCGATGCAGAGCTTTACAGTGTTTATGATTTTTATCAATATTTTAGGAATGTTCCTGACTTGGATGTTAAGAATTTTTTGTATTTATTTACTTTTTTAGGCGATGATGAAATCGAGCATATATCAAGTGTTAAAGGGTATTTGTTAAATAAGGCAAAAGAAACCTTGGCATTTGAAATAACAAAAATTGTTCATGGAGAAGATGCAGCTTTAAAGGCATCCTCAGCAGCTCGAATAGCATTTAAAGGAGGTGAAGGGGATAGAGCAGATATTCCTTGCTTTAAATTGGCATTAGATAGTTTAAAAGGAAGTATTTTATTAATTGACCTGATGGTTCTCTCTAAAGTTGTATCTAGTAAATCAGAGGCTAGGCGGCTTATTAATTCTGGTGGAGTTTATATAGATAAAGTAAGAATAGGGGAGCAAGATTATTGTCTTAATAAGGATAATTTTATCAATGGTGAAATTGAACTTAAAATTGGCAAGAAAAGGATTTTGAGGGTTATTTTGTAGTTGGTGTTTTATGTATAACAGAAGAGCTTTAAATAATTTGTTTTTTAAATCATTTCTGTTTTTTATGCAACGTAAGCATCTTGTTTTTACTGAAGAGCATATTTTTTACAGTTTAATTAGCGATGAAAAAATTAAAGAGTTGCTTAGTTTATGTACACTTGATTTTTATAGTTTTAATAAAATTTTGGAAAAGTTCTTTGAACAGCTTCCTTTAAGAGATTCTGATATTTCAGATTATCTTTTTAAGATGAATGATTTATATCAAGGAATAGTCAATACAATTTTTTATTATAAGAAGCCTTATAGGTTGCAAGAGAAAGATTTGTTATGGGTATTAATTAGGAAAAGAAAAAATATAATTTTAGATGCTTTATTAAAATCGGGTTTTAGTTTGACTATCTTTGACAAGATAATTGAAGTTTATGATTACTTAGGTTCAGACTTAGATTTAAACTCTAGTGAAAATGAAAAATTTATTGCAAATGATCTTTTCGGTAAAGAGATGGATAAGGATGGAGGTTTGAGTATTTTTGAAGAAGGTTATTTAAAGTTAGAGCAAAGTGATGATTTGTCTGATAATGATAATTTGGTTGAAGATTTTTTAGTTAATGTTATTGATAGTTTAGATCCAGGCTTAGATAAAAACCCTTTGGTTGGCCGTGAGGAAGAATTATGCGAATTGATTCAAGTAATGCTTCGTAAATATAAGAGTAATCCAATTGTATTTGGAGAGCCTGGAGTTGGAAAGACAATATTATTGCAAGGACTTGCTTATATGATCAAGGTAGGCCAAGTACCTCAGGAATTGGTAGGTTATGAGGTTTATTCCCTTGATATTGGAAGACTTATATCTGGAACTCGGTATAGAGGAGATCTTGAAGATAGAGTAAATAAACTTTTGGATTTTTTATATTTAAAAAAAAAAGTAATTCTTTTTATTGACGAAATTCATATGATAGTTGGAGCTGGGGCTACGTCTTTTAGTAACATAGATGTTTCAAATTTGTTAAAGCCTATATTAACTTTAGGTAAAGTAAAATTAATTGGTGCTACTACCAAATATGAATATCAAAAATTCTTTTTGAAAGATAAAGCTTTAATGAGAAGATTTCATAGCATAGAACTTAAAGAACCAAGCTTTAAGGATACTTATCTTATTTTAAAAGGGGCTAAGGAACAATATGAAAAACATCATAATGTGGAGTACACAGATGAGGCCATATGGGCTTCAATTACTATGTCTAAGTATATTAAAGACAGATTTCTTCCCGATAAAGCTTTTGACCTATTAGATGGTCTTGGGGCTAAATTAAAACTTGAGGGTAATAAGAAAATTATAACGGGCGATGATGTAAAAATTTTTGTTAAATCCATGATTGGAACTAATGTTTTTAATTTTGATGATTATGATCAAAACTTATTCATTAATCTTGAGCGTAAAATAAGAGAGAGCATAATAATTGATGAGAATGTTTTATCTGATTTGATATTAAACATCAAACTTTTAAGGATTAAATTTCTCTTAAGAAATAATACTCTTGGTATCTTCATTTTGATGGGTTCTTCTGATGTAGATAAGAATAAGCTTTCATGTATTTTATCAGAAGAACTTAAGATACCTAAATTGACTTTGGGACTGAGTGAATATGGTGATTTTGATGGTATTAATAGGTTAATAGGACCTGTATATGGATCTGAATCTTATGATGAACCTACTAAGTTTTTTAAATTTTTAAGTAAATCTTCAAGTTCAATTATTGTCCTTTCTGATTTTGATAAATCTTCCAAGAGGGTTATAGATTTTTTTTTTGAAGGATTTAATACGGGTAGGCTTTTTGATAGTATTGGTAGAAGTGTAAGTTTATCAAATAGTATAATAATACTAGATATTGATATAAAACATAGGGAATTTGATTGTATTGGATTTAAAACCGAAACAATCGATGCTAGAAGTTTACTAGAGAAACGTTTTTCTACTCAGTTTTTGGACCTTGTGGATCATATTTTTTTCTTTAAGTCTGTGGATGAGGACGATTTTGAAAAAATTATTATTGAAGAGATGAATAATTTTGTTAAGATACTAAAGAATGAAAAATTCGATGTTTTTTTTGAAGAAAATATTGTCGATTATTTTCAAAATAAGACTTATAGAAGTGGGCTTGGCATTAAGAGTGTACGTAAAATTGTGCTCAAGGAAATTGGAGGTTTATTAATCAATGACATGATTTCAAAAAAATTCAAAGAGAATGATAAGATTAGAGTTTACCTGGACGAGACAATAAAATATGAATTGTTGTAAACCCATGATTATAAGGAGGTATATATGAAAATATCTATAGTAGGAGCAGGGGCTTGGGGAACTGCTATTGCTAAGGTTTTGGCATCTAAATTTAAAGATAATATTTTAATATGGTCTTTTGAAGAAGATGTTAAAGAGAGCATTAATAATGATCATGAAAATGTCAAGTATTTAAAGGATATTAAATTACCAGATAATTTGGTTGCAAGTTCTAATTTGCATGATGTTGTAGATCAAGCCGATTATGTTTTTGTTGTGACACCTTCTCTTTATACTTTAAATGTTTTGAATAAATTGAAGAGTATGTGCACTACTAAAAAGTTTAATTTGGCAATCCTTACAAAAGGTTTTTTAACAATTGATGAAAGGCCTCGTACGATTGTAGATGTTGCAGAGAGTGTTTTAAGTGACTATAAAGATGAAATTACCTATATTGCGGGACCAAGTCATGCTGAAGAAGTTGGACTTGGAATTATTACAGGACTTGTTGCTGCCAGTAAGAATAGAGCCAATGCTTTTGAATTTATTAATTTATTTAGTGATACTTCTATTTCTATGTTTTATAGTGATGATATTCTTGGGGTTCAAATAGCATCGGCTTTGAAAAATATATTTGCAATTGCATTTGGAATTTTGGATGAGTATAAAATTGAAAATCCAAATCTGATAGGCAATAATACAGAGTCTTTTTTATTCTCAGTTTCTTTAAATGACATGAAAAATATTGCATTTAAGCTTGGTTCTTGCAATTCAGAAACATTTTTATTTTTAGCTGGTTCTGGGGATTTAGATGTTACTTGTAGAAGTATTTTTGGAAGGAATAGACGATTTGGTCGTGAAATTGTTAGTAAAAATATCTTAGAAGGTTTGGCTGGTATAGATGATTTGATAAATCATATTCATAAAATTGGTTATTTGCCAGAGGGAGTGATTGCTGCTAATGAAGTTGCTATGCTTTTTAAATTTTTAGGTAGTGATTCAAGTTGTAATAATTTAGCAAGCATAGTGTATAAAATTTTAAATAAAGAATTAAGACCCGAAGCTGTCATTGATTATATAAGAAATTTTAAAGTTTAGGACCCAAACGGGTCCTATTGTGTTTTTTTATTCATCATATACACGATATTGTTATAAACGTTATCAATTATTTCAAAGTTCATTACAATTTCTGTAAATTCATTTGACTTAATTGCTCCTATAATATTTTGATCTTCTGTTAAATTTTTTCTCTTAACTAGAGAATTGCTATCAACTAATATTTTTATTCTAGTTAGGTCTTTGTCTACTTGTTTGATATTTGCAATGCCCCCAAAACATTTTAAAATGTGTTCTGATGTTTTTATTGTTTCTTTATTCATGTTTATCACCCCTTAAAAAATGCTTTATAAGCCATATAAGAAGTATATACGTCAAATTTAGAGGTTATTTCAAATGGTGAGTGCATACTAATGACACCAGGTCCTATGTCTATTGTTCTTATGCCATAATGTGCTAAGAATTTTGCAACAGTTCCTCCACCACCTTCATCTACTTTTCCAAGTGTGGCTACTTGCCAAGCTATTTTATTTTTATTTAGCAAATTTCTAATATAAAAGACAAGTTCAGCATCAGCATCACTAGCCATGATTTTACCCCCGTGACCTGTATATTTCGTGATAGATATTCCATATCCTAATTTGGGTGCGTTTTGTTCGTCATGAACCGATTTGAATAAGGGATTTATTGCACCGCTAACATCAGCAGATATACTTTTTGAGTTCCATAATACTTTTTGAACAAGGAGATTATTATATTTGTTCTGTTCAAGTTTAAATATTATGTCTGATACAAAGTATTCAAGATATCTTGAGTTTAGCCCGGTTGATCCAGTAGATCCAATCTCTTCCTTGTCAACTAGAAAACATATAGCAGTTTTGCTTGGTGTTTCTTCTAAATTTAGGATAGCTTCTAGTGAAGTGTAAACGCACACCCTGTCGTCTTGACCATAAGCACCAATTAGTGCCCTATCAAATCCTACGTCTTTTGCTTCTCCTGCTGGCACTATTTCTATTTCTGCTGAAACGAAATCATCTTCTTCTATTTTGTATTTTTCTTTTATTAATTTTAGAGTGGCAGATTTTACTTTTTCTTTTTCTTTAGTCTCAATAGGTAAGCTTCCAATTATGATTTTTAAATTTTCACCTTCAATGATGTCATCAGCTTTTTTGTCTCTTTGTACCTTTCTGTCAAGATGTGGCAGGATGTCGGGAATTACAAATACGGGATCATTCTTATCATCCCCGATGTTAATCTCTACTTTTTCTCCGTTTTGCAAAAATATTATTCCCCGTATTGATAGAGGAAGGGATAACCATTGATATTTTTTGATACCACCATAATAATTTGTCTTCATCATTGTCAATTCGTTCTCTTCAGTAATTGGTGATGGTTTAGCATCAAGTCTTGGTGAATCTGTGTGTGATACAATGAAATTAATTCCGTTTTCAATAGGTTCTTTTCCGATAAATACAAGAGCAATATTTTTATTGCGACATGTGTAAAAGATTTTATCCCCGGCTTTGAGTTCTTGTTTTTCACAGGCATTAATGAAACCTTTTTCCTTTGCTCTTTGTATAGCGTAGTTGGTGGCTTCTCTTTCAGTTTTAACTGTGCTTAAAAATTTTTTGTATTTTTGAGTAAATTCTAAAATGTTATTTCTATCTTCTTCGTTTAAAGAAGTCCAAGGATTTTGTTTTGTCATTGAAATTTCTCCTCCTAATTATTTATTATAACATTCTATTCTTTTTTTAATGCAGTTTAATAATATATAGAAAATAGGGTTTAGTTGCTTTGCAAATCTGAGTTTTTTAATTATTTTTAAGATAAAATGAGTTTATAGTATTTAAGAAAAATTTTTGTATATTTTTAGATTGGCTCTGGTTTATGCCACAAAAATCCTTGTCCGTAATCTATTCCTATCTCGTTTATCTTTTTAAGTATTTCTTCATTCGATACAAATTCAGCTATAATTTTTATTTTTTTTGTGTCAGCAATATCTTTTATTGATTTTATTATTACAAGATCTGTTTGACTAGAATTTATTACTTGAATGAAAGAACCATCTATTTTGATGATATCTATTGGCAAAATTTTAATGTATGAAAGTGATGTATATCCGCTGCCAAAATCGTCCAGTGCAAGTTTAATTCCAAAGGTTTTAAGTTCGTTGAAATATGTGTTGATTAATTCAAAATTTTCTAAAATTCCAGTTTCTGTTATTTCTAAGCATATGTTTTGAAGTGGGACATGGCTTTTAAGAAGTGTTTCTTTTAGGAACATTCTGAAATTTTTGGACTTAAGTGAGTATGGTGAAATATTTATTGAAAAGATATGAACACCATTTTTTGCTACGAAATTTGTATATTCTCTCAATGCTTTAGTAACTACCAGTTTATCCACTTCAACAGTTAAATTGTACTTATCTATTAGGCTAAATACATTGCCGTTTGGGATAGGAGTTCCTGTATAGTCAAAAAGTCTTGTTAATATTTCAATTTTGGGTTTTAAATCTTTTTTAAGAGGCGTAATTTTTTGATAGTAGAGACTAAAAAAGTCATTCTTTATTGCTTTTATTATATATTCAAATATTTTGTTTTGTTTTTTGATAAGTATTGTTTCTGGTAATTCATCTTTGTATAAAATAGGCGTAGAATCTTTATATTCATCGGATATTTTTGTTGCTATTTTTAATTTTGAAATCTTTGTCTCTATATCTTCTTTTAGGTTTACTTCTATTATCCCTATGTTGAATTTAAATATTATAAGGCCTTCTTTTTTAAGTTCTCTTGAAATGGTTTTTTTGATTTCTTCTGCAATTGAAATTAGTCTTTGTTCTCCTCCTCTTGTGGATATAATGACTATTAAATTATTGTCTTTTAATCTAAATATGTATTCTGAATAAAATGACATTATTCTCGAAGTAATTTTCTTAAGTATCTTTAAGTTGGAGTTGTCTCTCTTGTCTTTATATTCATATTCTGTATTTATGTGTAAATCCAGATCAAATAAATATATCTTCTTATAAGAAGATTCAATTTGATTTATCAATAGCTTTTCAAGTCCTTTAATGTTATAGAGATCTGTTTGTTGATCGATAATTGTGAGATCTTGAATATTATGCTTAGATTTTAACTCTGATATGTCTTTTATTGTAATTAGTTTATCAATATTATTTTGAGCAATTGTACTGATAAATAAGTCTACTATTAATTTTTTGTTATTTTTAATCTTTAAAAGGCAGTTGGTTATTAGTATGTTTTTGAATTCGGGGATATCATTTATATTGTAACTTAAATCTATTTTTGTATCTTTTTCTAAATCAATGATATTGATGTCACTTATTTTATTTGTTTTGCCCCCAATCTTTATTGGGAGTTCAAGTTCTTTGCTTCCTTTTTTGTTAATGTAAATGATATCATTGTCAGTATTTGTAATGATCACTATTTCTTGAATAAGTTCAGATAGATTTAGGAAAAAATTAAGATTGGCATTATTATTGTCATAATAAAGTTTTTTTTGTTGTATGAGTTTGTGTTTATCGTTTAATTCACTAATATTTTTTAATATTTCTATATAATTTGGCCTATATACTACTTTATTTATAGATTTGTTATCTATGATAATAGAATGAATGTTATTAATGCTTTTTAAGTCATTTGCCGTATTGATTGAAAAATCTATTGGTTTTTTGTGGTTATAAATAATAGCAAATTTAATATTACTTTGCTTGATATATTCATTAGAGATATTTTTTCTAGATTTTACTATTTGTGATATTTTAAAAATAGATTTGATCTTTGTAATATCATTGTCATTAATTGTTTCTTCAGATATTACAATTGCATTTTGGTTTTTCATCTTATTTAAATAAATTTATATTAATTTTGGTATAAATCTATATTTTGTGATTTATTTCTTTAGTTTTTCCGATCTTGTTTTGGCCCATGAAAGCCAAATTATTCCAGATAATATTAAAATTAATGAAAATATTTGTCCTATTGATATGTTTAAAAATGAAAAATCTAATATGCTTTCAGGTTTTTTGTAAGTTATAACAAATCCTATTTCCTTGTCTGGCTCTCTTAAGTACTCGATAGAGAATCTAAATAGTCCATAAAGAATTATGTATACTCCAAAGATAAAACCGTCATATTTTTTTATTTTCTTAAAAATAAACCATAGTAATAAAAAGGTTACAGTTCCTTCAAATAATCCTTCAATGAGTTGTGATGGAATTCTTGGTAGGTTAATAAACAAATCGTGAGGTAGTATTTCCAGTCCAATTGATTCTGCAAATTCTCTTACTCCTTTCTGACTTACTCTAAAAGGTTCTGCATTGGGAAATATTATACCGCCTTTCATTGGTCTTCCATAAAGCTCTGAATTTGCAAAATTAGCAAATCTTCCAAGTATATATCCTGAAGAAAAAGCTATTGCTCCGTAATCAGTTATCTTTCTGAAGTATTTCTTTATATTTGTGTTTTTAAGTTCGGTATTTATCATTATTATTGATGCAATAATTACTCCGAAAAATCCCCCGTGTATTGCCATTCCTCTAAAACCTGTAAAATTCCAGTTTTGGTCAAATGGCAGGAAGATGAGCCATGGGTGTGTATAATAAATTCCACTCCTATCATAAATCAAAGTAGATGTTAGTCTTGCGCCAATTATTGCTCCCATAGTAAGCGAAAACATTAGTTTTTCATAATTACTTTTTTCTATGTTAAGTTTATCAGTTTGTATTTGATACCAAATGAATTTATAAGAAATTATTATTATGATAATATAAGATAGGCTATACCATGTAATGGGGATGCCTTTAATTATTTCAGGATGTAACCAACTAGGATAATTTATGTAATTCGGCATTTTTTTCTCCTTAGTCTTTTTTTAATTGTGCAAATAATTTTTTTTTAAACATTATATTTTGTTTTCTTAATGTTTCAATTTCTTTTTGTTGAGATTTTATTATATCAATAATTGCATTATTATCTATTGTTTTGTTCATTAGTAACGATTCAAGATATGCATATTTTTCTAGATATTCATCTTGCGTTTCTTGAATTACAAAATGATGGCTTTCGTTTAAATCATCTTCGCTTAAAAGTTCTACATCATTTATTATGGTTTCAAGTTCAATTAATTTTTTTGCTATTTTTTTAATACTTTTGGAAGTTAAGCTTGTTGGTTTATAAATAGTTATTGGTATTTTATGGTTTAGTGCTTTGTCAATAAGCTCGTCTTTATAAATTGAACCTATACTTTGTAAATTTATATTTAAATAGTTTTTTGCAGATTTTAGTATCCTTTCAATTTTTTTGATGTCGTCAGGTTTGTTTAACATGTTAAATATTATGAAAGGGCTAAACTGTGAAAATTTTTTCATGAATTTTTCATAACTTTCAGAATCATAATTTTCTATTTTAAGTAACAGATTAGGTATATATATTTTTTGTAAATCGCTAGAGTCTTTTTTTATGTTAGATATTAGTTTGTATGCTTTTGTTTCTTTTGTAAATATTTTTGATATAAGCCTAAAGACTACATTTTTTAAGAATAAATAAGCATTCATTGTTGCTGTTACTGTTGGGATCGTTATTATTACTCCGCGATTTGAAATTAGAAAGAAATCTATTGTATTAAATGTTGTGCCAGCACCAAGGTCAATTATTAGGTAATCATAGTTTAAGTTCTTTAAGTTATTTATTATTTTTTTCTTTTGAAAGATGGCTATATTTGCAAGTTCAGGAATATCTGAATCTCCTGCAATAAAGCTTAAATTTTTTATTCCTGATTCAATTATTATGTCTTTAAAGGGAATTTTTGTTTTAAGAAAAGTTCCAATACTCTTTTTAGGTATGATATTTAGCATAGAGTGTAAATTTGAACCGCCAAGGTCAAGATCGACAAGTAATACTTTTTTCCCTTCATTTGCAAGACAAATTGCAATATTTGTTGAAAAAAGAGATTTACCAACACCTCCTTTTCCACTAGCTACAGGAATGATAATCAAATATTTACCCCGTTATTTTATCCTTTATTTTTACTAAAATTAAAATCACTGCGTTAAATATAGTATAAGTTATTATTATTCCTAGAAGTATAAATAGCCATGGTTGATATACATATAATAAGTCAAGGCTTAATCCCAATATAATAAGTAAAAAAACCATTATTATTTGAAAGGTTTTTGTTATGATGATTAAGTTGTGAAGGATTTTGAATTGTTCATACAGTATGTAGTTTGTTGTTAATATTGATATACATAATTCTGGTGAAAATATGATGAATGCTATCATAAACTTGATAGAGGAGTTATTTATAAATATTGTTTTCTCAGCAAATCCATATAGTGCTAACAATATTAATATACTTGCGACTGTTTGTAAAACAAGAACGAGACCTGTAATTATTCTTTTTGTTTTTGAGTTATTTGTCTTTAACATAATCTTAAAATATTATATTATGAAGATAAAATCAAGTTTTATTTATGTAGGAATTATTCAATGAGAAATAAATGTTTAATATTTGTATACTTTGTATTAGCCTTGAGTATCAGTTCTTCAGTTATTGTAGAATCTATCTTTGCACAAACGGATCCTTCTAAGGGTAAGATGTCTGCGTCCACTTATGGTCAAATGATGATGGATGCTTTTAATTTTATTAAGAGGAATTATGTTGAGCCTGTTGATGATGATGTTATTTTTGAAGGTGCTTTGAAAGGTATGTTTAAAGCATTAAATGACCCTTATTCACAATATTTGACAAAAGAAGATTTAGTAGAAATTTCAAAGACTACTGAAGGAAATTATGTTGGGATTGGAGTTTCTATTGTTAAGAAAAATGTTCCTATAAAATCTGATACTTCTGTTCTTGACGCTTCTTATGTAATGATTATTACTGCTTTTGAAGAGGGGCCTGCTTATAAGGCCGGAGTTAAGTCTGGTGACTACATTACGGATATTGATGGTAAGAGTACTACTTTAATGACAATAGAACAAGTAGGTAGTCTTTTAAAAGGAAAAGCGGGTACTAAAGTTAAAATTTCTGTTTTAAGAGATAAAGATTTAAAACTTGAATTTGAACTTGTTAGAGAAAAAGTAGATATACAAACTGTTAAACATGATGTTATTAATAAAAGTGTTGGGTATATTAAGATATTAAGTTTTAATCCAAATACTAATACATATTTTAAAAAAGCTTTTGAAAAACTGCAAGCTCAGAATGTCAAATCTTTGATTTTAGATCTAAGATTTAATACCGGGGGTTATCTTCAAGATGCAATAGAGATAGCTGATGATATTTTGGCTGAAGGACTTATTGTATCAACAAGGGCAAGAGATTCTAATGTTCCTGTGGAATACAAGGCTAGTTCTTCACATATAGTGCCTTTGGACATGCCAATTGTTGTTTTGATTGATAAACATTCAGCATCAGCGTCGGAGGTTTTAGTTGGAGCTTTGAAAGATAATAAAAGAGTTTATGTTATAGGTGAAAAATCTTATGGTAAAGGAGTAATTCAACGTATATTACCTTTCTATACTGGAGGATTTAAGATTACAAATTCCAAATACTATACCCCTTCTGGTCACAGTATTCATAATGTTGGTATTAAGCCTGACTTGGAAGTTGGGGAGAGAGAGTTTTCTGAGACTGAGGTCTCAGCATACAGACAAATTCTTGATAAGAAATTAGTAGAAGGTTTTTTAAATAGCAGAAAAAACAAAAAATTTATTACTGAGAAAGAAATAGATGCTTTTGTAAATAAGATTCTTAAAGAACATTCAATCCATAATATAGATAAGGATATTTTGGGACTTTATATATTTTCACAATTTTATCAAGACACACATAATGAAATGCCAATTTATAATTTACATTATGACAAGCCTTTAAGAGCTGCTTATGAATATCTTGTAAAGGGGACTAAAAATTAATCTGTGAAACAAATAGTCTTAGACGATACTTGTTTATTTGATAATGATATCATTATTGATGATGTTAAGATTTATCACTATCTTGTTGATGTAAGAAGAGTTAAGGTAGGTGACATGTTAAATGTTCTCTTAAGGGGAAGAGAAGTAAGGTTTGCTGAAATTTCTAGGATAGATAATAATCTTATTAAACTCTCTACTTTAAAGATAGAAATGCTTAAGAAGCGTGATTTTGAAATAAGTATATTTATATCTAGTCTTAAGGGTAGAAAATTAGATTTAAGTTTAAGACAAGTTGTTGAAATTGGTGTAGATCATATAAATATTGTTAATGCTGATAATTCTGTTGCTAGAATAGATATGGATGATTTGGAATTTAAAAGGTCAAGATTTTTAAAATTGATTAATGAGGCTTTAAAGCAAAGTGGTAATACCCAAGTGCCTAGTATTAATTTTTACAGAAATTTTTTTAGCATTCCTTATTCCTCATCTGTGAATTATTATGTTGCTCATAAAGAAGGTGTTTTACTAGGTTGTGGTGAGGATATTAGTGATTTTGGTAAGATTGGAATTTTAATAGGTCCTGAGGGTTGTTTTTCAAAATCAGAAATTGATTTCTTTAAAAAATTAAATTTTAAATTTGTAAGATTTAATACCCCAATTTTAAGAGCGGATACGGCTATTGTCTATTCACTTGCTCATTTTAAATTATTATTAGAGGATAATAATGGCTAATTTAAAAGATATATATTCAAAACCAGATAGAATATATTTCTTTGGAATCCCAATAGATGTGTTTAAGAGCAGTGATAAATTGATTGGTCGATTTGAATATCTTGTGTCTTATCCATATCATTCGATGGTTATTTTTATTGATTGTAAGTCTTTGCTAAAATTTTTGTTTTTTAAAAGGTTTAGAAATCTTGTTAGGAATTCTTCACTTGTTTTTTCAAATTCTAAATTATTAAGA
Organism: Candidatus Borrelia fainii; assembly: GCF_027925085.1. Lineage (NCBI taxonomy): Bacteria > Pseudomonadati > Spirochaetota > Spirochaetia > Spirochaetales > Borreliaceae > Borrelia > Candidatus Borrelia fainii. The sequence continues at coordinate 584,582 of NZ_AP027070.1, forward strand.
GCTCTTTGTAAGTTTTTTAAAAGGATCGATATTGGCTGTTATGATTCGAATTCGATTTTGCTTGTTTTGATGAGTGTACTAGAAAATACATATAAAACGTGTTATATTATTGATAAAGATAAAATAATTTCTAAGAGAAATTTTTTAAGATTAAAAGAGTCACATAAAGAAATTAACTTTATTGGTTATTATGATTTGAAAGCTGTTAAGAGAAACAAAGAAATGTTCTTTGCCAATATTAATAAACTCACTCCTAGTATGATAATAAGTTTTTGTAGTGATAGTTATCTTGAGTATTTGTTTTATGTAAATAAATTTGGCATTAGAACTAATTTGAGTGTATTTTTGTGATTTTTTTAATTATTAGATATTGGTGAAAATTTATATGAGGTAAAAAAATGGCATTTGTATTAGATCAAGCTGTAGTTTATCCAATGCAGGGAGTGGGAAAAATAAAAAACATTCAAAATAAGGAATTTAATGGCGAGTTTATTGATTATTATGAAATATATTTTCCATTTAATGAAATGACTTTCATGGTTCCAGTCTCTAGAGCAGATGATCTTGGAATTAGAGCCTTGGTAAGTAAAGAAAAAGTAGAAGAAGTTTTCAATATCATTAAAGACTTTGAAGAGCAAATAGATCAAAAAAAGATAAAAGATGGTAGTCATGATTTTTATAAACAAAGTGATATATTAAGTACTGCTAAATTGTATAAATTTTTGTATACAAAATCTATGCAAAAAGAATTGCCTTTCTATGAGAAAAGAATTTTGAATGATTTTGAGTTGATTTTGCAACATGAGATTAGTTTAGCCTTGCAAATTAGCTTTGAAGAAGCTAAACAAAAGATAAAAGAAGTTCTGTCTATGGGAAAATCCTAGATTGTTTATTGTTTATAACTTGTAGGAACTTATTATGTTGAGTATTTTGAGGTTTATTTTTTTAATATCTTTCAGATTTATTGTTATGTTTTTTATCTTTTCCTTAATGTTTGTTTGTACATCTTACCTGAAATATAAGTTTTTACAAGCGAATCTTTCTATTGTAAGTTTTGAACTTTATTATGATGCTTATCTTTATGCTTTTCCTTTATCTTTAGTTACTACTTTTATGAGAATTGCTTATCCTTTCAATGTAAAGACGTTGCGCGTTTCTGGAGTTTTTTATGGTATCGTTTTTATTTTTATATTGCTTTTATCTTATTTTGGATTCTTAGCATCTGCTAATTTTAATTCTGTTTTTTTGGACTTTCATAGCAGAGGTGAAAAAATTATTAAAGATGGGGTAGTGCATTTTTTTGATGATAAAATAGTCTTTTATAGTGATGATGTTAAATCATTTGGTTTTAAAGGTATTTTAAAAGTTGAAGATAATGGGTTTAATGAGGGAGATTTTAAAACTTTTTCATATGATTCAGATTTTTCTGAATCTGATATCATGAATTTTAATATAAATTCATTTTTTACTCAGAAATTGTATAATAATTTAATTAATTATGTTTTTAATGACTTGGATACTTTGAATAATTTTTTGTTTTCTTTAGAATCTTTTAGTTTGATTTTTAATATATTTGGATTTGCTTTACTTTTATTTTCATTTTCTTATGTTTTTAATCTTATATTTTCAAGTGGTTTATCTTTTTTTCTTTATCCCATTTTTATTATATTGTTTTTTAAGGTTTATAATATTTATGCGATTGAATTTCCTGAGAGTTTGGATTTGATTATGGGCGAAAATGTAGTTTCTAATTATGTTCCTTTTGTTTTTTGTGTACTTACTTTCTTTTCTACTTATTTGATTAGCTTTATTTTTAAGTATATTAGGGTGAGTGAAGGATTTGATAATAGTTTACGTTAAACTAATTTGTTTTGTATGAAAAGAGAATTATATACATTTGTAAGTAAATTTTTTATTCTTTTACTTTTATTTATTTGCTTTGTTTTTTGTTACACGTATTTCTTTGGGGCAGATTATTTAGACAAACATGTATTCATAGCCACATTTTTTGATACTATTTTAACTGTTTATCATTATTTTAATGGATTTTTTATTTTCTTTGTTTTAGTTTATTTTATCTTTTTAGCTAAACATGAGACACGACTTTATCTAAGAGACTATAGAGGATATTTATTTAAAAAACTCTCTCCATTCATGTTTCTGTTTTTTATAATAGGCATTGTTTTTATGTTTGTTTTTAACTCTGTTATGTCTTATATTCTTACTCAAAGAAGTGAATATAAATATAACTATGAAAGATATAATCTTCTTGCAGGTCAGGCAAATGCGATAGTTAATAAGGTTAAAAGTATAGATATAAATTTATCTTCAAATAAGACATTAGATGTAAATGAACTGATAGAGGTTTTGCAACAGAAGAAAAAATACCTTGAAGAGTTGCTTAGAATGTATGAAAAAATGAGACTTATTTCTGATAATGATGAACTTTCAATTAATTATTACTTGACTCGGTCTGAATATGATAGAATGCCTATTTATGATGTTGATTTGGAAAAAGTTAGAAAGACGCTCAAAGTACATTTGATTAAAAATTTGACGAAGAGGGATTTTCAAGATATTGTTAATGGATTTATTTTTAAAGGTGATTATTCTACAGCTAATTATTTTGCTTATATGGGATTGGTTTCGACTAGAGATGATGAATTTGCTGCACTTTTAGATTTAACTTTTAAAGCTATTAATGAATATAAAAATATCGAAATTGAAAAGAAGTCTTCGATTTTTGAAGAGAAGCAAAAAAATTTTTTATATCTCAATACAGAAAAGTTTAAGCCTGCATATTATGGCTTTTTAAAGCTTCATAATTTATTTCCAAATGATAATGAAATCTTAAATTATATGAATAAGTCTTTAGAAAAGCTTAAGGATAAGTATTTCTTTTTTGATGAGATTGAAAAGCATTACGAGCATTATGGCATCAATGATATATTTTTGTTTCAACCTAATTCTGGTAATGGGACATATGATTATATTTATATGCAAAAGGTTGTAAATACTATTTCTTCTTATATAAAGATAATTAAAAATTTTGAGCTTATTAGATTTAATAGCTCAGGTAATGTTATATTGCATATTAAAGTACCATTTGCTACTTTTAAAGGCGATTGGGTTTATCAAAACGTTTTAGATAAGAAAAATGAAAATAGTGACGTTACTGCCACTAGAATAATTGTATCGCTTACAGACTTTGATTTAAGTAATACAAAAATCATTAATATTAATAATGATGTTAATAATTTGCGTTTATTTTCAAATTTTGGTAAAGATAACATTTTTTTGCCCATTCAAGTTCTTTTAGGTGCTTTTAATAGAGTTAGAACGTTTAACTTAATACTGATAAGTGTATTTTCTTCAAGTCTTTTTTTAATGATGAGTCCTATTTTATTAGTTTTTTTTGGTGTTATGTTTATAGCTGTAGCTTCTAAGATAAGTTTTGAATTTGATTCAAAACTTATGATATTTCTTATATCTTTAATAATAGCTATTTTTTCAGGTATTATTTCGCTTTTTATAAATTATTTATTATTGATTTTAATAGCACTCTTTATTCAAATATCCGTTAATATATACATATCTTTTATTCTGATTTTTTCTATCCTGTTTTTTATTGTGTTGCGTGTAATACTAGTTAATTATAAAGAAGCATGATCTTAATTAGAATTTGTGTTGTTTATATTGGATAAATATAATTCATTAATCATGCGATTTTCTTTTTCTATTTGTTCTTTATTGAGAATATATGAATTTTTGTTTATGTAATTTTCATCTATAATAAATGAAGGTATTTTTTTTATTATGTGTTTAAATTTTAAATTTAAACCTTTATAGGGTGTAAATCCGTTTACAAATCCAAAATGTTCATTGAATTTTACTTTTTCTTTAAGTTTAATTAGTGATTTTTGTATCTCTTGGTTTAGTATCCATTGAATAAATTTTTCTATAGGTGTTGATATTTCTTTAACCCCCATAAAGCTTATGTTGCATATTGATGATTTTTTTTCTTTATTTGTTAGATATGAAAAATTAATTTTGTCTTTTATATCTTTGTTTAAGCTATTGTAATATGTTAAGTTAGTTAATCCTGCAATTAAAATTGTTTTCTTTTGAAATAATATTTTCTCTAAATTTAAATATTTGTATTTTTCTGTGAAGTTTTTGTGTAACGCAAGTTCATTTGTGTCTATGAAAGATTTAAAGTGTTTTATCATATCCGACATTTTTTTTTCATTATATTCTGGCTTGTTGTTTCCAAAGTAAAAATTTATGTTATTGATTTCAGATATTGTGTAAAATAGATTTTCAGAAATGTATGGAGAGATAAAAAGTTTTTTTTTCTTTTGAAAGCTTTTGTATATTTCTTTAATATCTTGTGTATCAATGTATTTTTGTATGTTATGTTCATTTTTATATATTAAAATTGGGATATCAAAGCTTAAAGGGACAATTTTGTATGTGAATTTTTCAGATATATTATTCAATATTGGATAATCTGAGTAATAGTATTGTTGAATATTTTTAAAGTTTTTAGTTATGTTTATGTTGTCTATATTTTTTGAGATAATTACTTGCGCATTTTCTTCATTAATCGTTTGCATGTTGATATGTTTTCTATATTTAATGATAAAATTAGTTTTATTTTGTATATTGAATTGGTTTATATAAAATGGCATGATTTTGTTATCAGTTAATATAGTGATGGTATCATTTTTTGAACAACTAAAAATTAAAGTAAACACTATGATCAAAATTGGTTTCTTTATACACATAAAAAATTATTTGTTTTATTTTCTTCCATTTTACAATAAATTATGTATAATTTTTATAGTTATTTTATAATTTTAGATCTCTTTGAGAACCTCAGATTTTAGTCTTAAAGGAGAGTATCTGGTTTGAGTTTAGTTGATTTTTTAGTTTCTATCTTTAATAGAGAGCTTACTCCTGAACAAGTGAAGCAAAGAAGACTTAGAGAGGTAAAAAATAATCTAAGTAAGGTAGGCAATTTTTTTAGTGCTTCAAAAATTCAGGCTTTGCCTCAATTTGCTAAGTTTATTTATAGTCTTTATAAAGCGTTTATGCCTTTCAAGTTTTTTGTACAAAGATATCGAACTTCAAATAAAATAATTCATTTTGTTGTTGAAAAGTATTTAAATGATAGTCAAAAGCAAGCTTTAGAATATATTTATTCTTTCTCATCTAATGATATAGTCAATTTTACACCTGATATATCTAAGAATTTGGATAGTAATTTAAATTATTTGTTGAACAATATAACTCAAGAACAAATTAGATTGATAGATGAAACTTGTGGTGCTTTGGATATCTTTTTTGACTTAGTCTTATATCAGTATTATTCAATTATTAAGAATTTTGATAGTTTATTTCCAGAAAATGATTTTATATATAAGCCAAGATTTAATGCGGTTAGTTGTGGTGTAATCCTTGATGATATTAAAGATTTTTTGGAATGTATATATTCTATTAGAGATGTTTCCATTTGGAGAAATCTCTACGATATTCTTTTAGAAGTATATGGAGATAGGGACAATTTCCCTATTAAACCAAATGTTTGGCTTAAGATACTAACCTCTATAATTGAGATAAATAAAAATAAAGAAATTTTATATCTTATAAGGTATGTTAGTGGTGATCCTGATTATTTGCCTATATCTGGTGTCAAAAAGTCAAAAGTAAAGGCAAAATTATTTTTTAATGATCTCTCTAAACATGTTTCAAATGAAAGAGCAAAGATTGAAATTTTGCAAAAAAATAGTAAATCTAAGCTTTTAGCCGAAAAATTATTTCCTGGAATGACTCTTGTAAGTTTAGAGAATTATAGTGAACGTATGCATGCTAAGATTACATCTACAATTGTAAATACTACTGGATATGTTTACTCTGATCTTTTAGTTTATTTAAAAACCCATGTGGTTAATTTTGTGAAAAAGGATCTAAGTGATATTATTAATGTCCTTATTATTAAGGGACAGTGGAAAGATATGGAAGTTTCTAGAGATATTTCTAATGATATTCATTCTTTAGTTGGTATTTATTCCAATATTATTGATTTTGATAATAATCTTGGCGAACAGGGTACTTATGGTAATAGAATAAATTCGCTTTTGCACAGAATTTCTATTGGGGATAAATCTTCAGAGAAATTACTGTTAAATATAATAGCAGATATTAATAAAAAGGCTTTTATTTTATTGAATGAGTATTATTCAGTAATTAAATCTTTGGAGAAACGTTTGAATGATTGTTTAGACGATTATTTTAAACCTGCTTTAGAAAAGGAGTTTATTTATAATTGGAAAGAGCTTGATATTGAGCTTGTAAAAAGTTATGGCAATAATGTAAACTTTGGTAGTATAATTAAAAATGTAGTTGATAGTTTAAATTTATTTTTGAAGTTGATGGATTTATATCTGGAGAAGAAAAATACAGTTTAGGAGATTTATATGGGAAGAGAATGCGAAATAACAGGTAAGAAGACAATGTTTGGGAACAATGTTCCAAGGAAGGGACTTGCTAGAAAAAAGGGTGGAGGGGGACAACACATTGGTGTAAAGACCAGGAGAACTTTTAAGGTAAATTTGATAAATAAGAAATTTTTTGTTCCTGAGCTTGCAAAAAGTATTAATATAAAAATTTCTGCAAGTACTTTAAGAAGTATTTCGAAGTTAGGTCTTAGTGTTTTTTTGAAGAAAAATTCCAAAAAGATAGAAGATTTTATTTAAAAATTGTATCTTTGTTAATTTTAATTTATTAATATGTTTTCTATTATTGAATATTCATTGTTATTGTTGATGATCTGTTGGTTTATAAATTCAAATTTGTGGAAAAGCTTGTGGATTATGATGATTGTGTTTATATTTTCAGGAAATATTTTGCGAGCATTATAATATTCTAATAGAGTTGATGAATTTAAATTAGGTGTACTTAAGAGCCCCTTTAATGTTGTTGATAATTGAATAGTTTTGTTTAAATGTGTAGAGTGTGATATGAAGTGGGAGAGGAATATAAACGAATTTTCTTCCTTTATTGTAAGCGGATTTAAAAAAGTACAAAATTCTTTTAAAGTTTGATTTTTAAGTTTACCTAAAATAATGGGAATAATTTTTATATCTTGTTTTATATCTTTGATAAAATTTAATACAATTTCAATTTTATGGTCATTTTCTATTATTTTATCTTCTGTATTTGTAAACTCAAAATTTTTTATTAAATTGATTATGTTTATATTGACATCAATTGTTTTATTAAAGAATTTCCAAGCTTGATGATCTGAGATATTAATCTTTGAGTTTTCTTTTGTTTTTGAGAATATAAACACATTTTTTGTATCATGTGCTAGTATTTTTTTGAACAGAGCAATATTTTTTAAGAAAAACTCATAAGTACCATAACTAATTAAAAGTGCTTTATGAGTTTTTCTTTTATTTAATTTAAATAATTTTAAATTGCAATCATTAGTTGAATAAAATATATTATCAACTAAACTATTTCTTATTTTGTTTATCTGTTGTGTCCTTTAATTGCTTCTTCTACTGTATTTATTTCCATAAATTCCGTACCTTTATTAGTATCTCTATTTGGATTTCCGGAAATAATTACTATGATATCTGAATCTTGAACTACTTCTTGTGTTTTAAGCATTTCAAGAGAGGTTACTACAAATTCAGTTGTTGCCTTGAAGTTATGATCAACCAGGTTCGCATAAACACCATAAGAGAGTGATAATTCTCTTGCAATCCTTTCATTATTTGTTGTAATAAATAGAGGTACACTTGCTCTGTATGTTGCCATTATTCTTGCGGTTCTTCCTTTAAGTGAATCAACGATAATGGCTTTAACAGGCATTATTTTGGTTGCATCAATTGCACATTTAATAATATAGTTTCTTATGATCCTTTTGCTGTTGAAAATCTCATCTTGAAATAGTGTTTTTTCTCTATATTTTTCAACTTCTATAGCAATTTTAGTCATCATTTTAACAGCTTCAATTGGGTATTTGCCATAAGCTGTCTCTCCAGATAGCATGATGGCATCTGTGCCATTTAAAATTGCATTGGCCACATCAGATACTTCTGCTCTTGTAGGTCTTGGATTTTCAATCATTGTGTGCAACATTTGTGTTGCAGTAATTACGGGTATTCCGTATTTAATGCAGGTTTTTGTTATTTTAATTTGTGCTAAAGGAACATCTTCAGCTGGTATTTCAACTCCCATATCTCCTCTTGCGACCATAATCCCATAAGAGGCCTTTGCAATTTCTTCAATATTATCAATTCCTTCTTGATTTTCGACTTTGGCAATAATTTTAACGTCTGGATTTCCAGCAGCATTTAATATATCTTTAACGTCTTGAATATCTTTTGCATGTCTTACGAATGAATGGGCAATAAAATCAATATTTTGTTTTGCTGCAAGTTCAATAAATCCCTTATCTTTTTCAGTGATAGATTGTAGTTTAAGTGAAATTCCCGGTGTATTAATTGATTTTTTATTTTTGATTTGTCCGTCGTTTTTAACTTTGCAGATTAATCTATCTGCAAGTTTTTCAATAACAGTCATTTCAAGTTCGCCATCATCAATAAGAATTGTCGAACCATTTGGAACTTCATTTACAAATCCATTGTAGTTTGTTTGCAATGCATTAGGCTCATTGATAGGTGATGTTGAGATTATTATTTTGTCTCCTATTTTAACGGTAATAGGATTTTCAATATTAGCTGTTCTAACTTCTGGTCCTTTTGTATCGATCATTAATGCTATTTTGTTTGAAACTTGTCTGACATTGTTTATTACTCTTATTGCATCGTCATGAGATTGATGAGCAGTATTAAGTCTTATTACATTTACTCCTGCTTCATATAACTCTTTTATGTGTTCTGTATCACATCTAAGGTCAGATATTGTTGCTACTATTTTTGTTAATTTTTGTATCATTTATTTTTCTCCTACAGTACTTAAATTTTATGCTTTTTAAGCTTCAATAACAATATTTTTTTAAGAACTTGTCATTTTATTTTAAGATTAGATTAACATATATTATAAACTTAATTTTTGTTTTTTAGTTTGTTTAATATTTTGGTGTCTAGTTTGATATTTAAATTTTTTTCCCTATTAGGTATTACAAGTCCTTTTTTTTCTCCTTTGATTCTTCTTAAATATTTAACATTGGTATAGTAAAGATCAGCTTCGCCCGATTGTCTTGCAGGTTTTGTATAAAACACACATAAGTTTCCAGCATCTATCAAGACTTCAAGAGGAGGTGTTTTGTCTTTTTTGCTCTTAATAAAAACATAAGCACCAGGATAGTCTCTTGTGTGTAACCAGTAATCATTTCCCTTTGCCCAATTTCTTAAAAGTTCATCGTTTTCTTTTGCATTTTTGCCTACAACAATTTCAAATCCATAAGATATGAAATGAAGGCCAATAGATGGTTTTTTTGTGATTTTTTGTTTTTTTGTTCTTTCATTTTCCGGTATGATATAGTTTGTTTTGTCGACATAAACTGTCTTTGATATTAATGTATTGTATTGTGTTTTTGCATATTCTAATTGTTCTTGTATGATCTTTAAAGAATTTTTGTTTTTTTTGTATTCTTTAAAATATTTCAAAGCATTATCTTTAGGGAGTAATGCTTTGTCCAACATTATTTTAATTTGTTCACCATTGTTATTGTTTAAAATGATTTTATCCATTCCTTTTTTTATTCTGTTAATGTTTGATAGGATCATTTCACCTTTTTTTCTTTGCTCTTCGATTTTTTCAATTGAGTTTATTTGTTTCTCTAGAAAGCTTATTTTTTTTTCTAAATTTATTTTCTCTTTTTCGTATTTTTGCTTAAGTAATTCTATATTGTGCACCTGAGTCTCTTTTATTTCTAAATTGTCATAGTAATTTTCAATAAATTCGGAGTAAGATATTTTATTGTTATATCCATCTTTAAGTTTGACTTCTTTTTTGTCAGTTATATTATTATTTTCAATAATTTCTTTGGCTTTTGTGAATATTTCACCTGTAATTTCTTTTGATCTTGGTCTTCTATAATATGCATCAAGGATTTTAAAATTTGCGTCTGTTGCAATTATATTAGGAGATGATGGCCATAATTTTATTAAGATAAAGATTATTATCTTATTTTTAAACACTTTAATTAAAATTATTCTTTCATTTTTTATTTGATATGCCTCAAATATTTTACCATTTTGAACTTTTGATTTTAGAAATTCAAAAAATCTTAAAGGAGGTTTGATATTTTCAAATTTCTTATTTGTTTTGTGAATTCTTATTTTTTTTGGATCTAATGAGATTAATATATTAAAATTTTTTTCATCTGTTTCTTTATTATAAAGTTCCATAATCAAAGTTTTATGGTTGGGCTGTTTGATTTTTCTTAAAAATGAATTTTTTAGTGGCACTTCTTTAAGTAAGATATTTATTTCACTGTAGTTTAATGACATTTTATCCCCTTTGATCTTTTGTTAACTATGTTTATTATTAATTTATAAAATGGTATATTATGATAATAGCTTATTATTATAACAAGTGGTACTATTTATATTAGACATAGATCGTACAATAATGTATTTGTTGTTAAATTGAGCTTAGTAATATACGAGTTTTATAATGAAGAAAATAATATTAATTTTTTGTCCTTGTTTAATTTTTGCTCAAGTATCTGCCAATCAATATTTTGAGAATATTTATTCAAACTACCAAAATATAGAAGATATGCAGGCTAAGATTAGTCTTAATATAAAAGGATTAAAGCAAACAGGAACTTTGTTATATAAATCTCCCGATAAATTTATTGTTAATTTGGATTCAAATAATCAGGTTTTTGTAAGTGATGGTGAAATTTTAACCGTTTATGTACCAACTCTTGGTACTTCTTTTAGACAACAGTTGACTATGGGAAAAGTGGGAAGTGGTTTTATGAATATTTTAAGTACTGAGTATAGTGTGTCTTATACTAATTCTCCAAATTTAGAACCACTTGACGAATCTGGAGGAGGTGGGAGTACAGAAAATTTTATAAAATTGACTTTTTCAAGGCGACTTTATAAGGGTGCTGCTACGATTGATTCCTTTATGATTGCTTTTACACGAAATGGTGTAATTAGGAGAGTTATTGCTTATCCTACAGATCGTGGTCGAGAAATAATTATTGATCTTTTATCTGTAAAATTTAATGTTGGAATCCCTGATAGTAGATTTAAGTATGATCTGCCAAAAACTTCAAATAAAGTGGATAATTTTTTATATGATGTTAAAAAAACTTGAGGTGTTGAGAAATGGAAAGAAATAATTTCATTAGATTTGGAGATTTTATAAAAAAGGCTCGGATTGATAAGGGTTTAACCCTTGAGATGATATCTGATGATATTAGAATTTCTGTTAAATATCTTAAGGCACTTGAAGATTCTAATATTGAATTATTTCCAAATGAAGTTTTAGCTTTAGGATTTTTAAGGACTTATAGTGAGTATTTAGGAATTGATGTTTGGTATGTCTCGTCCCTTTTTAAAGAATACAAAAGAAGACTTAATAGTAGCTATATTGGAATTAAGACTGAGGATCAAAATGACAGTTTAAATTTTGTAAACGAAGGCAGACTTGGGAGTCAGTATTTAGATCTGTCTAAGATAGCTTTTCCTAGAATGATTCAAATACTAGTAGGATTAGTTAGTATTATATTGTTAATACTTTTAATTTCAAATTTTAGTGGGATTAAGCAATTTGTAGGAAAATTTTTTAAAGCAAATCATGCTGCAAAACGAGCTTTAGAAGTTCATGAAGTTCTTTTTGATAAAGAAAGTTTTTGGAATGTTATGCTTGGAGATGGTGATTTTTTATCTTTAGTTTATGGCAATGCTATTGTAAATTATAGAGTCTCTTTTATGAATGATGATTTGGTTGTTACAAATGATTTGAGAAATGAGCGATATGTTTTTAAATTAGGCAAATTTCGGGAAATAAATTTAAGTGATAATGTTAAAGTTAAGATTGCGTATGATAATTATTCTCAAGGTAAGGTTCGAAAGGCTCATGTAAGCTTAGAATCTTTTATGCTTAATATTGAATATGTGCTTGAAACTAGTCTTTCTAGTAGATTTAATGTTTTAAATTGGGGTTTTGAAGTTAATGGACCTAAGAGTAGATCGATTAGTGAGTATCCTACTGTATATTCTTCTCAAGATATTTCCAACATTGATTTAATGATTAATTTTTTAAACGATACGTTTTTAAGATATGCTGATGAGAATAATATTTATGGTAAATCTTTGCTTGTATCTAAGAAGGTTCCTCTTAATTTAAATTTCAAAAAATCTTTAATCTTATTTTTGTCAAGACTTTCTGATGTTAATATTATTCTTCAAGGTAAGGATATTACTTCTATTTTAAAGGGTTATGGAAGAGAAATAATGGCAGTTCAATTTTTTTGGTTAAAAACCCCTGGAGGTTTTGATCTTAAGGTTTCTGAAGTTTATTAATGGACAAAATAGAAAAATTTTTCTTTAGTTTAAATTCTTATCAGAAACAAATTGTTTTAGATGATACTAAAAATCCCATTCTTGTTTTGGCAGGTCCAGGCAGTGGTAAAACAAGGGTTATAACGGCTAAAATAACACACTTAATAAAAAAAATGCAATTAAAACCAGAAGAGATTCTTGCTTTAACATTTACAAATAAAGCTGCAAATGAGATGAATTTAAGACTAAATTATCTTTTTGATTTTAATAAGGCTTTGCATATTCAGACTTTTCATTCTTTTGGTGCTTGGCTTTTGAGACTTTATTTTAAAGAATTTGATAAAAATTATGATTCAAATTTTACAATTTGGGATACTAATGATGTTGTTAAATTTATTAAGCAAATTGGGCTTGCTTCAACCATTGAACTTTCAAAGTATGTTGCGTCTCTCATATTTAAATATAAGGAAAATTGCTTTTTAGATAATTATTGTGGTATTGATGAAAAAAGTTACAAAGATATTAAATTTTATGAGCAAGAAAAATCTAAAAATAATGCTTTTGATTTTGCTGATCTTATTCTTAAAACCGTTTTGATGTTAAGAAATTGTAAAGATATAAAGATGAGGGTTCAGAAAAAATTTAAGGCTATTTTTGTAGATGAGTATCAAGATACCAATTATACACAGTTTTTATTTTTAAAAGAGCTTTATTGTAAAGATATGCATTTTATGGTAGTAGGAGATGAAGATCAGTCTATTTATTCTTTTAGAGGCTCTAGAATTGAAAATATTTTTGAATTTGAAAAAATGTTTGACAATGTGTCTAAATATTATTTGGTACAAAATTATCGTTCTAGTTTAAGCATTGTTAATGTTGCAAATGATGTTATTTCAAAAAATAGAAATCGATATGAAAAAGTAATAACTACAGAAAATAAAATGGGCAAGAAGATAAGATTTTTTGTTTTTCAAAATCCTGCGGAAGAGGCTGAGTATTTTTCTAATTTCCTTATTGAAAATAAGCTTGAGACAGCTATTCTTTATAGATTTAATTACCAGTCCTTGCAGTTTGAGAAATCTTTTTTAAAACATAATATTCCACATAAAATATTAGGTTCAATTAGATTTTATGAAAGAGAAGAGATTAAAGATGTAATTTCTTTGTTAAGACTTTTTGTAAATAAAAAAGATAAAATTTCTTTCTTAAGAGTAATAAATAAACCTGCTAGGGGGATTGGAAAAACTACTACGAATAAAATAATTGCAATACTCAATGATCGTAATGTTAATTTTGATTTAATTCTTGCAAGTAGAAAAGTTGCTGAGAGTCTTAAGGGCAAAGCAAAAGATTCTCTTGTTACTTTTTTAAATCTGTATGATAAACTAGCAGAAAATATACAAAAAGATGTTTATGTAAATTTATCTGAATTTATTAAAAATGTTGTAATTAGATCTGGATTTTGGGATTATTATCAAAAATTTGATGAGGATGAAAAATCTAGAAATATTGATGAACTTATCAGCAGTGGAGTTGAATATTCAGGCAGTTTTGAGGGACTTGTAATATTTTTGGAAAATTCATCTATTTCACCTTTAATACATGGAGATTTTAACTCTAGTGTACTACTCTCTTCAATTCATGGGGTTAAAGGACTTGAATTTAATAGAGTGATAATATCTGGTCTTGAAAAGGGTTTATTGCCTGCTGAGATCGAAGAATTGACTAAAGAGAGACTGGAAGAGGAGAGAAGACTTTTTTATGTTGCTATTACTAGAGCCAAATTTGAGCTTATTGTGACGATTAATTTGCAAAGATTTTTTGGAGGCATGCTCAAAAATACAGCTATGTCAATCTTTTTTCAAGATATTAGCAAAGATAATTATGATATTGTTTTTGTTCCAGAATATTTAAAAGATAATTTTAAATATTTTTTTTCAAAAAATGGTAATAAAAGCTTTAATATTGGAGATTATATAACTTATAATGGTGAAAACGGAATAGTTGTTGATAAGTGGTATCAAAATGGTGAGCCATTTATTAAAATTAATCTGAGAAATGGTAAAAAAGCTATTTTAAGTTCAAGTTATATTAAAGGACTTGCCAAAATTTAGAGGTTAAATTTGAAAGATATTAAAGATATTCGTTTAGAAGATAGTTTAAAGTTAAGCTTACTAAGATTAAGTAAGAATGAAGAACGAGAATTTGCCATTAAATTTGAAAAAATTATTGGCATGTTAAATAAAATTTCTGAATTTGAGATAAAAGATGGCATTCAAAAAGAGGCATGTAACTTTTCTGTTTTAAGAAACGATGAAATTTTACCTTCTTTGGCGATTGGATCTATTAAAAATTTTAGCAATGTGTTTGTAGATGGTTACTTTTCATCACCTAAAGTGCTTGAATAGGGAGTATTGATTTGGACTTCAGAGGTTTAAGTTTAATAAAAATTAGAGAATTAATATTGACTCGCAGGTGTAAAATTTATGATATTGTGCTCTTTTATAAAGAACTTTATGAAGCAAATAAGGATATCAATGGATATATTGAATTTTTTGATGATTCATTAGAATTGGCAAAAAAATATGATGAACTTTTGGGTAGAGGTGAGGGGCAAAATTTACCCTTAATTGGTATGCCCATTGCTGTTAAAGATAATATTTCAATTGAAAATAAAGCCTTGACTTGTGCATCTGAACTTTTGCAAGGATATGTTTCTCCTTATGATGCAACTGTTATTAAGAGATTAAAAGATAATGGTGCAATTATGCTTGGTAGAACTAATATGGATGAATTTGCAATGGGCTCTTCTTGTGAGTTTTCTTATTATGGTGTTACGCTTAATCCTTTAAATAAAGAATATGTTGTAGGTGGTAGTTCTGGTGGTTCTGGAGCTGTTGTTGCTGCCGGTCAAGCTCCTTTTGCACTTGGTAGTGATACTGGAGGTTCTGTTAGGCTTCCTGCGTCCTTTTCAAGTTTAATTGGTTTTAAGCCTTCTTATGGAGGTTTATCTCGTTATGGACTTGTATCATATGCGTCATCTCTTGATCAAATAGGATTTTTTGCTAATTCTATTGATGATGTGGCTTTAATATTAAAATATACTTGTGGAATTGATAAAATGGATGCTACCAGCATAGATATTATTCAAGATCCTTATCCATTGTTAGGTAAATCTTTAGCAGGTATTAAATTAGCTGTAATTAAAGAACTTAGTGAAAATTTGATGGAACCTGAGGTTGCATGCGAATTTTCTAAATTTAAATCTGCACTTTTAAACAGAGGCGTTGAACTTTATGAAGTTTCAATAGAGGCAGTAAGCTTTGTACTTTCTCTTTACTATTCATTATCTCCAGTTGAAGCTGCATCTAACCTTGCTCGTTATACTTGTCTTCATTATGGGAAAAGGTTAAGTGATGAATTAAATCTTAGTGATTTTTACTATAGACATAGGAGTTTGTTTTTAAGAGAAGAAGTGAAAAGGCGTATTGTGCTTGGTAATTATTTGTTATCAGAAGGTTATGATTTGCAATACTATGTAAAGGCTTGTAAAATTATTGAAAATGTATTGGTTCCAAAATTCAATGAGATTTTTAATAATTATTCATATATTATTACGCCTACAAGTTTTGTGAAACCTTTTAAAATTGGTGAAAATTTTGATAATCCTATAAAGATGTATTATTCTGATCTGTGTACTGTGATTGCTAATCTTATTGGGGCCCCTGCGCTATCTATTCCCTTTTCTCAAGATGATAGGGGATTGCCTATTGGTATGCAAATAATTGGCCAAGTTAAGAGAGATTTTGAGCTTTTAAGTTTTGCAAAAAATGTAATAGAGGAATTGGGATTAAATGGAATATAAGTTACTTGTTGGTTTAGAAGTTCATGTACAATTAGGATTAAAAACCAAAGCTTTTTGTGGGTGTAAGAATGATTTTGGTGGTATTCCAAATTCTCGTACTTGTCCAACATGTCTTGGACTTCCTGGAGCATTGCCTAGTATAAATAAAGAACTTATTAGTAGTGCAATTTTAGCTGGGCATGTTACTAATTCTAAAATTAAAAATATTGTTAAGTTTGATAGAAAGCATTATGCTTATCCCGATTTACCTAAGGGATATCAAATATCTCAAAATGATGCACCAATTTGTGAAAATGGATTTATTTTTATTGAGACTTGTTCAGGTTTAAAAAAAATCAATATTGTTAGGATACATATGGAAGAAGATTCTGGCAAGAGTTTGCATTTACTTGAGAGTGAAAATCGAAGTTATATTGATTTTAATCGTTCAGGTGCACCATTACTAGAAATTGTCTCAAAACCAGATATTAGTAATGTAGAAGAAGCCGTAGCTTATTTGAGTGCTTTAAGAGAAATTTTTAGATATCTTAATTTGTCTGATTGTAACATGGAAAACGGGTCATTTCGTTGTGATGTCAACGTTAATTTACTTATCAATGAGAATAATATTGAGTATAAAACCCCCATTTCTGAGATAAAGAATTTAAATTCTTTTAAATCGGTAAAATTGGCAATTGATTATGAAAAGTCAAGACAAAAAGAAGAGTGGATTTTACATAGAAAAACTTTTGAGAGTGTAGGTAAACGTACAATGGGTTTTGATGATAAAAAGGGTATTACAGTGCTTCAAAGAAGTAAAGAGACGGTAGCTGATTATCGTTATATAAAGGAGCCCGATTTGCCTTTGATCAAACTCGATGATTCTTATATTGAAAGTATAAAGTCTAATAGAATGGTGGAATTGCCTTTTGATACAAGAGTTAGATTAAAAGAGCAATATGGTCTTAGTGATTTTGATGTTGTGACTTTAACGGCTGATAAAAACTTGGTTAAATATTTTGAAGAGGCAGCAATTGCCTCAAGTGATCCTAAGAGAGTGGCAAATTGGATATTGTCTGAGGTATTAAGTGTACTAAATGATAGAGAGATAAGTATACTTGATTTTAATTTACCACCATCATATATTAGTGAACTTGTTGAATTCATTGTTAGTGATAGGGTAAGTGGTAAGATAGCAAAAGAAATATTTTTAGAAATGCTTGATCGAAATGTTTCTTCTACTATCATTATTAATGAAAAAAATTTAGCACAGATAAGTGATAGCTCTTTCATTGAGTCAATTGTGTTTGAGGTTTTGAATGAAAACCCTAAATCAATTGAACTTTATAAAAAAGGTAAGAGTCATGCAATTAAGTTCATGATGGGTCAAATTATGCGCAAAACTTCTGGAAGGGTTAATCCCGTTCTTGCAAATGATATTTTAATGAATAAATTAAGGGATGTATAATAAATCTTTATTTAGCTGTTTTCCAATAATTAAAAGAGCAAGATTTTTTTATCTTTATGATATTAGTGGTAATAGGTATTTGGATTTGTACTTAAATGGGGGCCTAAATTTTTTAGGACATAGGGTTCAAGGGTTAAATCTTATTCTTAAGCAAACTTTTTCAAGAGGTCTTACTGCTTCTTATCCTTCTGTTTTTAGAAAACAATTTGAAAATGTTCTTTTTTCTTTTTTTAAAGAAGCAGGATTTGTGTGTATTTTTAAATTTGAAAGGGATGCTAGAGACTTTTTGTTATCTTTAACAGACCATTGTTGTTTTAGTAGTCCTTGGGAGGAAAAACAAGGTATATATGAATTTAAGGCTGGATTTAATAATTTTAGATATCCTATGCTTGTAAAGATCCCAATGCCTGGATGCATGTCTATTAACATTGCTATAGTAGATAATTTATCTAGAAAAATAGAATTTAGAGATTCTTTTGATGCTTTAACTTTAGCGATTGCTAGACATATGCTTACTAAGATTTTGTCTTATGAAAAAAGTACAAAAATTAATTTTAATATTTTTGCTACACCTATATTTAAACTAATTAATAGATATATGTTTCCTCTTTATAAATCTGAGTATCATGATGAAATTTTTAATGAGTATTTAAAGAATGGCTATTTAATTAGTCCTTTTTTTGATGTTCCTTCGCTTGTTCCTTTAAAATTTTCTAAAGGAGATTTAGATGGTTTTCACAAAGTTTCTCTTAAGCTACAGGATAAATTTGGCTGTTAGTATTGACAGGTTAACTTACAAATAATACAATGAAAAAGTATAAGTTTGTAGAATATCTAAGTGAGGACTGTGTATTATTATGAATAGGATAACGAATAATAAGACAATATGGGTTAAACCTAAGTGTGTAGAGAAAAAATGGTGTGTGATTGATGCGTCAGATAAAGTTCTTGGTAGAGTTGCTACAGAAGCTGTTAAAATTTTAAGAGGTAAGCATAAGCCCTATTATACGCCCCACCAAGAGTTAGGTGATAATGTTATAATTATTAATGCTTCAAAGATTAGGCTTACTGGTAAAAAATATTCTCAAAAAATTTATTATAGACATTCAAGATATCCTGGAGGTCTTCGCTCTGATACTTTTAGAACATTATCTGAGAGAAATCCAACAGCTCCTCTTGAAATAGCTATTAAGGGTATGTTACCAAAGGGACCTTTGGGACGTGAACTTTTTAGAAATCTTAAAGTTTTTGCGGGTTCTAATCACATGCTTAGTTCTCAAAATTTTTATAAATTAGAAGCAAATTAAGAGAGGAAAAATGGCAAAATCAAATGTTAAAGGCATTAATTTAGGAATGGGTACGGGAAGGAGAAAGTCTTCTGTTGCTAGGGTTTATATTAGGGAAGGTAAAGGTGATATTAAGATCAACAATAAAGATTTTGATTCTTATATTCAACTTGAAAATTTAAAGACAATTGCTCTATCTCCATTAGTTTTAACAAATACTCTTGGAAAATATGACCTTTACATTAATATTTATGGCGGAGGCATTTCAGGTCAGTCCGGTGCTATTAGACATGGTATTGCAAGAGCTCTTTTTGATCTTAACGAAGAGTATAAAATGATTCTTAAGTCCAATGGGTTTTTAACAAGAGATTCGCGAAAAGTTGAGCGTAAAAAATTTGGTAAGAAAAAGGCTAGGAAGAGCTTTCAGTTTTCAAAAAGATAAGTATTTTGTTTATATAAAAAAAAGCCCTTCTTATGAGGGCTTTAGTTATTATTATTGTTTTTTAATGGAATAAAAAACGTCTCTTCCGTGGTATTCGGCAATACTTCCTAATTCTTCTTCTATTCTTAAGAGTTGATTATACTTAGCTATTCTGTCTGTTCTTGATAAAGATCCTGTCTTGATTTGTCCTGTTCCAAGTGCAACAACAAGATCGGCAATTGTTGTATCTTCTGTTTCTCCTGAACGATGTGAAACTATTGCAGTATATCCTGCTTTTTTTGCCATTTCTACAGCTTCAAAAGTTTCAGTTAGTGTTCCAATTTGATTTACTTTAATAAGAATTGCATTTGCAACTTGCATTTCAATTCCTTTTTTAAGGAATGATGTGTTTGTTACAAATAAATCGTCACCAACAAGTTGAACCTTATTTCCAATCTTATCTGTAAGTTTTTTCCAGCCGTCCCAATCTTCTTCAGCCATTCCATCTTCAATTGATATGATAGGATATTTTTCTACCCATTTTGCCCAGTATTCAACCATTTCTTTGGATGTGAGTTCTTCTTTTGTTGACCATCTAAGTACATATTTTTTTGTTTTTGGATCGTATAATTCAGATGTTGCTGGATCAAGAGCAATTGCGATATCTGTTCCAGGTGTATATCCTGCACTTTGTATTGCTTCCATAATAACTTCACAAGCTTCTTCGTTTGACTTTAAATTTGGTGCAAATCCACCCTCATCTCCAACAGCTGTTGCATAACCTTTTTTACTTAAAATACCTTTAAGTGTATGGAAAACCTCAGCAGACATTCTTATTGCATCACTGAAAGTTTTTGCTCCAATTGGCATTATCATAAATTCTTGAAAATCGACACAGTTATCTGAGTGCGCACCTCCATTTATAATATTACACATTGGTGTAGGTAAAATATTGGCTTTGTAGGCACCAAGATATTGATAAACTTTAAGTCCAAGGTGTTCGGCTGCTGCTCTAGCTGTAGCCATTGAAACTGCAAGAATAGCATTAGCCCCAAGTTTTGATTTATTAGGAGTTCCATCAAGTTCAAGCATTTTTTTGTCAATTTCAACTTGGTTTAAAGCACTCATTCCTTCAAGTTCTGGAGAGATAATATTTATTATATTTTCAACTGCTTTTAGTACCCCTTTACCCATATAAATAGATTTATTACCATCTCTTAATTCAACAGCTTCATGGGTTCCTGTTGATGCACCTGATGGAACAGCTGCTCTACCTAGAGAACCATCTTCAAGTATGACATCTGCTTCAACAGTTGGATTTCCTCTAGAATCAATTATTTGCCTAGCTTTTACTTCATAAATATGAAAGCCCATTTTCCGCTCCTTATTGATTAATATTTGTATATTTACTTTAGTATATATATTTTAGTATAATGATAAGTAAGATAAATGTGTAGTATTTTGGTAAAAAGAATTGTTTATTGGATTTTATAATTAAATCATGGAAAAAATTTTAGGTGGGCTATTTTATTTTATATTCTTTTTCTTTAATATTTTTAATGTTTGTTCACAATATTATGTAATTGAAAATTTTGATTTATCTTTAAATGAATTTTTAGAAGTTTCAACAAGAAAGGATAATTTATCACCAATTGTTGACTCTAAGAGAGTCATTATGTTTTATCCTCCAAATAAGGATATTAGGAAAATTTTTGCTGCTTTTGACTTTGATGGTTATGCAAAAAAGTATTTATTTAAGAAAAATAGATATGGACTTTTTTTTGTAAAGATTAATCTTCCTCATGGAGTTGGTAGCATTAAGTATAGGCTTGTTGTAGATGGTATTTGGACAAATGATGAATATAATAAAAATGTAGTCTTTAATAAAGACTCAATACCATTTTCTATAATTGATATAGGTGTAGATCATAGTTACGTGTCTTTACGAAATCCGATTGATTCTTCTGATGGAAGAGAAGTTGAAATTTTTTATATAGGTCGCCCTGGACAGATTGTTACAATAGCTGGCAATTTTAATAATTTTAATCCATTTTTAAATAGATTAGTTGAACAAGAACCCTATAAAGGGGTGTATACTATTAAGCTTAAAGACCTTCCTAAAGGTCGAATTTATTATTATTTTGTTGATTCTGGAAATAAAGTTATAGATAAGAATAATGTTAATAGAATTAATCTATATTCGGTTGAAGGTATTGACAATAAGATGGATTTTGAAGTTTCTTATTTTGATAATTAATCGCTTGAAGGGAAAAATTGAAGTTTTTGTTAGCACTTTTTAATACAATTTATCTATGGAAATATAAAAATTTATACTAAATTAAGTTAATAACTCACATTGTTTTGTGAGGTCTAAATATAGAAATCTGGGGTCGGACAAATAAAAGTTTATTTGTCTTAAGTATCATTTTTATTTATCAGACTATTCATTTCATCAAAAAGGTACTTAGATACGAAATGATCCTTTTCCACTTCCTCAAGAATTGTATTTTCTGGTGTTATAGATGTGTTTAGTATATTTGTTAGGGAGGGTTCATCAAGTTTGATAGTTTTATTTTTTATTTTTTCAGGATCAATTTCAGGGATAGATGCTATTAATGTTTTAGTGTATGGATGCTTAGGGTTTGAGAATAAAATTTCTCTAGGCGCAATCTCTAAAATGACCCCCAGATACATTACTGCAATTTTATCGCTCATGTATTTTACTACTGCCAAGTCATGTGAAATGAATAGATAAGATAAATTCAATTCTTTTTGTAAGTCTTTAAGTAAATTTAAAATTTGTGCTCTTATTGATACATCTAGTGCAGAGACGGCTTCGTCTAACAGTAATAGCTTGGGATTTAGAGCAAGTGCTCTTGCTATCCCTATTCTTTGTCTTTGTCCTCCTGAAAATTCGTGTGGATATCTAAATAGCATGCTTTTTGCAAGTCCAGTAATATCCATTAATTCATTTACTCTTTTTTCTATTTCTTGCTTGGTTCTTGGGAAAATTTTATTTTCGTTGTATATCACTAATGGTTCTGCTATTATTTCTTTTATTGTCATTCTTGGATTGAGAGATGTGTGTGGATCTTGGAATACCATTTGCATGTCTTTTTTTGTCTTTAAAAGTTCTCTTTTTGACAGTTTAGTAATATCTTTTCCATTGAAATATATGTTGCCAGATGTTGGTGTGTAGATCTGCATTATTGTTCTTAAGGTTGTTGATTTTCCACATCCAGATTCTCCAACCAGTCCTAATGTTTTGTTACGTTCAACTTCAAAGCTGATACCATTTACGGCATTTACCTTACGTTTATTTTTCCAAAATAAAAAGTTTTCCCCAATTGTGAATGTTTGTACTAAGTTTTTTACTTTAAGAATTATGTCTTTTTCATCTTTCATTTAAAGCCTCCCATTTTGTTTGTAATAGTTTCAATAGGATTATCTTTCATTGAATAAAGTTTTTCATTTGGATCCTTATTAAGAGTAAGTATTGATTTTAAAAGCCCAATTGTATATGGATGTTTAGGATTTTTAAATATTTCTTGTACTGTACCTTCTTCTACAAATTTTCCTTGGTACATTACAGAAACTGTATCGCATACTTCTGCAACTACTCCTAAATCATGGGTTATTAATATGGTGGATGTATTAAATTTTTTAGACAGGCTTTTTATGAGTAGTAATATTTGTTCTTGGATTGTGACATCAAGAGCTGTGGTTGGTTCGTCTGCTATTAATAATGATGGATGGCAACTGAGAGCCATTGCAATCATAACTCTTTGCCTCATTCCCCCTGAAAATTGGTGTGGATAATGTTCTATTCGCTCTTCTGCATTTATAACACCAACTGTTTTTAACATTTCTATTGCTTTTTGCTTTGCTGTTTTTTTATCTAATTTTTGATGTAACATTATTGTTTCTTCAATTTGTGTAGATATTCTTAAATATGGATTTAACGAAGTCATTGGATCTTGGAATATCATTGCTATTTTATTGCCTCTAATATTTTGAAGTTCTTTTTCGCTAAGTTTTAGTAAGTCTTGACCTTCAAATAGTATTTCACCGGTTTTGTATACTGTCGTAATTTCAGGAAGTAATTTTAGTATTGCCATGCTTGTGACAGATTTACCGCTACCAGATTCTCCAACAATAGCCCTAATTTCCCCTTTTTTCATTTTTAAGTTTATGTTGCTTACAGGATATATTGTTGTATGCTTCAATTTAAACTCAATTGATAAATCTCTTATATCTAGCATATAGTTTTCTTTCATTTAATGTCTCCTATAAGTTGTCTTTTGGATCAAATGCATCTCTTAATCCGTCGCCTAAAAAGTTCATAAATAGTAAAAATATTGTCATTACTGTTGCTGGGATGAAAATTTTCCATGGGTATTCAATAAATGTGGGGATTCCGTTTTTGATTAATTCTCCCCAACTAGTCATTGGTGCTGATATTCCCAGACCTAAGAATGATAAAAATGATTCGAGTATAATGAATGATGGAACATTCATTGTTGCAATAATTATTATCATGCCAAAGCTGTTAGGAATTAAATGTTTAAATATCATTCTCTTATTTGTTGCACCTAGTGTTTTAGCTGCCTGTATAAATTCAGATCTTGCAAGTGATTTTACTTGCCCTCTTACGATCCTAGCAATTGTTAGCCATGAGATAATGCTAATTGCAATAAATATCCCAATTATATTTCTTTCCATAACAGTCATTAAAATTATTATGACAAGCAAAGTAGGTAAGACATAAAAAATTTCTATTATTTTAGTTATTATCCTATCGATAATACCACCAAAAAAGCCTGCTATTGCACCTATTATAGTGCCTATGATCATTGATATTAGTGCTCCAATAAAGCCTACAGATATTGATATTTGACTTCCTTGTATTATTCTTGCAAGCAAATCTCGTCCAAGACTATCTGTTCCTAGTAGGTATATTCTTTTGTGTATTTTAATTTCTTTTCCATCAATTATTTGAACCTCGGTCTCTATTTTTCTTTTTATCTCTTCTAGTTTTGTTTTTTCTTCCTTATTGATTTCTCGTTTTTCCTTTGCTGATAATCTTTTTATGAAATGAAGTTCCTTTTCATACCATAATTCTCCAGCATACTTAAGAGATGGGGGCAAATCAGCATGTTCTACTACTTGAGTATTATATTTGTATATTGGTAGTATTGGCCTAAGTATTGCAATTAGTATATAAAATCCGATGATAAATATACTAATAAATGCAAGTTTGTTTTCCTTAAATCTTAACCAAGCTCTTTTGTTTGCTGTGTGGATTTCGACGTAGGTGTCTTGCTTTTCGTGTTCGTTCATTTTGTTCTCCTATGTTCTTGGATCAAGCTTTTTATAAGCAATATCAGATGCTAAAATGGAAATGAGCAATATTGTTGAATATACTAATAGTGAACCCATGAGTAGTGGATAATCCCTGTTTAGAGATGATTCTACTGTAAATGTACCCATTCCAGCAATTCTAAATATTTGTTCAATAACCATACTGCCAGAAATTATACCAGCAAATGCAGGTCCTATATAACTTATTAGAGGGAGTATAGAGCCTATTAACACATGCTTTCTAATTATTACATTAAAACTTAGTCCTTTGGCTTTTGCTGTTCTTACAAAATCGCTCTTTAGTATTTCTAACATAGAACCTCTAATAATGCGTGTAAAAATAGCTATCCATGGCAGACTCATTGTTAATATTGGCATAATTAAATTTATAAGACCTCCTCGTTCCGAAATCCATCCAGAAGTGTAAAATAATTTTAATTTTACAGATAAAAAATATTGTAAAAGAGGACCAGTCACAAAGGTGGGTACAGAAATTCCACATATTACTGCTATTCTTATTATATAATCGGTACGAGTGTTTTTTTGGGTCGCTGCTAATGAGCCTAGCAAAATTCCAAGTGTGAGAGATATTATTAAGCTTATTATTCCAATTGTAAATGATTTAGGAAATCCTAATTTT
This sequence comes from Candidatus Borrelia fainii, assembly GCF_027925085.1. Taxonomy (NCBI): domain Bacteria; kingdom Pseudomonadati; phylum Spirochaetota; class Spirochaetia; order Spirochaetales; family Borreliaceae; genus Borrelia; species Candidatus Borrelia fainii. Next base: position 610,105 of record NZ_AP027070.1, read on the forward strand.
ATGTATTGATTTACATTTAAATCTTTCTTTACTAATGATGGCCCAAAGTCTCCTTTTAAAATGTTTGTGATGTAGTAGTAAGCTTGCACATAAAAAGGTTTGTCAAGATGGTATTTTTGCATCAATTTTTCTTTAACTTGAGGGTCAATGGGTTTTTCAGAATCAAATGGGTTTCCGGGAGCAAGCCTCATTATTAAAAAACACAAAAAAATTATCACTATTAAAGTTGGTACTGTTTCTAGTATTTTTTGCATGGTAAACTTTAACATAATTGCTCCTTATTATAACAGAAAGATTTTTTTCATTGTATAATTGGTTATTTTAACATATGAGATTCAAATTTTTTCAAAAAATATTGAATTTATTTTAATTGGGAAAATTAATACCATTAAGCTAGCCTTATTTTATGCACTAATATATAAATTACGATTTTTAAAGGAAAGGATCAAATAACAATAAACAGACATCTATTAAGATAGATGTCTGTTTATTGTTATTTGATCCTTTTAATTTCAGAGAAATTAAATCTTTCTGGAGTGTTAGGTATCCAACCAGTCCATTTGTCATTTTTGAATAAATAATTTCCTGAATATATGTATATTGGGGCTACAGGGAAATCTTTATTTATAATTATTTCTTCAGCTTGTCTTAAAATGTTTTGTCTTTTGATTGGATCTTGCTCGCGATCAGATTGGTTTATTAAATTTTCATATTTTTTATTAAAGTACTTGTATGAGGAAAAATGTGCAAACTCTTTTTGGAATAAACTGAAGAATGTTAATGGATCTGAATAATCACCCATCCAACCAGATCTTGCTATTTCATAATTCCCTTTTTGTTTGGTTTCTAAGAATGATGACCATTCTTCATTTTCAAGTACAATGTTGATATTTAAAATTTTTTCCCATTGATTTTGAACAAATTCAGCAATTTTTTTATGACTTTCATTTGTATTATATTTGAGTTTTAGTTGAGGGAAGTTTTCACCATTAGGATAACCAGCTTCAGCCATTAGTTCTTTTGCTCTTTGTGGATTAAATAATTCTAGTGGTTTTCCGTAAGAATAATGATTAAAGTTTGGGCTTATATTTCTTGTAGGAATAGAACCATTATCTATAACTTTTTTTGTTAATGTTTCTCTATCAATAGCAAGAGTTAAAGCTTCTCTAACCTTTACATTATCAAGAGGTTTGACTTGTGTGTTAAATGAGAAGTAGTAAAGACCATTAATAGCAGATGAATAATAATCATTTCTTAATTTTATTTCTTTTATTAAATCAGGTGGAATTGCTCCATATGTAAGCATATCAATTTCATTATTTTCATACATTCTATAGGCAGTTGATGCATCATTTATTGTGTAAAATATAAGTTCTTGTAATTCAATATTTTCAGCGTTAAAGTATTTATCATTTTTTATAAGTGATATTTTTTCGTTAGGTTTTCTTTCCTTTAGTTTGTATGCACCACTTACTACCATGTTTTCAGGATTTGTCCAGTTTTTTCCATATTTTTCAATAGCATGAACTGGTACTGGTATGAAAGATTGGTGTACTAGCATATCTAAAAAGTAAGCTTTTGGAGCAATAATAGAGATCTCTAGTGTCAAGTCATCTATAGTTTTAATACCAAGTTCAGATTCTGGTATTTTGTTCTCGAAGTAATCTTGTGCATTTTTGATTGTTGACTTAATCATGCCGACATAATTTGATGCTGTATCTTTATTTAACATCCTAAGATAAGATCTTCTTATACCTTCAGCAGTAATAGGGACCCCGTCACTCCAAACGATATCTTTTCGTAAGTGAAATGTATATATAGTTCCATCATCGGATATGTCCCAAGATTGAGCTAGCCCTGGCTTGTATCCACCAGTTTTTGAGTCACTATCTACTATACCACTAAACATTTGTGCAACTATAATTGCACCTATTTTGTCTTCAGTTAATTGCGGATCTATTGATTTAGGTTCTCCTCCCATGCTGATTTTGAAAGACGAATCTTTTTTGCTATTTTCCTTACTGCAGGATAAAATAGCTATTAAGAAAAATATCATAAATGTATATTTTCTTATTTTCATTCTTTTACCTCCTATTTACTAAAGTTAATTCTAATGCAATTAAAACAGTTAAAAGTTTTAAAGTTTTTTTCCTATAAAAATTTTTTTATTGAACTTTTTAATTTATTTGGTAAAAATTTATTATACCATAAAGTAAGTTTAAATATAAAGATAATAATAGAGGCATATGAATGTAGAATATTATTGGATATTAAGTTAGATGTGTATCTTTGCTTACATTTTTGAATAGTTACTTGGTGTTCGATATAAAAAAGTTATAAAGTAAAATAATGAACTATTATAAAAGAGATTTAGGTGCAAAAATGTTGAGATGATTTTGAAAGCTCTGATTATGTAATAAAAACCACTCCTATAATTTATAGGAGTGGTTTTTAATCATTATTAAGTGTTAGTTTATTAATTTTAAAGTTATTTTCATATTTTATTATTAATTACTGATATTTTCTCTTTTATATTTTATTTCTTCATAAAGATAAGCTTCTGAAACATTAGGGATCCAACCAGTCCATTTGTCATGCCTAAATAGATAGTATGATTTAAGTATTGAGAGTGGAGCTACAGGAAAATCTTGCTCTATAATTATAGCCTCAGCTTGTCTTAAAATGTCTTGTCTTTGTAGTGGGTCTTGTGCAAAATTAGATTGTTCTATTAACTTATCATATTTTTTGTTTGAGTAGCCATATGCTCCAAATCCTTGATTTTCTGTTGTAAATAGACTTTCAAGAAATGTTAGTGGATCTGAATAATCACCTGTCCATCCCATATATGATGTTTGATAATTACCTTTGTTTCTATTATTTAGGAATGTATTCCATTCTTCAATTTCAATTTCAATGTTAATGTTTAGTATTTTTTTAAGTTGTTCTTGCAAGAACTCTGCAGTTATTGCCATTCCATTTCGTTGTGAGGTTTTATATTTAAGAGTTGGAAAACCTGCTCCATCGGGATAACCAGCTTCAGCTAATAGTTGTTTTGCTCTTTGTGGGTCAAATAATTTTAATTGTTTCCCGTAAGAATAATGCTCAAATGATGGTGTTAAGTTTCTTGTTGGTTTTGATTGACCCTTTAGAGTAATCTTGTTGAGTGCTTCTCTGTCAATAGCAAGAGTTAAGGCTTCTCTAACCTTTACATTATCAAGTGGTTTGATGGTGATGTTAAATGCCATGTAGGCTACTCTATTTACAGGATGAGAATAATAGTCATTTCTTATTCTAGCTTCATCTAAATATTCTGATGCTACTTTGGTTAGGAAATCAAGTTCGTCATTTATGTACATGTTATACGCGGTGTTTCCTTGTACCTGGTAAAATATCACTTCATCTATTTCAACATTTGAGGCATTGTAATACTTATCGTTTTTTTCAAGCACTATTTTTTCATTTGGTATTCTTGTCTTTAATTTGTATGCACCACTTACTACTATATTTTCAGGATTGGTCCAATTTTGCCCATATTTTTCAATAGCATGAACTGGAACTGGTATAAATGTTTGATGTGCTAACATATCAAGAAAATAAGGTTTTGGAGCAACTAAAGTTATCTCTAAAGTTGAGTTGTTTATAGCTTTAATACCAAGTTCGGATTCCGGTATTTTACCTTCGAAGTAATCTTGTGCATTTTTGATTGTTGATTTAACGATGTCAACGTATTGTGAACCTGTTTCTTTATTTAAAACTCTAAGGTAAGACTTTCGAATTCCTTCAGCAGTAATGGGAACCCCATCACTCCAAATAATACCTTCTCTTAAGTGTAGTGTGTATATAAGTCCATCTGCAGATATATCCCAAGATTGAGCTAATCCTGGTTTATGTCCTCCAGTTTGTGTGTTTCTTGTTGTTAAACCTGCAAATGTGTTTATAATTATGTTAAATGCTTGAACAGAAGTAGCAAGTTGAGGATCAATTGAATCAGGTTCGACTTCATTTGTTACTCTAAATATTATCTTATCTTTGTGTTCATCACCGGAACAGGAAGTTAGCCATATAATCAATAAAGATAAGAAAAGAATTATTGTTTTGTATTTCATAGTTGATTTATTCTCCTTATAAATATTTTTTATTTTTATTTTTTTTGAATTATTCTTGTTTAACATACTTGAATGGATTTTACTTTAATTTGCTAAATAAATAAAGTATAATTATGTAAAATATTTACATGTAATTATATATATATATATATGTAATATTTTGGTTTACTAGTATCTTTTTTTCAAGAACTTTAAAGGATGAAGTTTTATGTTTATACGTAATGAGAGTTTTAATAAATATTTTAAAGGTATTGAGAATGAATTGTTTAGTAGGTTTAAAGCTATTGAAAAAATAAATTATTTAAATAATTCTTATCATGAAGCAGATTCTGTTAGTAGGAGTTTGGTTGATACAATGATTAAAAGACTTCTTAAGAGTAGTTCTACTATTGTTGGTATTCAAAATATTTTAAAGCTTTATGAGAAATCTAAATTTGGTAAGTCTTCAATTATATTAATGGAACATTATAGTAATTTTGATTTTCCTTGTTTTCAGTTTTTGCTTAATCAAATGAATTGTAAGGAAGTTTCAGAACATATTGTCCCTATAGCTGGTGTTAAACTTTTTAAAGATAATTTATTAATTAAAAGTCTATCTTTAGGTTATAGTGTGATATTTATTTATCCTCCACATGCATTTGTTGGTGTTGATCATGAAACGATTAGGGAGCGACGGGTTTTTAATGCTAATTCTATGAGATGTATTGCAGATAAAAAGAGTAGTGGTTATATGATTCTTATTTTTCCGACGGCTACAAGATATAGGAAAGGTAAGCCTGAGACTAAAAAAATAATTTCAGAAATTTCAAGTTATTTTAAGCTTTTTGATTATTTTATAATGGTTGGTGTTAATGGGAGTATTCTTGAAGTTTCATCAAATGAAGATATGTCTTGTGATGTTTTTAAAGAAGATATTCTTGTTTATAATGCAACGGAAATATTAGATGTACTTGAATACAAAAATTTAATTTTAGAGCAGTTAAATCAAGAAGGTTTAGAACCAACAAAAGAGATTTTGGGTCCTAGAATTGCTGATGATTTAGAGAAACGTTTTAAGGTTCTTCATGAAGAAGGAGCCAAGATATATAGTGGTTTGATTTAGGATTTTGATTGTAGTATGCCAGATATAGAAAAAATAAATAAGTTTAAAAGAGAATTATTAGATAATATTTCCGATGAAAGGGCTCAAAAGGAACGTTTTGGCATTCAGATGGATATTGAACCTCCTAAAGATGGGGAGTCTATTGTTCCTTGGGAAAATCAAGAAGAAGTTTTTGATTTAGAAGAAGAACCTGATGATGAGCTTGATTTGGATACTATGCTTGGTGATCTTGATAGTAAGGAAGATCATAAGGATTTATCTAATGAAAATGATATTGCAATTTTAAAAGATTCTGAAAAAGTAGATATTGATCCTGAGTTTAATGATTTAGATAATGATTTTGATGTTTTAAGTTCTCATCTTGAAGAAAATCTTGAAAAAGTTCTTGATGATAATTCTATTAGTTTAGACGATGCTATTAACTTTGATTTAGATAATAATGCTGATAGTTTGCAAAATTTAGATATAGAGAGTGATTTAGATTTATTAAATTCTGATGATTCTACTGATAATGAGATTGATGCTAATAATTTGAGTCAGGAATCTTTAAATGATAGTAATGATGATCTTGATCTTGAGAATATGATTAGTGGTCTAAATGAATCAGGTGAAACAGGTGATCGTTTAGAAATGCCTTACAATGATGAATCTCTTTCTAATGAAAATTCTGAAAATTTTAGTGATGGTGAAGAGGATAATTGGTCTAATCTTTCAGATGATTTTGAATTTTTGGAAGATGACCAAAAAGAACCTTTGGGTACACATAATTTTAGAATTAATTATCCTTTATTTTTCAAAAATTTAGATTCTTATCCTAGAAATTTGAGAATTGCTATTGCTGAGGCTTTAATGCTAAAGAATGTCTCTAGGTACAAAATTGAAGCATTAATTGATCTTGTTGAACAAAATAAGAAAGGGCTTAAGTTTATTGCTAAATTTGTTGGAGACATTGTTGGTCGTTCTGTTAAATTGCCTGTTATGTATTATAAAGCAGAGGAATTTAGCAAGCTTGAAAAAAATTTTAGCTATAGACTTTCTAAAGCTTTAACTCCAATCTTTAAAATTGCATCTCTTTTTGTTATTTTAACTTTTTTGTTTTTTTATTTTTTAGTTGATGTTATGTTTTTTTATATTGCATCTGATAAAAAATATAAAGAGGGAATCTCATATATATATGAGAATAAAAGAGAGCTTGCTAAAGCTATTTTTAGGGATGCATATTATATGAAACCTAACAAAAAGTGGTTTTTAACTTATGCTAAAGCTTTTGAAGATGTAAGAGATTTTGATAGTGCTGAGGAAAAATATGAAGAATTATTTACCATTGATCCATTTTCTGTGGATGCTTCTAAGAGAAGACGTAAAAATTTTGATAGGGATGGGTATATATCTTATGCTTCTATGAAAATGAGGCTTGGTGAGTATGCTGATGCCAATGCTATTTTGGATGAGGTTATATCTTATTTTATTTATGATTATGAGGCATTAATGGCTAAGGGTGATAATTATTTTCAGTGGGCTCAAAGAGATCCTGCATATTACAAAGATAGCATTAATAATTACACTATTTTGCTTTCAAAGTATGGTCATAAAAAGGAAATTTTGTTTAAACTTTTTAATGCTTACATTGAGGCTGGTGCTGAAAGAGAAGCTGAAGATTTAAATGCTTTTATTAAGGTAAATAAAGAATTAGATATTGATGAAGTAGTTTATACTAAATATGCTAAGAAATTGATAGATAAATATGTCGAGCTTACAGTTTATAATAAGAGAATAAATGCTCTTTCTAAAAATTTGAAATATTTCACTGCTCAAATGAACTTACTTAATAAAGAATTTTCTAGTTTTAAGGCAGGTAATGGAAAAAGTATTTCCAATGCTTTAAATGATATTAATATTAACTCAGAGATTGAATATATTCTTAGAAGAATTTTATTCAAAAATCCTGACTATGATAAGGCTCTTTTTGAGAGTGGTAGATATTTTTATTATATGGGTGATCTTAAGAAATCAGAAGGGTATTTATTAACAGCACTAAATAGTTTTAGACAAAAAGATTCAATTGAAAATTCATCTGAAAAGATTGTTGCTTATAGAATTTTGTCAGATATTTATGAGAGGAGCAATGATGCTCTTAAGGCAAGTAATATTGTTAGTCTGGCTTTAAATGAGTATGATTTTTATAAAAAAAATGGTCTTGTTAAAGGCTCTAAAGAGCTTGCTTTAATTTATGAAAAGCAGGGGGATATTCTTAGAACTTTAAATGGTTTTAAATCGGCTATATCTTCTTATGAAATGGCAATAAATGAAGGAGTTAATTCCCCAGATGTTTATTACAAATTAGCATTGCTTAATTATAAGGAAAATAATTATAAAGATGCATTAACTTATTTATTTAGAGTTAAAAATATGTCAGGATTTGCAAATAGTAATAAAGTTTTAAACTCAATTGCGTCTGTTCTTTACAAGATGGGTGATTTTGAAGCTGCTAGGAGTTATTATTTAAGAGTATTGCAGAACTTGGAATCAGAAAAGTCTAGTATTTTAAATTTTAAACCTCAAGGGAATGATCATCATAAAGCTTTATTGATAAAAGAAATTGAAATTTACAATAATCTAGGTGTTGTTGAGATAAGAGCATCTCTTGGTGATAGGATTGACTCTGGTGTTGTTAGAAATGATAATCTTTTTGATTCGGGGATTGCGAATTTGACTGAATCTTCTAGAATATTTGATCTTTTAAATCGTGATGATGAGATGGTTAAGAGTGTTAAAAAAGATCTTGCTAGTTTAAATCTTAGAGGTATTTTTAAGAATGATTTTATTGGTTCTAAGATTTTATTCTATGATAATTTGGCTGATAATCTTTAAATTGTTTGGTGTTTTGTTAGTTTTAAGGCATATAAGGTTGCCTAATTAACGTGTAAGGATTTATATGAGAAAAGCTTACTTTATTATTTTCTTATTTATTGTATTTAATTTATTTTCTTCAATGAATGATCACTTAAGCATTAATATTGATGATGTATATGTTGAGGCTCATGAAGATGGTTTTCATCTTTTTATAAGAAAAAAGCCAAATATTAAATCAGTTATTTTAACTGAATCTTTTGAAATCCCAGGTAAGAGTAAAGACGTTTCTACTTATTCATTTAGAACATTGGAGTATAATAAAATTAATGGGGATGAGATTAGAATTTTAAATGGTAGAGTTATTCAAAATAGACGTCTCTTATCATTAACATCTTCTACACCTGTTCAAAATAGAAGATTTGGACAAGCTTTTCATATCTTAATACCTAAAAAGTTGAGATACGGTTTTCCTAATTTTTCGACAAGGAGTGATGATATCGATTTAGAGGTTTTAAAGAGAAAAAAAGATCCTTTTTGGTTTTCAATTAGAACTTTTGAGAAAAAATATAATGATTATTTAGGTCAGTATAAGGATAATGCTTATGAGTTATTCTTTGGAGACATTCAACTAAAAAGTACAATTGATAATAATAATTTACAAAAAGAATTTTATAGGTTTGCAGATAATGTTGTTGTTGCAAAAAAAGGACTTGATCTTGTTGAAAAGATAAAAAATATTCTAGAAAAATCAGAAGATCCGCTTGCTGATTTAGATCTTGTTTTTGTTATTGATGTGACTGATAGTATGAAAAATCATATCGAAATTCTAAAAGAACACCTTTTTTCTATGATAGAATCGCAACTAAGTCAATATAAGTCTTATAGGATAGGTTTTGTATTTTATAAGGATTATCTTGAAGATTTTTTAACAAGATCTTTTGATTTTAATAATAAGGAATATTTAAATAATGTTCTTGGAGGTATTAGTGTAGGTGGTGGGGGAGATTATCCTGAGGCAGTATTTGAGGGAATTAATGCTGCTGTTACTCAATTTGATTGGAGCGCAGATAATAGGTTTATTATCGTATTGGGTAATGCACCTCCCCATGAATATCCCCGAGGACCTATAGTTTATGAGGATGTCATTAAATCTGCTAAGGAAAAAGATATTACAATTTATGGAATATTACTTAAATAGTGGTTTGCATTAATTGTGTATTATGATTTGTTTTTTTGTTGGTTTTGTATTTTTTCTATTACTTTTTGAGATAAGGGAATGATCCATTTAGGTGTTTGTACATTAGATTGTATTAATTCTTCAAAGAGCTTTTTTGCTGTGTTGTTTTTATTTGTCACATAATATATGAATGCGATTTCATATTTTCCTATGGCAACGATGCTTTCATTTTCTTTATAATTTTCAATCATTTTTTCATATATCTTTAAAGCAGATTGATAATCGTTAATATTTGTTGCTTTTTGAGCTTCTCGTAGGTAAATGCTGTAAGGAGTGTCTTTTGTAAGTTGTTTGTTTAGGTGGGCTACTGTATAACAGGAGAAGAATAGGATACTTATTAGTACTAGTTTTTTCATTTTTGATTCTCTTATTTTGTAAAAAAATTTTGTTTAAATTAATTTTATTAAATATAAAAAAAGAAAACAAGCATAAGCTTATTTTCTTTTTTGTTTTATTTAGAAGGAATTATTATTTTCCAATTTTCATGTATTAAATCTGGATTTTGAATTTTTTGTCTGTTTGCAAACCAAATTTTTGGCCATAGGTAAGGGTCGCTGTATAATTTTTTAGAAATACCCCATAAGGTGTTTCCGATTTTAACTATATATAACTCCTTACTTGATTGACTTTGATAGGCTTTTAGATATCTTGCAGAATCTAAGAATAATTCATTTGCAAGTCTAAGATTATTAAGATTCTTAGATTCAAGTCCTTGTTCCCATAATTGTCTGGCTTTTTCAATAAGTTGAAGTGTTTTAAATTTATTTGAGTCTGGGTTTTTTACTTCTTCAGCCTTTTCTTCATAAGCAAGTACTAATGAATCCATTTGTCCAAGTAAGTAAGTTTCATCTTGTGGGTTTAAAAGATTTATGCGTTCACCTTTATCCTTAAGAAGTGCTCTTCCATTCCATGGTGATGGTTTAATGAGTTTATTGTTTTTGTAAACGGGGAGTTCAGAAGCAGCTTCCAGTGCTTTTAATTGTTTATACATTCTCTCTTCCGTCTCTTTAAGAGCTCTTGCTTCTTTTGCTTTTTTAGCAGCTTGTTGTGCTTTATTAAATGTTTTACTATACATTCCAAGAGAACTTTCGATATCATACATTTTATATTTTCTTGTTGCTTCGAAATATAAGTTATTTACTTCGTCTATTTCTAATGGGATCCATATATATGCTTCATTAGCTTCAGCATCATTCAAGTATTTTTCAATGTTTTCTTTTAAATAGTTTATTTTTTCTTTTTTTTCTGTTGTATCTCTTGCGATATTTCTGTATCTTTCTAATACTTTTAAGGCAATTTCATTACCTTCTTTAATCATTCCCTTTTCAAATTTTTTGTGCATTTCTTTTTCAATTTTTTCAGTCTCATTAAATTCTTTAGAATAAAAAAGATTTCCTCGTTCTCTTAAGACGTCGTTTTTTATATCTTCAATTTCTCTTTTTATATCCCCAGTTTTTTTAGTTGAAATTTTGGAGTTTGAATTTTTTGTATCCTCTGGCGGGGTCTTACATGAAATTAGGGAAAGAGCAAATACGAATAACATTAAAAATAATAATTTGCTTTTTTTTATCATAAATACATCCTTCTTATGTGATATTGACTATATAAATTAAGAATTTTGCTTTTTAGATATATTAATTCTTTTATCTTTGCATAAAGCCTCTAATTAGTATATTATTACACAATTTAACATTATACAATTTTTTTACTGTATAACCGTATACATTGAAACTCCATTTTTATTGCATCAATACTCTAACTCTTGACTTTAGTATTCCTTATAAATTTTAGGATTTCCACATTTTCTTTCTTCTGGCGGGGTCTTACATGAAATTAGGGAAAGAGCAAATACGAATAACATTAAAAATAGTAATTTGTTTTTTTTCATCATAAGTACATCCTTTTGATATAAGATTGACTACATAAATTGTAGTTTTATTATGTTTTAGGTTCTTTAAAAAGAACAGGATTAGTATAACATATTATTTTTATACTTTCTTGAAAAGTATAACGTATTTTTCCTTTTTGTTAAAGTTACTAAATCTCTTTAAAAAAGATATAATTAAGCTTATAAGGTTTTAAAAAGAGGAAAATTTGATTGTGAAATCATATGTTATTATCCTTTTATTTTTATTATTACAAGTGACATTATTCTCTCAAGTGGCGTCTATTAAAGAAATGGAAGGGCAGATTAATGTTATAAGGAATGCTATTTCTGTTAAATTAAATTTGGGGGATGAAATTTTTGAATATGATTTTATTGAAGTGGGAGATAATTCTAAAATTAAAATAGGTTTGTATGGGATAAATGGTATTGCATCAGATTTAACCTTGTATTCTAATACTCATAGTCTTATTTGTTATTCTTCTCTTAAAGATATGCAGGATGCAAAAATATATTTATTTAAGGGGAGTTTAGATGTGGTTATTTATGAGGTTGTGCAAGGTTCTTCATTTTCTGTAGATTTGAATAATTATTTTTTTATGACCGATGTTCCGGCAAAATTTTATGTAAATTGTGAATACTTTAATAATTATTTTGTTAGTGTTTTTGATGGAGTTCTTAAACATTATAACAAGGATGAGTATTGGATTTCAGCAGGCACTAGTATTTTACTTTGGGATAATAATTCTTTTTTATATAAAACTAGTGATTCTGTATCGCAAAATGTAATTGAAAATCTGAAAGAAATATCTCGTAAAGATTTTTTTTCTTTAAATAATAATCGTTTAACTTATATGTTTTTAAAATATGTGGAAGATAGTTTTAGATTTGATTTTGTATATGATTATTTGGTAAGAGATCCTAAATTTAATACAATATATTCAAAGTGGAGTTTAGAAGATAAAAATTATACCTTAGGAAATAGAGTTGACATGATAAATTATGTCAATTATTTAAGAGGTCGTATAGGTATTCTTTTTAATAATTTTATTTATTTGGCCAATGTGTTTTTTTTTATAGAAGATATTGTTAAGCATTCTTCTGATGTGTTTGATAAAGTGAGTGTCCATGGGGCTATTTTAAAATATTTGGAATATTATAAAAAAAATCGCTCGTCTTTAACAAAGAAGTTTTTTAAAACTGTTCATTCTTTTAAGATGTATTTAATTCGTACAAATGGTGATATTCCTAGTAATTTAAGTGTTAATGAATTTTATTTGTTAAAACCTAGAGAGTTTTAATTTTGATAAATGTTGTGATTGTGAAGTATTAATAAAATTTCTATCTTCAAGATTAATAGTTTTGGTTTGATTTGATTTAATCTACTTCTTGCATTGAGTTTTTGTTATATTGATCCAATACTGGTGTTTTTAAGCAAGTTTAAGCAAAAATTGAATATAGAATTGGACGTTATAGAGGCTTTTATGGTATCTTTCTTACAAAGAAACTTTTTTAAAAAGGTTGGTGTATTGTGCGTTTTAGGTTTTTGATTTTATGCCATTTTGTTCTCGTAGTATCAAGGTTTATTTTATTTTATAAGAAAAAGGTGTTTTATTTCTGTGAGTAAAGCTCTTTTTTTTAGGATTTTTTGTGTTTTTGTTTCACTAATTTGTTTGTTTTTATTTGTTTATATTAATTTTTTTAGAATTAGAGAACCTAGGTCTTCATCTAATAGAAAAGTTGCATTATTTATTCCTGGAATCATTAGTGGTTCTCCTTCTTATAAAGCAATGTATGATTTTTTAATTGAATTTAAAAAAAATAAAAGTGATATTGAGATTCGGTTGTTTGAAGCTGGGTTTAATCAGCATGAATGGATAGAATTACTTGAAAAGTTATTAAATTCTAACAATTATGATTTTTTAATAACGTCAAATAATGCAATGCAAGGAATTATTGATAGGATTTCTCCCAATTATCCTTATACTAAGTTTTTGCTTTTTGATTCTTTAGTTAAAAATACTAATCCACAAGTGTATTCACTCTCTTATAATGTTGCAGAAGAAGCTTACATATTGGGTTATTATGTGGGTTTATTTTTAAAAAGTTCTAATTTATATAATAAAAATGTTGCCTTGATTGCTGGACAAGAATATCCTGTTATGAATAATTATATTTTTCCTTATTTCAAGAATGGAATTAGAGAAATTTTAGATTCAGAAGTGTTCTTTAGAACTTTAGGAAATTGGCATGATAGCAATAGGGTAAAAGTTTTATCTGACTCTTTAATTTTAGACTTGAAAGTTTCTGTAGTTCTTCCAATTGTAGGTACAGCTGTTAAAGGAGTTCTCTCATCGGTTCGTGAGCATGGTGTTTTTGCTGTTCTTTTTGATGGTGAAGATTATTTGAATAATAAAGATAATATTATTGGTTCAGGCGTTACAAATCAAAGATTTTATTTAGAAAAAGTCTTGGGAAAAGCCCTTAAAGGGGAGCTTAAATATGGAACTTATAAGGTTCTGGGCTTTAAAGAAAGGGGGGTTTCATTTAATTTGTTAAATAGGTTTTATTTAGAGAAGACCGATTCAAAACTTAAAAAAAGACTTGAGGAAAAAATTAAAGAGATGAATAATACTGAGATCAAAATAAATTTAGAATAATTTATGGTAGAGTTTAAAAACATAGTAAAATTTTTTCCAGATATTGAAAAACCTATTTTAGATAGTGTTAATTTAAGAATTGAGGAATCTAAGATTTTAACTGTAATTGGGAGAAATGGAGAAGGTAAGAGTACCTTATCAAAAATTATAGCTGGATTTATTCGTTTTGATAGTGGTGATGTATTTGTAAATAATATTAGGCAAAAAAGCTGGAATGTAGATGTAGCAAAGAGTAATGGTATTTATATTGTGTCTCAGATTCCAAAACTTGATATGAACTTAAAAGTTTGGGAATATCTTAGTATTTATTGGTTTGATTCTCAATTTTTTATGCCAATGAATAAATCCCATACCTATAGATATTATAAATGGCTTAGGCAATTTTATAATATTGCTTTTGATCTAGAGACTAGAATACAAGATTTGAATATTAAAGAAATCTATTCCTTGCTTATTATTTCTTCCCTGAAAAAAAATGCAAAGATTATTATTTTTGATGAGAGTGTTTCTTATTTTTCTCAAAAAGAGGCTAAAGAGTTTATTAAATTGCTTCAAGCCCTTAAAAGGGCAGATATTACTTCTCTTTTTATTACTCATAGAGAGATTGGCGATGCCATAAAATTTAGTGATGAATTTATTATTTTAAAAGAGGGAAAGTGTTTTAGAACGACAAATAAAGAGATAATACTTAGTAAGCTTGAAATTCCTGCTGATAAGTTTATTTCTATAAATATTAGGCGTGGTGGGCCAAATGAGGATTTTATAAAATTTAATTTGTTTTTTGAAGATTTTTGGAAGTATGATATTAGTTTTTCTTTGAAAAAAAGAGGAGTTTTAGGAATTATTGCAGAAGAGGCAGTAATAAGAACATGGGAAAAATTATTCTTAGGCGAGATTCCATTTGTAGGATGTATAAAGATGAATGGGCATAGATATGAATATATTAATTTTTATGAGTTAAAGGCTGGGTTTTTACCTTTAGGAATTGGTAATTTATTTTCTGATAATATGACTATATTGGATAGCTTTTTGGCCAAAATAATGAGTTTTGAAAATGAGATTTTTATTAAACAGTCTATTATTAATGATCTTAAAAAAAATTTTAAAAACGAAATGGAATATTGTGATAGTAAGATACTAAGGACTTTTTATTCTAAGTCTTTGTCATTTTCTGGAGGAACTTTAAAAAAACTTGCTCTTTTTAGAGAAAAATATATTACAAAGAGCTTTTTAATTTGTTTTTCACCTCTTAGTAATTTAGACTATAGAGCATATAGTGAGACATCTAATTTTATTCGTAATTTTTCTAATGAAAAGCCTGTTCTACTAATTACTCCTAATTTAGATGAATTACTGCTTTTGTCTGATAATGTTTTGGCAATAAAGGCTGGTGAGGTTGTATTGAAATTGAAAAGAGAACATATCAACAAAGATGCTTTAAAGGAAATGTTGTTTATATGAGGGCATTTGGAAGAGAATATATTTTGTTAATATTTTCACTGAGTGTGTTGAGTATTAGCTATTTTTTTGATGGTTTTTTTAGTTTTTCTTATATGAAAGTGATGTTGTGGAACTTTATGTTACTCTTATTAATTGCAACAGGGATTTCAACTTGTGCTAGAAGTAATAGTTTGACTCTTGGTGATGAGGGTCAAGTTTATTTTGGAGCGTTTTTATCATATATATTTTGTGATTTTTTTGGACTTACATACTTTAATTTTGTATTAATAATAATTTTAAGCTCATTTTTAGTTGGTGTTATAGGAATTATTCCTTTTTTACTGACATTTTTTTGTGGGGTAAATGGGATGCTTACAGGTCTTTTAATGTCTTATGGAAATCAAAGATTAGTTGATGGATTTATATCAAAGCTTTTAGGCTCGAATGGACTTTTAAATCAGACAAAAAGTATTGATAAGATATTCGCTATTGATACTGCTTTTCCATATTTGCTTTTATTTAGTATTTTGATTTGGGGATGTTATGTATTTATTCATAAAAGAACTGTTTTAGGATTGAAACTTGAGATATTAAGTGATAGGAAGCCGTTAAGCAAATTTTTTGGCATTAATGAGTTTAAGTATAAGTTTTGTACGGTATTTACCAGTGCTTTTTTAAATGGTCTTGTGGGTTCAATATTTTTAATTTTTTTTAAGAATTATTTATTTTTAGGATTAACTGCTGGGTTTGGCTGGAATGGATTTGTTGTTGCTGTAGTTTCAGGATTTAATTATATATATGTATTATGTTTTAGTTTGTTTTTTGCAATGCTTAATGAATTTAATAATTATCTTAAAATAAATTATTCGTTTAAATTTGAATTTATTGGTTTATATCAAGCTATGTCGATTTTTATTTCATTGTTTTTAATTAATTCGGGTAAAAAATAAATGTTTGGTATTTTTTTGCATTCTATAGTATTTGCATATTTGGCTCTTGGCATTCTTTATGCTGAAAGAGTAGGATTTCTAAATATATCTATTGAAGGCATTTCTTTTTTATCTGTTTTTTTAACATCTTTTTTTATTTATTTGGGGTATGGAATATTTGTTTCAGTTGTTATGACAATTTTTATTAGTTTGCTCTTTGGTTTTTTTTTGTCTTTTATTGTAATAAATGGTTATAACATTTTTATAACGGGTATAGGAATTAACATATTGTGTCATTTTTTAGTTAGGGTTTTAATGAAAGCTAATTTCAATTTTATTCCAGGATTTAGTTTAAATATTTCTAATAATTTTGCTATTATTTTTTTTATTATATTTTTTTTCGTTTTTTTAAGTTTTAGTATTTATATATTAAATTATTCAAGAGTTAGAGTAGTTTTTGAGTTTATTCGCTCGAATGATTATGAAAATATCTTAGGTGAACGAACTAGTAATTACTTTAAATCTTTTGCTATTTTTGTATCCGTAATTTCGGCAAGTATTGCAGGCTCATTTCTTGCTATCAATTTTAATGTTTATTCTTATGATTTGGGGTTAAATAATGGTTGGCTTGCTATTTGTATACTGTATATTGCATTTGCAAATCCTTGGTTCATTTTTCCAAGTGCATTTTTGATGATATTTATTGAATACGAGTTTTTTAATTTTCAAGATTATGTTAATTCTTATTTTGCCCTTTCGTTGCCCTTTTATATGGCTATATTAATTAATGTATTTGTTTCACTTTTTAGAAAAACTAAACCGTTTTAGCAATATCATTTATCGAATTTTTAAGCTTTTTTAAAGCCCGAATTTGTAATTCTAAATCTTTGATTTTAATTTTATTAAATTCATAAAAGGGTATTTGTTTGATGATCTCTAAATTATTTAGAAAAATTGTAAATATGGTGTCATCATATGTTTCTATTTGGAAAAGAGTATTTATTATCAGATTAAATATTAAATCCTCATCTTGTATAAAATGATAAAATCCTTTTTTTAAAATAGTATCAATTAATATGTATATATTAGTATTTAGTAATTCTTTATTATCTTGAATAAATTGCATTATATAGTCCATTGAATTTCTTGATTCTCCCATGAGAAAATATGCCCATGAAATATCAAGATAATTTTTTGTATCTTTAAAATCAATTATTTTTAGATAAGTTTTTGTTTGTTCAATTGCTTGTAACCAGTTATTCATCAAGTATTCTAATTCTGCGATCAGTAAATATGCATCAACTTGTTTTGGCTCTGTATTTATAATTTGCATTAATAATGCTTTGGATTGATTATATTTTTTTAGCTTTTTGAGTAACATTGATTTTGTATAAAATTCATCTATTTTATTTATATCTTCTGTAGGAATTGTTGCATAAACAAAAGTAATGATATTCATCCAGACTAGCATTATTGCATATTTTCTCATAAATTTTCCTCTTTTATTTTCTTTACAATGTCCATTATCATATCTTTATACTTGTTGATCAATGCATATGAATTTAATTCTTCTATAAATTTATTAAGGTACAACATTGCAAGATTTGCAGAATCTTGAATAGCATTTGATGAGTTAATCATATTGCTAAATTTTAATATTTCTTTTTTTGATTCATTTATAGATTTATTTTTAATTGCACTTAATTCTTGAATGATTTGCTCATTCAACAGTTTTTCTTTTAAAAAGTATATTATGGGTAGACTTTTTTTTCCTTCAATTAAGTCATCTCCAAAATCTTTACCATTAATTCCATCTTTAATATTTTTAATATCATCTATTATTTGAAAACAGGTTCCAAGCTTTAAAAATGTGTTGTAAAGATTTTTTGCTCTATTTTCATTCTTTGTAAGTATTCCGGCTAAAAATCCAGCCATTCCAAAAAAGCAACTTGTTTTAAGTTCTACTAAAGATATGTATTCGTCAACGTTTGGGATATATGTCCCATTGTGCAATGCGATATCAATTCCTTGTCCTAGGTGAAGATTTGAAAGCGTTGTGAAAAAAATTTCATAAATTAATAGTTTTTGACTTTTTTTTAATTTAGAAGTTTGTATTAATTTTGCAGGAAGAAAGTAAATTAAATTAGCTGTATTAATACTGTTATCTAATCCGTAAATTAAGTGAATAGCAGGTTTTCCCCTTCTTTTAATAGCCCCATCTTCTATGTCATCAATAATTAAACTTCCAGAATGAGGTAATTCAAGTAGCATGCTTAGTTTGTATAAATTTTCAGTATTTTTGTTATTATATCCTAATGCATATGCTAGTAAAATCATTAGCATTGGTCTTATTCTCTTTCCCCCTCTATTTATTATTTCAATAGCTGGAGCTTTAATTGTCTTTATTGTGTTTTTTTGTATATTAAGTTTTAGCTTTAAATCTTTGTCTTTAAATAAATTGAGAAAATGGTCTTGTGAGAATATATTATTAATATTTTTTTCGATCTTATCTAAAAATGATTTATTATGCATAATAATAATTATAATAAAAAGTATAATGGATTGAGTATATTGCAGAGTATTGATATGTATAATGTTGTTGATGAATATTCACGAAGAGCTAAAAAAGAAGGATATCTTGCTAGATCTGTTTATAAATTGATAGAAATTGATAAGAGATTTGCTTTATTTTCCTCTGGCAATATATTGGATATTGGAGCGTCTCCTGGCAGTTTTTCTCAATATACTTATGGTAACCTTAAAGATGGGGTACTTGTTGCAGTTGACCTTAATGATATAGATCTTAATTTTACTAATAATTTTTATTTTATCAAAGGTAATATATATATAGATGAGGTTTGTCAAAAGATCGAGACTTTTGCACCTTATAGTTTAATTATAAGTGATGCAGCTCCTAAGACTACTGGTAATAGATTAGTTGATACAAGTAATTCTTTTAATTTGAATATGAGAATAGTTGAATTGGCGTCTAAAATTTTGGTAAAAGGTGGTAATTTATTACTTAAGGTTTTTCAAGGAGGCGAGGAAGAACAGCTTTTTTATAAGCTTAAGAGTTGTTTTAAGATTGTCAAAAAAATTAGACCTAAAGCTGTGCGGAAGAATTCCTTTGAGATTTATTTTTTATCTAAGGATTTTATTAAGTTAGATACAAATATTTAAAGTATTTAAGGGTGTTGGGATATGTTTATGAAAGAAAGAATTATGGAAAAAAAATCTCATTTACAAGTTGCATGTTTTAAGATAGGCAAAGAGAGTTATGGGGTTGCAATAGATCACATTAGGGAAGTAATTAAAGTGCCTTTGGAAGGTATATATGCAATACCCAATGTTCCTGATTATATTACGGGTATTTATAATCTTAGAGGGAGTGTTATTCCTTTAATAAATTTAAATATTAGATTTAAAATCCCTTCTGTTTATGTAACGGAAGAAGATAAACTTTTAACAGGTTATTTAATAGTGAATATCAAAGATAAGCTTTTAGGAATATTTGTAGATAAAGTTCTCAAGGTTATTAGCTTTGATATATCAAAGATACAAGAACCCCCTGCGACCTTGCAAACTTTGGATAGAAAATACATATCTGGGGTTGTTAAAATTGAGAATGAGGAAAATTTTGAGAGTGAATACTTAATTTTAATTGATATTGAACGGATATTTGACAAGGGTGAATTTGCACAAATTCCATATAAGGAGAATAATGAAGAGTAAGGTTCTCATTTACGTGAATTATTCAAATTTAGATGCTGAGGTTCTTGCTTATGAAATACAAAAATATTTAGAACATAAATATGGTGTTTTAAGTTTATTTGCAGGAATTGATAAATCTTTAGAGGTGTTAACTGAGGATAATTTAATTCTTGCAATAACTTTGGGTGGAGATGGTACGGTTTTATTAGCTAGTAGCTTGCTTTTAAAAAATGATATTGATATTCCAATTATTTCAATAAATTTAGGCAAGGTAGGATTTTTAGCAGACATAAAACCTATTGCTTTTAAAGAGGTTATAGATAAATTTTTTGATAATTCTTTAGTTATTCATAGTAAATATTTACTTAATATTAGTGCTTATAAGAATGGAAATAATGTGTTTACCAAATATGCTTTAAATGATGTAATTATTCGTTCTAGTGTTATTAATAAGTTGATTTATGTAAATCTTAGGGTGAATTCAGAAGATTTTCTCTCATATAGGAGTGATGGAATAATATTTGCAACTCCTACAGGTTCAACCGGATATTCTTTTTCGGCAGGTGGATCTATTTTAGAATCAGATCTTCGGGCTTTTATCCTAACTCCTATTTCTCCACATTCTGTTTATAATCGTTCCTTTATCTTTTCAAGCAGGAGTAAGCTTTCACTTTCATTTCAGAAAGGATATGCGTTAAACTCAGCATCAATTTTCGTTGATGGCGTTAATATTGGTAAATTTGGGGTTGATATTATTTTTGAATTGGGACTTGATAATAAGAGTTTACGTTTTGCATCATTTTGTACAGATACTTTTGTTAGAAGGCTTAAAAATAAGTTATTATAATGTATAGCGTTTTATAATATAAATATAGCTTGTTTTAAAATTTTGTATGTTAGTTGAATTTTTTGTGAAAAATTTTGTTTTAGTTAAAGAGCTTTCTATTAAGCTAAGTAAGGAATTGATAACGTTTATAGGTGAGTTTGGAAGTGGAAAAAGCTTATTATTAACAATTTATTATTTATTTGGTGAAAAAATTAAAAGTAATATAATTACTAGTGAAAAACAGAAATATATTTTACTTGCCAAGTTTAGGGTAAATAGTGATGTTAAGGAGTATTTATTTTTTTAAGCTATGTTAGCCCTAGATTTTATTATTATAAAAAAAGTAATTATATTTGAATCCTCAAAGACTCTTTTAAATAGTTATTATATTAATAATAAACCAATTTCTAGTACCATATTAAAGTCAATTTTTACTATGTTGATTGAGGTGCATCTTCAAAATCAACAGTATTTAATTTTGAGAAACCCCTCAAATAATTTGAAGATTTTGGATAATTATGCTAATTTAAATTCTCAATTGGAAAAATATAGATTAGTCTATGAAGAATATATTCAATATTTAAATGATTATGATAATTTTGTTTCGAAAGAGAAATTGCATAAAGATAGTAAAGAAAAATGTGAAAAAATGGTTGATGACATTGATTCTGGTATAGGGGGTGAGTCTGGGAAGAATTTGGGCAAGTATTTAAAAAAATTGTCAAAAAATATGCAAATATTTGTTGTTACTCATCTTGATAATATTGCAAATCTTTCAAATTATCATATTTTGGTAAAAAAGGAATATACTAAAGATAGAACTTATGTTCATGCTTGTTTATTATTGGATAATGATCGTGTTTCAAAAGTTGCTCGCATGTTTAGCGGAAATGTTAATGATATTATCTTTCAACATGAGAAAAGTTTTTAAAAGGTAATAATGATATTAGTGGGTATTTATGGATTTAGTTCATAATGAAAATTATCAAAAAATTTTATTTATTGATGATCTTATTTTGAAAACTTTAAAAGATATAAAAGACATAAAAAAGTCCGATAAATTTGCACTGGATTTGGATGTTACGGTTAATTTTATTAACTTAAATTTAAATGTTCTAAGTTATATTGCATCATTAAATTATTTTTACACAAAACCTAGATTAAAAGTTAACTATGATTTTCGAGTGAATCTTTTTAGTTTTATTTCTGATTTTTCGTTGTTTGTAAGTCCTGTTTTATTTATTTCTTTTGGGGAACTTATGGATAATGAATCTGTGCTTAATTTAGATCCTAAAGAACGGTTTTTGATTATTAGAAAGTTAGGATATCTTATTGATTTGGGGATGTATTTTAGCAAAGGTGATTCTAAAGCGATTCTCTTTTTAGAAGATATATATCTTAAATTTATTGTTTTGGTTAAAAATTTTATTGATTTTAAGAATTTGTCAAAAAATTTAGTTATTGATAGTCCTTTTTATAAGGTTCAATTAGCTCATCTTATTAAATCTTTAGATCTTTTAGAGGAAGGAGCATTTTTGTTAAGAGCAAGATATGAAGTAAATGGGATCTATGGACTTTCAGAACAGATTTTAGGTTACATTCAGGCCGGAAAAACTTTAGCTACTATTACTTCTCAGAAAGCGATAGCTGAGAAGTTTTCAAAATTTTATGAAGTTTGGTCTGTTAAATTTCAGTCGGATTTGAGCAAGAGTAGGTGAGTTTGAGGGGAGGATTTTAATAAGTGTGAATCTTTGTAAAGAAAATTCAATTCGATTTAGAAAGATCAAAATTTTTTTGTTATCAATTTTTTTATTGATATTCATAGTATTAACTGATTCTATCTTGAAAGCAACCATTGATATTTCAATTTTTTATAAGTTTAATTACTTTAAGAAGTTTGATAATTTGGTTGATACTGTTGCAAGGCGTAATGTTTTTATTGCTAATCAAATTTTGAATCTAGATCCCAATAAATATGGTTATCATGTTGTAAGTGATCGTTTAGTAAGTTTTTCAGACTATTATTATGTGCTTAACAGGTTTAAAAATAATTATTCTGTATTTTCTAGAAAGACAGATAAATTTTTGTTTTCTTTGGCATATAAGGATTTTGTTTTTACAAAAGATAATGTTGTTTTTGCTTTAAATAATTTACATAAGGCCTTAGAAGTTTATGGAGCCGATGGAAGTAAAATTTTGTCTTTAAAATTTATAGCTTCAATATTAAGTATTGATTATAATGATGATGTTTTGGCTTTAGGACTTTCTGATGGCAAGACTTATGTGTATAAACGTGGAAAAATGATTTATGGTGGTGATTTATTAAGTGTTGGTTTGCCAATTATATGTCTTAAGTTAAGTTTAAATAATAAATATTTATGTATTTTAAGGGGAAATGAGGAATACTCTCTAGAAATTTTTAACTTAGAGGATGGATATAATCAGTTTTTATATTTAACAAATTTAAAGATTAAGGATTTTAATCCTTTTTTTAAGATTGATAAATTTTATAATTTGTTTGTTGAGACTGCAAATTCATTTTTAATACTTAATATTAACAGTGGTAAAATTTTTAAAGTTGATAATAAAAATTCTGTTTTAAAAGCCTCTTATGATCCTTTTTCTAGAGTGTATAGGATATATTTCTATGATTTAAGTGGTAGTATAATCAATATAAGGACTTATTCTGTAGATTCTTATAATTTATTTGATAATATCTTTTTTAAAGATAAGGTAAATTCATATGTTGAATTTGATGAAGGAATTTTATATTTTAATGATGATAGTGATTTAAAGTATTTAGGGTTGTAGTTGTAATGATAATTGCTTTTCTTTTTTTCTTTAATTTTTTTAATTTGTATGCGTTTTTGGAGTTTGGAAAGGATGAGAAGTTTGATTTGGTAAGTGATTTTGGAGAATTTCGAGATGATACTTTAAGTATTGGTATAAAATTGAGAGCTTTAGATACACACTTTTCTATTTTTTCAAACAATTATAAGATTTTGTATTCCAAGAATAAGGTTAGTGAATATGATGGAAGCATTTTGATCATTTTTGATAAAGATTTGGGGTTTAATTTGGAAATTTTTGGTGATTTTATATACAAAAATGAGAAAATTTTTTTAAAGAATGATAGTAAAGTTTTTGATGTAGTAGTTGTTGATTATTATAGTGGACATATAATTAATCCTTTATTTGTGATAAAGAATAGAAATAATTTAAATATCAATTCTTCCTTTTTATTAGGTAATATCCTTTTAAAAGGTAAGGATGATGCAATGTTTGAGTTAAAGGAGGATATTGATTTAGATTTAGAATTGGATGATTATAGTCTTGTTTTAAATTTTTTGAAAAAAGATATTGGTGTTTCAAAGGCTATTAGTGGTATTTACTATTTTGAAGTGTTTTTAAATAATAACAGTATTTTTCGTGCTGATTTTCAGAGCATGTCTTTAAACAGTAATTCATATGTTGTTTTTGAGAATAAAGATTATAATTTAGATCTTTTTAACATAAAAAGAGATAATGGAAACATTCAGATAAATAATCTTGAGTTTATTAGCGGTCATAACGAAATTAAGATCAAATATGGAGATGTTTATAATACCGAAAATAGTTTAATTTATAGGTTTACACTTAATGGGTAATATTTTTCATGTACCTGTACTTCTTGATGAAATTATTAATCTTTTAGAGGCATCAAATATAAATGATGGGTTTGTTTTTGTTGATTGTACTCTTGGGGAAGGTGGGCACTCAAGTGCAGTGCTTAAGAAGTATCAAAACATAAATGTGATTGGGATTGAGAGGGATGACATTGTTTTAAATAGGGCAAAAGAGTTTCTTATAGAATTTAAGGGGAAAATTTCATATTTTAATGCTTGGTTTGATGATTTCTTTAGTGAATATCCTTTAAGTAGTAAAATCAATTTTATTTTAGCTGATCTTGGTATTTCCATGTTTCATTACAAAATGAGTGGTAGGGGATTTTCTTTTTTTGAAGATGAAAGGTTAGATATGAGGCTGAATCCTGGTGCTGGAGGTCTTAGTGCTTATGATGTTGTCAATGCTTTTGACAAAAAAAGACTTGAAAATTTAATCTATGAATTAAGTGGTGAACGTTATTCTAGAAGAATTGTTAAATCTATCTTAGAATATAGAAAAATTAAGAAAATAGAAACTTCAAGAGAGCTGCAGAATATAGTTAGCAAAGCCTATCCTAGGATAAAGCTTAAAATAAATCCTGCAACTAAAACTTTTCAAGCGTTAAGAATTTATGTTAATGATGAACTTTTTCGTTTAAAGCGAAGCTTGCCATTATGGGTAGAAAGCTTATCAAAGAATGGCGTCTTGGCTATTGTTACATTTCATTCATTGGAAGATAAAATTGTAAAAGAGTTTTTTAAAGGTTTAAGCAAGGAACAATATTGTATACTTACTAAAAAGCCTATAATTCCAACCTTTGAAGAGAAGAGATTTAATAATGCATCAAGAAGTGCTAAGCTTAGAGTCATCAAAAAATTATATGAGTAAAATGGGAAAAATTGAAGTTAAATTATACTTTTTATTGATTTTGATATTAACAATTATAATATGCTTAAATATTTATCTTAATTTTAGATATGTTGTAAAGTTGCGTGAGTTTGAAGATTTAAATAATGAACAAAGTAATATTATTGATGAAAATCTTAGGTTGTTAACCGTAATATATGAACTTCAAAGTATTGATAGGATAGAAGAGCTTAGTAAAGATTATTTGAATTTAGAAAAAAAGGATAATAAGGATATAAATGTTATTAAACGATAGGCTTTATGAGGGTTTTTAGTGCATATAAAAATTGAAGACATTTTAGATTCTCTAAAGGATATTAAATTTGTTGGTTATGCAAGTAGTATGCAAAAGATTGTATCATTTTATTCGCTTGATAGTCGTGAAATTAATGCTAAAAATAGTAGTGCTAGTCTTTATTTTGCATGTAAAGGTGATAGAGTGGATGGATTTTCTTTTGTCGAATATTTAATTGATATGGGTGTTAAATGTTTTGTGTGCTCTAAAGATTGTGAGAGTTTGTGTATTGAATATTTAAACAGAGATGAAAATTTGGTTTTTTTGCTTACTAGTAATGTGGTTGTTTTCCTTCAAAACTTAGCATCACATTTTATTAAAAGAACAAGTTTTAAGAGGATAGCTATTACTGGTAGTAATGGAAAGACTACAACAAAAGAGATGCTTTACAGCATATTGTCAGAGAGATATAAAACTTGCAAAACTTGGGGAAATTTAAATTCGGATATTGGGTTGCCTTTGAGTATTTTGAGAACTGAAGGAAATGAGGAGTATGCTGTTTTTGAAGTGGGGATTAGCTATGTTGGAGAGATGAACCTTCTTGCTGAAATATTAAATCCCGAAATTGTTATTGTAACAAATATAAGTTATGCTCATATGCAAGCTTTTGAAGATCTAGAGGTTGTTACTGCTGAGAAGGGTAAAATCATGACTAAGAGTACTCAGATAGTAATTTTAAATGAGAATTGTCCTTATCATTTACATTTAAGAATAATGGCTAAATCTATTAATCCAGGGATTAATATTTTTTATTTTGATTTTTATAGTCTTCAAATTAGATCATTTGCATTTGTAAATGATAAATTTTTTTATGATTTTACTTATAAAGGGTTTGATTATTCGATTTTATTACCAGGTCAGCATAATATTTTCAATGCAATATCTTGTATTAATTTAGCTTTGTTGCTTGGCCTTAGTGAAAATGAGATTCGTAATGGTTTATTGAATGCTGATTTTCAAAAAGGTAGGGCAGAGCTTTTAAGAATAAAGGATTATTTGGTTTTGAATGATTCTTATAATGGTAATTTAGGTTCATTTATGGCTTTAAAGGAGATGATTTTGGATCTTGAGATAAAGGGTAAAAAATTTATTATTCTTGGTGCTTTTAAAGAACTTGGAAAATTTGCGTATGAGGCACATAAAACGGCGATTAGGGAAGTTGTTTTAATGAATTTTGATAAAGGTTTTTTAATTGGTGAAGAATTTCAAGAAGTAAAAAAATTTGAAAACTTAACCCTAAATAATTTATTTTATTTTAGTAATTTTGAAAATTTTATTGACTATTTTTTGAAGAATTTGGAATCTGAGTGTTTTATTGCTATTAAAGGGTCAAGGTCAAATAGACTTGAAAGGGTTCTTGATTATCTTTAAGGACTAATGGGGGGGATATGTTTTGTCTTTTAGGACTTAGATTGTTGAAATATATTACTTTTAGAACCGCTTATGCTACTATTTTTGCATTTTTGCTTGCATTAATTTTTGGTCCATTTATTATTTTAAGACTTAAAAAACTAAAACTAGATCAAATCTTAAGGAAAGATGGACCACAACGCCATTTAAGTGAAAAGATAGGAATTCCTACTATGGGAGGCATTTTTATTTTTTTTTGTGTTTTAGTTTCTTTATTTTTCTGGATTGATTTTTGGAATATTTACTTTTTAATTATACTTTTTGTCATGATTAGTTTTGCTTGCTTAGGATTTATGGATGATTTGCTAAAAATAAAGAGAAAAAATTCAGATGGGCTTAATCCTCGATTTAAGATTTATGGGCAAATATTGTTTTCTTGTATTTCAGTTACTATGCTTTATTATTTTGGTGATGAGCATGTTAGTATAATTTATTTCCCTTTTTTTAAGTCTCTTAAATTAGATTTAGGAGTTTTATATATTCCATTTGGGATGTTTGTTTTAATATCTGCATCTAATTCTTTTAATTTGACAGATGGACTTGATGGACTTGCTATTGGACTTAGTATTGTTGTAACAGGAGCTCTAGTAATAATTGCATATCTTACAAGTAGAGTAGATTTTGCATCTTATTTAAATATTCCAAATATTAAAGGTACTGAAGAACTTGTAGTATTTCTTGGAGCTTTACTTGGCGGTAGTTTTGGATTTTTGTGGTTTAATGCGTATCCTGCTAAAATAATGATGGGTGATACTGGTAGTCTTTCAATCGGGGCGGTTCTTGGGATGACAGCTTTAATTTTAAAGAGTGAGATTCTTTTTGCAATTCTTGCAGGGGTTTTTGTGGTTGAAACTTTATCTGTAATTGTTCAAGTTGTAGTTTATAAGCAGACTAAGAAAAGGGTTTTTAAAATGGCACCACTGCATCATCATTTTGAGGAGCTTGGGTGGTCTGAAATGCAGGTTGTTATTAGATTTTGGATAATAGGTTTAATATTTGCTATAATTGCTTTAAGCACTCTTAAGATTAGATGAGTTTAAATTGATATTTATGTTTGTAGAGAGAACCTCTATTAGAAAATGTTATTTACTTGTTTTATGGTCTCTTATTGCTTATGGTCTTGTTGTATTTTATACATCTTCATTTTTTTTAAGTCTAGAACTTACAGGAGACCCTAATTTTTTATTCTTAATGCGTCTTAAATATCTTTTTTTAAGTTTTGTTGTATTTTTTGTCTTTGAAAGGATTTCTTTAGATTTTTTAAAAAAAATTGTTTCTATTATATTGCTTGTAACTTTTACATTGGTTTTGGCAACTTTTTTCTCCCCTAGTGTTTCAGGAACACAAAGGTGGATATTTTTAAAAGGCGTTAGTATTCAGCCTTCAGAGATTTTTAAGGTATCTTTTACGATTTATCTTGCGAGTTATTTGAGTAGATTTAGATTAAAGTCAGATAATAATATTTCTTATTGGTTAAAGCCAATGTTAATTTTTGGTATTTTTTGGTTGCTCATAATTTTGCAAAATGATTATTCAACGGCTATTTATTTTGCTATGCTTTTTTTTATTGTTTTATTTGTTTCTGGAATGTCATTGGGATATGTTTTTGTTATTTTATTTACTTTTATTCCAATTGCTATGCTTTTTTTAATATTTGAACCTTACAGAGTTGCTAGAATTTTTGCATTTTTAGATCCTTATGATGATCCTTTGGGAAAAGGATATCAAATAATTGCATCACTTAATGCTTTTAAGAGTGGTGGTCTTGGGGGGAGAGGGCTTGGAATGGGTGAGGTAAAGCTTGGCAAACTTCCAGAGGCTAATTCTGATTTTATTTTTTCTGTGCTTGGAGAGGAGTTAGGGTTTTTTGGGATTTGTCTTGCTATTGTATTATTTTTTTTATTGTTCTATCTTGGGTATTTTGTTGCCCTTTTTGCTAAAACCAGATTTAGATTTTTTATTGCGTTTATTGCAAGTCTTACAATTTTTCTTCAAAGCATCATGAATATTTTAATTGCAATTGGTCTTTTACCGCCTACAGGTATAAATTTACCATTTTTTTCATCAGGTGGTTCTTCTATTGTTGTTACAATGGCTCTTTCTGGACTTATTGCAAATGTTTCTAGAGATGTTGAGGGTGAATAGTTTGAAGTTTTATCAAAATGATAATTTAAGCTTAAATTTATGTTGATTTATAAAAAATTTTTGATTATATATATTTATGTAATAATTTCTCTTATACTACTTGAGATTGTTTTTATTATTTTTATTTCTCCTTATTTTCTAATCAGATACATTAGTTTTAATGATAGTATTCATATTTCTAAGGAAGAGATATTGAGTATTTCAGGAATTAAGCCTAATACTTATTATTATGATGCTGATGTTAATGTTTATGAGAAAAATATTATGAGAGATCTAAGGGTAAAAAATGTGACGGTAAAACTTAAATTTCCTAATACAATTAGCATTAATATTGAGAGAAGAGTTCCTATCGTTACTGCTTATGAAAATGTTGATGGCGGTTTTATTTATTATTTTATTGCTTCAGACGGTTTAATTTTGGAAAAGTGTAAAAATTTAATTTATGATTTACCTATAGTTAGTGGATTAAATTTAAATGGTAATGAAGTTGGCGATTTTTTAGAAGATAGAATGCTTTCTATTATAAAGAACCTTAACTATGTTAAAATAAATCAAAATACTTTGTATAATTTAATATCGGAAATTAATTTTTTGAAGTTGAATTTTTATGATTACAAGATTTTTTTGTATATAAAAAATATATATAATAAGATATTAATAACAACGGATATGGATTTAATAAGTGTAATGCATAAGGTATTCTTGATATCTGATTTGCTTAAGGGAAGGTCTGATACTGTTGATTTAAGAAGCGGTAATATCATTTTGTTAGGAGAAGATTAGTGTCTAGGGATTTGATAGTGGGATTAGATGTTGGAACTTCAAAGATTTGTACTGTTGTAGCTGAGGTAAACTTAAATAATCAGTTGGAAATAGTTGGAATAGGCACTAGTGTATCAAGAGGGGTTAGGAAAGGTGTTCTTATAAATATTGAAGCTGCACTCGATTCAATTTCTAGTTCTATTGAAGCTGCTGAACTTATTTCTGGGTGTGATATTGCCGCTCTTTCTGTGTCTATGTCAGGTAGTAGTATTGAGGGTACTAATTCTCGTGGGGTTGTTGCAATAAATTCAAAAACCAGAGAGATTGATAATGAAGATGTTGAGCGTGTTATTGAGGCTGCTAAGGCAATCGTGATTCCGATGGATAGAGAAATTTTACATGTAATTCCTCAGGAATTTATTGTGGATGGAATTCCTCATATAAAAAATCCAATAGATATGATGGGAATTCGCCTTGAGGGTGAAGTGCATATTATTACTGGATCTAGTTCTTCAAGTCAGAATTTAGTTAGGTGTGTGAATCGTGCTGGGTTTTCTGTTGATGAAATTGTGCTTGGAAGTTTGGCTTCATCTTATGCTACTTTATCTAAGGAAGAGAGGGAAATGGGGGTTTTGTTTGTTGACATGGGTAAAGGTACAACAGACATAATTCTTTATGTTGATGGTTCTCCTTATTATACCGGAGTAATTCCTATAGGTGCAAATAGAGTTACTCTTGATATTGCACAAGTGTGGAAAGTACCTGAAGATATTGCTGAAAATATTAAAATAACGGCTGGTGTTGCTCATATTTCTGCTCTTGAGAGTCAAGTGGAAAGTGTTATTATTCCTAATCTTGGAACCAGGCCGCCTCAAGAGAAAAGTCGAAAAGAATTGGCTATAATAATTAATTCAAGATTAAGTGAGATCTTTGAGATGATAAAAGCTGAAATAATGAAGAGAGGGCTTTATAATAAGATTAATGGAGGAATTGTTTTAACTGGGGGAGGCTCTTTGTTTCCTGGTATTTCTAATTTAACAGAAGAAATATTTAAATATCCATCAAGAATAGGATTCCCAATGAATATTAATGGAGTTGGAGAGGAGTATATTGGTCCTAAATTTTCCTCAGCTCTTGGTCTTGTTCTTTATAAGCATGAACAGCAAAAATTCAATAAATTAAAGAAGGGAAATAATAAATCTAAGAGACAAAGTAAAATATCTTCAAAATTGAAAGGTTGGTTTTTGAAGGAATGGTTTTGACCAGTCATGGAGGAAGTTTAATGAAAGATTATAATATTATTGATAGTCATTCAAAAAGGTTTGATTCTGCTACAAATCCTACAGTTCTTAAAGTAATTGGTGCAGGCGGTGGCGGTAGTAACGCTGTCAATCGTATGATTGAATATGGAGTAAGAGATGTTGAGTTTATTGTAGCAAATACTGATCTTCAAGCTCTTCAAACTTCTATTGCTCCAATAAAGATTGCGCTTGGTGCTAAAGTTACTTCAGGTCTTGGGGCTGGTGGGAGGCCTGAGATTGGACAAGCTGCTGCAGAAGAAGATATTGATATTATTAAAAATCATCTAGCGGGTGCTGACATGGTATTTATTACTGCTGGAATGGGCGGAGGAACTGGAACAGGAGCTGCACCTGTTATTGCTCAAGTGGCTAAAGAACTTGGAATTTTAACTGTTGGAGTTGTTACTAAACCTTTTAAATTTGAAGGCCCTAAGAAGATGCGGCTTGCTGAACAAGGAATAAATAATTTAAGAAAATCTGTTGATACTTTAATCATTATTCCAAATCAAAAACTTTTGACTGTTGTTGATAAGCGAACTACTATTAAGGATGCCTTCAAAAGGGCTGATGATGTTTTAAGGATGGGTGTGCAGGGAATCGCAGGTCTTATTATTGAGCATGGCGAAGTTAATATTGATTTTGCTGATGTTAAAAGCATTATGCAAGGACAAGGTGATGCTTTGATGGGTATTGGTTATGGTAAGGGTGAAAATAGGGCTGTTGATGCGGCTACTTCTGCTATTAGTAATCCTTTGCTTGAGGAGATTAGAATAGAAGGATCTAAAGGGCTTCTTGTTAATATAACCGGAGGTGAAGATTTTTCATTGCTTGAACTTGAAGAAATTATGGGGATTATTACGGCTAGTGTTGATGATGAGGCTACCGTAATATATGGGCATGCAATTAATTCAAATCTTGATGATGAGATTTATGTTACAGTTGTTGCGACTGGTTTTTCTTCCAAAAAACAGAAAGATTTATCTGGTGTTGTTGAAAATAATACTTTAAGTTCAAAAGAATTTGATAGTTTGATGTCAGGTAGTCAAGATGCTTCAGGGAATGTTTATGAGGCGAATGATAATTTTATAGCGAAGTCAAAAAATGTTAATTATTTTGAAGATGATATTGATGTTCCTACATTTCTTAGAAATTTAAATAAAAAAAATAGCGATAATTGAATGAAAAGATGGATACTAATATTTTTGTTTTTAATTATTTCTTGTGGAGATGAATCTAAGGAAAAAGTAAATCTTGGACTTAGAATAAGAGAGATAGAGATAGCAGGTGGTGGTTCATTAGAAAAAATTGAGGTTTATAAGGAATTTATTGATAAAGAAGAGCAAAATATTTTAAAAATAATAAATTCAATTGATAAAAAGGCTAGATTTTTTAGTTTGATTGGACTTGAGCTTATTAGGTTTGGTCAATATGGACCTGCTATTGAGTATTTTAATAAAAATTTGGAATATGGTCCTAATAATCATTTATCTCATTTTTATATAGGAGTTTCTTCTTATAATTTAGCTAAGGGGTTTGAAACCAAAGAAAAGGTTCGTGAATATTTTATTCTTGCTGAAGATTCTTTTTTAAAATCAATCTTTATTAAAGATGATTTTAAAGAGGCGATTTTTGCTCTCTCTACTATGTATGTTTATGACCTTGATAAACAGTTGGAAGCTAAAGGATATTTAAGTAGACTTGAGTCTATGGGAGAGAGTTATTTTGAATTTTTTATGCTGAGGGGTGCAAACTATTATTCTCTTGGTGATTTTGATAATGCTTTGTTGTTTTACAAGAAGGCAAAGGATAAAGCCTTAACTCAAGAGCAAATAGATGGAGTTGATAAAATAATGAATAATTTTAAGTAACTTTTATGTTTAAATTGCTTTATGTTGATAATTTAAGATTTTTAAAGGGTGAAGAGAAACTTAGGATTTTTAATGATTTTGATTTAAGTTGTCTTTGTAAATTAAGTTTAAGAGATATTTCTAATTATTTATCTAGGGTTTTTAGGAGAGACTATAAACTTCCAGATTTAAAATTAATAGAGATGCAACAAAAAATTATTAATAAAACAAGTTCAAGAATTGCTGTTCTTGGATCTAAGGATTATCCTTTAAAGCTTAAGAGGATTTATAATCCTCCGTTTGCTATTTATTATAAAGGTAATCTTCCAGATCCTAATTCTTTGTCTTGGGCTGTTGTTGGTTCAAGACAAATTAGTAGAGTGTTGGCCAGTAAAGTTAAAGAGTTGTCGTCTCATCTTGCTAAGAATCATGTGGAGATAATATCTGGATTTGCAATAGGAGCTGATATCGCAGCGCATCTTGGTGCAATAAATGAGAAAAAAAGAACATATGCAGTTATTGCAACAGATATTGATAATATTTATCCAAAGCAAAATAGAAAATATGTTGCTTGCCTTTTAGAAAATGGTGGAGGTGTTCTTACTGAAACTTTGCCTTATGAGAAGATACAAAATTACTTTTTTGCAAAGAGAAATAGAATAGTAGCTGGTCTTTCAGATGTTATTTTTATTACTTGTGCACCAAAGAAATCAGGAGCTTTAATTACTGCTGAGCTTGGACTTGATTTGGGTCTTGATGTTTATGTTTATAATATTGATTATTCTGGTGATGGTTCTAAAATTTTATATGATTCTGGAGCTCAAGAGATAAAATCGGTGTCAGATCTTTATAAGATACTAAATGTTCAGTATAATGAGCCTGAAATTAGTGATGACTCAAAGGTCTGTTGTGTATGCAAGGATACATCGAGTATGCTTATTAATGAGTTATTGAATGAAATATCTAAATAGGGGGGGACATCATGAGTTTTAAAGGAACTACAGTTATTGCAATAAGAAGAGGTGGTAAAACTGTAGTAGCAGCAGATGGACAAGTGACTTTTGGATATACTGTTTTAAAATCCAATGCTATTAAAATAAGAAAATTGCTTAATGGAAAAATTTTAGCGGGATTTGCAGGTTCAACTTCTGATGCTATTACTCTTTTTGAGAAGTTTGAAGAAAAGGTTAAAGCTAGAGAAGATGGAATTATTGATATTAAGAGAGCTGCTGTAGAGATTGCAAAAGATTGGAGGTCTGACAAAATACTTCATAAACTTGAAGCAATGATGCTCGTAGCTGATTCTGAAAATATTTTATTAATTTCAGGTACTGGAGATGTTATTGAGCCTGAAGAAGATGTGATTTCGATTGGTAGTGGAGGAAATTATGCATATTCAGCTGCGCTTGCTTATATGGAAAATAAAAAATTAAGTGCTGCTGATATTGCTTTTAAATCTTTAAAGGTAGCAGCAAGAGTTTGTATATATACAAATTCAAATATCGTGATTGAGGAGATTAGTTGATGGATAAGACTGAAAATCAAAATATAGTACCTAAAGATATTGTTGCAGAACTAGATAAATATATAATAGGACAAGTTGAGGCTAAGAAATTGGTTTCAATTGCTCTTGTTAATAGATATATAAGATCTAAGCTTCCCAAGGAAATAAGAGATGATGTCATGCCTAAAAACATTATTATGGTTGGTTCAACTGGAATTGGTAAAACTGAGATTGCAAGAAGGCTTTCAAAGTTTATTAAGGCTCCTTTTATTAAAGTTGAAGCTACAAAATATACCGAGGTAGGTTATGTGGGTCGTGATGTTGAGTCTATGATTCGTGATTTGATGAGTATTGCGGTGAATATGGTAAGAGAAGAGATGTATGATTCTGTTCGTGAAGAGGCAAACAGGCGTGCTGAGGAGAGAATAATTGACAAGCTTTTGAAAACTTCTGAGAGTTCTGAGAATGGTAATACAAGTGAAGAAGAAAGAAAAATTCGTGATAAATTAAGAAATAAGTTTAGGAAACAATTAAGAAGTGGGGATATTGATGATAATCTTATTGATATTTATGTTTCAGGAAAAATGCCCATTTCTACTATCGAAATATTTTCTGGTAGTAATTTAGAAGAGATTGATATGAGTGTTGGAGGATTGATTAATAATATATTTGATAGGAAGAAGAGACGGGAATTAAAAATAAAAAAAGCCAGGGAAATAATTATATCTGAAGAGCTTGAAAAGTTAGTGGATTATGAGAATATTGTAGAGGTTGCCAAATCAAGAGTTGAAAATATGGGAATTGTTTTTATTGATGAGATCGATAAGATAGTTACTAAGAATAGAACAGGAAATGATATATCTAGAGAAGGAGTTCAAAGAGATATTTTGCCAATTGTTGAGGGATCTAAGGTTAATACAAAATATGGGATAGTAGATACTTCTCATATTTTGTTTATTGCTGCAGGTGCTTTTAATTTATCAAAGCCATCTGATTTAATACCAGAACTTCAAGGTAGGTTTCCAATTAAGGTTGAACTTAAAAGTTTAAGTGTAAATGATTTCAAAAATATTTTAAAACACACTAAAAACTCTTTAATAAAACAGTACATTGCAATGTTTAAGGTTTATAATTTGACTTTGACATTTAGTGAAGAAGCGATTGATAGAATTGCTGAATTTGCCTTTGATATGAATTATGAAGGAGAAAATCTTGGAGCAAGAAGGTTGCATGGAGTTATGGAAAAGATTCTTACCGATCTTTTTTTTGAAGCACCCGGTAGCAAGTTAAAAAAATTTGAAATAAACTTGGACTATGTTAATGAAAAAATAAAAATTAACGAACAAAAAGACTTAACTTATTATATAATATAGTAAAAAGTGTTTTGTGATATAGAGGATGTGAGCTTGAATATTTTTGATAGGTCAATTGATTTAGCACATAGATATTTGGATGTGCTTAGTTTGAGACAAAGTGTTATAGCTGATAATGTTGCAAATGTAGATACTCCAAATTTTAAGAGAAGTAATGTCACTTTTGAGTCTGAGCTTGAACGAGCAATTTTCAATGAAGGAACAAATAATTTATCTTTAATAAGGGGTAATAGTAAACACTTGAATGGTTTTAAAGAGTTGGGATATTTAGATGTTAAACCTCGCAGGATGCTTGATTATCTTTCTACTCTCAATAATAATGGTAATAATGTTGATATTGATTCTGAGATGAAAAATCTTTCTCAGAATCAAATGATGTATGGTTTGTTTACAAATATTCAAGCCCATCATTTTAAAAGTGTAAATATTGTAATAAAATAAGTTATAACCTCAAGGAATATTATATATGGGATTATTTTCAAGTATTAATACTGCTTCAACGGGTTTGACAGCTCAAAGATTGAGACTAGATGTTATTGCAAATAATATTGCTAATGTGGAGACTACTAGAACTTCTGAGGGGGGCTCTTATAGAAGACAGAGGATAATTTTTTCTCCAAGGGTTGTAAGTCCGTATTGGAAGGGTCCTTTTGTTCCTGATTATCTTGATAATGGAGTTGGTCAAGGTGTAAGGGTTTCTGGTATTGAAAAAGACAAGTCCCCTTTTAAATTAAAGTATGATCCAACTCATCCTGATGCAATAAAATCTGGTGATCTCAAGGGTTATGTGGAATTTTCTAATGTGAATGTAGTTGAAGAGATGGTGGATATGATATCTGCTTCTCGCGCTTATGAAGCAAATTCTACTGTCATTAATAGTAGCAAAGCAATGTTTAGGAGTGCATTATCAATACTGCAGAATTAAGGAGGTTTGTGAGCAATGGAAGTAGATTCTTTTTTTACAGATAATAATGTTTATTTAGTTCGTAAAAATCCTTTGCATTTTGATAAAAGTTTTTCTGGTTTTGACTTTAAACGTGAGGTAAAGGCAGAATCTTTCAAAGATTTGTTCTTTAATTTAATATCTGATGTGAATAATAGCCAATTGGATGTGTTTAGAATGTCTCAACAAGCTATTTTGCAATCAAATAGTGTGGATGTGCATGATATTACAATAGCAATGGCTAAAGCTAATATGAATTTAAGTATTACAAAGGCTGTTGTTGAAAGAAGCATAAAGGCTTATCAAGATGTAATTAATATTCGTTAAGGAGCTATTCGGTTTGAACAATTTTATTACTAAGTTTTTTGCATCAGTAAATAAGAATTTCAAAAAGGCCAGTATGGTTCAAAAAGTGGCTTTTGGTGTTATTGCTTTATTCATAATTTTAGCATTTATTTTTTTAATAGGATTTTCTACTAAAAAACAAGGTGTTGCTCTTTTTGGTGTTGGTATTAAAGAGCAGTACTTGTTAGATAGAATAGTGCAAAGATTGGATAGAGAAAGTGTTGAATATATTGTTGCTGCTGATGGAAAAATTTACTTAAGTGATGAAAATATTTCAAAAAAAATGAGAGCAATTCTTGTAAGAGAAGAGCTTATTCCTATGCATATGGATCCTTGGTCTCTTTTTGATATTGATAGATGGACCATTACGGATTTTGAGAGAAATGTTAATCTTCGGAGATCGATTACAAGAGCTGTTGAACAGCATATTGTAGCTCTTGATGATGTTGATGCTGTTAGTATTAATCTTGTGATGCCAGAAAAGGCTCTTTTTAAAGAATCACAGGAAGCAGTTAAAGCGTCTGTTAGAATTACTCCTAAGCCTGGTTCTGATATTGTGACTAATCGTAAAAAGGTGGAAGGACTTGTTAAGCTGATTCAATATGCTATTGAGGGTCTTGAATCGGATAATATTGCTATTGTTGATAATAAAGGGACTATTTTAAATGATTTTTCTAATTTAGATGGCGTTGATAGGATTGATTTGGCTGAAAAGGAAAGAAAGCTTAAATTAAAATATGAAACTATGCTTCGAGATGAAATTAATTCCGCTTTAAGTAAGGTTTTATCTGTTGATAGATTTATGATTGCAAGAGTTAATGTGACACTTGATACTTCTCGTCAAACTACGGAATCTAAAGAGTATGCTCCTATTGAGATTGAGCCCCAGGATCCAAGAGTTTCTTATAACACAAGGAAAGTTAGTGATTCTACATTGCTTTCTTCACAAGTGCATAAAAGAGAATACGAGGGACAAGGTTATAGTCCATGGGGGCCACCTGGTCAAGAAGGTAATACTCCTCCTGAGTACCGAGATTTAAGTGATATTATCGGTAAGTCAAATGAGTTTAAAGAAATAAAGAATGTTGCTCTTAATGAGAAAAAATCTTTAAACGAAAAGGAGCCTGCTAGAATTGCAGGGATTTCTCTTGGTATTTTTATAGATGGTGTTTGGGATTTTGTTTATGATGAGTCTGGAAATTTTATTATAGAAAATGGCATGCGTAAAAGGGAATATAAGCCTATTTCTGATGAAGCTTTAAAAAATATTACAGATGTTTTACAGAGTTCTTTTGAGTATAAGCCGGAGAGGGGGGATTCAATTGCCATTAGGAATGTTGCCTTTGATCGAGTGAATGAATTTAGAAAGATAGATGAAGATTATTTTTCAACTGAAAAATTTAAGTTTCTTATTTTTACAGTAAGTATAATATTTGCATTGTTGATATTAATATTTACGATATTTTTCATTGTGTCTAGAGAACTTGAGAGAAGAAGACGCCTTAAAGAAGAAGAGTTTTCAAGGCAAGCACATTTAAGACGTCAGCAAGCATTAATGGATAGCAATGATATTGGTGTTGATGATGTTGTTGGTGGAATTAGAGAAGAGGATGAACTTCAAAGTAATGCTGAACTTTTAGCTAGAGAGAAACCAGAAGATGTTGCTAAGCTTATTAGAACATGGATTGTGAAGAATGTATAAAGGGTAATAATCTATATGGAAGAGCAAAAAGAAAAAGAGATATTAGGTATTTCTACTTTAACGGGAAAACAGAAAGCCGCTATTTTATTAGTTTCAATAGGTTCTGAAATTTCATCTAAAATATTTAAATATTTATCTCAAGAGGAGATAGAATCTTTAACTTTTGAAATAGCAAGACTTGATGTTGTTACCTCGGATCTTAAAGATAGTGTTCTCTTAGAATTTAAAGAGTTAATGATGGCTCAAGAATTTATTCAAAAGGGTGGAATAGATTATGCTAGGGAGCTTCTTGAGAAATCCCTTGGTACTCAAAAAGCAGTAGATATTATTAATAATTTAGGTTCTGCTTTGCAATCAAGGCCTTTTGAATTTGTTAGAAGAGCAGATCCTGCTAATATTTTAAACTTTATTCAACAAGAACATCCACAGACAATTGCTTTAATACTTTCGTATCTTGATCCTCAAAAAGCTTCATTTATTCTCTCTAGCCTTCCTACTGAAATTCAAACTAATGTTGCAAGAAGAATTGCATTGATGGATAGAACTTCTCCTGAAGTGGTAAGAGAAGTTGAAAGAGTGCTTGAGAAAAAGTTGGCTTCTTTATCTTCAGAGGACTATACTTCAGCTGGAGGTGTTGATAATGTTGTTGAAATAATTAACATGGCCGATCGAAAGACAGAGAAATTTATTATTGAATCCCTTGAAGAAGAGGAT
Organism: Candidatus Borrelia fainii; assembly: GCF_027925085.1. Taxonomy (NCBI): domain Bacteria; kingdom Pseudomonadati; phylum Spirochaetota; class Spirochaetia; order Spirochaetales; family Borreliaceae; genus Borrelia; species Candidatus Borrelia fainii. Next base: position 649,746 of record NZ_AP027070.1, read on the forward strand.
CCTGAACTTGCAGAGGAAATTAAAAAGAAAATGTTTGTATTTGAAGATATTGTTCTTCTTGATGATAGATCAATACAGAGAATTTTAAGAGAAATAGATGGTCAGGAGTTAGCAAAAGCTTTAAAATCAGTTGATGCATCTGTTCAAGATAAGATTTTTAAAAATATGTCTAAGAGGGCTGCTGGAATGCTTAAGGAAGATATGGAATTTTTAGGGCCTACTAGACGTAAAGATGTTGAGGAAGCTCAGCAAAAAATTGTTTCTCTTATTAGAAAATTAGAAGAGCAGGGTGAAATAGTAATCTCAAGGGGTGGTGAAGAAGATGTACTTGTCTGAGGAAGGAGTTGTATTTGCCTAAGGTTTTATATAAATCAAAAGAAGTTGTAAATGCAGTAAAGTTAGAGTTTGTTGAGATTACAAATCCTATTTTTAAATCGTTGGAAATTAAGAGAAAAGAAAATGAACTTAGTGACATAAATAGTCGTAGCATTAAGCTTCGCAATGAGCTTGAAGACTTAATAAATCAAAGAGCAAAACTTCAAGAGGAAATTGAACGTGAACATGAGCTTGCTAAAAAGGAAATAGATGCTGAATGTTTTAAGATTCTTGAAGAAGCTAAAGAACAGGCTAACAAAATAGTAAGTTTGGCTAGTGAGAGAGCTGAAGCTTTGCAAAAGGAAGCGGATAACAAAAAAGGAGCGATTGAGCAAGAGTCCAATTTAGAAATTGAAAAAATAGTTAAAGAACATGAAGCGCGATTAAAAAGGGAACTTGAAACGGAAATGGCAAGAGGAAGAAATGAAGGGTATGATGCAGGGTTTAATAAGGGTCGTGAAGATTATGATAAAATATTAGGAAAATTAAATAATATAATATCTTCTTTGATTGCAAAGAGAAAGGAGATACTTGAATCTTCAGGGGAACACATAATGAATCTTGTCATGCAGATTGCAGTTAAGGTGGTTAAAAAAATTATAGATTCTCAGAAAGATGTTGTTATAGAAAATGTAAATGAAGCTTTAAAGAAAGTAAAAAGCAAAACAAATATTGTTATTCGTGTTAATCTTGATGATATAGATGTTGTGAGTCATCAAAAACATGAGTTTATTTCTAAATTTGATTTTATAAAAAACTTAGAAGTTGTTGAAGACGTTAACATAGGAAAGGGAGGATGTATTATTGAGACTGATTTTGGGGAAATAGATGCACGAATTTCATCCCAACTGGATAGAATAGAGGAGAAATTTAAAAATTTTTCTTCTATATTTTAGAGATTAAGGAATATTGATGGACACCTTTTTTGAAGGTTATTCAAAAATATTGGATGATGTTGAGCCTATATCTCTTATTGGTAAAGTAAGGAAGATTAAAGGACTTTTGGTAGAAAGTTTGGGCCCAAAATGTGGTATTGGTGATTTATGTTCAATTGAACAGAGAAGTGGTAAAAAAATATATGCTGAAGTTTTAGGTTTAAATGGATCTTTTGTTAACCTTATGGCTTATGAAGGATTTGATGGAATTGAGATTGGCGATAAAGTTTGCTCTTTAGGTAAGAAGCTTCAGATTAATCTTAGTGATGAATTACTTGGTAGGGTGATTGATTCTCTTGGTAGGCCTATTGATAATAAAGGGCAATTTTTTGGTAATTTTTATAAAGAATTAAGTTTTAGTAGTATTAATCCTTTAAGTAGAGGTGTTTTTTCTGAGCAAATAGTTACTGGTGTTAAAGTTCTTGATGGGTTTTTACCAGTCGCAAAGGGGCAACGTGTAGGTATTTTCTCAGGTGCGGGTGTTGGTAAGTCTACTTTGCTTGGTATGATTGCTAAAAATTCTAAGGCAGATGTTAATGTTATTGCATTTATTGGTGAGAGAGGCCGTGAGCTTAATGAGTTTATTAATTATGATCTTGGAGAAGAATGTTTTAAGAAAAGTGTTTTGATTGTTTCAACCTCTGATGCATCTCCTATTTCAAGATATAAAGGGGCTTATACTGCAACATTAATAGCTGAATATTTTAGAGATCGTGGGATGGATGTTATGTTACTGTTTGATTCAATTACAAGATTTGCAAATGCTAAAAGAGAAATTAGTCTTTCTATGGGAGAGCCACCTGCTACTAAAGGATATCCCCCTTCTGTTTTTGTAGAAATTCCTATTTTGCTTGAGCGTTCAGGACTTAATTCTAAGGGTAGTATTACAGGGTTTTATACTGTGCTTGTTGAGGGTGATGATTTTACAGAACCAATAGCTGATAATATGAAAGCTGTTTTAGATGGACACATTATTTTGGATAGAGATTTATTTGATAGAGGGATTTATCCTTCTGTAAATATTTTAAGTTCTACTTCAAGATCTCTTCATAGAATAGTAAATTTTGAGAAACAAAAATTGATATCTAAGATTAGGAATTTATTATCAATTTATAAAAGTTATGAAGATTTAATTAAGACGGGAATTTATATTAAAGGTTCTAATAAAGAAGTTGATTTGGCAGTTGCAAAATATCCAAAAATTATTGATTTTTTGTCTCAAGGAATACAAGAGGAGTTTGATTTTGAAAATTTGGATAGTGAATTGAGAGAAATATTAGCTTGAATGATTTAATTTTTAAGAAAAAAATTTTCGAAAAAATATTGAGTATTAGGGCTTATGATAGGAAGTTCAGCGAAAACGATTTAGTGAATGTAAATAATAAGATTTCAAAAATAGAAGAATTTCTAGAAGGAATGTCTGAAGGTTTAAATAAATTAAACAATATGGATGTTTTTTCGAAAGGAAATTATTTGGATTATTTGACTTATATAAAAGGGAAAGAGTTGAAAAAGCTTGAAAAGCTTAAGCATGAGTATGATAAGTATCATGATATTTATTTGAAGAAATATGGAGAAGAAAAAAAGGTTGACATATTAATAAAAACTTTAGATGATATTATAATTAAAGAAAAAGTAAAAGGCGAAAGCTTGTTTTTAGATGAATATGTTAGTTATAGAATTTGTAAAAAATTAGGGAATAATCAATGAATGATTTCTTGTTATTTTTACTTAGATTTGTTTTGTGGTTGTTTTTGGTTATTTTTTTCTTAGTGTTTTCATTTTTTTTGATCGATTTATTTGGCATATATCAAACTAGAGATTACTTGCCTGTGTATATTAGGTCTTTGCTTTTTAAGGGAGATGCTCAGCCGCTTGAATATACACATATTAGTCTTGAAGAGATTAGAATGATAAAGGAAAAAGAAGCGATTTATATTAAAGGTCAACAAGTTGAAAAATTGAGAGAAGAATTGAAAAAGAGAGAAGATAGTTTGAATAAATTAGAAGCCGAACTTAATCAAAAGCAAAAAGATTTAGATCTGAAACAGAAAGTAATTGATGATATTGTCAATAAATATAAAGATGAAGACGCAAATTTTGCTCAGGCTGCTTTATATTTAATTAATATGCCACCAAAGGATGCTGTTAAGAGGCTTGAAGAACTTAATGATGAGATTGCAATATATTATATGCGTAAGGTGGAAGATATTGCTAAAAAAGAGGGACGGGTGTCTATTGTTCCTTATTGGTTGTCTCTTATGGATTCTAAGAAGGCCGCTGTACTAATTAGAAAAATGTCTGTTAGTTCATTGGAGTGATGCATGAATAATTTAAGTAAGACTATTGTTAGTTTGCCAAGTCTAAACAAGGATTTTAATTTTGTAAATGTAGGTGGTATTTTTAGTCAGGCTAAAAAGGGTGTTTTTTCAGATCTTATTTCTTTAGAGATTCAAAATTTGTCTAAGTTTAGGGATTCAATACTAGAATTTGTAAAATTTTTAAAAAGTAATGGCCTTGTAAGTAAGGATTTTAAGAATATCTCTTTAAAAAATCCCTTTGCCTTTGAAAAATTTAGTGATAACGGTTTCGTGTCTAATTTAAAATCTTTAGTAAAAAAGGTGAATAATTTATTTGATTTTGAAAGTCTGAAAGTTTTAAGTGAGAGTTTGTCTTTTGATTCTGAACTTAGTGACAAAGTAGAAATATTAAAAATTTTTGAAAAAGTTTTGTCTGATCTTAATATTTTGTTTGGCAATGTAAATTCTCTTTTTAATTTTGATATTTTAAGTGTTGATTTTAATTCTAATCATAGAGATTTGAATGTTGTAAAGAGAGATAGGGAAAAAGATGTTATTGCTATTGATGTTAAAAATTTTAAAAAAAATGATAGTGTTAAGGAATTTCTTAGTTCAGGTTCTAGGGTTAGGTTAATTGATGGTGGAAATTATATTGGCAAATATGGTCTTAAAGAAACGTTTGATGGATTGGCAGAATCTATAGGTGATCTTTCTAGTTTTAATACAAAACCTGTTAAAGGATCTTTTATTGATCATATTACTGATAATTTAATGTCAGAATGGAATTTAAAAATAAATCATAATATTGTGAATAAGGCCAAAATTGTGTTAAAATCGAATGATACAGGGGAAATTAGGCTGATTTTAAAGCCTAAAAGACTTGGTAGTATAAGAATTAATTTAAATCTTGATTCTAATAATAATTTATTAGGTAAGATTATAGTTGATAATCATAATGTTAGGACTCTTTTTGAGCAAAATATGTATTCAATCAGTAAAATGTTAAATGATAATGGTTTTAATACTAGTTTAAATCTTTCTCTTGCAGGTAGTGGTTCTGGGTTTTTTTCTAGTAATTTTGAGGAAGATGTTGAGAGTCAATCATCTTCTTTGAATAAGAATAATATCTTTAAAATTGAGGATAATATTGAGATTTCTGGTGATTTAGAAAAAAGTATTAATTTTATTGTTTAAAATGGAGGATAGATGAGTACAATTGATCATATTGACAATTTAGTCGGTATAGGCCGAACTAAGGAAATATCTAATTCTAAGGTACAAAGAGGTGTTAAGGGTAATAATCTTGGTCGGGATGATTTTTTGAAACTACTTATTACTCAACTTAAATATCAAGATCCTACAGATCCAATGAAAGATAAAGAATTTATTGCTCAAATGGCACAATTTTCAGCTCTTGAACAAATGACAAATATGAGTAAATCTTTTGAGAGTCTTTCATCTGTTCTTGGTATAAATAAAGATTTGGATTTATTGGGAAAAATAGTTGAATTTGAACATGTTGATGGAGAGATTATTAAGGGTAAAGTTACAAATATTAAAACAGGAATAGTTCCACAAATTATGATTGATGGCAAGTATTATATTTATAATAATATTTTGTCAGTAGGATTAGAGGAGTAATTATATGATGAGGTCTTTATATTCTGGTGTTTCTGGTCTTCAGAATCATCAAACAAGAATGGATGTTGTTGGTAATAACATTGCCAATGTTAATACTATTGGTTTTAAGAAAGGAAGAGTTAATTTTCAAGATATGATATCTCAAAGTATTTCTGGTGCGTCTCGTCCTACTGATGGGCGTGGAGGTGTTAATCCAAAACAAGTTGGTCTTGGAATGGGTGTTGCTACTATTGATACTATTCATACTCAAGGATCTTTTCAAAGCACCCAAAAAGCTTCTGATCTTGGAATTAGTGGTAATGGTTTTTTTATTTTAAGAGATGGTAATAATTCTTTTTATACAAGAGCTGGTGCATTTGATGTTGATTCTAATAGGCATCTTGTAAATCCTGCAAATGGTATGAGAATTCAAGGTTGGATGGCAAAGTCTATTGGGGGCGAACAGGTTATTAATACATCTGCTGATGTTGAAGATTTAGTTATTCCTATTGGAGATAAAGAAGGTGCTAAGGCTACTGAACACATTACTTTTGCTTGTAATCTTGATAAAAGATTACCTATAATTGGGGAAGGTGCAAGTGAAGTGGATGTTGCTCGTGGTACTTGGGTTGTTAATAAGACTATTTATGATAATTTTGGAAATACTAGTGTTGTTGAACTTAGAGTTGTAAAGGATACAACTACTCCTAATTTATGGAACACTACAGTTTTAGTAAATGGAGAGACAAATTCCAATTTTACAATAGGCTTTAATAATGAAGGAGCATTGCTTTCTTTAAATGGTCAGGCAGGTCAGCCTGGTGATTTGCTTGAATTTCCTGTAACTTTTGGTGTTGTGAATGCTAACACTGGAGAAGTTGGTGAGCAGCAAACTATTAATCTTAGACTTGGTACTGTTGGTAGTTATACTGATTCAATTACGCAATTTGCTGATGCAAGTACTACAAAGGCTATTATTCAAGATGGATATGGTATGGGATATATGGAAAACTATGAAATAGATCAAAATGGCATAATAATGGGAGTTTATTCAAATGGTATTAGGCGAGATATTGGCAAAATTGCGCTTGCTTCATTTGTTAATCCTGGGGGACTTGCAAAGGTAGGTGATACTAATTTTATTGAGACAAGTAATTCAGGTCAGGCTAAGATAGGTGAAACTGGTTTGGCAGGCCTTGGTACTATTAGAGCAGGAGTTTTAGAAATGGCTAATGTTGATCTTGCTGAACAATTTACAGATATGATAGTTACTCAAAGAGGTTTTCAGGCTAATGCTAAAACTATAACCACTTCGGATCAGTTATTACAAGAGCTTGTAAGACTTAAGAATTAATTTTTTGTTTTAGTTTATGATTTATGTAACTAAACTTAATGGCGATGGGTATTATTTAAATCCTTGTCATATTGAGAGTATTGAAGCTAATCCTGATACTACGATTCTTCTTATGAATGGTAAAAAATTGATTGTAAAAGAAGATATAGTAGAGGTTGTGGATAAAATCAAGATGCATAGGAGAGAGATTGCTTTGTTAGACAGAATTACACAAGAGAATAAGGGAGTTGAGCTATGAATTTAGCTAGTATAGTTGGATGGGGCGTTGGATTTGGTGCTATTTTAATTTCTATGGCATTTACTCCTACAGGATTAGGGGTTTTTTGGGATTTAAGTTCTGTGTTTATTACGGTTGTTGGTTCTTTTTCTGCACTTGTGGCTTCCTCAGAAATTCCCACTGTAAAAAAAATTCCTACATATTTAGGATTTTTCTTTAAAAAGAGTTCTTTTGGTAAAGTTCCCATTATAAAGACTTTAGTTGAACTTTCAGAAAAAGCCAGAAAAGAAGGGCTTTTATCTCTTGATGATGAACTTGAGCAAATCAATGATCCTTTTTTTAAGTCTGGAATGAGACTTGTCGTTGATGGTGCTGATCCTGAGATAATTAGAACTATGCTTTATCTTGAACTTGATCAAATGCAAGAGAGACATAAGATTGGTGCTGATCTTTTTGGAACTTGGGGGAAACTTGCTCCTGCTTTTGGGATGACAGGTACGCTTATTGGGCTTATAGCTCTTCTTGGAAATTTAGAAGACAAATCAGCTCTTGGTTCTTCTATGGCTGTTGCTCTTATTACAACTCTTTATGGTACAATAATGGCAAATTTAATGTTGCTTCCTATTCAAATTAAATTAGAATCTATAGATATTGAGGAAGCATCAATTAAGACGATGATCGTTGAGGGTATTTTATCAATTCAGGCAGGGGATAACCCTAGAATTTTAGAACAAAAATTGGTAACGTTTTTAACTCCTAAAGATAGGAGTCAGCTTGGAAGCGGTATTTTTGGGGGCGAGTGATGTCATTGAGAAATAGGAAAAAACGTTTAAAGTGTGAAGAAGGTGCTCCTGAGTATATGTTAACGTATGGAGACATGGTTACCTTGTTACTTGTTTTTTTTGTTACTATGTTTTCATTAAATGATATTCTTTTCAAAGAAAATATAATAAAAATAATGTCAGCTTCGTTTACAGGTTCCGGATTTTTTAAGGGCGGTAAGACCTTAGATATTAATAAGCTTTCTTATTTGAGTAATAGTTTTATGTATTTACCCTCTACTGGGAAAAATAAGCAATCTTCTCAGAGATCTAAAAATAAGTTTATTATTGAATTTATTGAAAAAATTCAGTCTAATAAGGTTATTGTGAGGCATTATGAACAAGGTGTTGTTGTATCTCTTTTAGCCGATGCTTTTTTTGATTCAGCTAGTGCTGAGGTTAAGCTTGATGATAATAGGGAAACTATACAAAAGATAGCTTCTTTTATTGGTTTTTTGGATAATCAAGGGTATAATTTTAAAATCGAAGGACATACAGACAATGTTGATGTTAATATAAATGGAATTTGGAAAAGCAATTGGGAGCTTTCATCGGCAAGAGCAGTAAATATGTTAGAGCAGATTTTGAATTACACCGATCAGTCTAAGATCCAAAGCATTGAGAGTAAATTTGAGGTGTCTGGATTTGCGGGAAGTAGACCGGTTGCCACAGATGATACTCCTGAAGGTAGAGCTTATAATAGAAGAATAGATATTTTGATTACTAGTGATGCTTCTTTGAGTTCTACTAAAGGTATTAATCAATAATAATGTTTTAGTAATGAAAGAGGAAATTTATAGGAGGTAATATGCCTGAAAGAGATGATGGTAGTATTGACGTAGGTGGTGCGAATAATAAGAGAATGGGATTTCTACCTGATGTTATAATAAAAATTTTGCAAATGTTAGCTATAGGACTATTTACTGTTGTTATCATGATAATAGTTGCTTATTTTGTTTCTAAGATGGTAGTAAGTCAAAGTGGAGCACCTAATAATTTCCCAATTTTTTCTAATGAATATTTGGGGAAACCCCCTATGCTTATATGGTATGAAAGCATAGATGAAATTAGGGGAACTACTCAAGATACTCCTCCAAAGACTTTTGTCATAAAACTTGCATTAGGTTATGCTGAGAATAATGTAAATATTTTAAGTGAACTTGGAAGACAGAAAGTGCGGTTAAAAGATATTATTAGAGAATATTTTAGCCAAAGAACAGGACAAGAGATAAAGAACGAAAGTCAGATTAAGGCGGAAATTAAGGCTAGAATTAATAGTATTCTTCGAAATGGTGAAATAAAAGAAATAGCATTAACACAAATTGATATTTTTGATATGTGAGTTTTAAAAGGAATTTTGAATGGCAGGTAATCCAGGAGCATTATCACAAGATGATATAGACAGTCTTTTAGAATCTATTAATTCATCTGATAATTTATCATCAGATGATTCACTTTCTAATATCATATCTAGTTCTATGGGCAAGAAACAGAAAATTAAAGTTTATGATTTTAAAAGACCAGACAAATTTTCAAAAGAACAAGTAAGGACAGTATCAAGTTTTCATGAAGCATTTGCAAGGTATACTACAACTTCACTCTCAGCACTTTTGAGGAAGATGGTTCATGTGCATGTAGCCTCAGTTGATCAGTTGACCTATGAAGAGTTTATTAGATCTATTCCAAATCCTACTACTTTAGCAATAATTAATATGGATCCTCTTAAGGGTTCTGCTATTTTTGAGGTTGATCCAACCATTGCGTTTGCAATAGTTGATAGACTTTTTGGAGGAGATGGAGATACTATTAAGGATAAGAGTAGGGATTTAACAGAAATAGAACAGTCTGTCATGGAAAGTGTTATTATCCGTATACTTGCTAATATGAGAGAAGCTTGGTCGCAGGTAGTCGATCTTAGGCCTCGTTTTGGGCACATAGAGGTTAATCCTCAATTTGCGCAAATAGTTCCTCCAACAGAAATGGTTATTTTAGTAACTCTTGAAGTTAAGATAGGTAAAGTTGAAGGGCTTATGAATTTTTGTTTGCCTTATATTACAATAGAGCCTATTGTATCTAAGCTTTCAACAAGATATTGGCATTCTTTAATTGGTGTGGGCACTACTAGTGAAAATCTTGACATCCTTAGAGAAAAGCTTGAAAATACAGATATGCTTTTAGTGGCTGAAATTGGAGAGGTTAAATTAAAGGTAAGAGAAATATTATCCTTAGCAAAAGGTGATGTTCTTAATTTTGAAAATTCTCCAATAGATAAAGATTTGATCTTAAAGGTAGGGACTAAAAAAAAATTTAAGTGCAGAATGGGTCTTGTTGGAAATAAGATTTCAGTTCAGGTTACAGAAAAAGTTGGTGAAGTAGAGGATTTTGATTTGTTAAAAGAGCTCACTGAAGAGGTTGAATAGGTTTTTAAAAGTTTAAATGCGTTAATAAGTTTAGTAAAGAGGTGAATTAATGGCTATAGATGATAAGAGTAATATTGGTGAAGAAAAACCTGAGATAAAGGGTGTTAAACTTCCTGATTTAATTGATACTTTGCCTGAAGGTGTTGATCCTAGTAATTTTGGTCTTTTGATGGATGTTTCTATGCAAGTTACTGTTGAACTTGGTAGAACTGAGCGTAAAATAAAAGATATACTTGGCATGTCTGAGGGGACGATTATTACACTTGATAAACTTGCTGGTGAACCTGTAGATATTTTGGTAAATGGTAAAGTGATAGCTAAAGGAGAGGTTGTTGTAATTGATGAAAATTTTGGTGTTAGAATTACCGAAATAATTAAAATCAAAAATGAGTAAATTAACTTTATTTAAGTTTGTGTTTTTAATTTTTTTTATATTTTTTTTCAAAAATTTGTTTGCACAGGAAAATGAAGTTGATTTAGATGTTTTTTCTTCTAGCTTAGAGAGTGAGGTTAATTTACCGATATTTGAGGGTGATAAGGCTAATTTGAATAATAAAGATATACAAAATATATCTCTTTTCAATATTTCAGATTTAGTTACTATATTTCTGTTCTTTCTTTTTTTTCTTATTTGTATCTTTTTGTTCAAAAAAATGATTCTAAGTCATAAAAAAGTTAAAAATGCTTATAAATCAGATTTTATAAGAGAGCTTGCTTTTTATAAAATAGACAATAAAAATTCTGTAAGGGTTATCAGTATACTAGATAATGTTTATGTATTTTTAGTATCAAGTAATTCTTCTATTTTGCTAAGAGAGATTAAACAGGGTAAAGAACTAGATAATTTAAAATTTGAGCTTGATAAAGCTAAAAATCTTAGTGATGTAACTACATTTAAGTCAATTTTTAATAAAGTATTGCGTAAGAACAAAAAAGATGAGTTATTGTTTGATGAGACTGAGTATACGGCATTGGAGAACGATATTGAGACTTCTTTAAAAAGCAAACAAGATAGGCTGAAAAAATTTTAGAGGTTAAATTTGAGTAAAAAATTAAGTTTTTTCTTATTTCTTGGAGTCATAAATTTTGCATTTGCTCAAACTAAATCTTTGCAAACTACTACTGGTTTAAATTTTCCGTTTGTTGATCTTGTGAATTCTATTGGCGGTGGAATAATTTTTCCTTTGCAACTGTTATTGATATTAACTATAATAACTCTTTCTCCAGCTTTCTTAGTTTTAATGACTTCTTTTTTAAGGATAGCAATAGTATTAGATTTTATTAGAAGGGCATTATCACTTCAACAATCACCACCTAATCAGGTAATAATGGGATTAGCTTTATTTTTAACTCTTTTTACTATGTGGCCAACTTTTAACATAATATATAAAGAAGCATATTTGCCTCTTCAGGATTCAAAAATAGGTTTTAATGAATTTTATGATAGGGGAATTGCTCCTCTTAGAAATTTTATGTATAAGCAAATGTCTAATAGTAAGCATGAAGAGATTAGATTGTTTATGAGTATTAGTAATTACCCCAAGCCTAATAATTTTAGTGAAGTTCCTACTCATGTTCTTATTGCATCTTTTGTTTTGCACGAACTGAAAGTTGCTTTTAAAATGGGCATTTTAATATTTTTACCATTCATAGTAATAGACATTATTGTAGCTGCTGTTTTAATGGCAATGGGAATGATAATGTTGCCGCCTGTAATGATATCTTTACCATTCAAACTTATGCTTTTTGTAATGGTAGATGGTTGGACTTTGATTACTAGTGGGCTTGTGAAAAGCTTTATGTGAAGGATTTAGATGACAACAGGACAAATTATTTATTTAATTAGAATTTCCATTGAGAATATTATTATTCTCTCAGCACCAATGTTGATTACAGCTCTTATAGTTGGTCTTTTAATTTCAATTTTTCAAGCTGTTACATCTATTCAAGATCAAACACTTAGTTTTATTCCCAAGATTATTATAATACTTTTAACTCTTGTTATATTTGGTCCTTGGATTTTAAAAAAGCTTATGCTTTTTGCTTTTATGGTTTTTAGTCAAATACAAAATATATAATGTATGGATTAAAGTATGAATATGAATTTTTTAGTTTTAAAGTCTTTTGTGATCTTGCCTGTGTTTGTTAGAATTTTTCTTTTTCTAAGGTTTTCACCTTTTTTTGCAACTATAAGAATGAGTTATTTAAATTTTTTCTTTGCTTTAATTTTGTCTATTATTGTTGTAGATAAGATAAATATTGTTTACCCTTTAGATAATTTGATTGCATTTACATTGATATTAGCAGGAGAAGCCATTTTAGGTCTTATTCAGGCTTTTTTTGTAAGCATAATTTTTAGTGTTTTTCATTTGCTTGGATTTTTTTTCTCAAATCAGATGGGTCTTGCTTATGCAAATATTTTCGATGTTTTTGCAGAAGAAGATAATTTGGTAATATCTCAATTATTTACTTGTCTTTTTTTACTTTTATTTTTATCAAATAATGTTTTGTTGCGTTTCTTTATGATTGGAGTGCATGATTCTGTTTTAAATGTTAGAGTTGAAAATATGGTTAATATAAAAAATTATGAATTTATTAAGTTGATGTTTTATTCTTTTGCTATTCTTTTTGAAAAAGCTTTGATAATTTCTCTTCCAATATTAGGGGTTCTTTTACTTTTATATTTAATTTTAGGTATACTTTCAAAGACCACTCCCCAGATTAATTTATTAATGATTAGTTTTGCAGTTTCGTTAGTATTGGGATTAATTATTTTATATATTGGTTTTCCAAGTTTGGTGATGTCTGTTAAGAGAGTAATTGAACTTGCTTTAGAATCTATGATGAATGCTTTAAATTTATTTTCTGAGACCTTAAAATGAATACTAGAAATGAATTTTTAAGTAAAAATTGGTATATACCTCTTAATTTTTTTGCCTCAGAGGATGAGGGTAGAACTGAACTTCCTACTGAACAGAAAAAACAAAAAGCAAGAGAAGAGGGGCAAGTATTAAAATCAACCGAAATTAATGTGGCAGTTACTCTTTTCATATTGTTTTCTGTGTTTTTCTTTATGTTATCTTATTTTTCTTACGAATTAATGGATGTTTTTAAGTGGCAAGCTGGTAAGCTTCCAGAGATAATGTCGATTAGTATTTATTCATTGGGTTTTGCATATATTAGATCGATGCTTGGATATGTGATTATATTTCTTTTGATATCGTTTATAGTTGTTTTTTTAATTAACGTTGTGCAAGTTGGCTTTTTGATAACCTTTAAACCTGTAGTTCCCAAGTGGGATAGAGTAAATCCAAATTTTTCAAAGTGGATTAAAAATTCTTTTGGTTCATTCGATGCTTTTTTTAATTTGTTTAAAAGTTTATCAAAAGTTGCTATAATATCTTTTATATATTATATAATGCTAAGAAGCAATATAGGTAAAATCTCAAGAATGTTTGAATATAGTCTTGAAGATGGTATTTCTGTTATATTAAGTCTTGCTTACAGAATATGTTTTTTTTCAATAATAGTATTGATGGGTATTAGTATATTGGATTATCTCTTTCAAAGAACTCGTTATATTGAAAATTTGAAAATGACAAAAGAAGAGGTAAAGCAAGAGAGAAAAGAAATGGAAGGAGATCCTCTGCTTCGTTCTAGAATGCGGGAGCGAATGAGAGAAATTTTGAATGCTAATTTAAAAGTAACGGTTCCTCAAGCGGATGTAGTAATTACTAATCCGGAACATTTTGCTGTTGCTATTAAGTGGGATAGTAATACTATGTTAGCACCAAAGGTGCTTGCAAAAGGGCAAGATGAAATTGCATTTGTAATTAAACAAATTGCCAGAGAGAATAATATTCCTGTGATGGAAAATAAGTCCCTTGCAAGGAATCTTTATGCTAATGTTGATGTTAATGAAGAAATTCCAAGAGAATATTGGGAAATTGTTTCTAAAATTCTTGTGAAAGTGTATTCTATTGCTAAAAAATTTAATTAGAGGTTAAGTTTGTTGGATGCAAGAAAAAATTCTTTATTAGTATATTTTGGACTTAATAATAAAGCGGACTTGGTAGTTTCAGTTGGCTTAATACTTGTTGTTGCTAGTTTTATTTTGCCTCTTCCTGCATTTATTTTAGATGCTTTGATTGCAGTTAATTTGGTAATAAGTCTTTTAGTTATGCTTATTGTCCTTTATTCCAAACGTTCACTTGATTTTTCAGTTTTCCCAACACTTTTACTTGTGATGACCATTTTTGGTCTTGTTTTAAATATTTCTTCTACTAGATTAATTTTGATAAAAGGAATGAATTTCGATGGTCAAATGATAAGGGCCTTTGGAACATTTGTTGTTGGAACTTCTGGAACTCAAGGTCTCTTTGTTGGTTTTATAATATTTCTTATTATAATTGCAGTTCAATTTATTGTTATCACTAAGGGTGCTACAAGAGTTGCTGAAGTGGCCGCTCGTTTTGCTCTTGATGCTCTTCCTGGAAAACAGATGGCTATTGATTCTGCCTATAGTTCTGGAAATTTAACAGAAGAGGAAGCTACAAGGCAGAAAAATGATTTGCAGGCTGAAGTAAATTTTTATGGTGCTATGGATGGTGCTTCTAAATTTGTATCAGGCAATGTGAAGGTTGGATTTTTAATAACGCTTATAAATATTCTTGGGGGACTTATAATAGGGGTTACTCTTCAAGGACTTAGTTTTAGCGATGCGGTTAATAATTACGTATCTTTGACTGTTGGAGATGGACTTGTTTCTCAGCTTCCAGCATTGTTAATTTCAACAGCAACAGGACTTATTGTTACTAGATCGATATCAAAAAATAGTTTTGGAGTAGAAATTATTGAACAATTTACTTCCTATTCAGGAATTTATTGGATTGTATCTGGGTTTTTATTATTTTTGGCATTTCTTCCAGGGTTTCCTACTTTAATACTCATTCTTTTAGGTGTGTTGATAGCCTTTTTAGCTTATTCACTGTCTAACTTAGATAGGAATAGAGAACTTAATGAAAAACAAAAAGCCGAAGAGCAAATATTAAGTTATGCTGATAAGGAAATTTCTCCTGTAGTGCCACTAGATCCATTGACTTTAGAGATTGGATATAATCTTGTTCCAATAGTTGATGATTCAAAGACTTCAGAACTTCTTGATCGTATTGTGAAAATACGTCGTGAAATTGCTATTGAATTAGGAATAGTTGTGCCTAAGATTAGAATAGTGGATAATATGCGACTTGAACCAAATGAGTATTCATTTAAGCTTAGGGGAGTAGAAATTGGACATGGGGAAATTAAGTTGGGTAAGTTTTTGGTTATAAATGTGGGATCTGATTCTGGTATTGAAGGAGATCTTACAAAAGATCCTTCATTTGGACTCCCATCTCTTTGGGTAAATGATAATGGGAGGGAAATTGCTGAAAAATTGGGTTATACTGTAGTTGATCCTCCTTCAATTATTGCTACTCATATAACTGAGCTTATTAAGAGGCATGCTTGTGAGATTTTGACACGTCAAGATATTCAAAATATTCTTGATATCTTTAAAAAAGATTATGGAGCTATTGTTGAAGAAGTTTTAAAGGATTTTTCAGTGGGAGAGATTCAAAGAGTATTACAAGGTCTTTTAAAAGAACAAGTCTCAATACGTAATTTAGTTACAATTTTTGAAACAATAGCAGACTTTACGAGTATTACTAAAGATACATTTTTTTTAATTGAAAAATGTAGACAAGCAATTGGAAGGCAAATAGTTAGTGGATATTTAAATTCTAATTTAGAACTTAATGTGATAACAATAAATCCAGAATTTGAGCAAAAAATAATTGATTCACGATTTGAGACCAATAACGATCTTATAAGTTCTCTTGATCCAAATTTAAAAACTAAATTTATTTATGAACTTTTTAGACTTGTAAATGAGGTTCAATCACAAGGATATTATCCCGTTATACTATCTAGTGAATCTGCACGACCTATAATAAGGGTCTTAACCAGTAGGGAACTTCCAGATATTGTTGTTATATCTGTTTTAGAGGTTCCTAAAAATGTTAAAGTTAATGTGCTTAAAACAGTAGAGGTTGAAGAGTAGTATTATGGTTCAGTATTTTACAGAAAGAGGTCCAACCTATAATGAGGTCATAGAAACTGTTAAGAAGAAATATGGAAAAAATGCTAGAGTGATGACTTATAAGACAATAGCTCATGGAGGAATATTTGGCTTATTTAGTAGAGATTGGATTGAAGTTTCAGGTTATGTTAGATATGACATTGGACAGCAGCAAATAAATGTCGAAGAGGAGAAGCGTAAAATTCTTCAAAGCATTAAAAAAGAAGAGAGTTCTTCAATTGAGGATGTAATTAAGGAAGTTAAATCTCTTAAAAATGAACTTGCACATAAAAAGGAAGAAATTAATCATCCAACAATTTTAAAAATAGAAGATATTTTACGTAATAATGATTTTTCTGAAAGTTACATTAAAGATATTAATAATTTTATTAAGAGAGAGTTTAGTTTATCAGATCTTGATGATTATGATAAAATTAAAGACAGTGTTATAATATACATTGCTAAGACTATTAAATGTTCAGGTTCTATTATTGATAATCTTAAGAAAAGAATTTTTATTTTAGTTGGACCAACGGGTGTTGGGAAGACTACTACTATTGCAAAACTTGCAGCGATTTATGGAATTAATAGTGATGATAAGAGTTTGAATATTAAGATTATTACCATTGATAACTATCGTATAGGAGCTAAGAAACAAATTCAAACATATGGTGATATTATGGGGATTCCTGTTAAGGCGATTGAATCTTTTAAAGATTTAAGAGAAGAGATTACACAGTCAAAGGATTTTGATCTTGTTCTTATTGATACAATTGGTAAGAGTCCTAAAGATTTTATGAAGCTTGCTGAGATGAAGGAACTTCTTAATGCTTGTGGTCGTGATGCTGAATTTCATTTGGCTGTAAGCTCTACTACAAAGACGGCAGATATTAAAGAAATATTTCATCAATTTTCTCCCTTTAGCTATAAAACCGTGATTTTTACAAAGTTAGATGAGACAACGTGTGTTGGTAATTTAATAAGTTTAATTCATGAAATGAGAAAAGAAGTTTCTTATGTTACTGATGGGCAAATTGTTCCTCATAATATTAGTATTGCAGAACCGCTTACCTTTATCAAAAAAATAAATGGATATAGAATAAGTGATGATATTGAATTTATTCGAAAACTAAAAGGTAAATCTTATTATTAAGGATAATATATGATAAAAGATCAGGCTCAAAGTTTACGTGATATTATGAGATTGAATAATAGGGCTAGTTTTGTTATTGATGATAAAATTCAAAATAATAGAACAAGATTTATTTCCGTTACTAGTGGAAAAGGTGGTGTTGGCAAAAGTAATATTGCTGTTGGTCTTGCTCTTAAGTATGCAAATCTTGGTAAAAAAGTTTTAGTTTTTGATGCAGATATTGGTATGGCTAACATTAATATTCTGCTTGGAGTCATTCCAAAGTACAATATTTATCACATGATTATGCAAGGGCGAGGTATTAAGGATGTAATAACAAAAACAGAATATAATATTGATCTTTTAGCTGGTGCTTCTGGGA
The DNA here is from genome assembly GCF_027925085.1 of Candidatus Borrelia fainii. NCBI lineage: Bacteria > Pseudomonadati > Spirochaetota > Spirochaetia > Spirochaetales > Borreliaceae > Borrelia > Candidatus Borrelia fainii. Next base: position 667,420 of record NZ_AP027070.1, read on the forward strand.
CAACAGAACTTTTAGATTTGTCAGAAACTGAGATGAATCAGTTTATAAAGGAGTTATTAAAAGTTTATGAATATGACATAGTAATAATAGATACTAGTGCTGGAATTTCAAGACAGGTTATTTCGTTTTTGTTTTCTAGTGATGATGTAGTTATTGTTACAACACCAGAACCTACTTCTATAACGGATGCTTATGGTATAATCAAAGTTTTATCTCATAAAATGGAAAATTTAAAAAATTTAAGACTGGTTGTCAATAGAGTGGCTAATGTAAGTGAGGGAAAAGTAGTGGCTAAAAAAGTTATTGATATATCAAGTCAGTTTTTGAATTTAAATATTGATTATTTAGGATATGTTTATGAAGATCAAAATATTAAAAATTCTGTTTTTAAACAAAGACCTTTTATTTTATTAAATCCCAATAGTAAGGCTAGTTATTGTCTTGATTCTATTATGGCTGCTCTTGAAGAAATTACTTTTGATAATAAAAAAAGAAGAGGTGTCATAGGTTTTATATCTAAATTTTTTGGGATGGGATAGGTAATATGTTATTTACTAAGAGACGCAAGTATGTTTTATTATTTAGTGCGTTTGCATTTGTTCTTGCGGTAATTCTTGGCGTTTTTGCTCGAGTGCCTTTTATTACAGTATTGTTTAGAGCGGTTTTTCAGTTTATAGTTTTTTTCTGTATTGGACTTTTACTTGAATTTGTATACAAGAAATATTTGTATGATCTTTTTAAAGATGATAGTTTGCGTAATGATACAAGGGAAAAGGACATTGATAAGAATAGTAACTGTAAGCCTGAAACAGATGACGGTAACTCTTTTTCTAAAAATATCCCTCTTGATAATAATAAAAGAGGTGATAATGACAATTATAGTCTTTCAGAAAAATTGAGTATGAGTAAATATGATACAATTGTTAAAGAGAGTAAATTAAATAGTAAGTTATTGGATCAAATTTCACATGTTGAGAATACTGATCCAAAAATTGTTGCTGAGACTATTAAGACTTTGATTAATAAAAAGGAATAATTATGGCTAAGATTAGCGATTTTGCCGATTTTAGGAATAAAATTAAGAATTATTTAGAAAGAGAATATCGTATTAATTTAATAGAGGTGGAATCAGATACACTTGAAGAGGCTTTAAATGATGCTTCTTTAGAACTTTCAGTTCCTTATAAAGACTTAAATTATGAGGTCTTGGTACGTGGAAATAGTGGACTATTTGGATATGGTAAGAAAAAATGGAAAATAGTTGCTTATAAGAATTCTTATTCAAAGTTTGGTGTTACTGATGTTTTAAGTTCACAAAGTGAATTTGAAGAAGTTGCGCCTCTTGATGGGAAATTTTTTATCAGGAAAACTGCCAAGGGGGTATTTTTGAAGGTTACTCCTGCTCAAGGAGATGGGAGTGTTGTTAAGTTTAAAGATGTAATGGATAAATTTGCTTCATATAGTAATATCAAAGATTTGGATGAAAATTTTGTTAGATCGGTTATTGAGGATGCCAATGGTAAGTATGAACAAGTATCTGATTTTAAGGCCGATCTTTTTGAGAGTGTGACTATGATGGTTCATATATCAGAAGATTCAATGTCAGTAACTGTTGAATTTACTGTTCCTGGACCTAATGGTGCTGAAGTTTTGGAAAAAGATATTTATAGTATTCTTAAAAAATATGGAGTATCAGAACGAGCATTTCTTAAGAATAAAATAAAAGAATTTGTAGATTATCCTTTTTATGGTGAACCAGTTGAGATGGCAAGGGGAGTAAATCCTGTTAAGGGAAGAGATGCTTATATTAATTTTGTTGCTAAGAGTAAGTCTTCAGATGAGTATGGTGTTGTAGGTAATGAGTTTAGAAATGTTAATGGAGGAGATGAATTGGCAGAAATTATTCCCTTATCAGAGGGTATTGAAGGGTATACTGTTTTTGGAAAGATATTAAGAGCAGAGAATGGTCGAGAGCTGGATTTGATTTTGGGAGATAATACTTTCATGGAAGGAAATAAGATTATTGCAGGATGTGACGGATATATATCTATTGCAAATGGTATTATTTCTGTGCATGATGTTTATGTTGTTGAGGGTGATGTTGGACCTGGTACTGGAAATATAGTAAATAATGGTATGGTGCTTGTTAAGGGGAGTGTTTTAGATGGATATAATGTTATGGCTAAGAGTGGAATAGAAGTCAATGGACTTGTTGGTAGGTGTAATTTGAGAACAGATGGTTCTATTGTTCTTCGCAGTGGGGCTAATGGAAAGGGTGGTTCAGAGATTTATGCAAAGAAGTCTATTAAGTCCAAATTTTTAGAAAATGTTAATGTACGATGTGAAGGCGATATTGAAGTTGTAAGAGGAATTGTCAATTCTTTTGTTTCTTGTACAAAGAAAGTTCTCTGCATTGGAAAAAAATCTAAGATAGTTGGTTCTGATGTTCGTGCAAGAGAAGAGGTTCGAGCATATTCTATTGGATCTGAGGGTAATGCTGAAACTTCTATTTGTGTTGGATGTGATCCTGAAATAAAAGTTTTGCTATCTAAATTTACTGAATATCTTGTAAAGATTGAGAAGAGGTTGGAAGTTTTAATAAAAGATATCTCTACTTTAAAGAAGAACATTCAACTTACTGTTGATAAGGCTGAGAAATCTTTAAAAATTGACAGTTGTAATGAGCTTATTAATGAGCGAGATATTTTAATTTTGGAAATAAAGATGGTAAAAGATAAGCAAGAAAGTTTACAAGATGCACTTGAAAATAGTAAGATTGATGGCAAAATTTTTGTTGAGTACATAGCTTATACTGGCGTTAAGTTATATATTAAAGATGCTTATTATGAACTTCCAAGAGATTATCATAATATTACTTTTGTAGAGGATGACAATATTATTAAAATGTTAGCTTATGTTCCTTTTAAATCTAAATAGTTTGCAAATTGTAGGAGGAGCTTTATGGATATTAATGGTTCATCTGAAGTTGTAAAAATAATTACACAAGGTGCTTTTAAGGCTAGTGAAATTTCAAATGAAGATTTAAGGAAGAAGAAGATAAGAGAAAATGAAAATCTGAGTTTAAATCAAAGCAAGAGTTATCATGTTGATTCTGAAATAAATAGTATATATCCGGCTGATGAGATTGCGGATAGTAATGTCAATTTTATTACAAGGTCAAAGGTTAAGACTGGTGAGAAAACTTCATCTGGCATATATGATATTAATTTTCATGATCCAAAAATTGGAAGAAACATTGATATTAAGCGATAGTTTAAGTGTAGGACATTCTGTATGTTTATTGTTTTTTGTTTTATTTTGATTATATTTATTTTTATATATTTTCATGTTTATATTAGTTTGAAAATCAAATCTAATAGTATACTTAAGAAATTTAGGAGTGAGGTAGATAAAACTATTATTGAAATTAATCAAGCAACTGATAGAAATATAAATATTATTGAGATAAAGATTGAAAGCTTAAATAGAATTATTAAGGAAGTTGATGAGAGGATAGAAATATTTGATCAAAGACTATTGGGGTTTAATGCTCATTCGATTTCAATGGGAAATAGTAATTTTAGCATGAAAGGGGATAGTAGTATTTATAAGAGTAATTTAGATTATTCAATACCTACTATTGAGAAAAATATAATCAAGGAAGGATATAATATTCGCCAACAAGTTATTTCGCTTTATGATCAAGGAATGTCTTTAGACGTGATTGCTAAAAAGTTGAAATTGGATTTGGGTGAAATTGAATTAATTGTTTCAATTCATAGGGGTACTTGATGGAAAAATGGATAGGCATAGATCTTGGGACTACAAATACTGTAGCGTCTTATTTTGATGCTAATTCTAGGGTTATATTAAATGATAGAGGTGAGAGAATGACACCTTCTATTGTGTCTTTTACAGATTCTGGTGTTATTGTTGGTAGTATTGCTAGACATCAAATATTGGTAAACCCAGATAAGACTTTTTATAACTTTAAAATTGATATAGGTACCGAAACCTCTTACAAACTGGGTAATAATACATATAGAGCTGAGGATATTGCTTCTTATTTACTTTTAAATGTGAAGATGAATGCTGAGAAATTTTTAGGTACAAAGATTTGTGATGTTGTAATAACTGTTCCTGCTTATTTTTCTGAAGTTCAAAGAAGAGGTGTTATAGAAGCTGCAAATCTTGCGGGATTAAAATGTCGTGCAATACTTAATGAACCAACAGCAGCTGCTTTATCTTATGCTTTTGAAAAACAAATAGATGGATTATTTCTTGTTTATGACCTTGGTGGTGGAACTTTTGATGTTACTCTTTTAGAAAAACAAAATGATACTTATACTGTTCTTGCAATTAAGGGCGAGAATAAACTTGGCGGAAATAATTTTAATGAAGTTATAGAAAGACATGTCTTAACCAGTTTTAAGGAAGAATATCCTGATATTAATTTAGATGATATTGTTATTCTTGAACAGATAAGAGACAAAATTGAAGAAGCTAAAAAAAGTTTATCTATTATGGATGAGGTTAGTATTGTTTTACCTTTTCTTGATGGCAAGCATTTGAATTATAAACTTAAGAGAGATGATTTTAATTCTATGATTAAGGAATTTATAGATAAAACTATTGGTCTTACAAATGAGTGTATTGCCGATTCAGGTGTTGATCTTGAACGTATTTCAAAAATAATACTCTCAGGAGGTTCAACAAGAATTCCTTTAGTTAAAGAGAGATTGAAGGAAATTTTTCCTAAAATCGAAGTATTGGATTCTTTAAATCAAGATGAAGTTGTTGCAAATGGTGCGGGCATTCATGCTTTTAGTCTTTCGAATAATAGTACTCTTATTGATTTTAAAGATGTAACGCCTTATTCTCTTGGCATTGAGACTTGTAATGATGGATTTTTTACGTTAATTAAGAGAAATACTTTATTACCGGTTTGTGAGCGAAAAATCTTTACAACAACTAATGATTATCAGGAAGAGATTGAGATACATGTCCTTCAAGGTGAGTATAAGAAAGCATCTTTGAATTATTCTATAGGCAGATTCTTTTTTTGTAATATACAAAAGGCTTTAAGAGGTGTTCCAAAGATAGAGATACTTTTTAGTTTGGATGAAAGTGGTATCTTAAACATTTCTGCAAAAGATTTAGATACGCATGCTTCTAAATCAATTCAAATAAGAATGACAAGTTCTTCTTTTAATAGTGATTTTGAAAACGAAGGTGTTCTTGCTTCATTAAAAGACATGAGATCTAGTGGGGTGTTAGAAGACAGTATTGAATTGACTTAAACATTTATTTGAATTTGAGATATTAATTTTTTTATTATAAGTTTTTTTACAGGTAGTATATTATTTTTCCAATAATATCATTGATATTTATAAAGCCATATTTTCTTGAATCAAGGGAAACTTTTCTGTTTTCTCCTATTACCAGGTAATAATCTTTTGGGATATATATATTTTCTAAATTTTTTAGATGTTCCTTATTTATATTAAAGTTTAAATTATGTATAGATATTACATTTTGTGGCAGCTTTGTAAATTTTTCGCCTGGTATGGCAAAAATTTTTTTAATGGAAATTTTATTTGTTATAGGGTCTTTAATAAGCACCATTTCGTTTTTTTTAGGCAAACTCCATAACACAATATATGTTTTGCTGTTCTTTAGTCTTATTCCATAAGCTAGTTTGTTATTGATTATCCAGTGTTTCTCTAAAATTTTTGGTGACATTGAAGAGCCTTTGACTAAATGAAAAGACAGGAATATTTTGATGGTTAATATCATTAATAATAAAGCCAGTATAATGGGTATTAATACTTGTTTATAAGTTTTGGTCATTTTTTTAATTTCCAATTGAGATCTTTTAGCAAATTGAAATTTCTAGTGTATAATGAGTCATATTATGATTATACCAAAAAAGGATCAAAATGTATTAAAAAGAAATAGAAATTTTTTATTTGATAGAGCTATTAAAGGTGATTTTGAATTGAGAGATTTTGGTAATATTCGTAACTTTCATAGAAAAAAACGGAAAAAATTTTTTCGTTTTATCAATATTCCAAAAAAACTTTTAGATGTAATTAAGTTATTATTTTTGACTTTATTTGGTAAGATGGTAATTATTGATAATTATGAGTGTCGATCTTCTTATAATAAGATTCGACTTAAAATGATTAATGATTATGATATTAATTTAACTTATAGTTTTATTTTTAGATTTAATGCTATAATTTTTGTTTTAATATTAGTCTTTTACTTGAATATTTTTTCATATTATGGTTCGTACATTTTTCTAAGTAAGATGAGTTTTCCCAAGGATTATTTTATTGATACCTTTTTATATTATAGCGATCAAAATTTAAGTCAGATCAATAATCATCTATTTGGAGTGGATACAAATAATTATGAGGCAACTGTAAGGAAACCTTTTGTTTTAAAGGTCGTTAAACATAAAATTAATCCTGGAGAAACACTTTCTCATATTGCAGCTAGATATAGCATAACGAGTGAGACTCTAATTTCTTATAATGATATTAAAGATGTAAGGAGCATCAGGCCTAATTTTATTATTAATGTGCCTAATATGAAAGGCGTTCTTTATACTGTTGAGAAAAGTGATTCTCTCTCATCAATTGCAAAAAAATATAAGATTCCCAAAGTAGATATTCTTGATGCTAATAATCTTGATAATGAGGTTTTGTATTTAGGTCAAAAATTGTTTATTCCTGGAGGAAGAATGGCCAAAAAATTACTTAGAAATGCTTTAGGAGAGACTTTTTTATTTCCAACTCAAGGCATTATTACTTCAGGTTATGGCTATCGTCCTGATCCTTTTACCAAGATTATTAGTTTTCACAATGGAATTGATATTGCAAATGTAGCTAATACACCTATTTTTGCAACAAAAGAAGGTATTGTGGTAACAGCTGGCTTTAGTGTTGGAGGATATGGAAAATATATTATCATTTCTCATAATAATGGTTTTCAGACTCTTTATGCTCATTTAGGTTCTTTTGCGGTGAAAGTTGGACAGAGGGTTTCAAGAGGACAAATAATAGGACGTATGGGAAGTACAGGGTATAGCACGGGCAATCATTTACATTTTACTATTTTTAAAGATGGAAAAACGGGGAATCCTATGAAATATCTCAGGTAGTGACTCTATATATATTTTGATATATCCAATGTTTTTAATATTTGTATTAGTTTCTTTCCTTCTATAAGGTCGATTAATCTACCTTCAATGATTTGTTTGGCTTTATCAGAAAATGTAGCTGGTGCAATACAGAGTCCTTTTAATTTGTTCTCTTTAGTCTTTGCAATAAGGTCTTTTAGGAATAATTCTCCGAAATTTTTTTGATCTGTTCTTACAAATCGGACTATTAAATTTTCTTCCCATTGATTATTTGATAGTTGAAAATTTATGTCTATAAATTGTGAGGTTATTTCATTTATCTTTTTATCTCTTATTTGAAACTTGTTTTTATAGAGTTTAAGAATAATTGCATTAGCTAAATTATCAAACTTTTCTTTTGGGCTTCTAAGATATATTCTTAATGCTAAATTTTCATTCAGTCTTTTACTAAATTCTAATTTTTCAGTAATTTTTTGATAGTGTGGATCGATCCTTTCAACTCGAGTAAAGGCTTCAGTTGCTTTTTTGTAGTTTTCATGTTCTATATACATCTCTCCTAGTTTATAAAATAGTTTAAGAAATGTTTTTATTGGTAAATCGGGTTTGATTTTCATCATTTCTTTAATGTTATCTTCTAATTTTGCTAAGTTGTGGTTTTTTGAATTAATCTCAGATTCAATTAAAAGAGCTTCATATATCCTTCCATCTTTGTTTTTTATTTTGTTTGCAATTGAAAATGCAAGCCGGTCCTGATTTAATTGAGATAGAGATTGAGCATATGCTAATAGAGCATCTACGTCATTTTGTATATATTTGCTTATGCTGTTAAATATTCCAACAGCTTTAGTATAGTTTTCCGTATGAAAAAGTATTATTCCTATATATTTTAAGGCATCCTTATTGTTTTTATCAAATTTATATATCTTTGTAAGATAATGTAGTGCTTCTTTATAATGTGCATTTTTTAGGAAGGCTATTCCAAGGTAGTAATTTGCATCTACATCATTTTTTTTCATAAGGTATGCCTTTTTAAGGAATGTCAATGCTTCTGTGTTAAAATTTATCTCAAGATTATAAAACCCGTAACTTAAAAAAGCCTTAAAAGAATCTATTTCTTGATTTGTAGGATTTTCTTCTATAAGTTGGCATAATTTTCTGGCATATTTAATACCATTTTCAAAGTCTTTATTGGAATAATAATAATCGTTTAGAGTTTGTAAAGCATTTATTTCGTTTGGATTTGTTTTTAATATGTTTGCAGCTTTGTCTGTTAATTTTTTTGTTTTATTATGTTTGCCTTTTTTTCTTATTTTTGTGTTTGATATTGCAATTTTGAAGAATAAAAATATCAAAAAAGATATTGCAGCTGAAGAAAGTATTATGAATAATGGTAGCACCCTAACTTCTCCTAAAAAGTCATATTTAGTAATATCATATAAAACAGTAGTTTATAGCCTTTGAGTATTTTTTCTGTTGAATAAAAGATTACTTGTAAGTTGAACATAGTATTAATTATATTATATTATTGTTATAGTTTAATTATATATAAATTTGTTTTTTACAAAAGAACAAAAAGGTTGGAATTCTTGAAAGGGTTTTTAGCCATAAGGCTGTCTAATGATGAATATTTTTCAGTTTTAAGTTTGGATGATGCTGATGTAAAGAGAGTGGTATTAGGTAAAATTGCAGATGAAACTAATGTAAGATTGGATTTTTATGTTAGTGAGCATGATGACTTTTCTAATTCTGTTATTATTGGGTCTTTTTTCTTAGATAATCTTAGGAAAGAGAGTGTTGATATAAATGTTTATTTCAAAATAGATTCTATGATGCTTTATGTTTATGGTGAGTGTGATGGAATTGTAAATAAATCTAAGTTTGATTTAAGTTTAATTAATTTTGCTGTAGGTTCAGAAAAAATTAATGATTTAGAGAGTAGTGCTAAGTCGAGTGATTTGCCCGTTGGTTTTAGTGGTGTAGAGCGTAAAGAGGAATTTGTTGAAGAATTTGGCAGTGTTGCTGGGCGGCAGTATGATTCTTTAGATGGTAATTTGGATAATTTTAATGATTTACCTAATTCCCAAAATTTGTCTGCAGACGAAAAGCTTTTTAGTAATGAGAATAATTTTAATTTATTATCGGATTCTTTAAATCCAGATAATGGTACATTGGTAAGTGAAAATTTTGATTCTGATTCTGATATTAATTTAGAAAATTTTGATTTTGGGCTTACAGGAGATGGGTTTGAGAATAATATTGATGGAGGGAATGAAATTGAAGAACACGTCCTTGATGATAAAGATACTGTTAGTCGAGATGTTTTCGATTTAGATAACGTTTCTGTTGATATTAGTGATTCAAATGATGCCTTTAATAATTCTGCTGCTAATGTTGTTAAATTAGTTGAAGATGAGGACACTGATTTTAAGAGTGTTAATGTTTATACTCTTCAAGATTCTTATTCTGATAATTGGAACGTTGAGGACATTATTACCGATCTTGATAATGGATCGGGGGAGCTTGAACTTGATGATGTTGCTTTGGATTTTGGTAAGGAGGATTTTGCTACAGATATTGAAGAGAGTTCATTGGATTTAGATTCGGAAGAAGGTTTGATGCAAACTTCTATGCTTTATTTAAGTCTTATTTCTTTATTTTTTTTGATATTTTTTTCATTGTTTTTGATTTTTTCTAAATTATTAAATCATAGAAATTTTGCAATTTATGATTGTCCTTTTTATAGAGAAGAAAAAATTACTAAATGTGAAAACAGTAATTATGTTTAAGCAAATTATTTGTTTGTTCTTATTAAGTTTATTTTCTTGTTTTTTGGGAAAAGAGTCTTTAAATAGCAATATAGTTAAAAGGAATGTTGATAATTTTGATTTAAGTCATTTGAATTGGTTATGGAATTTTGACTATGTGGGAAAAAATTTCGATGAATATTTTGGCATAGATTCAAATTCTTATGTGTATATTGCCTATCTTTTTAAAAAAATAGGATATGATGAAAAGTTTAAGGAATATATGTATAAGGCAATAAAGAGTAGCAATGATATTGCATCTCAATTTGCTGGAATTAAGCTTCTTGAATATTATAATGCTAGAAAGGAATATTTTGAGGCTGAACTTGTTGGACGCAAACTTTACAAAAGATATGATAATAATAAATTTATTATATTAGGATATTTTAAAAGCCTTTATTGGCAAAAAAAAAATGATGAAGCTCTTTTGGTTTTAAATAAACTTGAAAAGATGAATTTTGCACAATCTCAAGAAAATGAAAATCTTTTATTTAAAGCAGTGCTTTATTTTAATGCTTCTGATATTAATTCATCATTGATTTATTTCAGTAAATTATTTGAAGAATTGCCAGCAGAATATTTACACGTAAGGGCTCATGATTATCTTGTTCTTGAAGAGAGATCCAGTCTTTTAAGTTCTGGGTTTTTTAATCTTGTTAAGTTTAAATCCTTGGTAGCTAATGGAGATTTAAAAGGCGCAATCAGTATATTAAATGATGATTTTAAGAAATATTATAATAATTTTGTATTTTTAAATGATGTTTATAAAGCTTTTCTAGGTTCAGGCTATATTAGCAAGGCGTTGTCTTTTTTTAGTAGTTTAACTAGTGTTTATAAGGATTATTATTTAGGACTTATTAATTTAAGATTAAAAAAAGACATAGGGTTTTTTATTATAGTTAAATATTTAGAAAATACTTCTCTTGAGAATGAACCTTATAGGTTAGACATACTTAATGAAATTTTTGGCAATTTAATATTTCTGCAGAATACAAGAAATTATTTTGCTCAAAATGTAGCTAGATTTTATACAAATAAGGATAGGAATAATCTTGGCTTTATTAAGGTATTAAATGAATATATTCTAGAGGCTGTGCAACTTAAGGATTATGATAATTTATATGCACTTTATCATAATGGTCAAAATATTATTGATAGTGCTGTTTTATCTAAACTTGCCTTTATTAATGCAAGGCTTATACATCATAAATTTATTGCTCCTAAGTCAAGAAATGAGTATAACGAACTTTTGAATTTTTCTATTAAGTATAATCGGATATCCTATGCCTCATTTATGAGCAAATATTTGTTGAATCAAAGTATTAATGATTTTTTTGGAAATGATTTAAATATTCATTATGATCAGTCTGATTATGAAAGGTTTTTAGAAGGGTTTTTAAAATTTAATCTGCATTCTTATGTTAGTGCTTTTGTTGCTAGTGATTTTAATAATGGTTATAGGTTTTCTCCCAATTTTTACCGTAATCTTTACGATGAACTTGTAAGGCATGAATATTATTATGAATCTACACTTGCTATTAACTATCTTGTAAGACAAGATAGCTCGGCTTTAAATAGAGGTGATTATAAGCGTCTCTATCCGTGTTTGTATAATGATTTAATTAGGTATTGGTCAAAGAGACGGAAACTTGAGCCCAGTCTTGTGTTTTCTTTAATAAGGGCTGAGAGTAGTTTTAAAGGAAATGCTGTGTCTAAGCCTGGTGCTATTGGACTTATGCAGATTATGCCTTTAACATCAGTTGATGTTTCTAGAGAAATTAAATATTATGATTATGATTTGAAACAACCAAAAGATAATGTTATTATAGGAACTTATTATTTAAGTAAAAGGATAAAAATGATCGGAGAGGTATATAAAGCGCTTGCATCCTATAATGGTGGCATTGGAAATGTGCGTAAATGGGAGAGAGATTATGGGCATTTACCTAAGGAGCTTTTCATTGAAGCAATTCCTTTTGGGCAAACTAGAAATTACGTTAAGAAGATATTGGTTTATTGTGTGTTGTATGATGCTTTATATGAGAGTAAAGGAATGGATTTTATTATAGAATATATTATGGGTAAATTCCCCAAAAGTTTTTAGGTTATTGAGAACTGTATGGAAAATGTTTTAAGAGTTGTGATTTTAGGCTTTGTTCAAGGAATTTCTGAATTTTTGCCTATATCTAGTTCAGGGCATTTGTTGCTTTTAAAAAAGTTTATGCATATTGATCTTCCGATTGTATTTGATATTTATTTGCACTTTGCAACTGTTTTGGTTGTAATAATTTATTATCGCAAACGAATATTAGAACTTGTGGTAGTTTTGGTAAAATTTGTTTTAAGAAAGACTACCAAGTTGGATTTTGCAAAGTTGAGATTAATATTACTCATATTAATAATTACTCTTATTACAGCATTTGTTGGAATTTTTATAGAAAATTTTAAGGAGTTATTTACTCTTGATTTGGTTTTAGTTAATTTTATTTTGACAAGTATTTTATTGTTTTTGCTTGAATCTAAGATTTTAGTTTTTGATTTTAAAAAAAATATCTTGATTGCAGGATGTTTAATTGGGACTATGCAAGGAATTGGAGTTATGCCGGGTATTTCTCGTTCAGGAATTACAATTTTTGCTTCAGTTTTGCTTGGGTTTAACAGGTTAGAGTCATTTGAGATTTCGTTCTTATCTTTGATTCCTATTGTTTTTGGAAGTTTACTTTTAAAGTATAAGGAGTTATTTGAATCAGATATGCTTTTTAGTGTTTTTGAGATAAACTTGGGGGCCTTTGTTGCTTTTATGGTTGGATTATTTTCAATTAGTTTGTTTGTTAAAATGCTTAAGGATAGTAAACTTTATTATTTTTCGGTTTATTTAATTATACTTGCAAGTTTAGTTTATTTCCTTTTTTGATTTTAATAGAGGTATGAAAAATTTTTATCATTATTTCCATTTTTTGTTTTTTTTTATGTTGGCTGTTATATCATTCTCGCTTTTTGTTGCTTTAACCCCTGTAGGAAATATATTCGTGTTTTTTGTTTTTAATCTCATAGGTCATATGCTTCTAAATACTTTTTCATTTTTATCATTTTATCTAATACTTTATCCGCTTGTAAATTGGTATGTTTATCGAAAAAATATGTTTAACAAGAAATTTGTATTTAATTGGAATTATACGGTTATTTTATTTTTTACACTGACATTTTGGTTAAGAATTAATTCTGATCTTGAGGGTTCTAATTTTATTAATTGGTTTTTGAGTAATTTTGGGATTATGCTTGGCAATTTTTTTGTTTTTCTTATTTTAGTTTTGGAACTTGTTATTTGGATTTACTTAAATTATATTTTTTTTAAGGATGCTAGCTTTATTTTAAATACTTTTCATTTTATAGTTTTTAAGTTGAAAATTTTGTTTGAAAGTATGTTTGCTTTTTTACCGTTTTTAAGTATCCTAAAAATTAAAAAAAATATTAAAGTGTATAAAGATTGTGATGGTAATTTGGATGCAGCTAAGACTTTTGATAAGGAAGATAATATCATTAATGATGAAGAATATCAGGCTTTATGGTCTTTTAAAACCTTTTTAAGAAAACCTAATAAACCTTTAGATGTTAATCTAGATAAAACCATTTTTTGTCAATCAGGGACAAGTGATGACAACTTATCGGAAGAGCAATCGTTTCAAGATTCTCAGTGTGATCTAAACCAGTATGATCTAAATATTACAGATGATTCTAAGTATAAAGTATTAACAGAATTTGAGGATAATAAGTTAGTGTCTAGTGGGAAAATTAAGGTTAGTGATATAAGGCATAAGGGCATAATAAGTAATCTTGTTAAGATTGATTATGGAAACTTACTAGTAGGTGAGGGTAGTGATAATTACTTAATAGATATTTCTGTTTTTGATCAAAGAGAACCTAAAAGTGAAACTGAAGATGTTGAATATGATCGAGAAATTCAAAAACAATCGATGATTTTACAGGAAACTTTTAAAGAATTTAATATTAATGCTAAGCTTATTGATGTTATTAAAGGACCCGTTGTTACAATGTATGCTGTTCGTCCTGATAAAGGTATTAAGCTTTCAAGAATAACTTCTATATCTGATAATATTGCCTTAAGGCTTGCAGCGGTTCGGGTTAGAATTATTGCACCAATCCCTGGTAAAGAAGCTGTTGGGATTGAAATTCCTAATAAAAGACGAAAATTTATTTTGATCTCAGAAATAATAAATAGTAAAGAGTTTCAAAGTGATTTTAAAGTGCCTTTTGCACTTGGTAAAGAAATTAATGGAAGTAATGTTGTTTTTGATCTTATCAATGCTCCTCATCTTTTAATAGCAGGTGCTACTGGAGCTGGAAAATCGGTTTGTGTGAATTCGCTGATTGCTTCAATTATTTTTTCAAAATCTCCAGATGATGTTAGGCTTGTACTAATAGATCCTAAAGTGGTTGAGCTTAAGCTTTTTAATGATATTCCACATTTGTTAACCCCGGTTATTACTGATGTAAATAGAGCCTTGGAAGCTCTTCGTTGGTGTCTTGATGAGATGGAGAGAAGATATGTTCTTCTTGATAATTTTCTTGTAAGAGATATTAATGCTTATAATAAAAAAATACTGGAAGAGGAGTTAAATGAAGCCCCATTACCTTATTTGGTAATCATTATTGATGAATTTGCAGATTTGATTCTTTCTTGCAGAAAGGATTTAGAAAATTTGATTTCTAGGCTTGCAGCTATGGCTAGGGCTGTTGGAATGCATTTAGTTCTTGCTACTCAAAGACCATCTGTTGATGTTATTACGGGGGTAATAAAGGCTAATTTTCCTTCAAGGATTTCTTTTATGGTTGCTAGTTCTATGGACTCAAGAATAATTCTTGGAGCATCAGGTGCTGAAAAACTTTTAGGAAAGGGTGATATGCTTTATGTTAGTCCTACTACACCTTTTCCTCAAAGGATTCAAGGTGGATTTTTGAATGAAAAAGAAGTTTGTAGATTAGTTGAAGAAGTGAAAAAATTTGGTACCCCGAATTATATTGATGATGAAATATTTATTGATAGTGTTGTAAGAGCTGATACTGTGGTTCTAAATCCTTCAGATGAGCCCATGTTTGAGGAAGCTCTTGAAATTATTCGTTCTACGAAAAAAGCGTCTGCGTCTTATCTACAGAGGCGTTTAAAGATAGGATATAATAGAGCTGCACGAATTATTGAGCTTATGGAAGAGATGGGATATATAGGTCCTGTAAATGGCTCAAAACCACGAGATGTGTTTATTTAGATATTAAAAAGGACATTCAATATGAATATCCCTATTTTATTGTTTCCCGATTTTTTGTTTTAACTTTCTTACTTTTTTTGCTTGTTTTCTTTTGAATGCTTTTTCTTTTTTAACTCGAATGGTGGATGGTTTTTCATAGTATTCTCTTCTTTTCCATTCTCTAATTATTGCTTCTTTTTCAATCATTCTTTTGAAACGTTTTAGTGCTTTTTCTAAGCCTTCATTTTTGTCAACATTGACAGTTATCAAAAAAATCACCCCCTTGTTTTTACTCTATCCTTTTAGTGTTATTGATTATTTGATTTTTGTCAATAAGCATTTGTTCTAAGAAAAAATCTGGGTTTACTGCAACCCCATTAATTCTAACTTCAAAATGTAGATGAGGTCCTGTTGAAATTCCTGTGTTGCCAACATGACCAATGTATTCACCTGTATTTACTATTACATTCTCTTTAACTCCAAATTTTGAGAGATGTAAATAAATTGTAAATACTCCTGGTAAATGTTGAATTATTACGGTTTTACCAGTAATTTTTCTATCTCTTGCGAATACTACTTTGCCTCTACCAGCTGCGAAAATAGGTGTTTTTTCTCTCTTAAGTGGGGCATAATCTTTTCCATTATGTATTTTGTGGTTTGATATTTTTTTATTGTCTTGCATATAAATTCTTTGTTCTCCGTAAGAACTAGTTATTTTGTATTGATCTTTGATTGGATAAACCAATGTATCGTAGTGATAAATTGTTGTATCTCCTATATTGCCAATTATATTCCATAATGTGAGAGCTTGTTTTTTCTCTTTAGGTGATTGTTGACTTTTAATAAGCTTGGATTTGTTTTTATTAAGCTTGACTGTTGTTTTTTTAAATTTGAGTTTTTTTATCTCTATTTCTTTTATGTATGTTTTATGTTCAAATTCTATTTTAATTTTCCTTTTTCCTTCTTTGATCATTGGTGTAATTCCTATTAGTGCTATATGGTATTCTCTGTTTCCTACGTTGAATTTAAAAGGAGATGCACTTAAAATAGGTTTTTGATTTGTACCTAGAAGAGATAGTTTTTTGAAATTTTTGTTGCTTGCAAAGTAAATATTATCTCCCTGGAAAGTTTCTTTTTTATAGTAACTTTTTATGGTATCATTATTTATTGCATTGATGTTAAGTAATCCTGTTATGAATGTAAACAAAAGGCTTTTGGTATTAAGCACTAATTTTATCTCTTTTTGATATCAATAATTTTTAAAATTTTATCGTTTTGATTATAAAGATCTTCATTAATTGTACATATTATGTCTATATTTTGGCCATCTTTGATACCGAGTTTTTGGATACTTTGAGTTCCATTAAAGTAGATAGCTTTATAATAATCTTTATTGTTTTTGATTTTCATGCTTATATGTTTTGAATTTCCATTTTTATCAATTGTTCTTAGGTCTTGAATATATACGTTTTCCATCATAAAAACAAATTCTCTAAAACCATGTCCGTAAGGTTCAAATAAGTTTACTATTTTAAAAAGTTCTTTTTTATTAAAGTCTTTAGGTATAATCGCATCTATGAGTATTGAATCTTCATATAATTCTTTGTATTCTATCTTTTCAAGGGCGTTTTCAAGTTCTTTTATAAATTCATTTAATACACTCTCATAAAGAGTAAATCCGGCAGCGGCTTTGTGTCCTCCAGAATTTATTATTAAAGAGTTTGGTATCATTGAAATTAATTCTTTTGAATTTACTTTATTGTTTGATCTTATGGATCCTTTAATTATATTTTCTTGTTTTGTTAAGAAAACAGCAACTTTTTGATAATAAGTAGAAAGTCTTGTTGCCATTCGAGAACTAATTCCTTTTGGAGTATGTTTGTCATAACATACTATGAATTTATCATTTTTGAAAATAATATTATCATTATGTGTATTCCAAGATATATCTTCTTTGCGTTTTCTTAAAATATTTATGTTTTTAATTTCTTTAAACTTATTTTCTATTTGATTAATATCTTCGGTTAATAAAAATTGAATTGTAATATCTGCTTTTTCAAGTCTTCCTGTTGAATTTAATATTGGGGCAATTTTAAACGCAATATCTGTTGCAGTGATCATTGGTTTTGTTAGTATATTGACCTCTTTTAATAGATAATTAATGGATATGTTTTCTCTTAGTGCGATTTCTTTAAGTCCTTCTCTTACAACTATTCGATTTTCATTAATAATTGGCATATTATCAGCAATAGTTCCTATTGCGACAAATTTAAGTCTCTTAAGGCAGTTTTTTAGTAAATCTTTATTTATTTCAAGTATTATGTTATAAAATATATAATATAGTTTTTCTTTAATATTAATTTCTCTATATTTAAAATATTTGATAATTTGCATAAGTTCTTTTAGTGTTTTTTTAGCGAATTTAGGATATTTTTTGACAAAATTTTCACTAATATCAGTTGTTTCAATATCGATTTTTTGATTAAAGAATTCATTTAGAAGTTTATTCTGTTCATCTTTATTAAATACAATTATGTATTTATTTTGTGAGAATTCTTCTAATTTATTGATATTGATTTGTAAGTCATTATTGCTTTCTAGAGTTATATACTTTTTAAAAATGTAGTTGTTTATTTCTATTGCATGAAGTGTAATATTATTATTTAATCTTTCTAGGAATAAAAATACTATGTTTTTATTATAAAGATTGGTAGTGGAGAGGTATAGCGCAAGACATGCTTTAAAACTGACATAACATCCAGCTATTTCTTTAAATGGAGAAAGGTCACCTTTTAAATGAGGGTCAATAATTATATTTTCTATGTCAATGTCTTTGTTTGGAAGATGATGATCTGTAATTATTACTTCTATGTTTTTTGATCTTGCATAATTTACTTCTTCAATGTTAGAAATTCCACAATCAACGGTAATTATTATTGATATTTTATCTTCAAATGCCTTATCAATGATCTCTTTTGTAAGGCCATAGAATTCTCCATTAGAGGGTATTTTATAGGTTACATCGATTCCAAAGTCTTTAAGGGTTTCATACATTATTATTGTAGCTGTGATTCCATCGGCATCTTTGTCCCCAAAGATTAATATATTTTCTTTTTCTGTAATGGCTTTATTCATTCTGTAAATGAATTTGTTTATATTTTTTAATAGAAATGGATTGTGCATTAAATTTACGCTACTTTCAATAAAAAATAAAAAGTCTTCTTCTTTAATTTCTCTTCTAAGTAGCAGTGTTGCTTCAAGAAGACTAATATTATATTTTTTTGCAATATTGATTATATTTTCTTTTTTGATGTCAGTTTCTTTTTTTTCCCAAATTTTCATGTCTTATTCCAGTTTGCTTTATTTAAAGTAGCGTTTGTTCAAATTCTGTATTGATCTTATTTTTGATCATACTTTTGATAAGTTCTTTTGACTTA
Source organism: Candidatus Borrelia fainii (assembly GCF_027925085.1). Lineage (NCBI taxonomy): Bacteria > Pseudomonadati > Spirochaetota > Spirochaetia > Spirochaetales > Borreliaceae > Borrelia > Candidatus Borrelia fainii. The sequence goes on from NZ_AP027070.1 coordinate 686,072, forward strand.
CTGATTAAATTTACATTTAAGGTTTCTTTGATGTTTTTTTGAGTTGTATATTCTAAATATTTAAAACTACCTGTATTAATATAGTTATTTTGATTACTTGTGCAATTTATGCAATTAAATCCGTTAATGTGGATATCATAGTAGTAATGTTTGTTTATTTGTTTATTACATTGAAAACATACTTTTGATAAGTATAAAAATCCCTTTATTATTAAAAATCTTATCTTGTATTGTAAGTCAATTAATTGTGCTTTTTCTAAGCTTGCGGTGTTTAGTATCTTTGTTGATTCGGTAAATAACTTAAAGCATTCTCCATTATCAAAGCTTAAATTAATAAGCTTGACCCAAAGATAAATAATTATTAGTTTTTCATAGATTAAATCTTGCATTATAAATTCTTCATCATTAACTTCTATTATTTTGCATAAATTATTTTCTTTGACTATCTCAAAATTGGCCTTTACTAGGTTATTGATGTTTGATTTAAATTTTTTTATAGTAGAATTATAAATTATTGTGTGAATAATTCCTTTTGGATGAAATAGGTTTAATAGAGAATAACTTTTTTTGTGATATAAATTTGTTATGATAGCATTAACTTTATTAAACCGCATTATAACTATTGTATAATAAAAGAATTCATTGTTAAATAAATTCTCAGAAAAATTTTCTTTTGTTATAATGAAGCTTAAGGAGATTGGATATTCTATGGAAGAAGTAAAAAATACTGTTTCTAAGGGAAAGAAGCGTTCAAAAAACTCTGGGGGCATTTTGCCGCATTTTGATAAACCTGTGAGATTACCTTTAATTGCGGTACCATCACATCCTGTGTTTCCAGGTATGTTTATTCCAATTGTTATAGTCTCTGATACTGATATGAAGGCTGTTGATTATGTGATTAAAGGTAATGGCATTATCTCCTTATTTGTATTACGTGATAAATTTTTAGAAAAATCAAAAAGTAAGAATGATAAATTGATTATCAATTATAAAAAGGATATTTATTCTGTTGGTATTACTGCTAAAATAGTTAAAAAAATTAATCTTCCTGATGGTGGATATAATATTTTTGTTTCAACTATTGATAGAGTGAAGTTTGTCAAGGTTGTTCTTAATGAAGATTTTCCAATAATTGAAGTTGAGTATTTAAAGCAAATTCCGATTAAAAAAGATGATATTCAGTCAAAGGCGGTTTATGGTAGTATTTTGCTTAGAACTAAAGAAATATTCTCACATAGAAAGATGCCTGAATTTCAATTAAATATGGTTAACATTGAAGATAAGGGTAGATTATGTGATGTTGTTGCAGGAATGCTTTCATCTTCAAAAGATGCTCATCAAGAAGTGCTTGAAACTTTAAGTGTTAAGGATAGGCTTAAAAAGGTCTTGGAATTGATTTATGAAGAATTAAATTTAATTGAGATTCAAAATAAAATTGCTAAAGGCATTCAGGAAAAGTTAGAAAAACAGCAAAAAGAATTTTTTTTAAAGGAACAACTTAAAGCTATTAAGGCTGAACTTGGTGTAGGAGATGAAAAGAGTAATGAATTTTTAAAGCTTAAAGCCAAGATCGACTCTTTAGCTTTAAAAGGAGAAGCTTTAGAAGCAGTTGAGAGGGAACTTGAAAAATTTTCATTTCTTGAAAAGCATTCATCTGAGTATATTGTGGTTAGAAATTATCTTGAACTTATTACTAACCTTCCTTGGGGAGAATCTAAAATTAATTTTGATAAATTTAATTTGCAAAGGGCAGAAAAAATTTTAGATAAGACGCATTATGGTATGAGAGAAGTTAAAGATAGAATTATTGAATATATTTCTGTTCTTAAATTAAGAAAATCTCAAAAAGGAGCTATTATGCTTTTAGTTGGACCTCCTGGAGTTGGTAAAACTTCGATAGGAGCAGCTATTGCTGAAGTTCTTAAAACAAAATTTTTTAGATTTTCTGTAGGTGGTATGAAAGATGAGTCAGAGATTAAAGGGCATAGAAGAACTTATGTTGGAGCATTACCTGGGAAAATTATCCAAGGGCTAAGAATTACAAAGACCAACTCTCCTGTTTTTTTAATAGATGAAATTGATAAGGTTTCAGCATCTAATTATGGAGATCCATTCTCAGCTCTTCTTGAGGTTTTAGATCCTGAGCAAAATATTAATTTTAGAGATCATTATCTTGATTTGCCTTTTGATATTTCTAATATATTCTTTATTTTGACAGCCAATTCTCTTGAGACAATACCTACTCCTTTATTAAATAGAATGGAGATAATTCAGCTTTCAGGATATGTTGATGATGAAAAGATAGAGATAGCAAGAAAGTATTTAATACCAAAGGTCTTAAATGAAAATGGTGTTAATAAAGATTCCTTAAAATTTCAAGGTTCAGCCCTTGTTCAAATTGCTAGGGAATATGCAAGAGATAATGGACTTAGGAATTTTGAAAAATATTTAAAACAAATTGTTAGAAAAGTTGCAAGAAAGCTTATTGAAGATAAGTCTGTTAAAGCATACCAAATTTCTAAGGAAAATTTGGAAGAATATATTGGTATTCCTGTATTTAGAAAAGAAGAATTTTTAAATAAAGTCATGTCTCCAGGTATGGTAATGGGTCTTGCGTGGACTAATTATGGTGGATCAACTTTAGTAATTGAAACTGTGAAAACTGAGTCTAAGTCCCCTGGTATTAAGTTAACAGGTAGACTTGGAGATGTAATGAAGGAGTCTGCAAATATTGCGTTTACTTATGTAAATAGCATTAGTAATGAGCTTAAGTTAAATAAGTCTTTTTTTGAAAAATATATGATTCATTTGCATATTCCAGAAGGGGCTATACCAAAGGATGGACCTTCGGCTGGAATTACTATTGCTAGTGCTTTTATATCTTTAGCTCTTAATAAAGTGGTAAGACCTCATTTGGCTATGACTGGAGAGTTATCATTAACAGGTAATGTAATGGCTATTGGGGGATTGAGAGCGAAAATAATTGCTGCTAAACGAAGTGGTATTGAGCATGTTATTATTCCTAAATCAAATAAAGTGGATCTTGATGATATTCCTATTAACATCAAGAATGGCATAAATTTTCATCTTGTAGATAATATGAAAGAAGTTATTAAATTATTATTTTAGAATTTTACTATTTTTTGAGCAGAATTATTTCATTCTGTTAATGTTTCATTTGTTGTCTTTAGTATTTTTACTGTGGGTTTAAATAGGTAAATTAGTAATGGAAGTAGTGTTAATGATGCAAGAGATGTTGTTAACATTGTAAAGGCTATGATTGCGCCAAGTGTTGCGATTATTTTATAAGTAGAAAATATTAATGTTAAAAATCCTATTCCTACTGATATTGAATTTGCAAATATTCCATTAAATACGTTGGGAATTGATTTAATTAAAGCTTTTTTATAATCTTTAGTTGTTTGATAATTTAATATAAATGCATTAAAGAAATGAATGGAGTAATCTACTCCTATACCCATACTAACGGATGCAATTGTTGCTGTTGCAGGATTTAGTGTTATTCCAAAAAGTTTCATTACGGCAAAATTTAAAAATATTGACCATGCTACTGGGATTACAATTATTATTCCGGTTTTAATGGATTTGAAGAATAACATTAGCAATATTGTTATTGCACTTAGTGTTGTAATAATATTTGTAACTTGTTCTACCACCATAGTTTTAGATATTAATATTTTGTCATACGCTCCTGAGAATTTATATTCATGTCCTGGCATGTATTTTTCAATCAAATTGCTTGCATAGTTGGCAAAATTTTTGATTTCTTCAGTTGAATTTTGGTCAGTTCTTACAATAATTGATATTTGAGACCAATCATCATTAATGTACATCTTAGTCATGTTCTTAATAGAATTGCTTCTACTAATTAATAGTATTAATTTATTTAAAATAGCTTGATTTTCAGGAAGTCTATATTCTTTTGGATTTTCTTTTTTGAATTTGAAATTCATCAGTCTTATAATTCCATTTATTGAACTGGCTTGGGTTTTTTTAGTAAATTTGTCCAAATTGTCTGTAATTAAATCCAAATTTTTTATATTTTTTTCATTTTTGAATTCACCAGTAGTCCCATTAATTTCAATTTTAATGATGGATGTTCCCCCTATTTCTTTTTTCATTAAATTGAGTGTTTGTTTGACACTTGTATTTTCTTTAAAATAATCTTTTTCGTCAAAGTTAATTTCTATTTTAAAAAGACCTATAATTGAGATTAATAAAATAATTAAGGTTATGATAGATGAGAGATATTTATTATTTAATATCCATTGTATAACTGTTTGGTTTATCAGTGAAAGTTTTTCAAGAAAATCGTTTTTTGCATTTTTGTTCTCTTTGTTTTTATATTTAAATGGTATATAGGTTAGTATTCCAGGAAGCACTAATAAGGACATAAGCATTGCAATAATAACTCCTGTTGACATGAAAATTCCCATTGTTTTGTATGCCTGAATTGAAGAGCTTGTTAATGATAAAAATCCGAAAGCTGTTGTAAGAGAAGTTAAAATTATTGGTGTTCTTAGAGTTTTAATTGTAGTTATTATTGTCTTTTTAGTGAAAGGCTCGTTTTTAATTCTCTTTGATATTCCATTTATTATATGTACAGCATTAGCACATCCAATTGAAATAAGGAGAACTATCATTGTTGTTTCTGGAACAGTAATGGGGGACATAACAATGCTTTTAATTCCAAATGTCCAAATTAGTGCAAATGTTGCAATAAGTACAGGAATTATTGCTCCCAATACATTCTTTACAATAAAATAGAGTGATAAAATTACTATAAGGGTAGCAAGTGGACCTAACAATTTAAAATCGTCAGCCATGTAGTTAAGTATTTTTTCCCTTACTATAAGATCCCCTGTTAAGTAAAGTTTAAGATCATCAGTCTCATATCTTTTAATTACCGCTTCCATTTCTTCAAGTTCATTCTTTAAACTTCGGCTAAAATTTGTTTTGTCATCTGTTGTTGATATGACTATAAAGTATATTAAAGTTTCATTCTTATTTAAGAATATATTTTTTATGAATGATGATTCATTTACTTTATTTCTTATTTCAGTTATATCTTCATCTGTATATACATCTTTTTTAAATTGTGGAAAGTAAGTGAATATACTTGTAACAGAGTTGGGTGTTACTTTGAGTATTTTAGTTATATCATTTGCTACTTTATTAATTTTTCCAAAGGTTTCTTTATTAAAAATACTTTTTTTGTCTTTAAACATAACTATTGTTGATAAGAGAGAATTACTTTTGTCTATGTCTATTATTTTTTCTGTTTTTGGGATAAGTTTTAAAATATTGGAATCGAATTTTATGTTTTTTAGGAAAAATCCTAAATAAATTGTTATTAATGTAAATATTATTAATATAAAAACTCTGTATTTAATGCTTAGGGTTTCCAAATCCATTTTTGCCTCGTTATCTTGTTACTATATTTATAAGTTTATCTTTGACCGTAATGATCTTTATTATTTGCTTATTTTGTATATTTTGCATGATTTTGTGATTTTTAAGTGCAATCTCTTTAAGAGTGTCCTCATTTATGCCTTTGTTTAATATAATTTTGTCTTTAATTTTTCCGTTAACTTGTAGTACAATCTCTCTTGTATTATCAATAATGAGAGTTGGATCGTATTTTGGCCATTTTGCGTTTTTGAATATACTAGGTTTGTTGCCCATATACTCCCATAGTTCTTCTCCTAGATGAGGCGCAAATGGTGATAGGATAATGGTTAGGGGTTTGAAAATTTCCAAATAATTTTTATCATGTTTTAAAAGTTCATTTATAAATATCATCAATGATGAAATTGCAGTATTAAAATTTAAATTTTCTATATCTTCTGTTACTTTTTTTATTGTTTTGTGAAGTTCGGATATGATTTCTTTTGATGCTGATTCTTTTGTTAGTTCTTTGTTTTTAATAGTCCATATTTTGTTTAAGAATCTAAAAATTCCAATTAATCCTTGTGTATTCCAAGGTTTTGAATCAGTTAAAGGTCCCATGAACATTTCGTAGATTCTCATTGAGTCTGCACCGTATTCTTTAATAATATCATTTGGATTTATTATATTTTTGAGTGATTTTGACATTTTGGCAATTATTTGTTTTAGTTCTTTATTATTTGTTTTGGAAAAAAATTTATTATCTCTCTTTTCAACCTCGTCATTGGGAATTAAAATGCCATTTTCATCTTGATATGCAAATGATGTTATCATTCCTTGGTTTATGAGTTTTTTAAAGGGTTCTTTTGTATTGACATATCCTAGATCATAGAGAACTTTGTGCCAAAATCTTGCGTATAGCAAGTGTAATACTGAGTGCTCAGCACCTCCAATATAAAGATCAACGGGCATCCAGTAATTAATTTTTTCTTTACTTGCAAATTCTTTTTCGTTATTTGGATCAAGGTAACGTATGTAATACCAGCAGGAACCTGCCCATTGAGGCATTGTGTTTGTTTCTCTTTTGTATGTTTTGCCATTACGTTTAACATTTACCCAACTTTGGACTTTTGAGAGAGGCGATTCCCCTGTACCTGATGGTTTATAATTTTCTATTTCTGGGAGTCTTAACGGTAATTCATCTTCTTCTAATGGTATTTCATTTAAATCATCATCAAGTATAATAGGAATGGGTTCACCCCAGTATCTTTGTCTTGAAAAAATCCAATCCCTAAGTTTATAATTAACTTTTTTTTGACCTTTTTTGTTTTTTGTAAGCCATTCTATTACTTTTGTTTTTACCTCTTCAGTTTTGAGGTTGTTAAATTCTTCTGGTGTGTTAATTGAAATACCATTTTCAGTAAATGGTTTTGTTAGTATTTCATTATTTCCTGTTTGAGACACTACTTGTTTGATTGGCAGATTGTATTTTTTTGCAAATTCAAAATCTCTCTCGTCATGTGCTGGGACACTCATTACAGCTCCAGTGCCATAAGTTCCAAGTACATAGCTGCCTATCCAGATTGGGATTTCTTCTTCAGTTATTGGATTAATAGCATATGCGCCTGTAAATACTCCTGTTTTATCTTTTTCAAGAGAAGTTCTTTCAAGATCGCTTTTAAGGATTTCTTTGTCTTTATATTCTGCAATTATAGTTTTAAGTTCATCTTTTGTGATTTCATCTACTATGTTATGCTCTGGTGCTAGTACTAAATATGTTACTCCAAAAATTGTATCTGGTCTTGTTGTAAATACTTTTATCTTTTCTTTATTTGCCTTTATTGAGAATTCAATCTCGGCTCCTATTGATTTTCCAATCCAATTTTTTTGCATTTCTTTAACAGATTCAGGCCAGTCTATCTCTTCAAGATCTTTAATTAGCCTATCTGCATATTCTGTGATCTTAAGAACCCATTGTCTTAAAGGTTTTCTTTTTACTTTATGGAAACCTCTCTCAGATCTAGGACCATCAGGTGTTTGGATAACTTCTTCGTTTGATAATACTGTCCCAAGGTCAGGGCAGTACCATACGGGCATTTCTTTTATGTACGCTAGACCTTTTTTGTATAGTTTTAAAAAAATCCATTGTGTCCATTTGTAGTAATTTTCATCGTGGGTTCTAATTTCTCTATCCCAATCATAGGCAAACCCTAATGCCTTAATTTGTTCTTTAAACTTTTCAATATTTTTTTCTGTTATTTTTTTTGGATGCTCTCCTGTTTGTATTGCATAATTTTCTGCGGGTAATCCAAAACTATCAAATCCCATTGGGTGAAGTACATTGAACCCATTTAATAGTTTATATCTTGTTAATATGTCAGTTGCTGTGTATCCTTCAGGATGACCGACGTGGAGTCCATTAGCTGAAGGGTAGGGGAACATATCAAGAATATAGATTCTTTTCTCTTTTGGAATACTTGGATCTTCAGTAACTTTATATGTTTTATGTTTATCCCAATAATCCTGCCATTTTTTTTCTATTTTGATGAAATTGTATTTAGACATCTGCGCCTCAGTAAATAATAATATTCTATTTAAGGTTTATATAGTATTTTTATATTCATAGTTACTTCGTTGAAAAGCAAATTAAATATTTATCCTTTTATTAATTTAACAGTTTATAACGTTAGATTTTCTCTTAAAGCATGCTGTGGACTGGACTTGAACCAGCATGGGCTTACGCCCACTAGCCCCTCAAGCTAGCGTGTATACCACTTCCACCACCACAGCGCATACATATTATATTTGCTATTTAAAAAGTTTGTCAACTTTTTAAATTTTTTTCTTTTTTATAATGTAAATTATTAAAATTATTATTGCGATGATAAGTGCTATTAGTGATATGATCCTAATTTTAGGAAATATTAATTTAAACGATTCACCTATCTTAAAGCTTAGTGTAAAGTAAGTTGTAATTGATATCATGGCTGCAAAAAAGTCAATTATAAGAAAATTACTGGTACGCATATTGCCCATTCCTGCTGATATAAATATTGCGTTTCTAAATCCAAATGGAATAAATCTTCCAAATAGTAAAGTTAAGCTTCCGTAGCGTTTATAGTAATAGTTCATTTTATGGATCAATTTATTTGTTTGTTTCTTTTGTTTTAAGAATTTGTTAGCTAAAAATTTGCCTATATGAAATGAAATTATATCACCAATATAAGCACCCCAGAAAATTCCTAGGAAGATTAAGATTGTATACTCATTTTTTCGGTTAGAAAGTATGCCTCCCATTATTACTATTGCATCTTCAGAAATGGGAACATTAAAACCTGCAAGAATAAGTAATCCGAAAAATACAATTGGCGAATAAGCTATATTGAGATCTATAAATTCTAGTATGATATGCATAATACCTCGTTATTTTTTTTTTGTCTTATAAGTTAAATATATGCTCATTAAGATTAGATATAGACAATAAAAAATTATTAGTGTTTTACCTATCTTTAAATAAGTGTCTGGCAGCTTTGCAAATGTTATAAGTATTACTGATAGGGCTGCTATTACTGTTACAGGAAGTGTTATATATTTAAATTCTTTTGTTTTTGAAGGGTAGATAAATTTAATTGGTACAAAACTGAAAATGATACATAATAATATTATACTAAGATTTGTGGTTTGTTCTAGTTTGAAGATTATGTTAAAGATTATTAATAAATTCCATAAAGATGGAAAACCTCTAAAGTAATCATCGCTAGTTTTTGCGTCTGATCTTGAGAATTGGTATGCTGATGCCAATAAAATTCCAATGCAAGTTATTATTTTGTATTCATTGCTTATGAAGTTACCGTAATAAAAAAATATTGTGGGAATGAATGTATAGTTTATGTAGTCTACTATATTGTCAAGGATTTCTCCATTGATTGTTGGAATTATTTCTTTTATTTTTAATTTTCTTGCCAGTGTGCCATCAATCCCATCAATTAAAAGTCCAAGAATGGTGAGTTTTAATAAAAGATTATAATCTGTGTTTATTATGGAGATTATTGAGTAAAGACTGACTATTAATCCGGAAGCTGTTAAAATATGTACTAACCAGGCTAAAATAAGATTTAATAATTCCTTCAAAACTTACTCCTTTATTAAAATAATTTTTTTACATCTTCAAGACGTTCTTTGAATATATTAATTGTATTTTTTATTGTTGATTTTAAGCTTAAATCAACACCAGTAACTTTTAATGATTCTAAGGGATATTTTGAACCTCCTATTTTCAAAAAATCTATGTAATTTTTGGTAGCATCTTTTTTGTTATTTTTTATGTTTTTATATATCAAAAGAGCAGCTGTGATGCCTGTTGCGTATTGATATACGTAAAATGGTGAGTAGAAATGAGGAACTCTAAGACATTCAAGTGAACTGTTCTCATCAAATTTAAAATTTGGACCAAAGTATTTTTTTAGTAAGTTTAAATAGGTGATCTTAATTGTTTCTTTTACCACTGGCTCATCTTTATTGATCATTTCATGAATAATATATTCAAATTCGGCAAACATTGTTTGCCTAAAAAATGTTGCAAGTAGATCATCGATTTGGTTTAATTTAATGTATTTTATTTTTTCGATATCATTTTCATTTTTTAGTAAATAGTCTGCAAGTATTTGCTCATTCACTGTGGATGCTATTTCTGCTTCAAAAATAGAATATTGGTATTGAGGGAATGGATTATTTTTGATACTGAAATAGGAATGCATGGAGTGTCCTGCTTCGTGGGCCAGGGTAAACATATCTCTTATTGATTCATCTTTATAATTCATTAATATATAAGGTTTTCCATTATATGATCCTGCACTAAATGCTCCTGCTCTTTTTCCTTTATTTTCATATTTGTCAACCCAACGTTCTTCTAAGAGTCCTTTTCTTAGTACCTCGGTATATTCGCTTCCTAGTATTTCTAGCGATTTTAAAATTTTATCACAGGCTTCTTTAAAGGAGTGTTTGAATTTGATGTTTTTTGTTAGAGGAACATAGACATCATAATGATTGAGATATTCTTGGTTAAGTATATTTTTTCTAAATTCGTAATATTCATGGAGTACAGATAAATTTTCGTTAACCGTTTCAATTAAGTTTGTATAAACTTTCTTATCAATATTGTTTTGAAAAAGTTTCATTGAAATAGTATCTTCAAATTTTCTTGTTTTAGCTAAAAATTTATTTTTGTTGATATCGGCAATTAAGAGGTTGGATAATGTATTTTCATGTTTTTTATATTCTTTATAAAATTTCAAAAAAGCTTCTCTTCGTATTTCTTGATTTTCATTTTGAAGGAATAGACTGTAAGTTGCATTAGTTAATGGCTTACCATCAATTTCTCCAAATTCCATGTCCGCATTTGTTAATGCAGAGAATATATCATTATAAGATGAATAAAGGGATGTATAGTTAGCTAGTATTCTTTCTTCGTCTTTGCTTAAGACGTGTTCTTTTTCTCTTAAGATTTTTTCAATAGCTATTTTTTTATCTTTGAGTTCTATGTCCTGAAGCCACTCTCTTATTTGGTTTGTATCTGTTTTTAAAATTTTTGGGATAAAAAATGAAGTGGAATTTGATGCATATGTTTCTAAGTTGATATTGATTGCGCGAAGTTCGTTTGAGGTTGGATTGCTTACATTTGTTTCTAATTGAATGTGTGTGTAGTATACTGTTCTCTCTAGTTCTTCTTCAATTTCATAGTAATCATTTAATGCTTGTTTGAAGATGCTTAGGTTGAATTTTAATTTTTCATATTTTTTGAAGTCTTGAAGTTTTAGTTTTATTTTTTTGACTGTTTCCTTATATTCTTCATTATTTTTAAATAGAGAAGATAAGTCCCACTTGTCATTTTCATTAATTTTGCTTCTCTCTATCACTAGACTTGCTCCTTGTTAATATGACACCAATTGTGATTTATAAATAATAATCATTTTAAATCTTTACGTGTAATTTTACAATTGAGTTTAATACTTGATTTGTATTGTTTTTTTGAGTATTAATCTAAAGATTGCATTAAAAATTTTTTAAATTTAGCAAATGCAATTCCTCTATGGGATATTTTGTTTTTTTCTGTAAGAGTTAATTTGCTGAGTCTTTTATTATTTGCAGTTAAAAATATTGGATCATATCCAAATCCGTTTTTTTTGTGACAATCAATATCCAAAGCAATTGTTCCATTGAGGATTCCTTCAAAATTGGTTATCGTCCCGTTTATAGAGATATAACTGACTATACATATAAAATATGCTGTTCTATTTTCTTTATCTTTCATTAAGTCTATAATAAGATGGTTTTTTTTATTTGTTCCTAGTTTTTTTCCTAATTTGTATTGATCATATCTTTTAGAATAAATTCCAGGTTCTAAATTTAAAGCTTTTATACATAACCCAGAATCTTCACTAAAAACAGGTTTTTTTTTATCTAAAGATTCAAATAAAGTTTTTGCTTTTAACAAAGAGTTTTCTTTAAAAGTTTTACCTGTCTCTTTTGCATAGAAGTTTTTAGGAATTTTGATTTTTATGTTAGGTATATCTAAAATTTGTTTTACTTCGTTTATTTTATTTATATTAGTAGTTGCAAAGAATAATGTTTTCATTGTATATAATGATAAATCATTTATGTATATTTTTGGTATTTTTATTGTACTTGTAGAGATAATTTATGATTTAATGGAGATAGTGATTATATGGAAGATAAATTTTAGAATTTGGTGGTGTTACTTGATATTAAATATTAAAAGCATTAAATCAGAATTTGTGGCTTTCAAATAGGTTTTAGATGTTGAAATCTCTATTGATTAATGAATGAGTGGTGAGGGGTTTGTGATGAGAGATAGAAGAGATTTTAGAATTTTATCTTTTTTTAAAAAATTAGATAAGATTTTTTTTACGATTTTTAGTTCCTTTCTTAAACTTTTAAGTAATGTTTACTCAATTTTTAGGCAAAATATTAGCTTTATGATTATTCCTCATGTTAAAGGGGATATTAAGAATATAAAGATTTCTTTCTTAACTCTATTTTTATTTTTTCTATTTTTTCTTTTGATTTTTATAGGGTTTGTTTTGCTTTCTATTAATTATGTTACTCTTAAATCTATTGTTAAGTCTACTGAGAAAAGTTATGCACTTGCTGAATCTGAGATTGAGGATTTTAGAAACACAGTTGTAGAAATTAATTCTGTTGCTAGTAATTTTTCTAAAGTTTTGGATGAACTTAACATTTCCTTAAAAATAAAAGAAAGTAATATTGATCTAAATCGGAGTAAATTAGATGGGGATTTTGCGGATTTTCTTGATTTGCAAATGTTAGAAGCCAATGCACTTAAAGAATTAAATGATCTTAAAAATGTTAAGAATACAATAGAAGGGTCAATTTCTCCCCTTAAGAGTATTGTTAAATTAATTCATTCTCAAAATAAATTATTAAATGATATTCCTTCGCTTTGGCCGATTGTTAAAGGAGATGGTATTGTTTCTTTGCATTTTGGTCCAGCTATTGAGCCTTTTACCAGACAATGGTATATTCATAAGGGTATAGATCTTGCAGGTGTGAGAATTGGAACAGCTATTGTGGCAGCTGCTGATGGTGAAGTTATTAGAGCTAGTTATCAGGTAACAGGTTATGGTAACTTTGTTCAAATTAAGCATAAGTATGGACTCTCAACTCTTTATGCGCATATGTCTCGTTTAAACATTTCTAAAGGTTCTTATGTTAGGAAGGGCCAAGTAATTGGTTTTCTTGGTCAAACAGGGTATTCAACAGGTCCGCATCTTCATTATGAGGTTCGCATAGGATCTCAAGTTGTAAATCCTGATATGTATTTAAATTTAGCAACGGGGGCTTCAAAATAAATGTTGAATTTATTGAATATTAAAAAGGATAAGAAAATTTCGTCATCTTTTATTTTTGCTGATGTAAAAACAATTGTTGGAAAAGGTGATTTTTTTAAAGGAGAACTAATTTCAGATAATTTTATTCGAATTGATGGTGATTTTTTAGGAACTATTAATTCTACTAAAAGAGTTATAATTGGAGAGGCAGGACGAGTTAAGTCAAATATTAATGCAAATGAGGTAGTTGTTTCTGGAATAGTTCTTGGAAATGTGCAGGCTAGTAATAAAATTAAGATTTTTCAGTCAGGATGCATTATTGGCAATATTTCATGTAAGTCAATTGAGGTTGAAGAAGGAGCAATTATTGATGGGTATATGAATATTGGTATTGGAAGTCTTAGTTTTTCTGAAAAAGATGTGTTGATTTATACGGGTTCTTATAAGGTTGATGAAGGTGTTTTAATTGAAATAAATAAGGAAATGAGTCGTGAAGAATCAACTAAGGATACTTGCATAGATGAGTTTGATAAGTACTTATTGAATGACGAACAAGATAGATGAAGATTAATAATTTAGTTGCAGGAGTTTTAAATCTTGATTCAAAAGACTATAAGGCTGCTAAAAAGAAAGTTAATGTTAATAGAGCAAATATTTTTTCTTCGATATTTAAAGCTGAACTTGTAAGAGAAGATAAGCATTTTATTGTTTTTGAAAATGGTGAATTTAATCTTGAGTTAATTAAAGATATGTTATACAAGATTAATGATGTTGGTGAAAAGCTGTTAAGTGAACCTTCTCGTAAAAATGTAATTTTTTATAAAAAAACTATAGGAGAATTTTTATCTATTGTTTTATCATTTTCTATTTCACTTAAAGAACAAAAGGGAGGTAATAATGGAGAACTTAAGAGACCCAAATATCGTATTATTAGGATTATTAATGAAAAGCTTGATAGGCTTGCTTATTCTGTTTTGCAAAATCAGGTTTCTCAGATTAAACTTTTAAGTAGTATTGAAGAAATTCAAGGATTGCTTATAAATTTGCTTAAGTAAGGCCCGAGTTTTCTCTTTTTATTTGAAATTGGTATTTTTATTTTGTTTAAATTCGTTACAGACAAAATACAGGCTTTGAAAATTGAGCACTGTTTTTGCACAGGTATAACTATTGAAGTATTTTTTTCCTTATAAAATAATATAGGCTTTATTATACGTGAGAATTTTGGAATATGGGGGATATGATATAATCCTTCATATTTTAAACTAAATATTTTGTTGCTATATCTTTAAATTTTTTTATTTGCTCTGTTTTCCATTTTTTAGATTTGCCAAGTTTATGCATCATAATTTCAGCAACCTTTGGTGTAGATTCAATTGTGGCTTTTGCATTGAAAAGTAACGATCTTGTTCTTCTTGATAAAATGTCTTCAACAGTTTTTGCTTGTTCAAATTCAATAGCAAAGGTTATTTGGGCTTCATTTAATGGCAAGTCTGTGTGAATCTTTTTATTAAAGTTTTCCATTTGACTTAAATATTCGAAATCACTTCCATAAGCTCTAAAATATTTAGGAATTTTAAGTGCTTCTTCTCTTTCTATGTATCCATGCAGCTTGAAATTTTCTGTTATACACGTTGAATCAGGTATTAAATTTTCTTCTATTGCTCTTTTAAAGACCTTTTCAGCCATCTTTCTGTAAGTAGTATATTTTCCTCCGGCAATTGTAATTAGATTTGAGTCTGATACAAATATTTTATCGTTTCTTGATATTTTTGAAGTATTTTTTTTCTCTTTGGGATCTACTATTAGAGGTCTAATTCCTGAGTAAACACTTAAAATATCATTTTTGGTTATTTTAATATCTAAGTAATTATTCATATTTTTTATTATGAATTCAATTTCACTCTCTAGTCTTTTAGGCTCTTCTTCAATTTTGTTTATTGCAATATCTGTAGTTCCGCAAACAATGACATCATACCAAGGTACAGCAAATAAGATTCTATTATCATTTGTCTTAGGCATAAGCATTGCGTATTCGGTATGTAGTTTGTCTTTTTTAATTACTAAATGTGTTCCTTGGGAGGGTTTTATAATGTTAGCTGTATTAGTATCATCTAATTTTCTGATTTCGTCTGCAAAGATTCCTGTTGCATTTATTATACATTTGCTATTAATGATAACTTGTTTCCCAGTCATTTTATCTTTAATAATAGCACCAGATATTTTGCCATTTTTTTTTGATAAATTTTGTGGGTTCTGTATAATTAAACGCAATTCCTCCTTTTTCAGTGAAAGTTCTAAGCATGCTTATTGCCATTCTGGCATCATCAAATGAAGCATCATAGTATAAGGCAGAGCATTTAAGGCCTTTGGTTTTGATATTTGGCATTTTTTCTATTGTCTTGGATTTTGATAATAGCTTTGTTTTATACTGGGATTTTTTATGCTTGCCAAGAAGGTTGTAATACCAACTTAATCCGAAATAGTAGTAAGGAATATTTAAAATATTATATATGGGTGTAACAAATGCACATTTACTAACTAAGTGGGGTGCATTTGTTTCAAGTAAAGCTTTCTCATATAAGGCCTCTTTTACTAAAGGCACATTTAATTGTGCTAAATACCTTACACCCCCGTGTATTAGCTTAGTTGATCTAGAGGAAGTACCTTTTGCATAATCAAATTTTTCGATGAGTAAAGTTTTGTATCCTCTTGTAATTGAGTCTATTCCAATGCCAAGACCAGTTGCTCCTCCTCCAACTATTATTAAGTCAAAATCTTGATTATCAATATCTCTTAATTCTTTTTTTTATTTTTACCCATAAAAATCATATATTCTCCTTATTAAAATTATAGTGATCGTTTTATTGTTTTATAAACTTTACTACTGTATCAGTAAAATCTGTAAATAGGCCATCTATTTTGGTTTTATTAAATAGTAGATCTAATAGCTCATTTTCATCTTTTACATATGAAGGTAATGAGTCAATTCTAAATGTATAAGCATGAACCTCCATGTTATATTTGTGCGCTAAACTTGTTAGATCTGTTATTTTTCCATCAATGATAATTTGTGGTATCCAAGGTCCAATTCCATCGGCATATTTTGCAACCTCTGTCATACCTTCTTGTGATTTTATGTATTCATAGTCTGTTGGGGCTTCATCCCAGTCATTTTCGCCAACAAGCATTATTAATTTTCCTTGATATCCAAGTTCTTCCCTTATTCTCTTTAATTCGTCAAAGTCAAATGTTTGAAGATAGATTTTGTCTTCTTTTGACTTATATCCATACTTATTTAAAATTTCTATTACAATTTTAGAGATATCTTTACCTTGTTGTTTATGCCATAAGGGTTTTTTAATCTCAGGGTAAATACCAACGTTTCTTCCTGTACTTTTGTTTAATCCTTGTATAAATTGTATTTCTTCTTCTAAAGTTGGGATTTTAAAGCTATATTCGTTTAAGGGAAAACGGTTAGGATATATTGGTTTTCTGGTTTCTAGATCAAATCTTTCGCTAAGACTTAGTGATTTAAGTTCATCTAGTGTAAAATCGACAGAATAGTATCTTCCATTTTCTCTAGCTCTTTCAGGAAATAATTTTGCAACATTTGTTGTTGTATCAAGTTCTGGGTCGTGCATTATAATAGGGACATTATCTTTTGTTAAAACGATGTCTTGTTCTAGGTAATCAGCTCCTAAAGCATAAGCAAATGCTTTAGCTTCTAAGGTATGTTCTGGTAAATACCCGCTAGCACCTCTGTGAGCTATAATTAATGGTGATTTTTTGTTTATTATACTCATTTTTTCGTCCTGACAGGCAATGATAAGAAAAATATTCACTGTAAGCATTAATAATTTTGGTTTAATTAATTTCATTATTTAACCCCTTATATTGTGATGATTACATTATAATATATTTATTTATTAAGCTTCCATGTTTATATAATTATTGTTTATTGGTATTATTGATTTTTTTTTCTTGCTTGAGTGTTAAACTTATAAATAGTATTGAGAAAATGCAAGCAGTTATTAATAAGTAAAAATAAACATTCCAGTTAAAGTGTTGCAGTACAAGACCTGTAATAGCGCTAGCAGTAACAGAACCCCCTATATATCCAAATAATCCTGTAAAGCCTGCAGCAGTGCCCGCAGCTTTTTTGGGAGCAAGATCAAGAGCGTGAAGACCAATAAGCATAACGGGGCCGTAGATAAAAAATCCTATTATTGCTAAGAGAATAATTGTAAGTGTTGGATTATTTTCTGGTAGTTGCCAATATATAATTATTGTAATAAGAGCAGCAGTCATAAAAATTATTCCAGTCTCAGATCTTCTTCCTTTAAAAATTTTATCAGATATCCATCCGCAAATTATTGTTCCAGGAATGGCTGAAAATTCATAAAGGGAATATGCCCATCCTGAATTTTTGATGGAAAAATTTTTTACTTGAGATAGATATGATGGTGCCCAGTCTAGAATTCCGTATCTGGCAAAGTATATAAATGCGTTAGCAGTAGCTATGTACCATAGCAGTTTATTGTTAAAGACATATTTTATAAATATATCTTTTGAACCAAGTTCTTTTTCTGCCTCTTCTGTATAGTCGTCAGGATAATCATTTTTATACTCTTCAATTGGTGGTAATCCTACAGATTGAGGTGTATCTCGTAGTGTAATGAGAATAAATATTGCAATTCCTATTACTAATATTGCTGGTACATAAAATATGGCTTGCCATTCTTTAAAGTAAATCAAAGCCCAAGCGGATATTATCCCAGCTGATCCTCCTCCTATATTGTGAGCTAAATTCCAAGTAGCTACAGTTATTCCCCTTTCTTTTTTTGCCCACCAGTGAACCATAGTTCTTCCGCACGCAGGCCAGCCCATGCCTTGAACCCATCCATTTGCAAACATCAAAATGAACATTAATATTATCGCAGTTGTGGGGTCTAGTAATTGCCATGAAAATAATCCAAATAACAAGGTGATTATTGCTGTAAGCAGTAGTCCTAGTGCTAAAAAATATCTAGGATTGCTTCGATCTGAGATATTTCCCATAATAAATTTAGAAAATCCATATGCAATTGAAACTCCAGATAAAGCTATTCCTAATTGACCTTTATTGAAACCTTCTTTTTCAAGCTCTGGTATAGCAAATGAAAAAATTTTTCTAGTTAAATAAAAACCAGCATATCCAATAAATATTGAAATAAAGATTTGCAATCTTAACTTTTTATATAGTGAATCTTCTATTTCTTTGTGTACTCTCTTTATGTGGGGCGCTGGTTTTAAAAAATCAAATAACTTCTTCATAATTTAACATCTCCGTTGTGTTTACCAAATATTAATTTTATATATTACGTTTATAACTTAAGAAATACTAGTCTTTGGATTTTGACAAATTAGTAATTTAAATGTTATTGAATCCAATCCTTTGCTCTATTAATAGCTTTATGCCAATTATAGATTAAATCTTCTCTTTTGCTGTTTTCCATAGAAGGTTCAAATATTTTATCTGATTTCCAAAGACTTGTAATCTCTTCAGCACTTTCCCAATATCCTACAGCAAGTCCTGCCAGATAAGCAGAACCAAGAGCGGTAGTTTCTGTAATTTTTGGTCTGACAACATTGCACTGTAAAATATCAGCTTGAAATTGCATAAGTAAATTATTTTGACTAGCTTTTCCATCAACTCTTAGTTCTTTTATTGCAAAATCTTTAATTGAGTTTTGCATTTCAGTTAGTACATCAAAGCTTTGCAATGCAATGCTTTCAAGAGCGGCTCTTGTAATGTGTTCTTTTGTTGAGCTTCTTGTAAGTCCAATAATTGTTCCTATAGCATAGGGATCCCAATGAGGTGTTCCAAGTCCTACAAATGCTGGTACAAAATAAACACCTCCATTATTATCTACTGAGGCTGCTAGTGCCTCTGCATCACTACTTTTTTTAAATAGTTCTAGATTGTCTCTTAGCCATTGAATTACAGCTCCTCCAATGAAAACACTTCCTTCAAGGACATAAGTTATTGAATTTTTCCTTCCCCATGCAATTGAGGTTAAAATTGTTTGTTGTTCATTAATAATGGGTTTTTTTCCTATGTTAATAGTAACAAAGCAGCCAGTTCCATAGGTATTTTTAGCCATTCCTTTTTGAAGACATGCTTGTCCAAATGTTGCTGCAAACTGATCACCTGCAATTCCTGATATAGGGATTTCTGTCCCCAGTGTTGAAGAGTTGGTTTTTCCATATACTTCGGAACTTTGTTTAAGTTCAGGTAAAATTGATTTTGGGATTTCTAATATTTGCAATAATTCTTCGTCCCATTTAAGTGATTTAATGTTTAAGAGTAGTGTTCTTGATGCATTAGAATAATCTGTAATATGTATTTTCCCTTTAGTAAGTTTCCAGACCATCCAAGTATCTATTGTTCCAAAACATAATTCTCCCTTTTCTGCTCGTTTTCTTGCTCCTGCAACATTATCCAATATCCATTTTATTTTTGTACCGCTAAAATAGGCATCTAATACAAGACCTGTTTTTTTTAAAAAA
The DNA here is from genome assembly GCF_027925085.1 of Candidatus Borrelia fainii. NCBI lineage: Bacteria > Pseudomonadati > Spirochaetota > Spirochaetia > Spirochaetales > Borreliaceae > Borrelia > Candidatus Borrelia fainii. Next base: position 705,898 of record NZ_AP027070.1, read on the forward strand.
ATTTTATCTTGTCCTTTTGCTTTTAATTCATCGCAAAGTTGTGCTGTTCTTTTGTCTTGCCAGATTATTGCGTTATAAATTGGATGTCCTGTTTGCCTGTCCCAAATAATTGTCGTTTCTCTTTGATTCGTAATTCCAATTGCTTCAATCTCATTGGGAAAAGTTCTTGCGTTTGCTAAAGCTTCTGCCATTACTCCTAATATTGAGCTCCATATTTCGTTTGGATTATGTTCAACCCAACTTGGATATGGATAAATTTGTTTAAATTCTTTTTGTGCAAATCCTTTTATGTTTGCTTTTTTGTCAAATATTATTGCTCTTGAACTAGTTGTACCTTGATCAATGGATAAAATATATTTCATATTCATTGTTCCTCCTTAACATTATTGTCATAATCAATGTTAGTTTGAATTGTATTTAGGATCATTTTTTGTCTTCTAAGATAAATTCGTAAACTGTAGCACCTAGGATAGTGCCAATTATTGGACCTAATATGGGGATGATGAATACAGTCATTTCGTCAAAACCGTGATTTTTAAAACCGGCTAGTAGTAATAATATTCTTGGTCCCAAATCCCTTGCTGGATTAATAGCGTAACCATTCATTCCCCCAAAGCTTATTCCAATGGCTAAAACTATTGATCCAATAATGAAGGGAAAGAATGGATTTTGAGCGTCTCCTTTTATAAATTTTCCAACAACTAGGACTAAAAACATCAATAAAAATGTTCCAAATATTTGATCAATAAATCCAGGCCAAAACCCAGGGACAGCAGGAAAAGTGGACATGATTCCTTGGGTATTTTCAAATGCAGGATCTATTTCTATCCATTTGGGGTAAAATATAATTAATGTCATTAAAGTCCCAGAAAATGCTCCAAGTATTTGTGCTAAAATGTAGTGAAAAAGTTTTGCCGTTGGAAATCTGCCAATAGTAGCTAATCCAATGCTAATAGCAGGATTTAAGTGTGCACCACTAATTCTTGCTGCTGTATAAACCCCAAATGTTACACCAAGTCCCCAGCCAAGTACTATATTTGTATAGCCTCCCTTTATTATTTCTCCAGTTACAGAAGGGTTTGATGGGAATAAGGTTGTCATTGCTACAGAACCTGTTCCAAGTGCCAGTAAAATAAATGTACCTAAAAATTCTGCAATAAATTCTTTCAATCGTATATAAATCATACTTTAGCCCCCTTATATTACTTAAAATTTAATTTGGAATTAAATTTTTATATTTTTTCAATTTTTATATGGTATTTTTTTATAATTTTTTATTTTCATTTTCTCTCATAATATTTTTTAATATGTACAGTTATGTTGAATTTGTTAAATTATTTCCAAATATGAAAACTTAAGAGAAGTCTTTTTATGCTGACTAATTGCTCTTTTTTTATTTAATATTTCAATATCCATTATCTTAGAATTTGTGAAATTTGATATAGAAGCATTTATATGCTCTTTATATTTGTTTTTGTAGCATAGATCTTTATTCATTAATAAATTTTTTGCTATTAAGGGGATAAGATTATAAGTTATAAATTTTTGCCAATTGTGACTATTCCCTTTTTGGTTGTTTAAGATTATATGATTTTTGATATATAAATTAAATTTTTTGATTAATCCTTTAATTTTATTTATAAATCTTTTTGAGATGAAAATTTTTTTACATTTTTCCTTTATGAATTTTTTAATTATTTCTTTAAACAATGTTATTTGATTGTTTACCTTGTATTTTCTATTCATTGAATATTCTCCTGAATTTAAACATTAAAGTATATGAAATTGTTTTGTATGTTAAAGATTTTATTTTTTATTGCTATTAATGTCAATAATTTAAAAATATGAATTTATTAATACTTTATTCATTTTTTTTAAACATTTTTATTTTATATTTTTTAATAATTTATGTTTTTATGTGTTTAAATGATGTTATTTTTAATTATTATTAATGTTAATTAGTAAATATTATTTAGAATTTTGGAGGCAGGTTTGGTGATTGTAATTGAGGGTTTAATTGGGGTAGGAAAAACTACGCTTGGACATGTTTTGTCTAAGGAGTTTAATATTCCTTTTTACAGTGAATTAAATAATGAATTTACATTGTCTATGTTAGATAAATTTTATAAAGATAAGTCTAGGTGGGCTTTTTTAGTTCAGATTAATTTTTTAAATGAAAGATTTAAGCTTATAAAGAGTATATTTAAGACTAAGGGAGGGATTCTTGATAGATCTATTTATGGCGATCGTGTATTTGCTTCTCTTTTAAATGATAGTGGATATATTTCCAATGATGAATATAAGATATATCTTGATTTGCTTGATAATATGCTTGAGCATTCTCAAAAACCTGTATTGATGATTTATCTTGATTGTAGTGTTGATGAAGCTGAGTCTCGCATTAAAAATAGAAATAGGAGTTTTGAAACAGGCATTCCTAGAGAGTATCTTGAAGGTCTTAATGAGAAATATTTAAGTTGGTATGATAGTTATGATTTATCGCCTAAATTGAGCTTTGATTACAATAGCATAAATATTTTTGATGATAAACACAAAAGCAAGCTTATTGCTTTCATTAAAGATAAACTTGTAATATAATTATTTATAGATGATTTATGGTTTTATTTTTGTTTTTTGAGGATGATTAGATTTTATTGGAGGTTAGCATGAAAAAATTGGTGTTATTGTTTTTTTCTTTTGCTTTTATAAGTTTATTTGCAAAAAATGGTTCTGTAGTTGATGAGCAACAAAAAGAACTTGCTATTTTTTATTATGAGGTTGGGCAGCGATATATTGATGTTGGCAAAGTTAAAAAGGGTAAAATTTTTAAAAAAAAGGCTTTGGAAATTTATCCAAGACTGAAAGAAGAAGTTAATCTTGAAATTGCTGTAGAAGAAATTGATTCTAAGATTAAATTGGAGGGTGAGACTAACTTCCTTGCATTTGATGATGTTAAACTTGATGATATTCCAGGGATAATTCATAGTAAAATTGAAATTAGTGAAATAACAAATGCTCCTAAAATAGAATATATTGCAAATAGAGAGAGAGAGAAATATAAAGAACAAGCAGTTAAATTTCAGTTTAGCAAATTTGTAAGGGCTCTTCTTTTGCAGGATTTAAATTTACTTGATTCTGTTGTGGCCGACGAGGTTAAAGTTTTGGGTAAAATTGAGCCTAAAACAGATTTTATTTCAAATTTAGAGTTGGTTTCAAATGATATTAGTAAGGATGATGTAAGTTATCTTGCAGTTGATGATTTTTATGACCTTAAATCTTTAAATATTGTAAAAAATACAGATGTTCTTTATAGTGTTAAAGTTAAAGCTAAGAAAAATGATGTTACTAAAAATATTCCATTTTGGAGAGATGTTCAAACTTTATGTTTTGAAAATCAGAATGATAAATGGGTACTCTTTTCAATAAAATAGAATCTTAGTGTCATAATTACAATTACTATTGCCAAAACATATATAAACAGGTCTCCAATGTGTTCATAGATTGTTGTGAATCTTGGAGACAATTTTATTTTTGATATTAGATATCCTTCTTTGAATGTGTCTAAACTTTTAACATTTTCTCCATATTCATTTATTATAGCAGTGATTCCAGAATTTGTAGCTCTAACAGTCTTGATTCCATTTTCTATGCTTCTAAATTTTGCTACTACAAAATGTTGCCATTCTGATGAATCTGTATGTGACCAAGAATCATTTGAAAAGTTTAATAGTAGATTTGCATTTTGTTTTTTGTAATTTCTTGCAAGGTCTGGAAATGCATCATCATAGCATATTAATAGTCCCAAATTGAATTTTTTGAGTTTAAAGATTTCAAGTTTATTGCCGTTGATTTGTCCTGTAATGTTAAAGTTTTGACTGAAAAATTTTCTTATAAATTTATATTCATAAAATGGTATTTTTTCTGAAAATGGAACTAAGAATATTTTAGAGTATATATTTTCTATCTTAAGGTTAGGTTTTATTGCGTAAACTGAATTTTGATGTGTTAATGATCTTTTATCTGGTTTTGAAGGTGAACCAATGACAAAATGGGCTTTGCTATTGCTTATTAGTTCATTTACTGAATCATATAATTCAATCAATTCTTCATTATAATAAATGTAATCTTTGTAAGAATTGAATGGCAAGGCTAATGCCCCTTCGCTCCAAAGTACAAGTTCTGTATCAGGATGTTTTCTTAAGGCTTGTTTTGTAAGCTTGATAGATGTTTGAATTCCTTTTTTATGATTTCCAGGTATCCATGGATCAATATTAATTTGGATTGCTGCAATATTTAGAGTGTCTATTTCTTTGCTTAAGATTGGATTTAATTCGATTTTTTTCATGATTCCGTAAGCAAAAGATGTACTTACTAATAGAACGGAGAATAATATGCTTAATGTGTTTATTTTGTTTTTTTTTATTAAAAAATTTGCAATTCCTGCATTAAAAAAATAAACAATGAAGCATACAAAAAAAACCCCAAAAATATCAGCTACTTGTATAAGATTGTTGAAGTTATTTACCATAAAGGCTGAGAATCCCCAAGGATATGCTGCAAATCCAATTGATTTTGAGTAATCATAAAATGTGAAAAGTATAGCTAAAGTCAACGTTTTATTCTTAAAAGTTTTTAATGCATAGTATAAAAAAAATCCTAAAACAAAAGCGTAGGGAATATATCCAGATATTGCTCCTAAAAATGTAATTAGCCCAAATGAATGAAAAAATGCAAGCCAAAAATTTTGTAAACTATTAGCTACTAAAAAGTAAAAAATTGTTAAACTGATGAGAGTTTTTTTGTCTTTTACTTTAATTAATGCAATAAAAAGTGGTATGTATGCAACTAGGCCAATACTTGAATATCCCATATTTTTTATTTCATTTGGAATTGCCAGAGTGGTAAGCACTCCAGAAAATATAGCTAGTAAAAAATATCTTTTTTCCATTTTTCCTCTTTTTTTACTGATATTTATCTATAAAAATATATGGCATATTAAGTGTTATAGATATTAATATGCCATATTGCATAGTATAATATATATAATATGTTTTGTATAACAATATCAAATTTGTATAGTATTTGTTTAAGTATAAAGAGAATGATTTTAATATTTAATGTATTTGTGTTATTTTTTTTAAGTCCATTTGTTTTAAATTCTCAAGGTATAGTTACCAATAAAGATGCTCAAGAAGAATTTAAATTGGCACTTAATTCTTATAATAATGGGCTTTATGATGATGCTTTATTATCTTTTAAAAGAGTTTTAAGTTTTGATCCAAGTAATCTAGATTATCGTTTTTGGATAGGTAATGTTTATTATAGGTTGGGATATGTTGAAGAATCTTTAAGGGAATGGCGAAATTTGCAATCCCAAGGGTATAAGGCAGCTTATCTTAGACAGTTAATATCTATAATTGAAAAAAGAAGAGGTATATCATTAAGTAATGAACTTGATGTTGAAAGGTTTATTCAAGTTGCTTCTCTTAATAATTCTATTTATAGACGGCCAAATGGATATCAGATTACCTCTTTAAAAGCTGATCAATATGGTGGGTATTATGCTGTTAATTTTGTAGGAAATGAAATACTACATTTTGATGCTAACAATAATGTTAGTGTTTTGATTAAAGATGGAATTACTTCTTTAAAGTCGCCTTATGACGTGATTGAACTTGGTGACCTATTGTATGTGACACTTTGTTCTAATGATGAGATTGGCATATATGATAAAGTTTTTGGTATTAAAAGGGGTTCGATTGGAAAAAAAGGCACTGATGCTGGTGAGTTGCTTGCTCCTCAGTATATGACAGTGGATGAGAGAGGTTATATTTATGTTAGTGAATGGGGAAATAAGCGGGTAAGTAAATTTAATGCCAAGGGAGATTTTATTTTGCATTTTGGTGTTAAAACAGTTGGATATATGGGGCTTTTAGGTCCAACAGGTATTACATATTTAAATGGAAATATTTATGTTGCTGATACTTTGAGAAATTCCATTGAGGTTTTTGATACTAGTGGTAATCATTTATATTCTATTGCAACTTCTCTTGAGGGAATAGAAGGTCTTAGTAGTGATTTTACAGGCAATAATATTATTATATCTTCAAAGTATGGTGTTTATAAGTACAGTGTTTTAAGAAAGATATTTGTTAAGCTTTTAAAAGCAGATAAGATTGATTCTAAAATTTCATCTTCAATTATTGATGTTAATAATCAAATGATTGTTTCAGATTTTGATAATGCTCAAATTTCGATTTATAAAAGTGATGTTAGTGTTTATGATAGTTTAAATATTGATGTACGTCGGGTAATTAGGGTCGGAGGTCCTAAAATTTATGTTGAACTTAATGTTAGTAATAGAAATGGCTTGCCAGTTGTAGGTCTAAAGAGCGAAAATTTTGCGATTGCTAATGAAGAATATTATATTGTTAATCCTAAAGTTGCTTATGATATTGATACTTCTAATGATATGAATATTGCAATTGTTTTTGATAAGTCTTTTGCTATGAAAAATTATGAGTCAGAACAGATTATGAGTGTAAATACTCTTATAAAGTCTAGAGCGAATAAGAAATTTAGTTTTATAAATGCAACAAGTGTACCTTTAGTAGATAATATTGAAAGTTTAGTAAGTACCATTCATAAGACAAATTCTCTTGGAGCTTATGATTCAAATTATGTAAAGACTGATGTTAGTCTTAAACTTGCAGGTTCTGAGCTTATGTCAAAGAGTGTAAGAAGAGCTGTGCTTTATTTTAGCAATGGACATTTAAGTCGTTCTGCTTTCAATAGATATTCTATAGATACTATTTTAAGTTATTATAAGAATAATGATATTAGATTTTATTTGATATTATTTGGCAATAATCCTGTTGATCCTAAATTACAGTATTTAGTAAATGAAACTGGTGGTGCAATTATTCCTTTTTCATCTTATGAGGGAGTATCTAGAGTTTATGATTTAATGATGAAACAAAAAACAGGCACTTATTTGCTTGAGTATGATTATCCAGGACTTCAAGAACCTGATAGCTATTATAATCTATCTGTTGAGGTAAATTTTAATCAACAAATAGGTAGAGGCGAATTTGCGTATTTGGTTAATTAGATTTTAATTTTATGGAGTTTTAGTTATGGCGCTTAATGTGGGAATAGTGGGGTTGCCCAATGTTGGTAAATCTACTTTATTTTCGTCCTTGACAGCATCAAAATCAGAGATTGCTAATTATCCTTTTTGTACTATTGATCCAAATGTAGGTATAGTGGAAATTCCTGATGATAGGCTTTCAAAAATTGCTAGTTTGGTTGTGTCAAAAAAAACTGTTCCTGCTGTAATAGAATTCGTTGATATTGCAGGTCTTGTGAAGGGGGCTTCGAAGGGTGAGGGACTTGGTAATAAATTTTTGGCAAATATTCGTGAGGTTTCTATTATTGTGCATGTTGTTAGGTGTTTTGAAGATAGAGAAGTTATTCATGTTGATGGGGATGTAAATCCACAAAGAGATATAAGCACAATTAATACAGAATTATGTCTTGCAGATCTTGATACTGTCCAGAAAAGCATTTTAAAGAATGAAAAAAATGTAAAGAGTGTTGATAAAAAGATTAGTGAGAATGCGAAGAAGATTGTTTCGATGCTTAAGAGCCTTGAAAAGCATTTAATGGATGTTAGACCGGCAATTGAATTTGAGTTTGATGAATTTGGATATAGTTTTATTAAATCTTTAAATCTTTTAACTATTAAAAAAGTTATATATGTTTGTAATGTTGATGAAAATTCTTTTTGTGGCAATAAATACACAGATATTGTAAGAAATATAGCTTTAAGTGAGGGTAATAATTATTTAATTTTGTGTGCTAAGGTTGAGGCAGAACTTGTTGAGATTAAAGACTTGCGTGAGCGAAGGGAAATGCTTGAGTCTATGGGAATTAATGATAGTGGTCTTAGCAATTTAATACGAACAACTTATTATGCTTTAGGTTTGAGAACCTATTTTACGGCTGGAGAGCAAGAAGTTAGAGCTTGGACTTTTATGAATGGAATGAAGGCCCCAGAAGCTGCAGGTATTATTCACAGTGATTTTCAAAGAGGTTTTATTAAAGCCGAAGTATATTCATTTAATGATTTAATTGAATATCAAAGTGTTCAAGGCGTCAAGGAGAAAGGACGTTTTAGGCTTGAAGGGAAAGATTACTTAGTAAGAGATGGTGATATAATTTTTTTTAAATTTAATGTTTAAATAAAATATTTATTAATATGAAAGAGTTTTTTTTTTATCAAATCAGATTAGTTTTTATTTTCTTTCTTAATTTGAATTTTTCTATATTTTATATGTTGTTATATAAGGATGTTTTTGGTATTTTTATTCTTTTTTTAATATTGATAAATCTTTTTTTAATAATTTTTTATTTAAGATATTTTTATGAACTTGATTTCAAAGGAGATAAAATTTTTTATAAAAAATTTTATTCCAAGGTTAATTTTACTTTTAATGATATTGTATGGTTTGAAAATAGATTATCAGATAGTATGTTAATCCTAGGATTAAATAATGAACAGAAAATAAAAATTTGCTTTTTAAGAAAAAAATATTTAAGCAATTTTTTCAGGAAACTTAAAATTATGAGAAGTGATCTCTTTATTGCAAAGAATGAAGAATTTCCAATAAGGTATTATATTTCAGGTGTTTATTTCTTAATGTTTTTGTGTCGAATTTTAATTAACATGTTTGTTTGTTATATTGCATTTGATAGCATAATAGTATTTCTTTTTATCTTTCTTATCGGTATTAAGGTTTTAATAGACGATATTTTAGTTATTAAAAATTTGGTTATTTTTTATGAATTTAGAAAGGATTCTGTTTATGAGAAAAAAATTTTCTCTCATAAAGAATACTTTTATAAATTTTTTAACAGTATATTTGTTCATGTTTCTGAGCTTGGCAGGGATGGTTATTTGTCTTTTGTGTATAATCATAGAGGTACTCTTAAAAAGGTATACATTAGTAATGAGGGAATGGCTTATTCTATGCAAAATGTGTTTGCTTATATTGATAAATATTGTAAGCAGTGTGTTTAATGTATGATTGACTATATTGTACTTAGTTGGTATATTTATTTATTATCATGTTTGCTGCATTAAGGAGTTTAATTTGGGCAATAATCCATCGGCATTAAAGCGAGCTCGCCAAAATTTGAAGCGAAATTTAAGAAATGTAAGTGTTAAGAGTGAGTTAAAAACAATAGAAAAGCGTTGTATGAACCTTATAAGGGAAGGTAAAAAAGAAGAAGCTTTGGAGTTTTTTAAATTTGTTTCAAAAAAATTAGATACTGCTGCTAGAAAAAGAATAATTCATAGGAATAAAGCTGCACGTAAAAAATCAAATTTGAGTATTTTGTTATTACGATAAGGAACTAGTTTATGTCTTTTTCAAGAAGACCCAAAGTTACTAAGTCAGATATTGTTAACCAAATATCTTTAAATATTAAAAATAGTAATGAAAAATTAGAGAAAAAATATATAAGGCTTGTAGTTGATGCTTTTTTTGAAGAGCTTAAAAATAATCTTTGTCTTAATAATGTTATAGAGTTTAGATCTTTTGGTACATTTGAGCTTAGAAAAAGAAAAGGTCGCCAAAATGCTCGTAATCCTCAAACAGGTGAATATGTTAATGTTGATGATCATCATGTTGCTTATTTTCGTCCAGGAAAAGATTTAAAAGAACGAGTATGGGGCATTAAGGGATAGTTAATGCCTGTTAATGTTAAAGATTCTTACAAATGGGACTGTAAGTTAGATTCAAGCTTGATTTTCAGAGGAAAGTTAAAGTTTGAGGGTGCTTTATATCTTGATTCGTCTTTTGAGGGGGAGATATTTTCAAAAAGTGGAATACTTTTTATAGGTAAAAATAGTAAAGTTATTACAGATGTGGTAATTTGCAATACGTTAATAATTGAAGGAATTTTAAAGGGAAATATTAATGCTAGCAATAAGGTTTATTTAAATAGTGGTTGTAAGATATACGGTGATGTTAAGACAAAAAAGATATTTATTAATGATAATATAGTCTTTGATGGTAAGTGTGAAATGATTAAATCTAATGAGAGTATAGATTTATTTTCTTTTACAGTGTCACAATTAAAAGATACTTTTCAATGAATTAGTGTTATATTTATTGATTATTTAATGGTTAAGTATTATTTATTGATAAAATACCCTTCTTAAAAATTTATCTCATAGAGGAGATTATGGATAAAAAATGTTCGGAATTTAATTTAGAGGATGAAATGAAGCGTTTAAATTCTTCTAAGGAATTAAAGATTGAGGATAATTCTAAGAAAAAAATAGTTAAAGTTGTCACTAAAAAAGACTCTGTTGCTAGTGGACTTAAAAACTCTAATATTGATAAATTGAGAGAATCTAATGGAGTCTCGTCAGGTTTTGATTATGATATATCTGATCCAGATTTAGAAAATAGTATTAAAACTCTTGAGCAAAGCAACATTATTAATTTTTTAGGTGGTAAAGATTTTATTGTTATTGATAGTCTTTATGATAAACCCATTACCGAAATTAGGAAAGTTGTTGAGGGACTTGGTACTAATCATACTATTGCGGTAACAATGAAGAAGACAGAATTGATATTTTTACTTGTTAAGATATTAACTGAACATAATATTAATGTTTTATTTACTGGTGTTCTTGATGTTTTAAGTGATGGGTACGGGTTTTTGCGTACGGCATCTAATTCTTATCTTTCAGGAGGTAATGATGTTTATGTTTCACCGTCTCAGATTAGACTTTTTAATTTAAGGACAGGTGATATTTTATATGGGCAGATTAGGTCTCCAAGGGATGGTGAGAGATTTTTTGCAATGATTAAAATTAAAAGTATTAATGACCAGGATCCTACATTTGCACAAAATAGAATACCTTTTGATAATTTAACACCTTTATATCCTAGTTCAAAGTTGGATCTTGAATATGAGAATTGTAATATTTCCACTAGGCTTATTAATCTTTTTTCTCCTATTGGAAAAGGACAAAGAGCATTAATAGTATCACCTCCAAAGGCTGGAAAGACTACTTTGCTTCAAAAAATAGCCAATGCAATTACTACTAATTATCCAGACATTGTTTTAATGATTTTACTTATTGATGAGAGACCTGAAGAAGTGACTGATATGATTCGGGGTGTTAAGGGTGAGGTAATTGCATCTAATTTTGATGAGCAGGCTAGTAGGCACGTGCAGGTTGCAGAGATGGTTATTGAGAAGGCAAAAAGACTTGTTGAGAATAAAAAGGATGTTGTTATTCTTTTAGATTCTATTACAAGACTTGCAAGGGCTTATAATCAAACTATGCCAACTTCTGGTAAAATACTCTCAGGTGGCGTTGATTCTAATGCTTTACATAAACCAAAAAGGTTTTTTGGTTCTGCTAGAAATATTGAGGAGGGTGGAAGTCTTACTATTATAGCTACAGCTTTAGTTGATACTGGAAGTAAGATGGATGAAGTCATATTTGAGGAATTTAAAAGTACTGGTAATATGGAGTTAATTCTTGATAGGAGTTTGGCAGATAGAAGGCTTTTCCCTGCTATTAATATTAAGAAATCAGGGACAAGAAAAGAAGAATTGCTTTTAAGTGAAGAAGAACGTTCTAAAATTTTGCTTATTAGAAAAATTTTAGGTGGTGTTGATGATTATGAAGGTGTTGAAGCTTTAGTTGAAAAGATGAAAAAGAGTAAGAATAATGAAATTTTCCTAAAGACCATGAGTAATGGAGATTAGTAAAATTGACTTTATTTGAAATTTAGACTAAACTTTTATCAAATTAAGAGAGGCGTTATGAAAAAAGATATACATCCTGTTAGTAATTTAGTAATATTTAAAGATAGTTCCAATGGTGCGATGTTTTTAGCTAGATCTACTTTAACTTCAAAAGAGACAATTAAATATAGTGATAATAAAGAGTATCCGTTAATTACTGTTGAAATTACAAGTAAATCACATCCTTTTTATACAGGTCAACAGAAGTTTGTTGATGCAGCAGGTAGAATTGATAAATTTAACAAAAAATATAAAAAACTTAAGTAATTTTTTTTCTTATATATTAATATATTCTTTTTACCTTGTAGTTTGTTCCAATAAGTGTTTCTAGTTTTTCTTTTTCATCTTCATAAATTGTATTGTTAACAAGAGATGTAATGCTACTCTTTTGTTTTAATTGGTGTAACACTTGTTCAGATATATTTTTAATGTCTGTGCTTGTTATTTTGAAGTAAGCATTTCTTATATCTTGTCTTAGCTGATCACTAATGTTTAGCATTTTTCTTTTATAACTTTCTAATATTTCTGTGAATTTGGTTTTTACATTTGTACTTAAACCAATTACTCCTACTAAGTATGTATAGAGTTCTTCGTTTTTAATTTCGTTATTAGCTAATTCTTCTAATGATGTTTCAAATGCTTGATATGTTTTTACAAAGTTAGGATCTCTATACGATGAAAAAGAAAATATTCCGTTTGTAATTGATGCAAATGCACCGTATGCTCCTCCCATGACCCTTATTTTTTCCCATAAGATCCCACTTTTTAATATATGTGTTAAGAAATTTATTTTTGGATAATTTTCATCCGTTATTTTATAACTTACAAAACTTATGGAGTTAAAAGATATTTTTGATGGAATAATGATTATTTCTGTTAAAATATTATCTGATGGTTGTATTGTAATTGGGTTATTGATATAAGTCTTTTCACTTAAACTTTCTCTTAATGTAAATAATTCACTTTCTAATCTTTTAATGACATCGTTAGTATTACCTATAAGCAGTGATGAGAGATTGTCTTTAAAAATTATTTTGTCCCTTAGCCTTTCTAAATTAGATGCAATTTCTCTTAAAGATTCTAAGTCTGTCTTTACTTTTTGCCAGTATTCTCTTCCTGTAATGCCAACTTGAAGTTCTTTTAGATATTTGCTTTGATTTAATTTTGATTCTGATCTTATTGTTGCAAAGATATGTCCTTTGGGTATTAATATCGATTTAAAATCATTTTTGAGGCTTAAGACTATTTCTTTTAATCTATCGTAATCATGAAAGTTTATGTTGATTAAAATTTCTTTAATTAGTGTAAATGATTCTTGAATTTTATTGTTAAATGATTTGAAATTTATGTTAAACAAATTTATCATGTTTCCTTGTATATCTTCTTCATAACTTTCATATATGTTTAATTGTCCCAAAGTATTTTGGATTTTATTATTTAAATCTACATAGGAATAATTTTGGGTAGATAGATCTTGAATGGCTCTTTTTAATAAAGAAAGATGCATAAAATCTTCTTTTTGTAGAAAATTTAATTTAAAAAATAGATTCACATTGAAGATATTATTGTTTTTCTTTAATTCAAATGTATGTGTTTTAAGTTCGGGACTTTCATTAAGAGTCAAACTTTTCTCAATTTCTTTTGGTAAATCCTCTATTTTTAGCATGGGAAGCTTAGTAATGTCGGATTTAAGATCTTTCCTTTTTTGATAGTCTTTAAATTGATTATAATCTTTAGTAAATTCTGCAAATTTTTCTGGATTTTTTTTAATGTTAATTTCTTTATCCATTAATTTTTTTTCTATTTTTTCTTCCATTTCTTTAAGGACTGTATCTGATGGATTAAATTGGATCAGTGTATAATGATTATTATTGATTAAATATTTTTCTATTAGATTTTCAAAGTAAGGTTCTCCTCTTTCTAGTTTGTTTTTAATCCCATCTAGATGACAATTGATTTTTAAAGTTTCAGTTGGATACATTCCATGTAACCAACCTTTAAAACTTTTGATCATTAAAGAAATAGGCCATCCTTGTCCTTTTTCTTCTTTTAATGCAAATTCATAACCAAAGAGGATACCTTGTATTAATTCTTCTGAAATTTTTACTTTAACAAGATTTTTAAGTTCATTAAAAACCATATTTTTAAATTCTTCCATTTTTCCTGGAAGTACGTTTTGTAATCCGAATGAAAATACGCACTCTTTTATGTCTGTATTGATGCCACTAACATCAGCTATTACGTCACCAATTTTACTCTTTAGCATGTTTATAGTGAATTGACAGGAGCTGTTTAGAAGAATTTCTGATAGAATTTCAAGTCCGATGTTTTCTTTAATATTTTTAATATCAGTACATAACCAGTTTATTACATATACTCCTAGTGTATTTTCAGTTTCTTTTGGGATATTAAAGTTTAGTGTTTTACCTTTATTCCATCTTGTGGTTTTTTCTATATTGTAATTAATATTTAATTTTTCCTTTGTATAAGGTCTAATTATATATTTTTCGATAAAATTAAGATTTTTGTTAGTTTCAATATTGCCAAATAAAAATATTTTACAATTTTCTAGTGTATAGTGTTTTCTGTAAAATTCGATAAATTCTTCGTATGTAAGGTCGATGATATTGATAGGATTGCCCCCAGAATCGTATTGATAGGTACCTTCAGAAAAAAGAGAATTGATAGCAATTTCGTTAATTAAAGAATTTTTGTTGGAATAATTACCTTTCATTTCATTTAAGACAATACCAGATAGTTTAAAGTTATTTGGGTTTATATTATAACCTTCCTGCATAAAGGCTTCTTTTTTAAGTAATGGATTAAAAACAGCATCAGCATATACTTTAAATAAGTTGAAATAATCTTTTTGGATTGTAGATGCTGCTGGATAGAGAGTCTTATCTGGAAATGTCATTGCATTTAAGAAAGTGTTTAGACTTCCTTTCATCAAATAAAGAAAAGGATCTTTTATTCTATATTTATTTGATCCGCAAAAAATCGTGTGCTCTAGGATATGAGCAACCCCAGTATTATTTAGGGGTATAGTCTTGAATGCTATTCCAAAAGCATTTTCTTTAAATGTGGTATTTTTTAGTTCAAATATTTCTACTCCACTTTCATGTTTAAAATAACACCCTTCAGTGTCATATTCTTCTAGGTAAGTTTTTGAAATTAAGTTGAAAATTTTTTTTCTTTTCATTTATGATTTATTTTATCCTTGTTTTATATATTTTTGTGCTTCTTCTTCACTAAATTCGAATATATTTTCGGTATCCTTTGTATCGTCTAAATTAAATACATAAAATGGGAATTTTATTATGATTTTTTTATTTTCAAAGTAAATCACTGCTTGCTGTAAATCAAATAGTAGTTTATTTGGGTATGTTTCTTTAATTTTTTCTTTAATCTTTTGAGTAAAGTATGGAAATGCTTCTTCTACGTTAATGATTTCATCTATATTATAAATATAATCCCCGTTATCGTTAATATAATAACTTCTATGGTTTGTAATAGATGTATCATTAATTTTTTGAGTGGCACTTACTATTATTGTATAAATACCATATCCATGGTAGATTTCATAATCTATATTTAAACTTGGTTTTTTAGAGTCTTGTTTAATATTTTGAGCAACACTCTCTAGGTTCTTAACTATTTCATTTGAATAATTTTCAACTTCATCATTGAATGTTTTTATTTTATTGTTTTTTGTTCTGGCATCTATTACTTTGGGTATTCTAATTTTATATTCAAAAAATTCGTTTTCTTCTTCTGCTAGAATTGATTGAATTATTATTTCATCTTTTTCGTTATAGAGTGTGTCAATTTCATTAAAGCTTATTTTCTTTGTTTTTTTTGTACACCCTATAAAAATCATTAGTAATGATGTTAGAATGAATAATTTTTGAGCTGTTGACACTTTTACCATAAAGACATTTTTCTCCGTATATAAGTTTATTCTACTATTATTATAATTATTATATAATATTTATGATAATAATTGATGTGATTTGTTTTCATTTTATTTTATTTGACTTCAATTATTTTTATTTAAATCTATGTGGGAGTTCTGTGATGCTTGATTTGAGGTTTATAAGAGATAATTTAGAGCTTATTCAAAAAAATATTAAAGATAGAGGGCTTGATTTGGATATCGATCTGTTAATTTTTCTTGATGATGAGCGCAAAAAACTTGTTACTAAGATAGGGGAGTTAAATGCTATAAGGAATGAAAATGCTAACGCTATGAAAGGAAAAATAGATGATTCTCGTAGGCATTTTTTAATAGAGACTGGAAAGGTTTTAAAGTCTGAAATTGCTATATTGGAAGAAAAATTGAGTCATATAACATCTAAGCTATTAATTGAGCACAAGCAGATTCCAAACATTTCTGCTCCTGATGTTCCTGTTGGTGAGGATGGAAATATTGTGTTAAAAATGTCAGGAAATATTCCAAATTTTGATTTTAAACCAAAAGATCATTTGAAAATTGGAATTGATTTGGATCTTTTTGATTTTGAAAGGGCACGTGAAGTTAGCGGTAATAAGTTTTATTATCTTAAAAATGAGGCTGTTTTTTTAGAACTTGCACTTATTAATTTTGCTTTAAATAAACTTAAACTCAAGGGTTTCGATTTATTTATCACACCTGATGTTGCAAGGGAATTTATAGTTGATGGAATTGGATTTAATCCGCGTGGTACTGAAAGTAATATTTATAAAATTGAAGATACAGATAAATATCTTATTGGTACAGCTGAGATTACTCTTGGTGGATATTATTATAATACTATATTAGATCTTAAGTTCCCACTAAAGATGGCAGGACTGTCTCATTGTTTTCGTAAAGAGGCAGGAGCAGCTGGGCAATTTTCTAAGGGACTTTATAGGGTTCATCAATTTAGTAAAGTTGAAATGTTTTGTTTTTGCAGGAGTGAAGATTCTACTCGTATGCATAATGAGTTTTTGGCATTAGAAGAAGAAATTTTTACTGAACTTGAGATCCCTTATAGAATTTTAAATATTTGTTCTTTTGATCTTGGTGCACCAGCTTATAAGAAGTACGATATTGAAGCTTGGATGCCGGGTAGGGGAGATAAGGGCGAGTATGGAGAGGTTACTTCAACTTCAAACTGTACAGATTATCAGTCAAGACGTCTTAAAATTAGATATAAGGATGATGATCAAAGTAAGTTTGTACATATGATAAATGGTACAGCCTTAGCCTCAACAAGAACGATTATTGCTATACTTGAGAACTTTCAGGATGCAAAAGGTGGTGTGCGCATACCTAAGAATTTGGTCAAATATACAGGTTTTGATTATATATCCCCTAAGAATTAGATTTTAAAGTATCTTTTCTTAAGTGTTCAATTGCGTTTAAGAGTATTTCATGATTTTTAAGATTTTTAGGAAAAGGTGCACTTAAGATTTGTCTAAATTTGTGAGTATTTTTTTTGCAAATACTATTTTCATTATGTGTTTTAGTACTGTATTAATTGAAAGGTTTTCATTATACTCTTTGATATGTTTTACCATTTTTAATGATACCTCTTCTCTTGTTGGAATTTTTTCCTTTTTTTCTAAGAATTTTCTTGGAATTTTGGCAGTAAAATATGGCTCTTTTGCTGCAGCTTTTTCAATCATGACAAAATCCACATAAGATAAATGTGTTTTATGTGGTTACTACTGATAATTCCTCCATTTATTTTAATAAATATATTTTTATGATTTTGCTTTAATTGATAGACAAGTTCATGTTTGAGTTTTGGAATATTTTGATTATCTTTAGGAGAATATCCATTTAGGATGGCTGCTCGGCATGAACGGTAAAATTTTTTATTTCATATTTTATAATTTTTTCTACAAATTGTTTGAGTTCTCTATATCATGTTTCATGATATTTTCTTTTATTATGTCTTATTCCTATTTTTTGTTTGATTGAGACAGGTTTATTTGTATTTTTTTTTCATGGTTTGCAGGATTTTATCTACCTGGGTTGGAGTTTGCATTAAAGAGGTCCTGTAGTTTACATATTGAATACGAGATGATGGGCATCCAATGTTGAGATTATATTCATTAAAGTTAAATTTGTTTTCAAGAATTTTTATGGCTTTAGTTTGTTGCTATTTGAATTGCAATTGGTGAATTAGTGGGAGTTTGTTTTACAATTTTGTTTAACTTGTGTATAATAGTCGATTTTGTAAAAATCATTGAGGGTATATAGACTAACTTTTTTTAATAATAATCTTATTATATATTTAAAGTGTTCGTTAGTAATTGTTAGCATTGGTGCTATTGCGATTTTTCGGTTTATTAATATGGTATAATGTGTTAAAATAACTTCTTTAAGTTGATAATATATTTGTTTATGGGTTTATAAAAAATTAGGAGTTGGAAATTATGTTGGCAAAAAAGTTATTATTTTTATTGTCATTCTTAGTTTTTGTGATAGCATCAGTTATCATGTCTAATGGTATAAAGAATATTGGGATAAAAAATGGAAATTACATTACTGTTAAGGGATTAAGTGAAAAAGAGGTACTCTCAACTTCTTCAAGTTGGAATTTACGGTATGAATTAGGTGGAAATACTATAGATGAAATTAATAAATTAAATAATGCAAATTTTTTAGCGATAAGAGATTTTTTTGTTAGCTATGGGTTTCATGAAGATGAGATAAGCATGAAAAATATGGATTTTCATATTGCAAATTATAGTGATACTCTTTATAAGTACAATGCGTATGTATCTTTAGGTATTTATACTAAAGATATTGATAAAATGGAGCAGGTAAGCAAAAATATTATTAAACTTTACAATAAAGGAGTACTCTTTACTGGTAATGGTGGACCAAGTTATTATTTTGATAAAATCAATGATGTTAAACCTGAAATGTTAGCAGATTCTATTAAAAATGCCTTGGATGCGGCTTTAGAATTTTCACGTAATTCTGGTGCTGTTTTAGGAAAAATTAAGACCGCAAATCAAGGATACTTTGAGTTTCTTCCAGTTGATAGAAGTTCTGAAAATCATGAACGTTATTCAAAGAAGATATTAAGGGTTGTTACTACAGTTTCTTATTATTTAGATTAAATTTTTTGAAAGGAATAGTGATGGAATTTTTGTGTTCTAATAAAGAGAGTGATTTAAAGGGAAAATTTTTTGATTTTTTTTTAAAAAATATTAGTCAAGATGATTTTACTAGTATTGGAGTTTGTGGTGGTCGAAATATTATTTCTTTTCTCAATGTCTTTGATGAACAAAATTATCCTCTTAGAAAATCTCATTTTTTTTTATTAGATGAGCGTTGTGTTGATTTAAATAGTGAGTACAGTAATTTTAGGCTTTTGAGTGAAGGATTTTTTTCTAAAATGATGAAGAAAAATTTAATCTGTGGTTCTAATTTTCATCCATTTATTTACAGTGAGTTTGATGAAACATCGTCTATTTATAATTATAATGTTGAATTTAATTCTAGATTTACAAGATTGGATCTTAGTATTTTGTCTGTTGGTGAAGATGGGCATGTTGCTTCTCTTTTTCCTTCAAGGAAACTTTTATTTTCTGAGATGGAAGGATATCAATATGAGTATGATGCACCAAAGCTTCCAAGTAAGCGAATGAGCTTAACCCCTAAGTCTTTATTTTTGTCTAAAGCTGCTGTATTACTCTTTATTGGTTATGAAAAAAAAGGTGCTTTAGAAAATTTTTTAAGTTTAAAAGTTTCTTTAAGAGAATGTCCAGCTAAAATTTTCAAGGATCACGCTCGTTTATTGGTTCTTACAAATATTGAGGGGGTCTATGCAGGATCCTAGGCTTTCCAAATATCAGAATGCAAAAAATTTGGGAGTAAAAACTTTTAAAAAATTTGAAAAAAAAGAGTTACATAATGATTTGCCTGAAGTACAAGGTTCTCTGCTTAAGTCATGGGTCAATCTGATTAAGAGGGGCGGCAAAAAAGAGGGCTTCAGCAATTCAAGTTCTCTTAGCAAAGGAGTTGGGAATCCGGGATTTATTCGCAAAGAGAGTAAAGTATCAAAAATAGCAAAATATTTCTTAGCTATTGGTCTTGAAAAATCATCAAAAATTATGGCTGAGCTTGATGATTCTGATATAATTGCAATTACTAGAGAAATTACAAAAATTAAGTACATTACTCCTGATGATAAAAAACGAATTATTCGAGAATTTGAGGATTTAGTAAAAAGTGAGAGGAAATATTTAAAAATTGATGATAAATTTACTTATGAGTTATTAAATAAATCTTTAAGTAAGGCAAAAGCGAAAGAGATTTATAAAAAAGTTACAGGAATTGATCCGTTTTTGCCTTTTGATTATTTGTCTGGTATTGAAAATGAACAACTTTGGGCTTTAATTAAAGATGAAAATATTCAAACACTTTTGATAATATATAATTATTTAACCAAAGAACAGAAAAAATATGTTTTCTCTATGTTGGAAAAAGATATTAAGAAACAGTTTATTAAGGAGCTTGCTAAGCCGAGACAGTTAAATATGTGTATGATTGATATTATCTCTGATAGACTTAAGAATAGATTCGCAATGCAGGGTAAACTTAAGACAGAAAAACTTGATGGTTCTAAGATACTTATTGATATTTTGAGTTATATGGATTTTGAGGATGAAAAAAATCTTTTGAGTAATATTGATATGAAAGTTTTAAATCCTGTTAAAGATAGTGAGATTAAAGAAAGAATATTTGATATTAATGTAATACTTAGAATTACAGATGATGATATGCATAATATTTTAAGAGAATTTACAGATAGCGATATTGCAATTATCATTAAAGATAAAAGTGATGAAATTAGAGATAAAATTCTTTTTAATGTTTCAAGAAGACGTAAAATTCTTATTTTAGAAGAAGAGTCTTTTTTGAAAGAGGTGAAAAAGAGAGATATAAAATCAATTACTACGTCCTTTGTTAATTATATTAAGGAGTTAACTTTAAAGGGTGAGTTAATGATATATAGAAAAAATGAGGAGTTTATTTAGTGAAACTTGATGAACTACGTAAAAAGTATATAGAATTTTTTAAGAGTAAAGGACATTGTGAGATTGCAGGCAAGTCTTTAATTCCTGATAATGATTCTACAGTCCTTTTTAATACAGCTGGCATGCAACCACTTGTACCTTACCTTCTTGGAGAAATACATCCGTCTGGAGATATGTTAGTTGACGTTCAGAAATGTTTAAGAACAGGAGATATTGATGAGGTAGGAGATCTGAGTCATTTAACTTTCTTTGAAATGCTTGGAAATTGGTCTCTTGGAGCTTATTTTAAAGAATTTTCAGTAAAGTATAGTTTTGAGTTTTTAACTTCACCTGATTACTTAAATATTTCAAAAGATAGGCTTTATGTTAGTGTTTTTGAAGGTGATGAGAGTATTCCACGGGATACAAAGACAGCTAGTATTTGGGAAAGTCTTGGAATTTCTAAAGATAGAATATTTTATCTCTCAAGAGAGCATAATTTTTGGGGACCTGTTGGAAATGTAGGGCCTTGTGGACCGGATACTGAAATCTTTGTAGATACGGGCAAAGAGAAATGTTCTAATGAATGTGGTATTACATGTTCTTGTGGTAAATATTTTGAGATTTGGAATAATGTTTTTATGCAATATAAAAGGGATGAGAGTGGAAATTATGAAGAGTTGAATCGGAAATGTGTGGATACAGGCATGGGTATTGAGAGAACAATTACATTTTTGCAGGGAAAGTCTTCAGTTTATGACACGGATGCATTTAGACCGATAATTGATAAGATCGAAAAATTTTCTGGTAAAGTTTATGGACAACATTTAGAAGATGATAAATCTATTCGAATAATTGCTGATCATATTAAGGCCAGTTGTTTTATTTTGGCTGATAATTTTGCAGTTCTTCCATCTAATATAGGACAAGGATATGTTTTAAGGAGAATCATTAGAAGAGCTATTAGATGTGCAAAAAAACTTGGGATGGGATCTCATGTTTTAGCAGATCTTGTTGATCCTGTTGAAGAGATTTATAAATCTTTTTATAAAGAATTAACAGAAAAGAAGGATTTTATTAAGAATGAGTTAAATACAGAGGAAGAAAAATTTTTTAAAACTTTGCGTCATGGTGAACAAGAATTTATTAAATTAATTCAACATTTATCATCGAAATTAATTCCTGGTGAGATTGCTTTTAAACTTTATGATACTTATGGTTTTCCTTATGAAATAACAGAAGAACTTGCAACTGAACATGGATTTAGTATAGATAAGACAGGCTTTGAAGAGCATTTGAAAAAACATCAAAAGGTTTCTAAGAAAGGAGGTGATAAAGTCTTTAAAGGGGGACTTGCGGATTGTACATATGAGACTACTAAGCTACATACAGCCACTCATTTGCTTCATAAGGCACTTCAATTAGTCTTAGGTGATCATGTAAGGCAAAAAGGTAGTAATATTACTGCTGAGAGACTAAGATTTGATTTTAGTCATCCTTATAAAATGACGGATGATGAGATAAAAAGAGTTGAAGATATGGTTAATCTACAGATAAAAAATAAATTATCTGTAAAGCGAACTGTAATGAGTCTGGATGATGCCTTGGCTAAGGGTGCTATGGCTCTATTTGGTGAGAGATATGAAAAAATTGTGAGTGTGTATGAAATTGATGGTTTTTCAATTGAAGTTTGTGGTGGTCCTCATGTTAAGAACACTAGTGAACTTGGGATTTTTAAGATACAAAAGGAACAGGCTTCATCATCAGGTGTAAGAAGAATAAGAGGCATTTTGATCGATTAATATTGGAGGATACTTTATGTTTAAACATTTAGGTGATTATTTATTAACTTTACATCCTATCTTTTTAGGATTTTTAGGTTCTACTTTTACTTGGTTTACTACAGCTTTTGGAGCAGCTGCTGTTTTTTGTTTCAGAAAAGTAAGCAATAAAATAATGGATGCCATGCTTGGCTTTTCAGCAGGAATTATGATTGCTGCTAGTTTTTTTTCACTTATTAAACCAGCAATAGAGATGGCGGAAGAGCTTGGTTATATTGCATGGGTGCCAGCAGTTTTTGGTTTTCTCTTAGGAGCATTTTTTATATATATTGTAGATGTATTTGTGCCAGATCTTGATAAACTAGCATTTATTGATGAAGATTTAACAAGACATGGTAAAAAGGATTTTTTGCTTTTTACGGCTGTTACGTTGCATAATTTTCCGGAAGGACTTGCTGTTGGTGTTGCTTTTGGGGCTTTAGCTTCTTCTCCTGATATTCATACTTTAGTTGGGGCTATGATTCTTACATTAGGAATTGGTATTCAAAATATGCCAGAAGGTGCAGCAATTTCTTTGCCTTTAAGACGAGGTAATGTTCCTTTATGGAAGTGTTTTAATTATGGTCAAATGTCAGGTTTGGTAGAAATTGTTGGAGGATTTTTAGGATCTTATGCAGTTTATACTTTTACTAGGATTCTACCTTTTGCTTTATCTTTTTCTGCAGGGGCAATGATTTATGTTTCAATTGAACAATTAATACCTGAAGCTAAGAGAAAAGATATTGACAATAAGATTCCAACCATATTTGGAGTTATTGGATTTGCTTTAATGATGTTCCTTGATGTATCTTTGGGGTAATTAGCCAAACTTTCCAGTAATATATTCTTCTGTCTTAATATTTTTAGGATTGAAAAATAATTCATCTGTTTGGCTTTCTTCTTCAATGTAGCCATTTAGGAAGAATGCAGTTCGATCAGATATCCGTCCGGCTTGTTGCATATTATGAGTTACGATTATGATCGTGTAGCTTTCTTTTAAATTTATTATTAGTTCTTCAATTTTACCTGTTGAGATTGGATCAAGAGCAGAAGTAGGCTCGTCCATTAATATTACATTTGGTTCGATTGCAAGAGTTCTTGCAATGCAAAGTCTTTGTTGTTGTCCCCCTGAAAGACTTAAAGCATTTCTATTAAGTTTATCTTTTACTTCATTCCATAGTGCAGATTTTATTAGGGATTTTTCAACTATCTCATCAAGTTTTTTTTTATCTTTAATTCCATGAATTTTAGGTCCATAACTTATGTTGTCATAAACTGACATTAAAAATGGATTAGGAGTTTGGAAAACCATTCCAATTTTTCTCCTAAGTTCCAGTACGTCAAAATTGTTTGAGTAGATACTTTTATCTTCATACATAACTTTTCCTTCTATTTTAACGCCTTCTACAAGATCATTCATTCTGTTAAGCGTTCTAAGAAATGTTGATTTTCCACAACCTGATGGACCTATTAAGGCTGTGATGCTATTTCTTAGTATTGATATGTTAATATTATTTAATGCTTTAAAATCTGTATAAAATAAGTTTAGATTTTCTGTTTTAATAATTGCTTTGTCTTGGCTCATTTATTTAATCCTATATAATTTATTGATTAAAAATTTTGATGTTAAATTTATTAAAAGTATCATTATTATAAGTATTGATGCTGTTGCAAAACCTTTGTTTAAATATCCTTCTTGAAATAATAATAGTAGATGTACAGTTAAACTTCTTGAAGGTTCATTTAGAGAACTTGCAAGTCCTAAATTTGTTCCCATTGTAAAAAGGAGTACAGCAGTTTCTCCAAGAGCACGTCCTATTGCAAGCACTATTCCTGTCAATATGCCTGGACTAGAAGCGGGTAGTAAAATTTTAATTATAGTTTCTGTTTTATTGGCACCTAGAGCAACTGAGGCATATTTATATGATTTAGGAATTGATTTTAGTGCTTCTTCAGTTGTTTTAATAATCATTGGTAATATCATTAAAGAACTTGTTATTGCTCCTGAGAGTATTCCCATGCCAAAGATTGGAACAAAAAAGATAAGTCCAAAGAGTCCAAAAATGATAGCAGGGATGGATGATAAGATATCAACACTCATAGATACTGTTTTATAGAGTATCTTATTTGCAGTATATTCTGCAAGCATTATTCCTGTACCAATTCCTATTGAAATTGATATTATTGCTGTTAATAGTATGACGTAAAATGTATTGAAGATTAAATAAGAAATACCCCCGTATTTTCCAGAATTTCTTGGAGTAGATAATATGAAATTTAAGTTTAAAGGCATGTCTTTTTTCATATAGTATAAGTTGAGAAAAGGAGCGTCACTTTTATAGAAAGAATGCCAAGGCACAACTGCAATTGTGCCTTCATGTTCTTCTACTGTTTTTATTGCATTTTTATCATAATTTGAGTATTTTATGATATTTAATTTAATATTTTTAGATATTAAGTCATTCCAGTCTATCTTTTTTATGAGTAATTTTTTAATCTGATTGAGGTTTAGTGTATTAATAATTTCATGTTCACTTTTTTGTAATGTTTTTTTGCCTACTAAAATAGACATGGATTTGATTTTTAGGGATTTAATTTCTGAATATTTTTTAAAATCTAATTTTTCAAGTTCTTCTTTTGTTAAATAGCCAATAGCCCCTATTGTTTTATTGACATTTTCTATTATCTTTTCATTTGATTCTACAAGCTTTATATACCTGTTATTAAATTTATTGTTTTTGGTAAAAGTTTGTAGTATGACTGTACTTGCAAGATTTGACTGTGAACTTGCAATTGGAACTATGTCAATACTTTGATCTGATATGCTTCCCCAATGTGAAATTTTATTATTATATATATTGTAGATATCTTGCGTAGTAATTTCTTCCAATTTTATGCTTTTATTAATAATAAATGCAATTTTGATTATTTTGTTTTTCAATGTGAATGGTAAAAAGTGTTTTGTTTCATCTAAAAACAATGTTTGTTTTTTGCTTGTAAAAAATAGTGAATTGTATACTATATATGATATTAGAAAAAATAATAGTGTTATTAAAAAATAAGCAATGAATTTGATTATGCAAAATGAAATTTTGTTGAACAACTTATTTGTTTGAATTGTATTCACTTGATTTTTAGCCTTTTAGATGAAGATAAAATAAAGTGTTTAATTGAATTTATTATTATGACTAATAATAGCAAGATCAAAGCTGTAGAAAATAGGGCTTCTTTGTGTGTTCCAGATGCATATCCCATATCTATTGCAATGTTTACCGTTAGTGTTCTAATAGGTGAGAATATATTTTGTATAAATAGAGGTGAACCCCCACCAACCATTAAAACTGCTATTGTCTCACCAATAGCTCTTCCAATTGCTAGTATTACTCCTGCTAAAATTCCTTTTCCAGCTGAAGGAATCATCACTTTATATATTGTTTGCCAGTCTGTTGCAGCTAGTGCAAGAGATGCTAGTTTATATGATTTTGGAACAGCTTTAAGTGATGTGTATGAAACGCTAATTATTGTTGGGAGTATCATTATGCTTAGAACTATTACTGAGGTTATTAAATTATATCCTAAGTTATCTTCTCTTCTAAAAGTGTTCTTTATAAGGGTGGCTATAAATGTGCTTCCAAAAAAACCATATACGACGCTTGGGATTCCTGCTAAGAGTTCTATTATGGTTTGTAATGTCTTTTGGTAAATACCTTTGGTTTTTTCAGATAGGTAAATTGCAAAACCAAGTCCAATTGGTAGTGCAATTAAGACAGAAAAAAATGTTGTTAAAGCTGAATTTATAATAAAAGATAAAATTCCGTAAGATTTTTGTAGTCTGCTAGTAGGATCCCAGTTTGTGCTGAATAGAAAATTAAAAATCTTGATTTTATTATTAAGCAAGGGTGCTAGTCCATTTTTAATGATAAATAAGACTAGTAATAATATTGTCAAGGTACTAATTGTTGCGGATGTAAAAATAAAACAGTTGAAAGTCAATCTAACAATATTTCTTTTTGTCTTTAAAGTTAATTTCATGCTTTAAAAGAGTTCCCCTATAGAAATCGAATTTTGTTAAATTTGTATTTAACTTAAATTCTTAAGACAATTTTGTCATGATTTTAGTTATTTTCAGTTATATGAACCCTTATGAACCCTTGTTCTTCAATAATATCTTGTCCATTTGGACTTAGCATAAAGTTAATAAAATCAAGTATGTTTTGATCCTCAGAAATACTGTTTGTGATCGCTATTAGCCTTCTCTTTATATTATATTTGTCTTTTGTTATTGTTTCTTTTGTAGGATATATGCTGTTTATTGAGAGTGTATGTAGACCTTTTTCTATTGCACCTCTTGCATATCCAAAACTAATATAACCAATTGAGTGGGGTGTGAGACTTATTTTTTCAATCACTTCACCATTGGATTTGACTATAATACTATCTTGTCTGAATTGAGCTTCCTCAGGATTTTTTAATATTTTATCAAGAACCAGTTCTTTTATAGATGAATGAGAGCCTGATGATGAATCTCGATTTATGAAGTTAATTTTAGCATCATGTCCACCAACTTGTTGCCAATTTCTAATATTTCCATTAAGTATTTTTACTAAATTTTCTTCTGTAATATTTGTGATTTTGACATCAGGGCTTGTAATGAATATTAAAGCGTCATAAGCAATAATTGTGATTTTTGCTCCTTGAGCAATTTCTTCTTCAATTGCGTCTCTTGAAGAAATTGCCATTTTATAAATACCATCAAATAGTCCTTTAATGCCAACACTACTGCCTTGTGCATCATAAGTAACTTTAAGTTGATTATTTATTTTTTGATATCGTAGGATCATTTCATCCATAATAGAGGTTGTTGAGGTAGATCCACCAATTGCAATGACATTTTCTTTATCTTTGTTTGTACAATTGTTAAACAAAAAAACTAGTGAAATAGTAAAGAGCACTTTGATAGCCTGCATTAAATTAACTCCTTTTACAACTATATATAATATCATTAATCTTAGATAAGTCAATGAATAGTAAATATTTTGATTTTTTGATATAAGTTATTATATACATTAAAAATTTGAGGTAGTAGATGGGTACTATTAAATCGGGAGATATTGAAAAAGGTACTTTTTTGCTTTTTAAAGGCATGCCACATATTGTTCTTGAGAGAGAGTTTTCAAAAATGGGTAGGGGAGGGGCTATTGTAAGATTGAAGCTTAAAAATCTTAAAAACAAGTCTATTGTTAAGGAAACTTTAAAGGGTGCTGATACAGTAGAAGAAATTGAAGTGTTAGAAGTTGGTTCTCAGTATCTTTATAAAGAGAATGAAAATCTTATTTTTATGGATTTAGAAACTTATGATCAATTTGATGTGAACTTAAGAGAGGTTGTAAACATTGAGGACAAGGTTCTGTTTTTGCAAGAAGCTGAGATTTATTCTCTTGTTAAATGGGGTAATAAAGTTATTGATCTTAAATTGCCTCCAAAAGTTGCATTTGAGGTTGTAGATGCTGAGATTGCTGTGAAAGGGGATACTGTAACTAATGCAATGAAGAATGTTACCCTTCATACGGGATTGGTGGTAAAAGCACCTCTTTTTATTAATATTGGAGATAAAATTTTAGTTAATTCCGAAACTAAAGAGTATGCTGAGAGAGTTAAAGAGTAACATATTGTTATTATTTTTTATTTTTTTTTCTTCTTGTGAGATGAACTATCCTGATATAAAGGAAGTTGATTATATAATTAATTATTATTTTGCTAAAGATAAATTCGATTATTTTATGACTTTTGATTTTGCCGTTAAAGTTTTAAATTCTAATGATGTGATCAAATTTTTTGTTGAAAACATGGATAGTAAGGAGTTTATTGAAGTAGTTAAGGATAAATATACTTCTTCTTTTATAGATTCTGTTCTTGGAAAAAACGTTCTTTATTGTAAAGATTTAAGATTTAATGTTTTTGATAAGACTTTTGAAAGTTTTTTGGCACAAGTTCATCTTATTGATTCTGGAATGAGGGTATATAGTAGAGATATTGTCATAAGTTTAAGTTTGTCGGAAGAAGAATTGACTTTAATTCATTATTATATGTATAATTCGAAAGATAAGTTTAAGTTAAATGAAATTAGTGGTAATAATTTATATTTGATTAAGACCCCTAAGGATGAAATTGATTTTTTCTATTCAATTGTTAAGATCGAAGATTTAATGAACATTCAGCTAGATGATGATAACTTGGATGCTTATTTAGGGTTTTATTACGTAGGCAAGCATTCTAATTTATTTTTTAAATTAAACTAATTTGGGCCTACCAGGACTTGAACCTGGGACCATCCGATTATGAGTCGGGTGCTCTGACCATCTGAGCTATAGGCCCCATATAAGTAAAGATAAGCTAAAAAAGTTCTTAAAAGTGACTAAATATTTTTTAATACCAATTAAAGCTTAAAAATACCTTAAATCATTATATTGATTTTTTATTGATTGTCAAGTTCGTTAATTTCATTTTGTATGATTTCTATTTTTGAATTTAGTTCGTTTAATTTAGTCTCAATTGATTCTTTATTTTTGATGAGTTGTTGCATTTTTGATTTCACTTTTTCAATTTCATCTATTTTTATTGCTTTTATTAAATCTGAGTTCAATTTGGATATCTGTTGATTGAGATTTTTTATTGTTTCTAACAATGAATTAATTGTTCCGGTTTTATTTAATCCCTTTTCTGTCTTTGACATTTCAACAAATTCTTCGGCAATGTTCTTTAAAATTAATTCTCTGTTTGTTTGAACAGCGTTGATAGTACATTCTATTTTATTTTTACTATTAATGTTATCTTTTATACTTTTATGTTTTATTTCATTGTTTATTTTTACGATTTCTGTTTGAATTTCATTCATTAACCTATATTCTTCAACGATTGCTTTGCTTAATTCTTTGTTTTCTACAAATTCATCAATTAAATTTTCTAAATTGTCTGAAAATAAATGTTCTTTTAATATTTTTTTCTCAAATTCTTTTGATATTTTTTCTATGTTTATTTTATTTATGATGTCTTTTAGCATTAGTTTAATGTTTATGATAAGTTTTTTGAAGAAATTAATTTTTTCATTGAGTTTTATTATTTCTGTTGTTTTGTATTTATGCTTTTCAAGTGTTGATTTGGTAGAATTCATTTTGTATTCTAAAATTGCTGAAAGATTATTTGGATATTTGTTTATTATTATTTCAGTAATTTTTTTAAGTTTTTTTTCGCATGCTTTTAGGATGTGTTTTTTGCTTTCTTTATAGTTTTTGACTTTTTTATATAATTCTTTTAGTTTACTCTCATTATCTTCTATTTTATTTAGGCTTGCTTTAAGCTGAGATATTTCTTTTTCAATTAATTTTAAAGATGTGTAAGATTTTAATTTTTTAAGCTCTATTATGTTACTGTTTTTAAGTGCCTTGCCAAGTTCAACTAATTTTTTATCTCTTTGTGGGATCAGTTCTTGAATTTTGGATTTAATATCTTTTATCATAAGAGGCTTCCATGTTCATTTTATTTTCTGTTCACATTTTTTTCAAGCTCGAATTTGGAAATTTTATGGTAAATTTTTCTTCCATGTGGGCAGTATTTTAGTTTGAGATTGAAAAATTCATTTATTAAAAATTGACTGAATTCAGAACTTATTATATCATTGCATTTAATAGCTTGTCTACATGCAATAGTTGCATATAAATCAGTTTGCAGAGAATCAATTGTTTTACTTTTTCTTGTCTTAAAAAATTGAATGATAACATTTTCATATTTGTTGCAGATGTTGGGAATTGATTCGAGTTGGTAGGTTTGTTCCTTTATTTTGGTAACTATAATATTTAATTTTTTGTATTCTTCCAGTTCAATTGCTAATATTTTATCTGTATCTTCACAGTCTACTTGAAATTCAATTGGTATTAGAAGTTTTTGGGTAATTTTTTCTGAATTTATTAGAGTTTGATATATGATTTTTTCATGAAGTGCATGCTGATCTATGAAAAAAACTTCATTATCTTTTTCTACTATTAAAAATTCTGAAAATAGTTGTCCTCTATATTTAAATTCATGTTTTGCTATTGGTTTTTGAAAATCATTTGGCATTGAAGGAGTTTCTAGAAGAATATTTTGGATGTAGCTTTTGAATGATGGTTTATTTTTTTGAATTGGGTTTTGACTTTCAAATTTTACCTTGTCTTCTATTATGTTTGTTATTTTATTGTTTTGAGGTTTATCTAGAATCAATGATTCGTTTTGTATGATTTCATAAGCTTGAAAATCTGAATTTGTTAGATCATCTTCAGGGTGTAATAGATGTGCATCATTTGTTATTTGCCTTTTAATTATTATGTTATGGTAGTCTTGTAAAATCTCTTTTCGTTCTCTGTCGAAAAATTCGTTAATATTGCTTGAAACTTGCTTAGGAAGAAATGGTAAGTTAAAAAATCTTACTTCTTTTTTTTGAGGATGTATATTAAAATCGACGTGTCTGGGATCTATTTCTAGAAATAAATAACATATTGGGAAATTTCTATTAGTAAGTATTTTGCTATGTCCATCAATTATTGCTTCAGATAGATTGTGTTCTTCAACAGGTCTCCTGTTGAGGAATATTTTTATGTTTCGTCTGTCTTTTCTTGAGAAGTTGGGTGGAGCAAAAAAGATGTTCATTTGTACATTTTCGTATTCTGTTTCTATTTTCCCAAATTTATTGTTTTCTATTATTTCTCCATATACGCTTTGAACTCTATTTATTAAGCTTTCTTTAAAGTAAACTTTTCTTAGTTCATTATTTAGACTTAATTTAAAGTCAATACCAGGATGAGTAACAGCCTTTTCTTCAAAAACTTTTAAACACATTTTTGTCTCGATAGAGTCTTTTTTTAAGAATCTTTTTCTTGCTGGGAAATTGTGGAATAGATTAGTAACATTTACTATTGTTCCATTTATTGCGGATTGTTTTTTAAAATATTTTTCAGTTCCATTTTCAACTTCAATTTGGTAGCTGTTTTCTCCTGTAGTTGAACTTGTGATTGTGAGATTTGAGCAGATGGCAATACTTGAGAGAGCTTCACCTCTAAATCCTAGTGTTTGGATTTTTTCAAGGTCTTTCTCTTCATTTATTTTTGAAGTGGTATGGGGTAGGTAACATATCTTTAAATCTTCTTTGCTTATTCCGCTACCATTGTCTGTTATTAATATTTTTCGAATTCCACCTTCTTCAAGAAAAACTTCAATTTTATCTGCTCCAGAATCTATTGAATTGTCAAGTAATTCTCTTAAAATTGAACAAGGTCTATCTATTGCTTCTCCTGCTGCTATTTTTTGTACTAGACTTTTATCTAAAAATTTTATTTTATTCATTTGCCTATAATTTTTATTATTGTTTTATTTTGTTTGTAATTGGGAAATTTGTTGATAACTTCTTTAAGTATTTTATCATTCCCATTATCATTATATTCTATTATGCCTAATGCATGTAAAGCTTCTGGGTTATTTGGATTTATTTTAATGTATTCTTTTAATTTTTCCATAGCTTTTTTATTGTCTTTAATAGCAATCAAGGCAGTTGCAAGATTGTATTTTGCTTCAAGACTTGAGAGAGCTTCTGCTTTTTGAAAAATTTCTATTGCTTTTTGATATTTTCCTTGATTTTTATAAAGTATGCCAAGATTGTTTAGTGCTAATAAATGATTTTTATTGCTAATTTTCTCAAGGATTTCAATTGCTTTTGATTCATTTCCTGATTTTTCGTATGCTCTTGCTAGATTGATATGAGCCGTAATATTTTCAGGATTTTTTAAAATTACATCATTGTAGAGTAGTATTGCTTCATTATAATTTTCTTTAGTCAAATAAATAGATGCTTTTAAATATAAATACTCAGATTTTTCTGGATTTATGTCAAGGGCTTTATTGATGTTTATTAGTGATTCATTAAGATTATCATTTTCAAATTTTGCTATTGCTAGATTATAAAACATAATATCGTTTTTTTCTTTTATCGAAGTACTTGCTTTGTCTAAGTATTTTTCACTGTTTTTAAAATCTCCGATGTAGTTTGCAATAATTCCTGTTTTTAAAGCGTAATGAGGATTTTTTGTAATCTCATAAGCTTTTTTGAAACTTAAAAAAGCATTTTGTTTGTCATTGTTTTGTTCTTCTGCTATTCCTTTTTTATAGTAGGCAGTATCATAATTTTGGTCGATTGTAATTGCCTTTTTAAAGGCTTCAATTGCTTGTTTTGGTTTATGTAATAATATTAAGCTTGTTCCTTTATTTGTATATGCTTTTTTGTGTTTTGGATTTAATGATATTGTTTTATTAAATGCTTTTATTGATTCTTCATATTTTTTAAGTTTAAATTTTATTATTCCGACTTTGTAGTGATCTTCTGCTTCGTTTGTAATATTTGCAATTTTTTCATAAATTGTTTCAGCTTTTTTGAAATTTTTTTGTTCCTCATTTGTTGATGCTAGCATTTTAAGAGATTGTAAGTCTATTGAGGTTTGACTAAGGTGGTTTGCATGTGTTTTAGGTTTTTCTTTCATTTTTATTTGATTATCTGTTAAGTGATCTTTTGTAGGGATTTTTTTTTCTTTGGGTTGTTTTTGCTTTAAAAGCTCCTTTTTGAAAGGAGCTTTTTCTATACTTATTGAACTTATTGAATTTGGTTCTATATCTTGTTTTATTAATCTAATTAAGAGATTGGCCGCTTCTTGGGTTTGTAGTTTATCAATTAAGTCATTAACTTTATTGAATTTGTAACTCAATCCTTTTTTAATAAGCTCATTAAGTCTTTCTTTGGCAAGTGAGGGATTCCCGGTATTAATGTTATCTAATATTTCATAGAGTATTTTTTTTATTACATAACTATAAGGTCTCTCTATTTTTTCGATTATTTGATTTTTATGAGCATCTTTTGTGTTTGGGGCCTCTTTTTTGGTTTTTGGTTTGGGAGAGGGATAAATTTCGATAACTTTGTCAATTTGTTTTGTTTTATTTTCCCTAGAGTCATTTGTATTCTTTTTTATAAGTTTATCTTCATTTTGTTCGTGTGTTTTTATGACTTGTTCTGTAGTGTTGAACTGGGTAGTCTTGGTTTGATTTAATTCTTTGTTGAGATTTTCTTTTAGTTTTTTTAAGTTAAATATATTTTTTTTATTTCCAATAGATTTACCGTTGTTTGGAGTTGATTCTTGTTGTTTTGCTATTTTATTTATGTTTTTTCTTAAGTTTTCAGGTACTGTGTTTTGATTAAATTCTAAAATGTCTTCGTTTTCAATTCCAGTATCATCTTTTCTATCAGCATAATTTTCTATTTTTGTAGTATCTTTTATATATCTATTGTTAAAAGCAATTTCAGAATTTTCATTGTTAATAGGTATTGATTGTTGTTTTCCTTGTATTTTATCTAATATTTGATTAGCCGTATCTCTTTGTAAATCTTTTGATTCAAAAGGATTGTTATTTGCAAGTTCGGACAGAGTATTTTCAAGCATTGCAACATCTGTATTTTGTGGGTATTTGTCTTTTAAAATTTTTGTTATTGAGTATGCTTTTTTATAATTTCTATCCATAATGCTGTTTTTTACTTCATTCAGCATTATTTCTTGATTATTTTTATTTAGGCGTTCTTTATATACGTAATAACCAAGCCCTCCAAATGAAGCAATAAGTAATATTATTAAAATTATTAGTGTGGATAAATTTTTTCTTTTATTCATCTATGTTCAACTCCTCTTGCCAATTAATTTTGTCTAGTTCAATTAAAGAATCTGTTTTTAAATTATCTTCAAATTTGTCTTTTAACATTGTTTTTTTCTTTTCATGCTCTTGTTTGTCTTTGTTTATATGTTCTTGTTTATTTTTGTTATCGTTTTTGTTTGTATGGTCTTGTGTGTCTTTGTTTGTATGTTCTTGTTTATTTTTGTTATCGTTTTTGTTTGTATGGTCTTGTGTGTCTTTGTTTGTATGTTCTTGTTTATTTTTGCTATCGTTTTTGTTTGTATGGTCTTGTGTGTCTTTGTTTGTATGTTCTTGTTTATTTTTGTTATCGTTTTTGTTTGTATGGTCTTGTGTGTCTTTGTTTGTATGTTCTTGTTTATTTTTGTTATCGTTTTTGTTTGTATGGTCTTGTGTGTCTTTGTTTGTATGTTCTTGTTTATTTTTGTTATCGTTTTTGTTTGTATGGTCTTGTGTGTCTTTGTTTGTATGTTCTTGTTTATTTTTGTTATCGTTTTTGTTTGTATGGTCTTGTGTGTCTTTGTTTGTATGTTCTTGTTTATTTTTGCTATCGTTTTTGTTTGTATGGTCTTGTGTGTCTTTGTTTATATGTTCTTGTTTATTTTTGTTATCGTTTTTGTTTGTATGGTCTTGTGTGTCTTTGTTTGTATGTTCTTGTTTATTTTTGTTATCGTTTTTGTTTGTATGGTCTTGTGTGTCTTTGTTTATATGTTCTTGTTTATTTTTGTTATCGTTTTTGTTTGTATGCTCTTGTGTGTCTTTGTTTGTATGTTCTTGTTTATTTTTGTTATCGTTTTTGTTTGTATGGTCTTGTGTGTCTTTGTTTGTATGTTCTTGTTTATTTTTGTTATCGTTTTTGTTTGTATGCTCTTGTTTGTCTTTGTTTATATGTTCTTGTATGTTCTCGTTATCTTTTTGCTGTGCTGTGGCAATGTATTCACTTCTATTTTTAAGACTTTTGTCAAGCTCTTCAAGAGCGGCCTTTTTATTTCTTAACAGAGCGATCATGTGGAGGATATCATTTTTTTTCTCACTTTCATATCTTAATGTAATAAATTGTGAATAATCATGGATTGCCATAGTGTATGAATCCCATGCATTTTTGTAATTTTTTTCCTTAAAATTAATTTTTCCTTGTTCAACATAAGAATTTGCTCTATTGAGAAGTGCTTTGTCATAATTGGGCATATTTTTAACTGAATTGGAATAATATTTGATTGCTAGGTTATAATAACCCTCCCCTCGTTTAAACATTATGTTACCCAGTTCAAAATATAACTTATAATCAATGTCTCCTCCTATTGCAATTCCATCAAGCAGAGCCCCTTCTGCTTCTGTTAGTTGATTATTTTCTCTATAGGCTATTGCTAAAAAGTAGTAGCCATTTTGTACTTTTGGGTATTTCTGAATGGCTTCACTTAGGATTTTTATTGCTTGTGAATAATTTTTATTTTTTATCTCTTCTTGTCCAATTCTAATTAATCTTTGAGAGTATGCCAAATTTGAATTAAGTAATAAAATAAGCAAGATAATCAGATTTTTAAGCAACAATAAATATTTATTCATATCTTTTATGAATACTATTCTATTACTTTAAGGTAAATATTTCTATATTTCATAGTGTCTTAAAATCAAATTTATTTTGTTCTTTAGTTAAAAAAGTAATAAATTTCATTATTTCTTCTTTTTTTTCGGATGACATTGTTTGTTCTTCTTTTAATGCATTTGATTTAGAATAACAAGTAATATAGCATACGGCAGGTAGTAATGTTTCAGTTTTAAATTCCTCTAGTTTAAATAACAGTTCTAGTTTAATATTTTTATGTAATATTTTAAATACCCTTGTTCTTAAAATTAATGATTTGACAAAAATGTATGATTTACGATAATTTAATCTGTAAGGACTTATTTCTTGCATTTTTATTATTTCTTGAGGTATTAAAATTTTATCTTTATCGAGGTGTATCATTATTTCTGATATGAATTCAAAAATTTTTTTATCAATATTTGGATAAAAGGATAAAAAGTATACAAATATTTGATTTTGAATTTCAAGGTTTTTGTTCTCAAAAAAGTTTTCTATATCTTTTGAGAATTTTGCTTTATCATTTTTATCTGCATAAATGTAAAATGCAATCCATCCGTATGTATCTATTTTTGTTGAGTTGTCTTTTATATAATTTATTACATTTTGTAAAAATATTCTTTTTATATTTTTATTTTGAAATATTTTTGAACTTTTGTATGGATTGAAATTCATTTTTTCGAAAGATACAAAAAATTCTTCTGCTTTAAATTTTGCTATGAGGATATTTTTGATATTTGAACTTAGGTTAAGCAGTTTATACGTTTCAAGATATTCAATTGTAAAGATGAAATCTTCCCATTCATTTGGTACTTTGTCTTTAAAAAACCATTCTAGGTATTGTTTTATTGCAGTTTTTTCAAGTGAAAATAAATAAGTTTTTAAAGTGTTTTGAAAATCTTTAGGGGTATATTTCATAAATTCACTAAAAAAATAGTTAAAATTAGAATTTTTATTCGATCCTTTATAAAAAATTTCATTAAGACTGAAAGTTTTAATTGTTTTTATGTACTTTAGAATCTCATCATACTTTAGGGTTAAAACCTCATCTATTATATATCTGTAATTTTTTGTTAAAATTTTATTGAAAAGTGATTTGGATAAACATCCTACTGGCCAGTAGGTTAAGATAAGTAGTTTTTTTAGTTTTATTACTCTACTTTGTTTTTTTCCTAAACTTGATTTAAATAATCTTTGAAATGATTGATTATATTTTAGTATGCGTTTAATTTTTTCCTTATTTCTATGTTTTACAGCTATTAATATATCTATTGTTGGTTCTAGATTTTCTATTTTTAAGTTACTAGAGAAATTTAATATGAATTGTTTATATAATTCTTTTTTTTCTTGTGTATATTTGCTATTATTTTGTATTTCAATTATTTTTAAAAAGTTGGTGGAATTTAATTTATATGTTATCCCAGATCTTTTACTGATAAGATTTGTTTCTTTTTTGATTTGTAATGAATTTTTTTCTTTAATTATTTCTAGTATCCAATTTTTTATTTTTTTGTCTTGTATTTTCTCATAATAATATTCTTCAAGTGTGATATTGATTTTGTTTTTTTTAAGTTCATAATCTTGACTTATCTTTATAAGATTTTGAATTTCTTCTTCATTGAGTTTGTAAAGTTTTGATAAAATGCTATATCTTAAAATTTTTTCTTCTATGTTTATATTTATATATTTTTTTAATATGCTAAGAGAATTATAAAACTCTTGATATTTTGGTGTTATTTTCATTTAATTCCTTAGTGAATCTTTAATGATTTGTAATAATTTATCATCATGTTTTGCAATTTTGATTATCGCTTCTAAATATCCCTCAATATCACCTATATCAAGTCTTTCGCCTTCTATTTCTTTGTATAGTACTTTGTTCTCAGCCATGAGTTTTTTTAAGGCATAAATATGATGATATTCTCCTTTTTTGTGAATTTTAAAACCTTCTTCTAAAAATTTGAAAAATTCATGTGTATATAAGAATCTTCCAATAGATGCTTTATTGCTTGGTTCTTTTCCAATTTCTGGCTTTTCTACTATGTCTTTGACATGAATATTGTCTTTATTTAATTTTATTACTCCATATTTGTTAATGTCTTTAGGATTCTCAATAACAGATAATATATTTTTTCCAGTTTTTTTATGCAATTCTATTAATTGTGTTGTTAAGGATGGTGATCCAACATGTAAATCGTCAGGGTATGCGACTATTACATTTTCAGTCCCTATCCAGGGTTTTGCATGTAGTAGAGCGTGCCCTGTGCCCATCATTTCATTTTGTCTTATAAAGCTAATATTAATATCTTTAAGTTTGATTTTTTCTAGAAAGTCTTTTTTACATTCTTTGGTAAATACAGTTTCAAGTTCAATTTCTCTATCAAAATAATTATCCATAACACTCTTTCTTCTTGAAGTTATTATTAGTATTTCTTTGATTCCAGAACTAGCAAATTCTTCAATAATGTAATCAATTGATGGTTTGTTTAAAATTGGCAGCATTTCTTTTGGAATAGTTTTTGTTATGGGTAAGAATCTTGTTCCATATCCCGCAGCTAAAATAATACCTTTCATGTTTTGTCTCTCTTAATTAAAATTATATCAAAGTTTAAATTATAAATATTTATAAATATTTAATTTTTTTTGAAAATGATTTAAAATTTGTTTTTATGCATGTAAGTGCAGGTAAGTATAAGGGATGGAAGGTTGCTTTTCCTAAAATAGGTGGTGTGCGTCCTGTGATGGCTATTGTTAGAGAAGCATTTTTTTCCATTTTTTTAAATCAGATTTTAGGATCAAATTTTCTAGATATATTTGCAGGTACGGGAATAATGTCTCTTGAAGCTCTAAGTAGGGGAGCTAATCTTGCTCATCTTGTTGATTGCAATAAATTTTCTAAAAATGTTTTGATTAAAAATTTTGAAGTTGTGAGTGAACCTTACAGATTTTTTTTCAGGAAGGCTGAATTATTTCTTAAAAAGAGTGATCTTTTTTATGACCTTATTTATCTTGATCCGCCTTTTGGATATTCTTTTAAAGAGAATTTACTTAAAATAATATCAGAAAATGAAACTTTAAATAAAGATGCAAAAATTATTATTCATTATCCTTCGAAAGAAAATTTGGACAACAATATTTTAAGACTCTTTAAATATGATTTTAGAAAGTATGGGGGGTCAAAACTTGATTTTTTTAAAGTTAAGTCTTAAACATAAGACTTAACTTTGCATAGAAGTCAAAAGTTGAAATTCATCACTTTTAAGTTCTTCAATGTTGTGCCTTAATTCAAATTGATCTGTGTTTTTGAATGGACTTGTCTTAATTTTTCCATTTTGTCCCTTTATAATGATTTCTCTAGATTCAAGGTTTAGTAATATATCTCCAATTTTGTAAGATTTGTTCTTGTGTTTGATAATGGACATAATGGGCAAAATACCTATTGTATACTTCAAAACAACTGCTTTAAATAAAGGTTCATTGCAATCTTTTATATATACATCTAGTATTTCTCCATAATCAAATGGTGCAAGGACTTTTAGAAATTGTTTTAGCATTTCTACGTCAAATTTTTTGTTTTTTAAGTATTCTTCTGGGTTATCTTTTGTCCAATAGTATTGTTCACTGTTTTCAGTTAAAAATTTAATAGCTTCTAAAGGATTAACGGGTTCTTTGATTATAATTGGATTAACCATTTCATCATAAGTATCTATTATGCAAAAAATTCTAATAAGCTCATGGGTAAATTTTGTTGTTATTTCTGCACGATTTTTGATGTTAAGATAGCTTTTTTGTCCATTTATTATCATCTTTGTAATGGCAGAAATATCTTCTCTCATTCTGAATAGATTTTTGGAAATATTAATACTTTTTTCTAAAATTTCTATTTTAGACATATATTTTTCTTTTGTGTCTTTGTTTTTAAGACTGATCTTTTCTCTTATTTTTTGTAATATTGTGATATGCATGAGTCCAATTGGGTGTAATAGTACTCCAAGTGCAGCTTGCAATATAATGTCATTATCGTAGAAAAATTCTGTGAATTCTGTGTAGTGCGATTTGTCGATAAAGAATTTTGATGTTGATCGTGGAGCATCTTTGGCAGCCCTTTCTTTATTTAATTGTGCAATAGTTGTTAAAAAGTAGATCGTAGTATCAATTGCATGTATCAATATGGAGTCGCCTTTTGTTTTTACTTGTTCCCTGCAAAATTCATAATCTCTTCTAATTGAATGTAGATATAATTTTTTTATTGTTTTTGTATTATTAAAACTGTCTTTGTCTGTGATTTTTTGGAAATCGAAATAATCATAGATTTTTATTAATATCTTTTGAATAGATATTATTTTGTGTTTTGGTAAAATCTTAAAACTGCCCTCAATTATTTCCTTAAAGTAGATAGGATCGGGTTCTTTTTCCATTAGTGTATTTAAGTTAATTAATGTTTTTCTTCCAGAGATTGTAAACATTTTATCTTTTTCTGAAAATGGTTTATATATATCTTTTAATGCTTCTATTAGCTCTTCCTTTAAGGAATTTATTTCATTGTTTAGGAGTTCTTCATTAATTGTATTTATTAGTTTGTCATGTGGAATATTTTCATAATTATTGATTACTGGTATGTGTAAAACGTTACCTTTATTTAAAAATGTGATTATTTTTTCATTTACTCTTGTGCTTAATTTGGTCATATTTCCAACATTTGAAAAAATTATATCCTTTTCTGTTAAATTTTCTATTTTTTTTATTTCTTTGAAAATCATTGAAAGCCCTCTTAAAAGCTTTAAGTATTCTTGTCTAAGACAATTGAATACACGAGTCAGGAATTTTATCCTATGCTTTATCAATTAAGATGTAGCTATACTTATTATATAATTTTACATAACTTCTTAACAGCTGAAACCTAAAGTTTATTCTTACTTTTCTTAATTAGGTTGTACTGTATATACAAAATTTTTAACTTATATTGCCACCGAGGAGAATCGAACTCCTGACACAAGGATTTTCAGTCCTCTGCTCTACCAACTGAGCTACAGCGGCTAAATTTTTTTTGACATTGTAATTTTTTATTAACAGAAGTAATTCTTTCATAAACAAAGTCTTTTGTCAATAAAAAATTATTTGTAATTTTTTGAGTGAGTAATTTTTTTGTTAATTTTAGTTATTATAAAATATAGTAAATATTATTTTTAGTCTTTGAAATATTATGATGAAGTATATGATGATAAAGATAATTGTATATTTTTATGATGATAATTATTGTCTTAACTTTTACAATGTTTTTACTA
The DNA here is from genome assembly GCF_027925085.1 of Candidatus Borrelia fainii. NCBI lineage: Bacteria > Pseudomonadati > Spirochaetota > Spirochaetia > Spirochaetales > Borreliaceae > Borrelia > Candidatus Borrelia fainii. The sequence continues at coordinate 747,180 of NZ_AP027070.1, forward strand.
AGGTTTATTATTTGTGAATTTATCTTTACTTTTTAGTATTTGCTGAAATGGGGCACAATACAATTAAGTATTTGTCCCCTTTCATAATTTATTTTTTATTATGCAAGTATTTGAAAAAATCCATATTTGTTGAAAATATTTTTCGTTTGTCTTTAAGTGTTGTTTTGTAACTCTCTAGTGCTTGCCAAAATTTGTAAAATTCAACGTTTTTGCCATAAGCATTTGCATAGATTTTTGCAGCTTCATGATCCCCTTCAGCTTTAATTTTAGCTGCTTCAGCTTTTGCCTCACTTAATAACCTTAGCTTTTCTTTCTCAATGTTACCAAGGATTTCCGTTTGTTCAGCAATTCCTGTACTTCTTTGTTCTTCTGCAATTTGTTGTCTTTCTGAAATCATTCTGTTATGTACAGAGTCAATTAAACTTGGATCATAACCGATTTTTCTAATAAGAACGTCGACAATTTCAATACCAATGTCTTTTGTGTTTTTGTTGGAAACTTCAATTATTTCTTTTTCGATTATTTTTCGACCCTTTGTGATCTTGTAAGTTGTGTTATTTGTAGTTTCTTGTGGTGTTAAAACTCCATTAGATAGACGTTGAATTGGATCGTTTGAACTTCTGATGATTTCAAGCAAAGGATACTTGGCAATAACACCTCTGACTGCAGGTTCAATAGCTGCATTAATTATTGTAAAAGCTCTATTCATTGTTTTAATTGTTGTATAGAATTGATTAATGTCTACAATTTTCCACCTAGCAGTTGTATCTATCCAGATTAATTGTTTTTCTTCTCCTCCTGTTGGAATCTTTTGAGGTTCTCCATCCCATCTAAGTATGTTTTTGGGAAAAATTTGTACATTTTCAATAAATGGAATTTTATATTTAAGTCCTGCTTTGTTTTCAGTTCTTTCAATTTTACCAAGTCTTGTGGTGATTGAAATTTCATTTTCTTTTAAAATATAGAGTGGTTGCGTTATAGCTAACGATATTAAGCCAAATATTAATGTAAAAGCTAAAATCTTAGCAATAGAGAATAGAAATTTTAGTATGTATTTCATTTTATTTAACCTCTTTAAATGGAAGAAAATTATTTAAGTTTTTGTCAATTATTTCAATGTTGTCTTTACTCTCAAGGATTTCCTTTATTGTTTCGTTATAGATTCTCTCTCTTGTAATTTCTGGATCTTTGATGTATGCATTTAGAATTGCATTAAAAATGGCAGTCTCAGCTAATGCGGTATTTATTCTATTTTCCTTATATCCCTTGGCTTCTTCTATCAGTTTAAGGGCTTCTCCTTTAATTTTTGGGATTATTTGATTAAATTTTTTTCTTCCTTCGTTAATAAATTTATTTTTATCTTGGATTGCGATATTAACATCTTCAAAGGCCTCATAAACTTTTCCTTTTGGTGGCATAGCATTTCTAATTTGTACTTGAACAATATCAATTCCTAAATCATATGTTTTTATGATTTCATTCATAGAGACTTTTACTCCTTCTGTAACACCAACTCTATTATCATTAATTATTTCAAAAATAGTATTGTCCCCAATTAATCTGTTCATTGATGATTTTGCAATGTCTGTTATAGTTTTTGCAGGATCTTCTACTTTAAACATAAAAGAATATGGGTCACTGATTTTATATTGTACTAACCATTCAACCTTAATTATATTTAAATCACCAGTAATAATTATCCCATCATCTTCGTTCAAATTGGGTCTTGTGTTATTATTTGTAGTAAAACCAAATTTAACTTCTTGTACGATCTTTACTGGTACAATTAATTTTTCTTCAATTAATGGAATTTTTATATGTATCCCTGGTTCAAGTATTCTATTTAACTTGCCAAGACGAAGAACTATAGCTTCATCAGATGGTCCTACCACAAAAATATTTGCAATGGTTATTAGTAATGTTATTACTAATACAATTAGAATTATCATATATTCGTATGTTTTGTTGAAAAATTTTAAGATATCATTTAGCATTTTGTCTCCTTTTTGTTATGCATTTTCACTCCTTTTCAAGTTTTGTAAATGTTATTTTTTTTATTTTATGATTCTGGATTTCTTCTATTAAATATTTTCCATGTTCTGTGCTAACCTGTTCTCCGCCTGTGGGTATTTTATCAAGTAAGTCCATTATATATCCTCCAATTGTGTTTATGTAATCTTTATGTTGAATTTTTATTCCAACTGTTTCTTCAATCTCATCAAATGTGGTCTCGCCCGATATTAAGTAGATATTTTTATCTTTTTTAGTAATGAGTTGTTTTTGTTCTTCAAAATCATATTCATCAAATATTGCACCAAAAATTTTCTCTACTATGTCTTCTATTGTAAGTATTCCTGCAAATCCTCCATACTCATCGATAACGATGGCCATTATTTTTTGTTTTTGTCTCATGATATCTAGTATATCTTTTATTCTTTTGTTTTGTTGTACAAAAACGGCAGGTTTAACAAATTTAACAATGTTTTGTTCAAGTTTTTTTTTACTTATTTCAATTAGGTCTTTAGTTATTAAAATTCCTATTATTTGTTCTCTATTTTGACCTTTATATACAGGAATTCTGGAATATCCTTCTTTTTTAATTAATTTGATCTTATCTTTTAATTGAGATGTGCTTGAGAGTGAGAATACTTCTGTTCGGTGTGTCATAACCTCAGAAGCCCTAACTTCTCCTATGTTTAACATTTTTTGCATGAATATTCTGTCATCATTTTCTAAAATTCCTAATTTTTCGGCCAAAAATAACATGTTTTTAATGCTATCTTTAGTCATTTTTTGACTTGCTTTTATTTTACATAGGCTTAGTAAAATTTTAACTATTCCATTAATTACATATATTGCTGGTGTAAATAAGATTGTTAATATTTTGAGTAAGATTGAGGTTGATAAAACTATGCTCTCATTATTTAAAATAGCAATCTGTTTAGGGAATATTTCTGAGCATATAAGCACTATTATTGTTATGATTCCAGTTGATAAAGCAAGTGCATTGTTTCCATATTTGTCAAGGACAAATTTTGTTGTAAGAGCGCTTGCTGTTATGTTGGCAATATTATTTCCAATTAGGATTGTCGTTACAAGCTTTGATGGATTTTGGGCTAAGTTGTATACTACTATTCCTAATTTGCCTTTTTTCTTTATGTCTTGAAGTTGAATTAGGCTTAATGATGTGTAGGCTGTCTCTGATGCTGAAAAAATTGCCGATAGTATTATGAATATTAATATGATTGTTAATTCTAACATAAGTATTATTTTAATTTATCTTTAAAGCATTTTCTTTAGTTTTGTTTGTCTTTGTAAAAAAAAATTGTATTGACTTTTTACTTAAGGATTACAAGGCGCCGACCGGAATCGAACCGGCGAATCAAAGTTTTGCAGACTTCTCCCTTAGCCACTTGGGTACAGCGCCATTTTGAATATTAATTAGTTTATTAAAAAATATTTAAATTGTAAACAGTATCTTTTATGATTGGATGATTGTGATTGAACGTTTTTAAGTATTTTCTTTATATGTTTTTCTATAAAAATAATTTTTATTTTTGTAATATTTATGAATATGAATAAAAAAATGCTTAATAATGTTTTATCTAAGTTAGATAAGAATTTTGTAAAGGAAATTAAAGGGTCTTGTGAGGTAGAAATCTTGGGACTTACATATGATTCAAGATATGTTTTATCTCATTTTGTATTTTTTGCTCTTCCAGGACTTCATTTTGATGGTCAAAAATTTATCAATTCGGCAATTGAGCGAGGTAGTAATGTTATTGTGCATACTAATGATATTGATTTTTATGATCCCAATGTGACATATATTAAAATTGATTCTTGTAATATAAAAAAATTTATGTCAAATTTTGCTCATATTTTTTATAATGAGCCTTCAAAAAATCTTAAGATTATTGGCGTTACAGGAACTGATGGTAAAAGTTCTGTTTGTTTTTATATCTATACTCTATTAAAATCTATGGGTGTTAAAGTTGGTTTTATTTCAACGGTATTCTTTGAAGATGGAAGTGGAACGCTAGTTAAGAATCCTTATAGACAGTCGACTCCAGAGTCAACAGAAATTCATTTAATTCTTAGTAAAATGGTAGAAAATAATGTTGAATATGCTATTGTTGAATCGACTTCGCATGGCCTTGATATTAGAACATCAAGATTAATTGATATTGCGTACTCTATTGCTGTTTTAACTAATCTTAGTCATGAACATCTTGAATTTCATGGTACTATGCAGCATTATTTAAATGCTAAACTTAATCTTTTCTCTTCTGCAGATGCTAATGGTGGTTTTGGTATCATCAATATGGATGATAAAAATTTTTCTACCTTTTTAAATACTATTAATAGGGCTTATACGTATAGTTTAGAGAATAAAAATGCTGATTTTTTTGTAAGTAAGATTAATGAACAAATGGGTTTTACTGAATTTGAGTTTTATCATAAGAATGTTAAATATGATGCTAGAGTTAATTTGACTGGCAGCTTCAATGTCGAAAATGTTATGGCGGCTTTAATTGTTGTTAATCAAGTTATGAACGTTGATGTTTCAGAACTTATTGATAAGCTTGTAAATATTGAGGGTCTTTTTGGACGAATGCAAGGTGTTGATTTTGGGCAGAATTTTTCTTTAATTATTGATTATGCACATACACCTGGAGCTTTTCTTAAAATTTTTCCTATCTTTAAAAGACTTTCAAAAAATAGATTAATTTCTGTTTTTGGTTCTGCTGGAGAAAGAGATGTTTTTAAGAGAAAGTTACAAGGAAAAATTGCAGATAGATATTCAGATATAATAATACTTTGTGATGAAGATCCAAGAGGTGAAGATAGTATGCAAATAATTAGAGATATTGCGGAAGGAATTTCAGGAAAGACTTTAAATAAAGATTTATTTTTCATTCCTGATCGAAAAAGTGCAATTGAAAAGGCAATAAATATTGCACATACTGATGATTTGGTGGTTACTCTTGGAAAGGGGCATGAAAACTCAATAATATATAAAGATCAAAGTATATTTTGGGATGAGCAAGCTGTTGTTAAAGATATAATTTCGAGAAATAGGAGTTAATTTGATGAAAAAAAATCTTATGTTAATATTTGGAGGAGTTTCTTTTGAGCATGAAATTTCTCTTAGATCTGCTTGTGAAATTTATTCAGCTCTTATGAAGCTTGATAAATATAATGTGTTTTCAAGTTTTATTGATAAAATTACTGGGGTTTGGTACCTATTAGATTCTGTTCCTGATGATCCTAAATTAATTCAAAAAGATAGTTCTGCTATTATTAGTTTAATTCCTGGTTATGGAATATTTGTGAATAATAAGGATCTTAAAATTGATGTTGTGTTTCCTATTGTTCATGGAAGAACAGGTGAGGATGGTGCTATTCAGGGATTTTTAAAAATTATGGATATTCCTTGTGTTGGTTCTGGAATTTTAGGAAGTGCTATTTCTATTAATAAGTATTTTTGTAAGCTTTTGCTTAAAAGTTTTAATATTCCTTTAGTGCCCTTTATTGGGTTTAAGAAATATGATTATCTTTTAGATAAAGAGGGCATCAAAAAAGACATAAAGCAAAGTTTAGATTATCCTGTCATTGTTAAACCGGCTATGCTAGGTTCTTCAATTGGAATAAGTATTGCATATAATGATACTCAGATTGAAAAATGTATTGAAGAAGCTTTTGCGTATGATTTAACGGTTGTTGTAGAGAAGTTTATGAAGGCAAGGGAGATTGAATGTGCTGTTATTGGAAATGAGCGGATTAAAATATTTACTCCTGGTGAAATTATTATACAGGATTTTGTATTTTATGACTATAATGCTAAATATTTCACTGTTCCTGGAAACTCGGTTGTCTTTAATATTCCTGCTCACCTTGATACCAAACATTTGTTAGACATTAAAGAATATGCATTTTTTACTTATAGATGTTTGGAGCTTAGGGGTATGGCAAGGATTGATTTTTTGATCGAAAAAGATACTAACATAGTTTATGTTAATGAAATAAATACAATTCCAGGATTTACAGATATTTCTATGTTTTCTAAGATGTGTGAACATGATGGTCTTGATTATGGATCGTTGATTGATAAATTGATAGCCTTAGCTTTTCAAAGTTATGCAAAGAGAAAGGAGAGGATTGATTTTCACCGACTGGAAAACTAATTTAGTTTTAAATTTTTTAAATTTTCAATTTCTTTGTCATTTTGAAGTTTAAAAAAGGGATTTTGATTGTATTTTGCAGATTTTGGAAGTATTCCAGAATACTTTATTGCGTATGAATAGTCTATATTAATGTTTTTAACTTCTTTTTTGGTTTTTTGATCATATATTTTTACGTAGTTTTTATTGATATCAGAATAAGCAACAACATCATATTTAATTTTTTCTTGAGTTTTAACTGTAAAAGTTATATTTGTTGTATTTAATTTAATATTGTTTATTGTAAATATTACATTGTTGGATGCTATTTTATATGGTGTATTGCTTTGATATATGATAAGTTCAGATGCATTTTTTAAAAATAGATTAATTTGTTTTGTAATCTGATTTGTGGTGATCTTAATATCATAAATAGTTCTTTCAGCTACATCTATTTTTTGAAAAAATAAATTTATTAAGTTTTCCTGTGTTTGAATTTCCTTTTCTGTGTATTTTTTATTTTTTTCTAAGCTTAAATTAAAATCTTTTGTTAAAATTTGAATTGCATTTCTGTTGTCTTGTAGGTATTCTACGCTAATTTTGTTAATTTTTTCTGGAAAGCTTATTATTTGATCTATTTTTATTGTTGAAATTTTTTCTATGTCGTGTGATATTATGGTAATGGCGATTATTAGAAAAAGAATGATAGATTCAATCTTTTCAAATTTTGTAAATTCTTGTCTTATTGTCTCAGTTTTATGTTTTAAATGTTCTACAATGTTGGTAAGTATTGCTGAGAAAAGTGGAATTGATATTAAATAACTTAGTGCAATTGGTCTTGCCGTCATTAAGGTTGTTTGTATTGATGTTATTAGCATGAGATTTGTTATCCAAATAAACATTATTACTATCTTTTTTAGAATTTTTGTCTTGTTAGGAATCATTAATATTAGTATATTTTTTAAAATTATGATTAAAATAAATTCTATTTTGATATATAATATTATAATAAGTTCAATTATAGAGATTAATGTTGCTAAATATTTAAGTTCTTTAAGGCTTAAATGTATTTTAAAGTTATATGTGAAATAAGATATAATATTGAAGTTAAATAATGTTAGAAAAAAGTTTACTAGATATATTGGATTTATAATCTTATAGTCTATGAAATTTTCATATTTTGTTAACATTTTATTTGTGATTAGAGTGGAGATGTATGTGCTTAGGAATAATATGAAAAATAGTTTTATGATTTTATGATAATTTTCTTTCATTTTTCTAAGTATGATACTAGTTTCTTTAAATCTTGTGATGAACACTAATATAATGAAATTGCAAATAGCATATATTATTATGATAAGTGTATTTTCATTTATTATCCACTTTTTAAATGGCATATTTATAATGATATAGTGTAGTTCATTTTCACTTTGATTATTTTTTTTGGCTTTGACTGTCTCTTCAATTGATTTGTAAATATCACAAAGATTGTTATTTTTTACATGTTTTAAGAGTGAGTATTCTTTATTGTTGCTTATTATTAAAATTGGAATTCCTTCTTTTAAATACAAATTGTATATTTCATTGATATGTTTGTCATTTATTTTTGATACGTTAAAGTTTACTTTATTATTTTCAAATGTTTTTATAAAATTTTCTAAAAAACTTAAATTTGTTTTTGAATTTATTATGTTTGATTGATTTTTAAACTCTATTAAGTTATTTTCTTTGTCTTCATTTAACATTAAATATATTGTATTTATATTTTTGTCAAATGCATTATTGTTTAATAACAATCTACTGTTTATTGTTGATATTTGTTTATGTGAATCGTCTTCTATAAAATAAATGTTTAGGTTATTTTTTATTTCTTTGTTTTTGAAATTATTTATTAATGTTATTACAATGGCTATTGCTAGGTTATTTTTTAGCTCATATTGTGCTTCTATTGGAACAATGATATTATAGTTAGTTATTTCTGTGCCTTTTATTTTTACGTGAATTGTTTTTTGCGAGTATCCAATAAATCCAATTTCTTGGAGTGAGTGTTCTTTGTATTGAATCTTATTTTCTAGAAAATATTTTTTTATGTAATCATAAGTATTTTTTATTCGTTTTATCTTTTCTAAAGATCTGTTTAGTTCATTAATTTTTGTGATATGTTTTCTTATTTGTTTGCCACATTGTTCTATTTCGTCTGCTTTTATTATTTTATGTGAAATTAATGTTTGTATTAGGATTAAGAGTAATGTCTTAATTATCATAATTTTTTATGTCTTCTTCTACTTGCATTATTTGGAGTACATTAGGATTTTCTTTAAGTGAAGTAAAAATCATTGATACGTTTTTTGCATTTGATGAGATAATTATGTTAATTATTCCATGTCCATTTCCGCAGTCTTCTATTTTTTCACTAATAAGTCTTACGTCAAAAGTTGTAAAAAGATTATCTAAATAATTAAAAAGATTTTTTAAATTTTTTAAGAATATTATGATATGATATACTTTTCTTGTTGGTGTTGCTTCCCATTCTACTTCTACAAGGTGGTTTTTTTTCTGATGTGCAATTTCTCTACAATGTTCTTTGTGAACTACTATTGTATCTTTTTGTATTATCCCAATTATATCTTCACCTGTTAATGGATTACAGTCAGGGGCTATTGTAATACTTTTTATTTTGGATTTTGTTAAAGATTTAAACAAGCTAAAAAGTCTTTTTTGTTCCTTATTTTCTCCAATAAGGTATGCAATGATGTTATTATCTACAAATATTGTATTGTCGTTTTTATTAAGCCAAGATCTAATTTTTGAGCGTGCTTTTTTTGTTCTAACACTGTTAAGCCAAATTACATCAGGTTTTGCCTCTGGAGAAGTAAATATTTCAACAATTTGTTCATTTTTTAATGGTTTGGTTAGTGAGCTAATTTTACCATTAATTTTTGCATAAAGTGCTTGATCCCCAATATCTGTATGTATTGTATATGCGAAGTCAATTGAATTTGAGCCAAATGGAAGTTCTACTATCTCTCCTTCTGGTGTATAGACATATATAAATGTGTTTAAGAGTTCTTTGTGTATGTCATGCATTGAGTATTGATTTTTGTTAACCGATTCTTGTTGCCATTTTTTGATTCGGTTGATAAATGATATATCATCAGCTTTTAATTCGACTTGTTCTTTGTAAAGCCAGTGGGCAGCAACACCATATTTAGCAATTTTATCCATTTCTTCTGTTCTAATTTGTATTTCTATCAATTGATTATCTTCAGGTATTCTGACAGTGGTATGTAGAGATTGATATTTGTTTTCTTTAGGGATTGCTATGTAATCTTTTAGTCTTCCAGGTATTGGTTTCCAAACTTTATGTACAATTTCTAGTATTTCATAACATTCTTTTTGTTGTTTACAAATTATTCTTATTCCCAGAGTATCAAAGATCTGAGAGATATTATTATTTCTTGTTTTCATTTTTCTAAATATTGAGTAGAAGTGTTTGGAACGTACTGTGATTGTGACATCGATGCCAATTTTTTTAAGTTCTTTCTCTATTATCAATTTTCCCTTATATAATTTTTTTTCCCTTTCTATTTTTGTTGCGGATAGAAAATTTTTGATTTCTTTATATTCTTTTGGATAAAGATATTTTAATGATAAATCTTCAAGATATATTTTAAGTGATGAGATACCAAGTCTTTCTGCGATTGGTACATAAGTGGCAAGACAGTCTCTTGCAATTCTTTCCCTCCTATTTTTGGGTAAGTGAGAAAGAGTTGCCATATTATGTAATTTGTCTGCAAGCTTGATTATTATTATTCTAATATCGTGAGTCATTGCAAAAAACATTTTTGAAATGGTATTTGCTTCTTTGATTGCTCTTGTTTTATTGTGTAGGTCGTGAATTTTGGTTACCCCATCAATTAGACTTAAAATTTCTTGATCAAATTCTTTAATTATTTCTTCCTTTTTGACACTTGTGTCTTCAAGAACATCGTGTAGTAGCCCAGCTATTATTGTTTTAAAGTCTAGTTGAAATTTTATAAGAAATAGTGAAACCATTATTGGATGTATGACATATGGCTCTTTACTTTCTCTATATTGTCCGTAGTGTAATTGCTCTGATATTTCAAGGGCTTTAAATATTAATTTTTTTTGAATTTCATCTTGATAAATATTATTGACAGTTTTTCTAAAAATGTTTTTTAGTTTATCGATATCATTTATTTTAAGTAAGTATGCAATTTCATAGACTTGTATCATTTTTTATCCTTAAGACCAATGCTCTTTCTCTGTTTTCAATGTCATATATAGTTTTTAAATAGTCAAACCCTTCCTGTATTGCAAAATTTTTTAAAGATTTTGTTTGCCAAGGAGCCATTTCTATTATTAGGAGTCCATTCTTGGCAAGCTTGTGTTTTGTCTGTCTTATTATTTTTTTTTGAATTTCAAGACCATCTTTTCCAAACCCTAAAAGAGCCACTCTTGGTTCTTTTGTTAATTTTTCCTTTATTTTTAGTTCATCTTTATTTAAATAAGGAGGATTTGTGATTATTAGCTCAAACTCTTTACTTATGTATTTTAACAGATCTGAATATTGTATTTCTATATAATTTTCTAATTTTAGTTTTTGTGTGTTTTTTAATGATACTTTTAAGGCTTTATTTGAAATATCCGATAGTGTTACTTTGCACTTAAGATAATGTGCAATTGTTAAGCCAATACATCCACTTCCGCAACATAAATCTAAAATTTTATTTAAGTTGTGCTTTTTAATTTGAATTAAAGCTTCTTCTACTAAACATTCTGTATCTTCTCTAGGAATTAGTACATGTTTGTTTATATAAAACTCAATGCCCATAAATTCTTTTGTTTTAAGTATATAGTTTATGGGTGTGCCTGATCTTATTCTGTTTATTTGACACAATAATTTATGTTCTTCTTGTTTTGTTAAATTTTTATTTATATTTGCAAGAATTAATTCTTTTCTACTCTTTAAGATTTTTTCAAGTAGTAATAAAACCTCAAGAGTATTTAAATTATGTTGTTTTGAATTTTTTATTGCTTCGTTTATTGTCATTAAAGTAAATTATAATGGGTTATCTTTTAGTGCTTGTTCTTGTAATTTTAGGGCTAGTGTGTCGAGAAGAAGATCAAGTTCTCCTTGCATAATTTCTTCTAGTTTATAAAGACTGATATTTGCTCTATGTTCTGTTACTCTATTTTGTGGAAAATTGTATGTTCTAATTCTTTCAGACCTATCACCTGAACCTACTTGTTGCTTTCTGTCATTTGAGCGTTGTTCTTGTTTTTTGAGGTCTTCAAATTTATAAAGTCTTGCTCTTAATATCTTCATAGCTTGATCTTTATTTTTGTGCTGACTTCTTTCGTTTTGACATTGTACTACAATTCCTGTAGGCAGATGTGTAATTCTAACGGCAGAATCTGTTGTGTTTACATGTTGGCCTCCAGCACCAGAAGATCTATAAACGTCTATTCTTAAATCTTTTTCGTTGATTTCAATGTCGGTTCCTTCAACTTCAGGCAGTACAGCAACGGTTGCTGCTGAGGTTTGAAGTCTTCCATTGGATTCTGTTATAGGGACTCTTTGAACTCTATGTACCCCGCTTTCATGTTTCAATTTTTTAAATACCTCTTTGCCTTTTATTTCGAAACTTACTTCTTTAAATCCACCAAGTTCTGTTTCATTAAAGTTAATAAGTTCTGTTTTCCATTTTTTTTTCTCGGAATATTTTGTGTACATTTCGTAAAGATTATGTGCAAAAAGTGCAGCTTCTTCTCCCCCTGTTCCAGCTCTAATTTCAATAATTATATTTTTACTGTCATTTTCATCTTGGTGTAAGAGTAATATTTTGATTGTATGTTCAGCTTCATCTTTTTTGAGATTTAAATGAGTTAATTCTTGTTTAATTAATTCTTTCATTTCTAAATTTTCTTCTTCGGACAAAATTTTTTGATTCTCATCGATTTGGCTTATTATTTTTTCATATTCATCTTTTTTTTCTTTGATTTTTTCTAAATAGTTATATTCTTTTATTATTTTTGCATATTCTTTTTGGTTTTTTATTAAATTTGTATCTTGTAATTTTTCTTCAAGTATTTTTATTTTGCTTTCGATGGGATTTAATTTTTCTAAAAACATCTTAATTTTCTCCTAATAAAGTAGTATTATTTTATCCTACTTTTGGATTTTTTTGTTATAGGTGGTCATGAATTTTATTTTATAGGCTTTATATGCGATTTAAATAAATAAGTTTAAGTTTACTAATTTAAGTATATTTTCTTAATTTTTTATATAATATGTTTATTGAGATTGGATATTAAAGATTGATTAATATCTTGATATGTTTATATATAAATATGACTTATATGTTTTTTTTAAATAGCATATATGAAGTGAATGTTATGTCTTTAATAAACCAGTTAAGAAGGGGTATTTATGTTAGACAAGAAACTTTTAGGTGAGTTTGGGGATATCTCGCAAATTTCTGATAATGAGCTTCTTGATGTTACTGAAAAATCCAAAAGGGGATATCAGTTGATAAAGGAAGAGAGACTTTCTGAAGCGGAGGCATTGTTTAATGATATCTTACAAAAGGATTATGGTAATAATTATGCTCTTGTTGGACTTGGAGACATTGAAAGGAAGAAGCGAAATTTTGATAAAGCTATAATTTATTATCAAAAATGCCTTGCTAAACATTCAAATAATAATTATGCACTTTTTGGATTGGGAGATTGTTATAGAAGTTTAGGTGATTATAAGAAGGCTACAGATGTATGGGAAGAATATTTGAAATATGATCCTGAAAATATTACGGTTCTTACAAGAGTTGCTTCTTCTTATAGGAAATTAAAAAATTTTCAAAAATCTAGGCAATCGTACTTAAGAGTATTAGAACTTGTACCTGATAATGATTATGCTCTTGTTGGTATTGGACATTTATATTATGACTTTAAGGAATATAAAGAAGCGTTGAAATATTGGCTTAGGATGTATGAAATAAATCAGGTTAAGATTGATGTTCGTGTTTTAACCTCAATTGGAAATTGTTATAGAAAATTAAAGGAATTTAGTAAGGGAATTTATTTTTTCAAAAGAGCTTTGGAACTATCTCCGAATAATTTTTATGCTATTTTTGGACTTGCTGATTGTTATAGAGGAAGTAAAGAGTATCATGAAGCCTTAAAATATTGGCTTACAATAATAGATAAGGATCCAAAGAATAATCTGGTTTTAACAAGAATAGGTGATACTTACCGGTACTTAAAAGAGTATGAGAATTCACAAATTTATTATAAAAAAGCTCTTGATATTGATTTTGACATGTTTGCTATACTTGGTCTTGCATTACTTCAAAAGGAACAGGGGCAGTATGAAGAGGCATTGTCAGCTATTAAAAATTTGATAAAAACCAATCCTAAGAACTCAATATTGTATGTAAATGCTGCTGAATGTTATGAAGCATTAGGGCAAATTGAAAGTGCTGTAAATATTTTGTCAAGTTTCTTGCAACTTGGAATGAAGAATGTTACTATTATTGACTACATTACTAGCCTTAAAAAAAAGATGGATGTATGAATCTTAATTTTAAAAACTCTATTTTTTTTAAAAAGTTGATAGATACTCACGTTCATTTTAATGAACTTAAGAAAAATTCTATTGATATTCATTATCTTATTAATGAATGTTTTAAAAATGGATTTTCTTATTTTCTTGATATTGGATTGCATCCTATTGATTTTTATGAGAGAAAACAACTTTTAGATACTTATCCTAATATTTCACTAACAGTTGGTATACATCCTTTAAATAAGGCTTTAAGAGATGATTTTGAATTGATTGAGAGTATTTTAGAAAAGGAAAACGTTGTTGCTGTTGGCGAAATTGGACTTGATTACCTTAAGGGAGATAATAAAAGAGAGCAGATTGAAGCTTTAAATATTCAGTTAGATTTGGCTAGTAAATATAAAAAGCCCGTCATTTTGCATGTAAGAGAGGCTTATGATGATATTTACAATATTATTAAATCTTCTAATTTTATGAGTAGAGGCATATTGCATTGTTATTCAGGTAATTATGAGTATGCTAAAAAATTTATTGATTTTGGATTTAAGATTTCTTTTGCAGGTAATTTAACTTTTAAGAATTCAGAGCTTTTAAGAGGAGTTTTAAAGAAATTAAATATTAAAGATATTTTAATTGAAACAGACAGTCCATTTTTAGCCCCAGTTCCTTTAAGGGGCAAGATTAATGCTCCATGTTTTTTAGGATATACATGTCTTGAGATTGCAAAAATTAAAAATTGTGATGTGGATAGCATTGTAACTGTGTTGTATGATAATTTTAAGGATTTATTTAATGATTTGATTTAACAATTATTTTCTCTCATTAGTAATTAGTATTTTTTGTTTTTCAATTGTTGCTTATTAATTCACTTAAATGTATGTTGATTTGTAATCAGGTTTATATTGTTTTTTCATAGATGTTGAATTCGTATTGAAAATCTTTATTAATTTTTTTTGTTATTTCAAGCAAATCGAGTTCATTCATGCTGATTATGTATTTTGTGTTAATTTCTTTTAAATCTTTTTTATTACTTCCAATCAATATGAATTCTATTTTTTTAAAAAAGGATGATTCTGATAATTTTTTTAAAAAAACGTGATTATTTTTCATTGAAAATAGGATTACTTTTGTTATTTTTGGAGTAATCAAATTTTTTAAATACAAAATATTTTTGTCGTTTATTGTAGTAATGTTTATATTTTGTTCTTTTGCACTTTTTTCTAAGTGTTCTAAATCTATTTGACTTAGTGTGTTGTCTTTCATTATTAATGAGGTTGTTAAATTTATTGAGGGATCATTGAATATAAAATCTATTGCTTTTTTTAATGAAAATTTTACTTTAGATAGATAAAAAGTTTTTTTTTTAATTTTATTGATATTAAATATTTCATTATTTGATTTATGTGTTAAAAGTATCTTTTTTACATTATTTAGTTTGTCTTTAATAATTTCGATGTTTTTTTCATTGATAAAGAGTGTTTGATCTTGTATGAATGGAGAATTTTTAATTTTGAAAAAATACTCTGTGGCGTCTGAAAAAATTATGATATAATCAAAGTTCTTATCTGTGATTTTATTGTTTTTACAACTAAAACATAGAATTAAAATAATTGCAATAATAAAAGTCTTTATTGTATGTATCATTATTTTACAGTTCCAATGACTTTCTTGTTTATGATTGTGATTCCTAGAAGTATTATTAATGTTATTAGAGCATAAATTTGTGCATTAGTTAAAATTAATACTTTTAAAAATGTTATAATTGCTTCTAAGATCAAGATAGGAACAAAAATTAATTGATATCCATTTATACTTTGTGTTATATGAAGACATATTCCTTTTTCGCATATAATTGCTGTAAATATTAGTTCTAATATATGTAGAAGCGGTATTTTAATATATTCATATGTGCCAAAAACTTTACTGTTTGTTATGATGAGTGTTAAATTTTTAGAGAATATTAATCCAAATGCAAAATATATTAAAAATATTGAATTTTTTTTAAGCAATGATTTTGGATTGAGTGTAAAAAAAAATGTGAATATAAATAATGGAAAAACATAGTAATATATTTGTTCTTTAATAAATATTGAATATGCTAAACTGAATTTTGTTTGGTAATTTATAAGCAAGCTTTTATATAATATGAATTCTTCTGTTAGATATAGTAAAGAAAAAATGGTCATTGCGAGCAATATTGATATTGCATGGATATAATTTTGCTTAATTAACTTTAATTGAGGATGTTTTATTATCATGTATATTTTAAAAACTAAAGGTAGACTTGTTAGTAAAAATATATTCATAATAAATAAATTTTACTTTTAAATGACTTATTAATCAATTAAATTTTACGTTTTAGAATTTTTTTAAAATTCTTTTTATTATTGTGTTTAAGAAATATGTGTTCGAATTTACTTTTTAGAGAAGGTATATTAAAATTAGTTATTGATTAATGCTGTTTGAGGAGTAAGTACTTTTAAATGATAAATAGAAGTTCCGGTAAGGATAGGGATAGGTCAAGATCCGGTGATAAAGAATTGAGAATTAATCATAAGATTAAGGCTCGTGAGGTTAGGGTTATTTTTGATAATGGAACTCAATCTGTTTTGCCAATTGAAGATGCTATTAAATGTGCTAGGGATGCTGAGCTTGATTTGGTTGAAATTTCTCCAAATTCACTGCCCCCTGTTTGCAAGATAATTGATTATGGGAAATATAAATTTCATCAGGAAAAGCGTCAAAAAGAGCAAAAAAGAAATCAAAAAATAATTAAGCTTAAAGAAGTTAGAATGCAGCCAAAGATAGATACTCATGATCTTGATTTTAAGTATAGAAATATTTTAGGATTCCTCAAAGAGGGTAATAAGGTAAAAGTTACTATAAGATTTAGAGGACGTGAACTTGCTCATACTCATTTGGGCTATGGAATTTTAGATAGTATTCTTGAGAGGGTAGGTGAGTCTAATTATATTTTAGAGTCCCCAGCTAAGATGGAGGGTAAAACAATGTTTTTAATTATTGCACCTAAATCTAAGAAGTAGTGATAAGGAGATGTAAATGTCAAAAATGAAAACATGTAAAAGTGCAAAAAAAAGATATGCTTTTACTTCAAAAGGTAAAATTAAATATAAGAAGCAAAATTTAAGACATATTTTGACAAAAAAGTCTTCAAAGAGAAGAAGGAAGTTGGGTAAGTCAGGTTTGGTTTCAAGTTTTGAGATTAAGAGAATCAAAATCTTATTGCCTTATGCTTAAATATTGATTTAAGGAGATTATATGGCTAGAGTTAAGAACGGGATAGTTCACGTTGCAAGACGAAAGAAGATCTTAAAGAAAACTAAGGGTTTTTGGGGTACTAAGAAAAGTAATTATAAAAAAGCTAAAGATACTCTTCGTAAAGGTATGATGTATGCTACAAGAGATAGAAAGACTCGTAAGAGGGATTTTAGAAGTTTATGGATCGTAAGAATTTCTGCTGCTTTAACGGGTATGGGAATTAACTATTCAAAGTTTTTTGAAAGTTTGAAAAAGTCTAATATTAAGCTTAATAGAAAAATTTTATCTAATTTGGCAATTGAAGATATTGAAACTTTTAAAAAAATTGTTTATGAAATAAAAAATTAAAAACTTCCTGGGAAGTTTAATTGTAGGGATTAGAGTTATTTTTTGCGACATCTTACTAAATTTGGGGATTTAAGTATTTTTTTAACGGATAGTTGCATAGGCGTATTAAAAGTTAAAAATGAAAGTCCCATCTTTGAAAATAGCGCTAAATGAAAATATTCCTATGTTGGCTTCTCGGGATTTTATTTAAAGGAAATACTATTTGTGAAATTTATTTCTCTTGATAATATCAGCAAACAAGATAGTCATATATATTATAGAAGAGTATATTTTGCTGACGTTTTTTATGAATATAAGGGATCTAGTGAGACTAAGCAAGTGAAGTTTACAATAGAAGTAACTCCTTTAGGTGAGAAACATATCACTATTGATTTTGTAGACCCTTTAAATTATCCTGTCCTTAGTTTAATGGTTGCAATCAAGAGGCATGTTATTGATCTTGACATAAAAGGTGAGCTTCCTTGACATTATCTTTTGAAACAGAAGAGGAAATTATAAACTTTTCTAAATCTTTTTTCAATCCCTTGCCTATTGGGAAGATATTTGGTCTTTGTGGTGATATGGGCACTGGAAAGACAACTTTTTTAAAAGGTTTGGCTTTAAATCTTGGCATTTCTTACTTTACAAGTCCAACTTATAATATTGTTAATGTTTATGAGTTTGTAGATTTTAAATTTTATCATATTGATTTGTATCGTTTAAATATTTTGGATGAGTTTCAACTTATTGGTGGAATGGAGCTTCTCTTAGATATGTCAGCTATAATAGCTATTGAATGGCCAGAGATAATTATTGATGTTTTGCCAAAGAATAGATTGATGTTTTTAACATTTAAAATAAAAAATACTAGTAGGATTTTAAAATTTAGCGATGAATACCCTTGCAATTGAATATTCACATAAAACTTTGTTGATTCATTTTGAAATTAATGGTGAGGTCTTCTCTATCATTAAGGATAAAGATAAGATTAATTATACTCTTAGTATCCCAAAATTATTTAATGATTTTGTATTAGAGTGTGGTATTGATCTAAATAAACTTGATTTACTTATTAATTCTTCTGGTCCTGGTTCTTTTACAGGCTTGAGAATTAGTTTAAGTTTTATTAAGGGGCTTTCTTTAGGTCTTTCAATTCCTTTTGTTAATGTACCTACTTTTGATGTTTTTGCGAGATTGGTTAATACAAGCACAGATACGCTAACTTTAAGTTTTACAGCAGGTAAATATTTCCTTGGGTGTTATAAGAATTCTAAATTCTGCGGGAAATTTTTTTGTTTTTCTGAATCAGAGTTATTTGAATATTTAGATGGTCTTGACTTGAAATTTGTTATTGTGAGTAATGATATTAATGATATTCTTTATGAGAAACTTAAAAATAAATTTGAGATTATCAGTGATATGGATTCTTTTGGTTCGGTTTTGACAGAGCTTGGCAAGTTTAAGTATTTAGAAAACAGGCAGGGAGATGATATTTTGTCAGGACCTTTTTATATAAGGTTTAGTGATGCAGAGATTAAATCTTATTTACTAAGATAATCAAATAAATTTTTAATTTTATGTATATTATTCTTGTCTTGTAGGATTGATTTTTTGTTTTCTTCTTTGATAATATCATAGATTTCAGATCTAAGTATTTTGATATTTTCAGGGGCTTTTATAGCTATTTTAACGCTATCTTTTTTTATTTCTAATATTGAAATTTCAATGTTAGAGTCTATTTTTATGCTTTCGTTTGCTTTTCTTGATAATACTAGCATATTTATTCCTTAAAGACTCTATATCTAAGATAATGCTCTTCATTTGTAGATATGGCTTGTTTCCCAATTAATTTCTTTTTGTTTAATATGATTGGAGCTTTTAAATTAGCCGTTATTTCTTTATAGTTTTTTACATGCATGTTAATTATACATAGTATGACTTTTTCATCTTCATTTTCTATTTGGATATCTAACCAATCTTCTTCCTCTATATTTGGCAAATATTTTTCTAAAAAATTAAAGGGCGATGTTACTAAAAAATTTATTTCTCCGTTTATCGATTGCATTATAGAGAAAGGTTTGTGTTCAGAATCTTTGATTATAAATTCTTTAATCTCTTCAAATCCCAGTATCCCTTCAGGAAATTTAAATTTTATACTAATTTCGTTTTTCATTTTATTTTAGAAAATCTAATAATGTTGTTTGCATTATTCTTGCGGAAACCCCTAAAGATACTTGATAAGCTAAATTTGTCATGTTAAGCTCCGTTATTGCTTTTGTGACATCAAGATCGGTATATTTAACCATATCATCTTTCATATCCATTATTTCTTTACTTATCCTTTCATAACTTCGGTCAAGTCTATTTTCTTTAGTTCCAAGATCAGCTAATGTTGCAAAAATTTTATTTAAACTTGCATCAATTTCTGCTAAACTTCTACTTCCAATAATTTCTTCTCTATTTTCTTCTAAATTATCTCTTAACTCAATTAAGCTATCAAAAATTGTTTTGTTTCTAATCTCAGTATTGTTTGCAATATTATAAGGAGGTTCTTTGGTAGTATTATTTTGGGTCAAAATACCTAACTCTTGTAGTACTGTTGAACCTTCATCTTCTGTTATCCATATTTGGTGAGGTATTGTTGTTTGTATTACCATTGAATTTAAAATACGATCAAGAGTAGCTTCAACAGGTGCAGATGATTCATTTATTTTGGCAATAATGTCGGCAGCAGTATCCCCTGCTGTTAATGCTATTTCAATGTTATCA
This sequence comes from Candidatus Borrelia fainii, assembly GCF_027925085.1. Taxonomy (NCBI): domain Bacteria; kingdom Pseudomonadati; phylum Spirochaetota; class Spirochaetia; order Spirochaetales; family Borreliaceae; genus Borrelia; species Candidatus Borrelia fainii. Next base: position 767,304 of record NZ_AP027070.1, read on the forward strand.
ATATAAATTTTTGTGTTTTCTTTGACAATAAATCCATTAACATTTTTTGATGATGTTATGTAATGATTGTGAGAAAAAAATATTTCACTTCCAGGATAGTTATTTGGGATGTAAATTCCATTATATATTTCAGTTGTTTGTTCTGCTTGATTTCCATTGTAGTCTATTCTTACTATTTGAGTTTCTGCTTTGTCTTGAGTTAGTTTATTTATCCTGTTTTCTCTAATTACTTTGAATGCTTCATTATCAATTTTAGTTCCTGCAAATATACTGTATCCATTTGATCCTTTTACATTTGCTATTGCTAGGACGTCTTCAAGTATTGCATTTATTTCTTTTGCTATTATCTTTTTATCATCAGCTTTGTATGTACCGCTTGCACCTTGAACAGTTATTTCTTTTGCACGAGTTAAAATATTTGCAAGGGATTGTAAATACCCTTCCATATATCTTAATTTTCCTTTGGCACTGTTGATATTTTTAATATAGGTATTAAGCTTAAATATATCACTGTCTAGTCTTATTGCATGAGTGACACCTGTTGGGTCGTCTCGCAAATTTGTAATTCTTTTGCCACCTTGGTATAGACTTCCTAAAAGTTTTGTTATTTTTACTTCTTTGTCTGTTGAGGATGTTTTTAAGTTATCATATGTCAAAGGATGACTTACTCTGTTTATCATACATTATACTCCCATTTTATTTATGATTGTATCTATTAATTCTGCAGAAACAGTGATGAATTTGCTTGCAGCAATAAATGATTGTTGAAATTCTATCATGTTTGCTAATTCTTCATCTTTATTTACACCAGATATTGATAGTCTTAAATCAGTTAAACTTTTAAGTATTTGTTCTTGACTATTTTTTGTAATTTCTGCTGTTTGTCCTTTGATTGCAATATTGGAAGCTGTGTTTGCGAAGTAGTCATTGAGTGTTGCATTCTTTCCAATCATGATTTGTGAGTTTACAAAAGATGCAATACGTAATGCTGCCTTATTGTCTCCAATAGGCGTGTTGTTTGTTGGAGTTTTAATTCCCGATACAATCTTTGATGGATCTTCTGCAATTTCTCTAGATACTTTAAGCCATGCAGCTGGATTTTTAAGAGGAGCTATTGAGTAGCTAGCTGTATTTATTAGTTGGTTAGTAGTATTAATGTCTTGATAGTTATAAGCACCCTCAGCTCCCGATGCATTTAGAATGCCTGTATAAGTTGTTAAAAATAGTCCAGAATCTTCAATATATCTAATTCTAAAAATAGCACTGTCGTTTTCTTCTTCTTTGATTGCCTTAATTTCAAATTTTCCTTCTGCATTAATTCTTGCAGTGACTTGTGAGTTGGAGTTATTTATTTTATTTATTACGTCTTGAACGGTATCTGTTGTATTGTAGGGTATTTCTATAAAATCATTTTTATTGATTGCTTGAAATTTGAGTATTCCTGAAAATCCTAGATTTTCTTCTGGAAAAATTTCATTTGTACTATTTATTTTAAATATATGAACAGAATCAAATTGACCATCTCCATTACTGTCATGTCTTCCACGCTCATCGGTTAACTTGTATTCTTGGTCGAAGAAAATTCTTCCGTTTTTTTGATCAAGACCGTGTCCTGACACATGGATTTCATTTACAAGTTCTGTAATATTAATTGCCATATTATCTATCTCATTAATTTCGTTTTTAATTTCGTTATCTCTTACATTAATAAGAGCCCCTAATTTTCCTGTATTAATATTAGCCGGTTTTCCATTATTCCATAGAACATTCCATTTAGTTCCTGTAGAGCCATTGGCTGCTTCCAATATAAATTCATTTGCAATTGCACCTTGAATGAGATGTTTTCCTTCTACATAGATTAAAAATTCATTAGGGTCTCGCTTATTTTCTATGGAGATACTAATTAAATTGCTTAGTTTATCAACTATTAAATCTCGTTCATCCATTAAATCATTTGGTTGATCTTTCATGGCGATTGCTTTTGCAATTTGCCTATTAAGCTCACTGATATTCCTAAGGTAGTTATTTATCTCTTCAGTAGTGATTTTTATTTCATCATTTGCCATTGTATATATTCGTTTAAGAGAATGAAATCTGCTGTTTACTACTTCTGCAAAAGATTGTCCGCGTTCTAGTATAATATTTCTTTCAGCTAGTCCTTGAGGCTGTTTTGATAAATCTTGCCAGCTATCCCAAAAATCATTTAATCTTTTTCTGATTGATTGTTCTTCTGGTTCATTGTATACATTTTCAAGCAAAGAGATAAATTTGTCTTTTGAACTCCAATAGCCAAGTCTATGTGATTCTTCAGCTATTTTTATATCAAGCAGGTCGTCTCTGACTCGCTCTATGGATTGAACCATTATTCCTTGACCTAGTTGACCAACTTTGTTTGCTCTATTTAACTGAGGAGCATAAATTGGCATCTCAGTTTTCATTATAGCTCTTTGTCTTGAATATCCGGGTTTTGACGTGTTGGTTAAATTATGTCCAATTGTGTTCATAGCATCTTTGTGTGCAAATAAACTTTTCTTCCCAATTTCGATTCCTGAAAATGTTGAATCCATTTAAAACTCCTTAAGTAGTTAAAGTTTTTTGTTTATTAAAACGGATGCTTCATTTAAGTTTCCGCTTCTTGGTCCATAAGGATTTTTATAAGTTATATTGTCTACGCTTTCTTGAGCATCTTTAAATATTAGATCTAAAATACCAAGAGATGTTTCTGTATAGCTTGATATTAAGTAATTTAAGTTTTGGATATTTAATATCCCTATTCTTAATCGATGAAAATAATTATATATCTCTTTTTTATAAACCAAACACAGTTTTTCTATAGCCATGTAAGTTGATTCAAATTTTTCAGCATCTGTAAAGTTTTTCCAAAGTTCATCTCTCTTTTGCTCTATATCTTTAAATTTGTGAAGATAAATGTTTGTTTTGTCTATTGCTTCTTTAAACATTTTTTCATTTTTTTCATCAAGATATTTTTTTATATTTAGGTACATATCATATATATCTTCTACTAAAAGAACTTCTTCTTGTAAAGTATTTTTAAGTTCGGTTTCTAATTTAGTTTTCATCTTTATAAAATAAATTATAAGTGAAATTTATAATATTTACAAATTTAGGTCATTTATCTTATGTATTGTATTTTTGAATTTTTTCTTTTATTTTTAATCTTTTTTAATCTTTGCCATTTATGCTATGTTATAATTTTTATAGTCTATGAGCAAACTTTTTCAAAGAGAAGATGATATTGTTGCACTTGCTACTCCTTTACTTAGTAGCGCTTTGTGTGTGATTCGTAGTAGTGGGATTTCTTCAATTGAAAAATTTTCTAAAATATTCTCAGATCCTAAGCGATTGCTTGAGGCGTCTGGCCATACCATTCATTATGGATATTTAATAGATAAAGAAATTTGTGAAAAATTGGACGAAGTTGTTGTTTGTCTTTATAGAGCTCCAAAAAGTTTTACAGGGCAAGATTCAATAGAGGTTATGGCGCATGGTTCTCCTATTGGTATAAAGAGAATTATAGGCTGTTTTTTGAAAGTGGGATTTAGAATGGCTGAACCTGGTGAATTTACTCTTCGTGCTTTTTTGGCTGGAAAATTTGATCTTACTAAAGCAGAGGCAGTAAATGAACTAATTTTTGCTAAAACTAATAAGACCCATGGTCTTGCTGTTAACAAGCTTTCAGGTTCTTTGTTTGCTAAAATAGATTTGATCAAAAAAGATATTTTAAATTTTCTCTCAGCACTTAGTGTTCATCTTGATTATGAAACAAGTGAATATGAGGTTGCCATTCCTTTTGAGATTATTTCAAAAAGCAGAGATGAACTTAAGAGATTGATTGATTCTTATCATACTGCAAGGAAACTGGATCATGGAATTGCATTAGTTTTGGCCGGTTCTGTTAATGTTGGCAAATCTTCTCTTTTTAATTTGTTACTAAAGGAAGATAGGGCTATAGTTTCCTCTTATGCTGGTACTACAAGAGATTATATTCAAGCAAGTTTTGAATTTGATGGTATTTTATTTAACGTTTTTGATACAGCAGGACTTAGGGAGACTAGTGATTTTGTTGAACAGTTGGGTATCGTTAAAAGTAATTCTTTAATTAAGGAAGCATCTTTAGTTCTTTATGTTATTGATCAGAATGTAAGATTAACAAATGACGATTTAAAATTTATTGATTCTTATAAGGGACATCCTAAAGTGATTTTTGTTTTAAATAAGATAGATTTAGAACCAAATAGACAAACAGTTGAATTTTTTAATTCAGGTAATATAAATCTATCAAATTTAGTAAAGATTAGTACTAAGACTTTATTTGGCATAGATTCTCTTTATGATAAGATAAGGTCATTGACATGCTTTGATTATATTGATATTGATTCTTATGATGTTATCGTATCATCAAGCCGCCAAGCAGAACTTTTAAAAAAAGCTTATACTTTAATTATTGAGTTGTTAAATAAGATAGAAAAAGGTATAAGCTATGATATGTTGGCATTTGATGTTTATGAAGTTCTTAATTTTTTAGGCGAAATAACGGGTGAGGTTACTAGTGAAGATGTACTTAACAATATGTTTAAGAATTTTTGTTTAGGGAAATAGATATAGATATGGATTTCGATGCTATTGTAATTGGAGGGGGACATGCTGGTATTGAAGCATCCTTAGCTCTTTCAAGATTAAATTTTAAGACGCTTCTAATTACTCAGAATTTAGATACGATTGGTAAACTTTCTTGTAATCCTGCTATTGGTGGACTTGCTAAGGGAAATATGGTGCGTGAAATTGATGCTCTTGGAGGAGAGATGGGATGCCTTATTGACTTTAGTATGATTCAATTTAGAATTTTAAATAAAAGCAGAGGACCTGCTGTTCAAGCACCACGTGCTCAGGCTGATAAATTAGTGTATCAGGTTAAGGCAAAAGAAACATTGGAAAGGCAACCCAATCTTGATCTTTTTCAAGATACCGTTAGTGACTTTTTGCTTAATTCTATGAGGAATAAAATCGAAGGTGTTGTTACAGAGAGGGGTAATAAATTTACATCTAGTGTTGTTGTTCTTACGACCGGAACTTTTCTTAGAGGTAAAATATTTATTGGTGAATATAGAGCTTGTATGGGGAGAATTTCTGAGCCTGCTGCTTATGGACTTGAAAAAATTTTATTTGAACTTGGATTTGAGATGGGTAGACTTAAGACAGGTACTCCTGCTAGGGTTCATAGAAAGAGTATAAATTTTGCAAAAACAGAAATTCAATTTGGAGATTCTGATATCATTCCTTTTTCCTTTTCAAATACTAAGATAGATAAAGTTCAGCTTTCTTGTTATATCACTTATACAAATAAAAAAACCCATGAAATAATTAGTGACAATATGCATCTCTCTCCGCTTTATTCCGGTGAAATTATTGGGAATGGTCCAAGATATTGTCCTTCAATTGAAGACAAGATAGTAAAATTCAAAGATAAAGATAAACATCAAATATTTATTGAACCTGAAGGTCTAAATACTGAAGAGATGTATCTTAATGGTCTAAGTTCATCTTTACCCGAGGATGTTCAAAAAAGATTGATCAATAGTATTGATGGACTTGAAAATGCAGTTATTACAAGACCTGGATATGCTGTTGAGTATGATTATATCAATCCTATTGAATTATATGCAAGCCTTGAGACTAAAAGGCTTAAGGGACTTTTTGTTGCAGGACAAACTAATGGATCATCAGGATATGAGGAAGCTGCAGCTCAAGGATTGATGGCTGGAATTAATGCAGCACTTAAATTGCAGGGGAAGGATCCAATGATACTGCCAAGGACAAGTTCTTATATTGGAGTGCTTATTGATGATCTTGTTACTAAGGGTACTAAGGAACCTTATAGAATGTTTACCTCAAGGGCTGAACATAGGCTTAATTTAAGACATGATACTAGTGATAAGAGATTGATTAAGTGGGGATATGAAGTTGGATTAGTTAGTAAAGAAAAATATTCTAGATATTTTTTCAAGGAGAAACAAGTAGAAGAAATTAAGGAACTTTTGAGGCAGAGGCGTCTTAAGGAAAGGGAAGCTAGTACTCTGCAGTTAAAGAAACATATTAGTAAAGATTTTTATCATATTATAAAAGATCCGTATATCAATTTAAGTGATCTTATTAATATAGATCCTAAGTTGAATGCTTCAAAAGTGATTCTTGAACAGGTTGAATTAGATATTAAATATGAAGGCTACATTAATAGACAAAGAGATTTAATTAGGAAGATGAATAACCTTGAGCTTATTAAATTACCTCTTGATTTCAATTATGAAATTGATGGTTTATCCAGAGAGGCTAGAGAAAAGTTTGTTAAAATCCAGCCAGCTAATCTTGCTCAGGCAAGTAGGATTTCTGGTGTTAGAAATACGGATATTCAAGTTTTACTTATATATTTTTCAAGTCCTAAAAATAAGGTAGTGCTTAATTTGACTTTATGATGAATGATTTTGAACTTTCTTTGAAAAGTTTAGGAGTGCCTTTTACTTCAAAAAGTATTGATAAATTAAGATTTTATATAGAAAAAGTTTTGTTATTTGGTACTAGGTTTAACTTGGTGTCAAATAATGATCGAAATTTTGATGCAGTGCTTTTACATGTTCTAGATTCTGTAGCTGGATTGCCTATTATCAAAGATAATAATCCACGGCAAGTACTTGATGTAGGTAGTGGAGCTGGATTTCCAGGTATTGTTTTGGCTCTTTTTGATAATTTTAGAAAGTATATTCTTCTTGAACGTAGTAATAAAAAGGCTACTTTTTTAAGGATGATTAGTTTAGAACTTGGTTTAGACAATATTGAGGTATTAGAACATGATGTTGATAAAGAGCAAAATAAATATGAATTTATTACAATTAGGGCTTTTAGAGATATAAGGGAATATGCAAGAATTTTGAAATTGATTTTAAAAGATGGGGGTTTGATTATGGCTTATAAGGGTAAATTAGATAAGATTAAGTTTGAAATTAGTCATATTGAACGTTTGTTTAACAAAATAGAAATAAAATCATCAACAATGAGTGATGGTAAAGAGAGGAATTTTCTTTTGCTTTATAAGTAGTGATTTTATTTTTTCGTTTTATCGTTTATATTTTATTTTTGATGAAAAATTTTAGTACGATAGGAGTGGTATGAAAAGTAGTTTTCAAATAGATTCTGAAGTAGAGAATGCATTAGGTTTAATAAATAAGTTTAGAAGAGAGGTTGCAAGTAGAATCCTTGGTCAAAGAGAAATGATAGATGCTATTTTGATGGGAATTTTAACTGAAGGACATGTTTTGCTTGAAGGTGTACCAGGCCTTGCTAAAACATTGACTATTCAAACAATTTCAGATGTTCTTGATCTTGGGTTTAAGAGAGTGCAATTTACCCCGGACCTTTTGCCTTCTGATCTTACAGGTAATATGGTGTATAAGAGTACGACAGGGACTTTTAAGGTTAGAAAGGGGCCTGTATTTTCAAATATTATTTTAGCGGATGAAATTAATAGAGCACCTGCAAAGGTGCAATCAGCACTTCTTGAGGCAATGAGTGAGCGTCAAGTAACTCTTGGCGATGAGACATATAAGCTGCCAGATCCGTTCTTTGTTCTTGCAACACAAAATCCAATTGAACAAGAGGGGACTTATAATTTGCCAGAAGCTCAGCTTGATAGATTTTTGTTAAAAGTTAATGTGAAATATCCTTCTATTCAAGATGAAATTAAGCTTCTTAAAATATTCTCAGTTGATGGTGGGCTTGAGAATATTAAAGTTGCAAAAATAATGAATGCTTATTCTTTAGCAGAGCTCAAGCGTACAATTGGTAAGGTTAAGGTAGATGATAAGATAATGCTTTATATCGTTACTTTAATAGCAGCTTCTCGTGAAAATGACAAAAAAACTTATCCATTTACTAAATATATTGAATTTGGAGCATCTCCTAGGGCATCACTTAGTTTGCTCAAATGTGCTCGTGTTAATGCCCTTTATGAGGGGCGATTGTTTGTTCTTCCTGAAGATGTTAAGGCTGTGGCTTATAATGTGTTGAGACATAGAATTACTCCATCTTATGAGGCAGAGGTTGAAGAGATGAATACTGATGATATTATTAAGATACTTCTTTCAGCTGTGGCGCTTCCTTAAGGGGTTAAATTTCATATGCAATATGATAATGAATCAAATGCTAGCACTAGAACTAAGATAAAAGCTTTAAAATTCTTCTCTAGAAAAATGCTTTTGGAGCTTAATTTTGGTGGGTATCGTTCTATTTTTAAGGGTCTTGGTCTTGAATTTCATGAGTTTAGGCCTTATGAGGAAACGGATGATGCTAGATTGATTGATTGGAATGTTAGTTCGAAAACGGATAGCATATTCTTGAAGGTTTTTAGAGAAGATAAGGGAATGAATCTTCATTTGCTTGTTGATAATTCTCTTTCAATGAGTCTGGGAAGCTTGACTAGTAAAAAGGAAATTCAAGATTTATTAGTTTCTATTTTTGCTCATATGGCATTTTTTAATAATGATAAAATAGGTATAACTTTTTTCTCAAGTGAAACGGATAAGTTTATTTCATCTCGAAAGGGGCATTCACATTTAGGACGAATTTTAAATGAGACAATAAATAGGCGCCTTAAGAGGGGAAGTAATTTAACTTATGTATTTAAAAATACAGCTGAATATTATAAGAAAAGATCTTTAATTATCATTATTTCAGATTTTAAGGCCAGTAATTATTTTAAATCTTTAACTGTTCTTAGTAAACGTCATAATATTATTGCAATAAGGCTTACAGATTTTTTTGATGAAAATCTTCCTCAATATGGAGTTTTAACTTATGAAGATATTGAAACTTGTGAAGATTTTTTGACTTCTGGATTTAGTAAAACGATATCGAATAGTTATAAAAATTATTGGACATTAGATAAAATCAAATGGAGAAAAGAATGCATAAAAAGAGGTATTAATTTTATAGAAATTAGTACGAAAGATAATGTTTTTAGAAAGTTAAAAGCCCTTTTAAAAAAGGAGAATGATATTTGAAAAACACAATTGTCTTTATCATGTTTTTTTTGTCTTTTTATTTATTTTCTTATGAGATAAAAAATGAGATGTTTATTCCAACTCGTTATTATGTGGGAGATACTGTTGAGCTTAAATTTTCGTTAATTCTTGGTGAGAATGAAAAATTTATCCCTGCTGAATTTGAGGAAATTAAAAATGAGTTTGTTGAAGTTAAGTCACTTCTTTACATACCTGAAAGCGGGGAGGTAATAGTATATTTTGTTTCGTTTTATGTTGGAAGCAATACTCTTCCGCATATTTATGTTGGAGATATTATCAGCAATGATAAGTCTTTTAAATTAATTCTAAATAATGTCAAAATAAATACTAGTAAGTTAATTGCAGATGATGATGTTCTTAAAATTCAGGATATAGAGGGAGTGCTTTTTCTTCCAGGAACAAGTACGTATCTTGTTATTTTTATTTTAGCTCTTGTAGCAGTTCCTTACTTTTGTATTAAATTTTTGAAGCTTGTCAAGCAGTTATTAGTGTTTTTAATAATGAAGCATAATTTAAGAAAACCTTATAAAGTATTTCAGAAACAAATGGTTATTTTGTCTAATTATATTAAGAATGACGAAGAACAGGTTGTTTTTTATAATTTATTGAATTCATCTTTAAGGGTTTATTTATCTAAAAAAACAGGTTTTGATTTTAATGCAATTACTACGACGGAAATTTCTGAAATTTTGCAAAATTTTAATGTTCCTTATGAAATTCGTTCAACTTTTGTTAATATGCTTAGACTTTCTGATTTTAGTAAATTTAGTGGAATCAATTTATCAGGTGGAAATTTTTCACTTGTTTTAGATGATTTAAAGAAAGCAGCTTTTAATTTTGAAGAATTTAATAGAGGGAATAATGTTAACATTCAATGAACCTTTATATTTATTTTTACTTGTAATTCTTCCATTAATAATTTATTTTAGCCATTTTTTTAAGCGTAGAGGGGGAAAAGTTAAATTTCCAATATCTATTTATGGAAACTTTGGCTCTATAAAATTAAAGGATTATGGATTGAATTTGTTATATTTTATAACTTATGCTTTATTTTATTTAGCAATGACAGTTATGATTTTAACCTTAGCAGGTCCTTCTATTTCGAAAAAGAAAACGACTTATCTTAGTAGTGGAGCTGATATTGTTATTGTGCTAGATATATCTCCTAGCATGGGTGCTATTGAATTTTCATCTAAAAATAGACTTGAATTTGCAAAAGAATTAATTAAATATTTTGTTTATCAAAGAGAAAATGACAATATTGGATTGGTGGCTTTTGCTAAGGAAGCTTCTTTAATAGTTCCACTTACAATTGATAGAGATTTTTTTTCTAAAAAATTAGACGATATTTATATTATGGATCTTGGCAATGGTTCTGCTTTGGACCTTGGTATTTCCATTGCTCTTTCTCATTTAAAGCATTCGGAAGCACTTAAGAGATCAGTGATTGTTTTAACAGATGGTGTAGTTAATTCGGATGAAGTTTATAAGGATCAGGTAATAAATCTTGCTCAAGGATTAAATGTTAAAATTTACTCTATTGGAATTGGTAGCAGTGAAGAGTTTAGTGTTGGGTTTAAATTGAGATCTGGCAAGTTTTATCAAGGTACTTTAAGAGAGATTTATGATCCTAGTATGCTTTTGGAGATTTCAAGTAAAACAGGAGGATCTTTTTATTCTGTAGGTGATGATTTTTCATTTAAACTTGCAATACAGGATTTTTCGAAAAAGGAAAATGTAGATAGAAAGATTAAAATTTCGGTTGATAATGATGATGTTTATAATGAATTTTTATTGGTAATATTTTTCTTATTAATCCTCTACTTCATTTTGTCTAAGTTCTTTTTAGAAGAGGTATTATGAGTATAGGCAATTATTATGCTTTTTATTTGTTTATAATTTTATTTTTAGTTCTTTTTTTATATATTTATAATTTTAGAAAATCGCTTCCATTATTTAAGACTTTAAGTCTTATGTATGTTAATAATGCTTACATTAAAAATTATTATATAAAAAAAATTCTTATGATGTTCTTTTTTGTATTGAGTCTGGGTTCTTTAATTGTTTCTATCTTGGATATTTCTTGGGGGCAAAAAGCTACTGAGGATAAAAGATCAAATTTAAGGATATCTTTTGTTGTCGATATTTCTCGTAGTATGTTAACATTTGATGAAAAAAAATCGATTAACAGGCTTGAGAGTGCTAAAAATTTTGTTAGTTTGATTTTAAATAATTTTGAGAATGTTGAATATTCGCTTACTATTTTTAAAGGTAAATCCTTGTTAGTATTGCCCTTTTCTAAAGATAAAGCTAGCTTGCATAAAATGCTAAATTATATTGAGCCTAATTTAATAAGTTTTCCTGGTAGTTTTTTAGGTGAAGGAGTTTTTAATGCCATACAGGGAATAAAAGATGATTCTTATTATAATTTTTTGATAATTTTAACAGATGGAGATGAATGGGGTGAGTATAATTATTATACTTTTCCTAAGTTGATTGATGCACTTAATATTACAAGCTTTGTAGTTGGGATTGGAAGTAATAAGCCATCTCCTTTGATTGATAATAATTTAAGTGTTAAAGATAAATATGGCAATATAGTGGAAGCCATGCTTGATGAGGATAATTTGTATCTTTTAACGTCTTCTCTTAAGGGTTCTTATTATAATTTATATTTAAAAGGTACTAATTATGTTATTAATGAGATAAAGAATGATATAATGAAAAAAAGTTCAAGTGATATTTTGCTTATTGGTATTTTAAGATATAAGCTTTTTTTAGCTATCTCTTTTTTATTTATAGTATTGTATTTATTTGTTAAGGTCATTAAATGGGACGAAACTTTTTAATTTATTTTTTAATGAGTTTTATGTTTGCATCCTTTTTATCTTGTTCTAATATTAAAGCCATGTTTCTTATGGTCATTGGTAATTATGAATATATTAGAGGCGACTATCAGGGTGCGATTTCCATTTATTATGATCTTGTAGATGATAAACAAGGTATGTCGTGGGGTTATTATAATCTTGGGATTGTATATTATTCTTTAGGAGAGTATGAAAGCTCCCTTCGGATGTTTTCGTATGCAAAAAGAGATAATGATTCCTTTTTGAATTTTAATATAAACTATAATGAGGGAATAATATACTATAATCAAGGACTTTATCGAAAAGCAGAGGTGGCATTTAAGGAAGCTTTAAGGATCAATCCCGCAAGTTATAATGCTAAATATAATCTTGAACTTGCAATAATTAAAAAAAGAACTATTCCAGATGTTTTAGATAGTTTAAGTGTTAAGAGAAGTCAAAGTTTTATTGAGAACAATGAAAATTTTTTAAGGTATATTGAAAATCTTGAGAGGGTTTTATGGGTAACAAGGTCAAAAGAACAGACTGTGTCTTTACAAGAAGATTGGTGATATCTTTAATTTTATTTTTTATAAACTTTGAAATTTACTCTTTATCTGGTACCGATTATTTAGTATCAACTAAGGTACTTAGAGGATCTAAGGTTGTTCATGTGATTAGATTAAATTTATCTCAAGATATTGATGAGTCGTTATTAAAGTTTGAAATAAGTAAAGATATAAATGATAATACCAAAATTGCTTCGATATCAAAGGTACCAGATGGAAATAACATTGTTACAGAAATAAAAATTGAATATGCTTTTGATAAGTTGGGATTTGTTAAGATTCCTTCATTAAAAGTTGTTTATCTTGATGAAGTTTATTTAAGTTCAGAGTTTGAAGTGGTTATTTTAAAAGAAGATGAGTCGAAGTTTTTTGGTTTGCCAGTTAGATTGTATTGGGATTTTGATAAAGAAGAAATTTATGAGTATCAAAGTGTTGGGTTCGTTTTGCGTGTCAATTGGCTTGTGAATAATAATTTGAAGTCTATTGCCAGTTCTTTTAACGCTGTTAAAGATGCAATGATTGATAGAACCCCTATATTTGAAAATATTAAATATAGGGCTTTTAATAGTAAAGAAATCTTGGATGTACCCCTTTATAATTTTATCTTAACTCCTCTTAGAGGTTCAAAAGGTATTGTTATTCCTAGTGTTTCTTTTAATATAGGCGAAGATATTGCCCGTATGAGTCCTGGTATTTCTTTAAAAATTAAACCAATACCTGATGAGGTTAAGTCTTTGGCCGTTGGAACTTTTAAAATTTACTATGAATTTCCTAATTCAACTTTAATTAATCAAGATACTTTTACTGTTTTAATAAAAATTACAGGACAAGGTAATCTTCCACATATTCGTTTTCCAGAAATTGAAACTTATAACTCTAAAGTTATTTATAATAAAAAAAGTTATAATTTTGAACCTTCAAAAGATGGATATAAGGGTAGTATATCTAAGGTATATACTCTTAAACCAGATAATAAGGGTAATTTATTTTTAAATATTGGTGATTTTACTTATTTAAATCCTGATGATGGAAAAGTTTATAAACTTGATGGTAAACGACTAAAATATGAATATTATGGGAAATTTAAAAATAATAATGAGTTTGGTCAAGAGTTATTGTCAGATTTTAGTTTGCTTTCATATCATGATATTTTAAAACATAGGAATAAAACTTTTTTATTCTTTGTTCCCGTTTATTACTTAATTTTGATACCAGGAATTTTATTCTCTTTAGTTGTTTTTATTAGATATAGAAAGTTCTTTATTGCATCAGGTTGTGGATTAGTTATTTTAATATTAACTCTTGCTGTTAGTCTTAATGCTATTAACGATGGTTATTTGTCAGAAGATAATATAAATGATTTAATTGAAGATTATAAATTAAAAAATTATGATAATGCTCTTAATAGAGTTGATAATATTCTTAAAAAGAATCCAAGTTATTCAGGACTGTGGTTAAATAGAGCTCTCATTTTGAATAAAATGGATAGATATTTTGATGCAATTTATTCGGCTTATAAAGCATTTTTTACTTCACCAAGTAATGATACCTTTTACAAGGTGATTGATTTTATTGAGGCTAAGAATGGAGTTAATGAAAATATTAGAAACAATAGTTTTGTTTGGTCTAATATTTTTTTTATTATTAGTTTAATTTTAATAAATATTTTAATAGTGATTATTTCTTATAAATTTTATGCAAAAAATTTAAAGAGAATTATTTTATTCTTGCTTTTATCTGTAACGTGTTTTACTTTATTTCAAACATATTACTTTTATGTTGACCAACAGTCTGAGATTGGAATTATTAAAGGTGATCTAGTTTCTCTTTATAAAGTCCCTGATAATTTTTCAAGAAGTTGGCGATTCTTAAACGGGAATATAAGTGTTTACGTACTTAATAGAAAAGATGACTTTGTTCTTATTCAAACAAGTCATGGACTTCAGGGATGGATTCATAAAAACTTTATAGCGTCTGTTAAAGATAGTTTAATATAAAGTAATACCAATTTATTAATTGATTTAAATTATTTTGATATAAGTATTTATTTTTCTCTATATACTATTCTCCCTTTTGTAAGATCATAAGGTGATAACTCAACCTTAACTCTATCTCCAGGAACTATTTTTATAAAATGTTTTCTCATCTTTCCAGATAGATGAGCTAAAACTAAATGCCCATTTTTAAGTTCTACCCTAAACATTGTGTTAGGGAGAGATTCTTTAACAATCCCTTCAGTTTCAATAGCTTCTTCTTTAGTGTTCAAAATGCCCCCTTGTTATTTATGTAACAGAATCAATTGTACACAATTAGAAGTATCATTGCAATTATTTTTTTATTAAAAATTAATGTACTAGTTTACATTATATGGGATTGTTTATATAATTACACGGAGTTTTTTAAAAATTGTAATTTATTATAGGGAGGTAATATCATGCAGAAAAGTAATTTTGAGCATGAATTTGTTGAAAAGATGCGAAATTTTCTTTTAGAGTCAAAGAAAGAAATATTAAATTCTATAAGATCTGTTGAGGATAGTAAAAGAGAGATCATTAATAATGATATGCATTTAAAGGACATAATTGATATTGCATTTGACAATATGGATGGAAATAATCTTGAAGCTTTAAGTTCAGTTGAGAAAAAGAAGCTGCATTTAATAAATCAGGCGCTTTATCGAATTTCCCAAAATACTTATGGTAATTGTTTAGCATGTGATAAAAGTATTGCAAGAGAAAGACTTGAGGCTATTCCTTATGCATTTTTATGTATAAGTTGTCAGACTAAAAAAGAAAAAAAGAGCAAGAGATCAATCTAATATTTAATTGTTTAAAATTGTAATTTCTACTCTTCGATTTTTTGATGCTAAAGGAGATGAGTTTGCATACTTAGGTTTTTTAGCACCCCATCCTTTAAAAAATATTTGGTTTTTGTTCTTTACTTTCATTTTTAATAAATAGTTTCCAATTGAATGAGCTCTTTTTTCAGACAATGCTTGCATTTCTTGTTCTGTTCCAAACTTTGCTGTATGTCCTTCTATTAAAATATTGTTGTCTTTAAACTTTTCTAATAAATTGGCTATGTGTTTTAGTTTGTTGTATTCTTTTTTAATGATTTGGAAAGAATCAGGGTAGAATTCAATATCTAAGCTTAATTTAATGCCATTTTCGTTTTTTTCTATGTTAATAGAGTCTATCTGTTTTGTGCTGATATATTCTTTAACTTCATGCTCTATTATATTTTCATTTGGTAGCTCAATAGAGATTATTTTCCCAAATGAGTTTCCAGTAATTTTGATATTATTGTTGTCATTTTGCATTTGAAATTCATATGTATCATTATATTTATATATATTTCCTAATTTTGAGTCAAAATAAATTATTTGGTTAACCTTTTGAGAGAATAATATGTTTTTTACGTTATATTTAGACTTATAATTTGATAGAAGTATGTCGTAGTATTTGCCATCTATTTTTTCTTTGCCTTTGTACACATAATTTACATCAAATTTTGTGACAAAATCTTTTATTTCTTGTGAAATCTCAGATGCTTGAATATATTCTTCTGCTGGATATGTCCAAGTTTCATTTACTTTTATGGGTGTTTTTGGGAATCTTGGAATGCCTCTAACAGAAGGTCTTTTTTGAGCATTATTAATTTTATATTCGCCTTGTTTGTTTATGCTAAAATTTCCTTCAAATTCTTCTTTAAGTAAGTAAACATCGCTCTCATTATCTCTTTTTAATACTCTAAAGTAAGATTTGATATCTGCAAAATTATTTTTTACATCTTTTACCTCACTTGAAACTTGGATATTAGTTTTGGTTTTTGAGTTAAATCTTCCATTTAGGTAAATTTCTTGATTATCTGTAGTTTCTATTCTAAATTTAGCTCCTTTAGTATATTTAAATTCTAATATTTCAGATGAAAATGCTAGAGTATTTGTTAAAAGTAGTAATATAACAATTTTAATATTCATTTAACGAATTATATCATAATTGAGATTATGTTTTTTGAAAAATATTTCATTAAATCTTTTGAATAATGCTTTGTGAGTTTTATATTTTAGTTATAATGATTGTATGTGAACGGTTGTTTTAAGATCTTAATTAAATAGTCAATTGTTTTGAGGTATAAAAAATGAAAAGAAAAAGTGGAATTTTGCTAAATATTAGTTCTCTGCCATCTAAATACGGTATTGGTGATTTAGGGAAAGGGGCATATAAATTTATAGACTTTCTTGCCGCTTCATCACAAGGTTATTGGCAGATATTACCTTATTCACCTCCTAATTTTGTGAGGGTTCCTTATTCAAGTTGTTCTGCATTTGCTGGTAATATCAATTATATTGATTTAAATGCTATTGATAAGTTTATTGATATAGACTTAGATACTCTTGAATGCTTGGAAGATAGATATATTGATTATGATAAGTTAAAAGCTAAGGAAGTTGTTTTAAGAAATGCTGCTTTGAATTTTTTGCACAGGGCAACAATTGATGAGATTCATGCATTTGAAAAGTTTAAAAAATCAGCTGATTATTGGCTTTTAGATTTTTCAAGTTTTATTGCTTTTAAAGAGTACTATTCTAAGTTTCAGTCTTCACAGGCTTTTAATCTTTTATTTAGTAGAGAAATTTTAAAAAGGGATGCTAAGGCTTTAGCTGAGCTTAGAGAGATACTTGAGGTTGAAATCAACATTCAACAAGTTTTACAATATTTCTTTTTTTCACAATTTAAAGCTTTAAAAAAATATGCTAATAATGTTGGAATTAAAATAGTAAGTGATATTTCTATTTTTGTGTCTTATGATTCTGCTGATGTTTGGGCGCATCAAAAATATTTTAAATTAAGGTTTGATGCAAGTAAAGATAAAGTAACGGGGATACCCCCTGATTGTTTGTTTAGCAAAAAATATCTTTGGGGCAATGCAGCTTATAATTGGAAAGCTTTAAGAAAAGATAACTATGCATGGTGGATTAATCGTATTGATTTTTTGCGTAAATATGTGGATATTGTTAGAATTGACTATTTTAGAGGATTCGTATCAACTTGGGAGGTTTCTGCAGAAGAATCTTTGCTATTTGGTGGACAATGGGTAAAATGTCCCGGGAAAGATTTTTTTAAACAGGTTCTAAATGAGATTGATGACTTAGAAATTTGGGTTGAAGACCTTGTAAAAGATCGTGGAGATACATTTAGGTTAAGAGATTATTTTGGTTTTCCTGGAACTAAAATGATGCAATGTGCATTTGATTTTGATTCCACAAATATATATCTTCCCCATAATTATATAAGAAATTGTGTTGTTTATACGGGTACTCATGAGAGTAATACTATTCGTGGATTTATTAACTCCGTTGATAATGAGCATAAAAAATATATTTTTGATTATTTCAATACTAGTGAAAATGCTATTGTTTGGGATATGATAAGAGGGGCGATGGCTAGTGTTGCAAATAGTGTAATAATTCCAATGAAAGATTATCTTAATTTGATATCTGATTTTAGTATAAATATGTCTGATGCAATGCTTAACAATTTTAGAATATTAAGTAGTGATTTAAGTGACGATTTAAGCAAAAAGATAAGTGACATTACAAAACTTTATGGAAGAACTTAATAGGAACTTCAATAATTTGTTACAATGATATTTGTTTTTAAATTTATTTTAAAAAAGGCTGGATGTTATTTATATGAAACTTAATACATGTATAATGCTTTTGTATATAATTTGCTTGTTGTTTTCTTCTTTTTTTTTGTGTTTTCATTTGCATTCATTAGACGAGACTAAATATTTTAAGAATGGTGATTTATTTTTTGTTAATAAAGGTGCTTTATATAAAAAACATAATAATTTGATATTTAAGGTTGAACCTAAGGGAGTAGAGACTAGATGGATATATCCGTTTGAAAAACCTGTGTATAAGAGAATAACTTCTATTTATGAAGATTTTTATTCTTCAAATTCCCTTTTGACAACTAATGACTCTGTTTATGTTTCTCATAATTATTTTAAAAGTTTTATAAAATTAGTTGATAATGAGAAATTTAATAAAAATTCTTACATTACATCAAGTGCATTATCTCGAGGAGAATATAAACGTATTGCTATTGGTACTTCTAATAGTGGAATTTATTTAAGTGTTAATGATAATTTGGATTTTAAGAGCTTAAATTCTTTAATTTCTAAGACATATCTGGGTGCTGGTTATTATGATATGGTTAGTGCAATAGAGTTTTCAAGAAACAATGCAAATGAGTTGTACTTTTCCTGTGGAATTTATGGAGATATTATTTTAATTAATACAACTTTAGGGGTTGTTAGGAAGTTGGACTTTCCCTTTAAAAAACAGATAGTGCGTGTTATTGATTTGTCAGATGCAAAAATGGAAAAACTTTTAGTTAGAACTTATGATAATCATTTTTATTCCTATGTTGATGGCAAATGGACTTTTAATAGTCAATTTTCTGTGTATGGAGAAAATTCTGTTGAAAAATTAGAAAGAATGAATCTTGCTTCTAATAAGGGGTCAATTTATTTAACGGCTTACACTCTTAGGAGCAAAACAGCTATTGATGAGAGATTTGAGTTTATAAAAAGATTAGGCATGAATGCTGTTATTATTGATTTTAAAGATGATACTGGTATTTTAACTTATTCAAGTAAATTAGTTTTGCCAAACAAGATAAAGGCTGTTAAAAATTTGATAGATGTTCCTTATATTTTAAATAAAGCAAAAGAACTTGGAATATATGTTATTGCACGAGTTGTTGTGTTTAAAGACGCGAAACTTTATTTTTATAATAATTATGAATATGCTCTTTGGAATAAAAAAACCAATCAGCCTTGGGCAAACCTTGTAAAGGTTGAACATGGTGATTCTTTTAAATTTGTTCAAAAAGAACATTGGGTAGATCTCTTCTTGCAAGACACGTGGGATTATAATTTATCTATTGCAAGAGAAATTCAGTCTCTTGGAGTTGATGAGATTCAGTTTGATTATATTAGATTTCCAACAGATGGACCTGTGTCTCTTATAACTTCAAGATTTAATAAATATAAGATGCGTGCGATTGATGCTCTTGAATCTTTTTTAATTATGGCTAGAAAAAATATTTCTATTCCTATTTCTATTGACATTTACGGAAATAATGGATGGTTTATTACAAATAGTATTGGTCAAAATATTTCTATGATTGCAGATTATGTTGATGTTATTTCTCCAATGTTTTATCCTTCTCATTATACTAGCGATTTTTTAAAGAATGAGTTATACTATACTACAAGAGCTTATAAAATTTATAAGGAAGGAAGTAATAGAGCTGCTGTATTCTCTTCAGGTAAGGTTATAATTAGACCTTATGTTCAAGCTTTTTTGCTTGGTTCTGAGCGCCGTGTAAATAAAGAAGTTTATTTAAAATATTTTTCTCATCAATTAAGAGGCGTTAAGGAATCTTTAGGTAATGGCTTTAGTTTATGGAATGCATCTAATATTTACTATATGGTTAAGAATAATTTAAGCGAATTTTTAAATGTTTGTGGAAGGAAATTTTTTTGGCACATATTCATCTTTTTTGTGTAGTATTTGGTATCTTTTTGTTGTATCTTGGTGGGAATTATCTTTTAAATAGCTCTGTTAACATTGCTACTTATTTTCAAATTCCTAGTCTTTTAATTGGTGTTATAATAGTATCCTTATCAACAAGTGCTCCAGAGCTTTTTACAAGTTTAATAGCATCTCTTAAGGGTAAAAATGAAATTATTGTTTCTAATATCATTGGGAGTAATATCATTAATATGTTGCTTGCGCTTCCCTTAACAGGGGTTTTTTTAAGGATTGAAACTGATTTTAAGAGACTTAAATTTTCTTTTATAATTTTATTTTTATTGATGTTGCTTCTTTTATTGCTTTCTTTTGATTTTGGTACTTTGTCTTTTTTTAAGGTATCTTATTATAGAACCAGTTCATTGGTGATTTTAATTTTATTTTTATCTTATCTATATTTGTTTTACAAAGAAGAGAAAGAATATAATTCTGTTACAAAAAATTTAGAAAATCTTAATTGTAATTATGGGTTTAAGTTTTTATTTTTAAATATTTTGCTCTTATTACTAAGTATATATTTCTTATATTTCGGTTCAAAGTTGTTAATAGATAGTTCAATATACATTGCACACAATGTTTTTAATATTAGTGAGAAAGTGATTGGAATTATTTTTGTAGCTTTTGGGACCAGCATCCCAGAGATTGTCGTTTCTCTTTTTGCAGTAATTAAAAAGGAGTCA
Source organism: Candidatus Borrelia fainii (assembly GCF_027925085.1). Classification (NCBI taxonomy): domain Bacteria; kingdom Pseudomonadati; phylum Spirochaetota; class Spirochaetia; order Spirochaetales; family Borreliaceae; genus Borrelia; species Candidatus Borrelia fainii. The sequence goes on from NZ_AP027070.1 coordinate 788,100, forward strand.
GATATTGCCCTTGGTAATATCATTGGAAGTAATATATTTAATATTGGGTTTATTTTATCTATTAGTAGTTTTATAAATCCAGTACTCATGAGTGATATTTATTTGACTGATTTTAGTATCATGTTTGTTGTATCTTTAATATTATTATTCATAGTGAGATTTAGAGGAGTTTTCAGTAGAGGACCTGCTATTCTATTTTTATGTTTATATATTTTATATAATTCATTTTTATTTGGCGTTTTTTAATTCTATTGAATTTATCAATATGTTATTATTGTTTTGTATATGAGGAGCTTGGAAATATAAGATGAAAAAATTACCCGAAATTTTCTATCTCAATGATAAAGAAGTGGATATTTTGATTTCTCAAATAGGGATTTCTTCAGATACTCAAAAAATGATTTTAAGGATTATTTTGGAACACAAGAACAATATTATAGATTATGCTGATTTTATCGAAGATTATTCTGTTAAAATCCGTGCTCTTAAAGGCGAATTGGATTTTTTATTTCGCAAACTTTATGAGGTTAAGAGAGGAATTATTATTAATCAGTCAACATCTAATGGGGAAATGGTACCTTATAAAATAATAATAACAGATGAAAATAGTTATGATTTTTATTATTATGCTATCGAGGATTTGTTTTTAAAGCATTATGTGGGAATAGAACTCTTTAGTACTTTACTTACAATTAAAAATATAGATAAAAATTTATTGGTTTTCGAAAAAGAGTTCGTCATTCTTTCAAATTCAGACATTAATCTTAAATATTTTCAAGAAAATTCTTCATCAAAAAAGATATTTGTGTTGGATTCTTTAATAATTCCATCAGGAAAAGCCTTATATTTTATTGAATTTATGAAGAGAATTTTATTCGGGATTGCTTCTAATAGAATAGTTAAAGATGTTTTTATGAGAGCTAAAAATGTAAAGCTTAATGAATATGATCGAATGTTGGATGAGGGTATGAATGGTGTGGGAGTTGCTTATAGTTTGCTTGTAGGAATTTTAGAAAATAAGGAAGAAATTTTAAATAAAAAAGGCGTTAATATTTCTAAACATTACTTTACTTTTTTAGAAGTATTAAATATTTATATTACTAATGAGAAAAACTTAGGAGAACTTAGAAATTTAGAAAGTATTAAGATTGATGAAACTTTAAAATCAATTGAAAAAACAATAGAGTTTAAACCGAGATTTATTAATATAGAAGAATTTAAAAATATTCTTCAAGAGCATGCTGAGGGATTATCTGATTCTGAATATTTTTTAAAGACGGCTAATGAATACTTTTTTGAGTCGAACATTAAGGGTTCGTTACCTAAGATATTTAGCATTAAACGTGGAATGTATTTATATAAGCCATGTGCCTATTCTATGTTTTTAAAGGAATTCGATCAAATTTTAGTTGATATTAGGGATAAGTTGAGAAATGAATTTGTGAAAATATTTAATAGTGGGAAAAATTCTTCTACTATTTTAACAGAAGAAGGTCTTGAAAAAACATTGATTGAGTTTGTTTCTAATTATGATATAAATGATTATTGTTTAAAAAATAAAGTCGCATTTCTTGATTTTATTGTTTCTCATTATAAACGAGTTTCTAAAACACAAAATATTCAGACGCATCTTAAGGATATAATCAAAACCGAAGCTGCTAAATATTTTAAAAATAGTAATACATTTTTACCACTTTATAAGATTTATAAAGTTGACCTATCTAATCTTTTAGATGCTGCTTATAGAGATTTGCCTTTGTTAAAGAGGCTTATGTTATTATTAACAGGTAGGCAGCAGAGTTATAAAGAGGCTTTATCTAGATTAAATTCTAAGATTGTGGTTAAAGCTCAGCATGAGCTTTTTGATCCAAATGAAAGAGTGAAGAGACAACTAAGCAAAAGACGAAAACAAAGGGAAGAGCTAAGAGAGCAAATTAGGAGTTCTTATGTTAGAAAAGGCAAAACCCCTAAGGAAGCAACCTTAAATAGGGCCTATACTAAAAGTGAACAAGATGAAGCTTGGTTGAAATTTGAAGATAAATTGAATAAGAAATAAATTTTAAAATAAATCTTTAGGTCTTCTTGCTATATTTTTTGAGGTTTGACATTCAGCATAGTGTTTTATTTTACCATTTTCAAATTTAGACTTCATTATAATTTTTCCGCCCCACTTGCTTAACAATTCTTTAGAACCACTTCTTTGAGCATTTTTAGAAATTTTTGCCATCTTAAACTCCTAGTTAAATTAATTTATTGTATAATAAATTTATCAAAATAAGGTTGATTGATCAAGGAATGACTATGTTTTTGGTGATGTTTTTTGTGTCTTGTGCTCTTTTTTCAGAAGAAATTTATTATAGGTTTGCTGATTATGATATTAATTATAGGATAATTGGAAAATATGAGAGCAGTAAAAAAAATGCGGAAGAAGAGTGTGGATATAAATTTACTTATAATGATGGCAAACTTGTATTTGTTGATTATGTTGGCAAACTTAGTATTTTAATTCCTTCTTTTTTTGGTGCAAATCAGATCAAAATAGAATATTTTGAGGATATAGAAAGGAGATTATTTTTAAATGGAGGTTTTGCTGCTAAGAATTTAAAAGATGTTTATGTTGAACAAATAGAATATTTTCCAAATGGCAGACCGAAGAGTATTTTTAATTATAATAAATCTAATGAGATTATAAGAGATAATTATGGAATTGCTTATTATCATTTTATTTACAATGATGATAGTAGTTTTTATGTTTATAGGTTTAGTGAGGTTGGTTTTCAAATTAAAGATTTAAATGATGTTTACTATACTAAAATTATTTATGATGATTCTAATAGGAGGAAAACAGTTTTATATTACGATGATAACAATTATAACATCAAGGCTAAGAATGGAATATATGGTTTTAGGTTAACTTATGACAGTTCACATAATATTATAAAGGAAGAATATTTAGATCCACTAGCTTCTTTGTATGCAAATCCTTTTTCTGTTGCAATAAAGATGTATCGTTATGATTTTGATGGCAAACTCATTGAAATTTTAAATTATGATATTAAAAATAATTTGACTCCCGATGAGAATAATGTAGCAATATATAGATATGAATATAATTTAAAAGAAAAGGATTATTTTTATAAGGAGTATAATTATGATGCTAACAATAATTTAGTCGTTAGTCAGAATGGTTATGCTATTAGAAAAACCATTTTTTATGTGCAAAATAATGAAAAAAGGGTAATAAATTATAGTAATAGAATAAATAAAAATTATAATAGTGATATTTCCGCTAGTTATGAGGAAAAATATGAAATAATGAATAACTTTAAGGGTATTGCAGTTTATAGTTATAAGTATGATAATAAGTTTTATTTGATTGAAAATCTTTTCTTTGATAAAGATTTTAATTTAATTAGTGATTCCAATGGTGTGATGATTTATAAGTATGCTTATAATGAGGATGGTCTTCTTAAATCTCAAGAGCATTATGGGGATTTTGATAATCCTATAGATGATTTTGCAGGTGTTTTTAGATATAAATTTACATATGATGTTAATGGCAATTTGATCTTGAAGAGTAATTATTCTAAGAGTGGGGTTTTGGTTGCAGATCGGAGTGCTATTTTTGAGTATGCTTATGAATATGATAAACAAAATAGACTTATTAGTCGTAAAAATTTTGGCAGTCTCGGCCAGTTACAATATGATATTCACGGTGTTAGTGTGTATAAATATGAGTATAATAAATTTGGCAAGATTTCAAAAAAGACAAATCATGGTCCAGATTTAAAACTAAGAGATGATATTGGGGGAATTTCGGTTTATAAATGGATTTATAATAGTAAAGGAAATTTAGTTGATTTTCAAAAATTTGATTCTTTAGGTAATTTAATATAAATATTTTTTTTTATCATGTTTTCCAATAGAGCAAAGTATTTCATATTTACTCATGCCAGATTCCTTGCTAAGTATATCTAAGCTTAATCTTTCAGAAACAATTTCTACTTTTTCTCCTATGTTAATTTTTAGATCTTTAGGGATTTCTATTATTGAAATGTTCATACATATTTTTCCTCTAATAAAGCATTTTTTATCTCTTATTATACAATAAAAATTGTTAGATGTATTTTGTGGAATTCCATCGGAATATCCAACTGGTAAAAGTCCGATTTGCATATCTTCTTTTGCCGTAAATAGACCAGAGTATGATATTTGTTCTCCCTTTTTTATCTTTTTAAGAAATATAATTTTTGAATATAAGCTTAGTACGGGTTTAAGTTGTAAATTATTGTTTAAGCTATTTGAATTTGGCTTATATCCATATAAAATAAGTCCTGGTCGTATCATATTAAATTTTTCACTTATTGGATAGTTTGTTATGTGTTCTGAGTTAGAAGCATGAATGAATTTTGGTTTTATATTCTTGGTCTTAAGTTCGTTTATAAAATGAACAAATTTTTCGATTTGTGATTGAGTAATTTTCCTATTTTCTGTTGTTGGTAAATGTGTACAAACTCCTTCAAATTCTACTAATTTTGAATTTTGAATTTGAATTGCTAGATTAAGAGCATTTTCTATTTTGATTCCATATCTATTCATTCCAACATCAACTTTTAAATGAACTTTGATTCTTTTATTTTGTTTTCTACATTCTTGTTCTATTAGTGATAGATATTGAGAGTCAGCAACAAAGGGTGTAATATCGAACTTAACTAGATTTTTTATTGCACTTTTATCTGTGTTGATATAAAGTAATACATTTGCCCTTTTGTCTATTTTTTTGATCTTTAAAGCCTCATCTATCCAAAAAATACCAAAATAATTTATCCCTTTTTCTTTTAAAAATTTAAATGTTTGAATAAGTCCATGTCCATATGCATCAGATTTTAGTGTGGCTACTAATTCTCTTTTTTGAATATGATTTTTAATTGCGGTTAAGTTATATTCTAAATTTTTAAAATTTATTATGATCTCTTTATTTTTAGTCATTTTTGTACAGTATACATACATTTGTATGTAGGTGAGTTTATTTTAGTTTTTTTGTCTTTATCTAGAATATCCTTTTGATTTATTTCATTCTCTTGTTTTTTGGAATTATAATTAAGAGTAATTAAAATTGTATGTCATAAGCTAATCTTTAAAGAAAAGGTATTCTTGGTGCAAAAAAATGAATTATTCCAATAATTAATGCTAAGATTCCTATTACTTTTTTATTGCTTTCAATGAAAGATTTAAATTTTCCATATTCTTTATTATTTTGGAGACTTGTGGGCATTTTTTGACTTAAGACGAGGATGAAACCAATAAAAAATAAACTGATAGCAGGAAATAAATTTCCAATTATTGGCAAATCATAAGGTATGATTATTTCAAAGATGCTAGCTATTAAAAATGTTGTGCCAAAAATGCTTTTTACATTTTTGTTATTGTTAATTAAATTTATAAATTCTTCAAAGATAATTAAACACTTAAATCTTTCTCCCAAAATTGGGAATGCTAGCACTATCCCCCCCAAGATATTAAGTAAAACAGATATAAAATATATTTGCAACATCTATTATCCTCCAAGATCTAATCTTTTCCTAAAATATGCCTTATCGCCTTTCTGATTTATTAGCACTATGTTTAATAAACCCTCTTTCCTGTATGCAACATTAGTATATAATGTATAGTTAATCTTGTCTATGTAAATCATATTATTTTCAATAAGTTTATTATCTAAGTATACTTCTATATTGGCTTTTCCTAAGTCTTTCATGTTTTGATTTTTAATATTGATTTTGATATATAGGTTTTCATTTCTTATTTTATGTTCTATTGTGATGGTAGGTCTATATTTACTTTCTAATTTTTGTAGTTTAGGAATTAATACAATTTTGATAATAATTAGTATGATGACAAAGATTATTCCCAGAGTTAGATTTTTTTTTAGTCTTTGTTTATTATTATTTTGTATTTTACTTTTGCAATTCTTATTTTTCATAAATGTTGACTTCTAAATTACCTCATAGTTTAAGTAAAGTATTTAAATTCCACCAATAGACGCTGACCCCACTTTTTTCTCCATAAAGTATACTAAGTATTCCATCCTTAGATAGGCTTTCAGCAAGAAATTCAAGGTTCGGTGGTTCGATTAAGAGCATTTGTTCTTTTATTTTGCCCTTATTATCCAATTTCCATATTAAAATATTAGACAGGTTCCTCATGTTAGTGGATGCTATTATTTTATCTTTTTGAATTCCAATGATATTTATAAAACTTTCTTGTTGATCATCTAATAAGTTTTGGGGTAGTGTGATTTTATTTTTTATTTCAAATTCTTTATTTTTGTTTAAGCTCATTGTATAAAAATATTGGTTTTTGATCCTTACTCCAAGGTCGTTAATGTTTTCATTGGTTCTAATGTTTTCATAATGAGTTGTCTTTACATAAATGATTTTTTTGTTTACCTCAAAAAATACTTTATCTATTGATATGTTATATTTTTTTTTCTCTTCTTCCGGTATTTGTAGTATGTTTGTATTAACATAAATTTTATATAGGGGTGAGAGATCTTTATCGTAGGAGTATATTATATATCCTTCATTAGATATAGTTATTATTGCTATGTTGTTTTTGTCGTCAATATTGATATCGTAAACTTGTGGAAATAATGTTCCATTCCGTCCTTCTTGTCCCAATACTTCTACAGATGAATCTTTATTTAAAATAAATATTCGTGTAGAATATGATATATTTTCTCTCTCATCAAATTTAGATTTCTTATTATTTAGCTTATCTGATACTACAATAAAGTCTTTTGATGGATAAATTGCCTTAATATTTTCAAAATCTACTTTTTTGATTTTAAGGTCAAAATTTGTTTTGAATATGCCATTTTGGTAAGTTTGAATTAATTTTCCATAAGAATTAAAAATCATAAGTTTATTTGCTTTTGCTTCTACAATGTATACAAGTCCATTGTATGTTTTGATATCAAAGCTTGAATTGGTAAATTTGCTTACAAGTGGTGTTATTTCTCCAGGTAAGGTTCCAAATGGTATTTTAAATTGTTGTTCTCCAGCTTCGTTTAAAGTTTTGGTATTACATGATATAATCATAAAAAATAGATTTAAATGAATTTTATAAAACTTTTTCATGTTTTAGATGTTATTATTTTAAATAGTTGAAAGTCAATTATTTTAGGAGAATTGATACCTAATATGTTAAGAGCGATATTTGAAGCAACTATTGGTTCAAAAAGTAAAAGAGATCTAAAAAGTTATTTTCCTACTTTGAGAACTATTAATAAGCTTGAATCTTGGGCATTGTCTTTATTAGATGAAGATTTTGCTATGGAAACAGAAAAATTTAGAGATGAACTTAAGGAGGGTAAAACTTTAGAAGATATTTTAGAGAGAGCATTTGCACTATCTCGAGAAGCTGCTAGAAGGCGACTTAAGGAGAGACCTTATGATGTTCAACTTATTGCTGGACTTGCCCTCCATCAGGGTAAAATAATAGAGATGAAGACGGGAGAAGGTAAAACTTTATCTTCAGTTCAGGCTGCTTACCTTAATAGTTTAACGGGTGATGGTGTTATTATCGTTACAGTTAATGATTATCTTGCAGAGCGTGATTCAAATTGGATGAAACCGGTTTTTGAGCTTTTAGGAGTGAGTGTTGGTGTTGTGTTGTCTAATATGGATTCTGCTAGACGCAAGGCAGAGTATGATAAAGATATTACTTATGTTACAAATAATGAGCTTGGATTTGATTATTTAAGAGATAACATGTGTTTTGATTTATCTCAAAAATCTTTAAGAAATTTTAATTATTGTATTATCGATGAGATTGATTCTATTTTGATTGATGAGGCTAGAACCCCTTTAATTATTTCAGGTTCTACAGAAGGAGATACTAGTGCTTATCTTGAGGTCAATTCTCTTGTTTCACTTTTAAAAGAATGCTCTAAAGATCCAAAAACTGGAGATTATCCTTTAGAGATAGATGAACTTGATGGGGATTATACGATTGATGAAAAGGGTAAGAGAGTATCTTTTACGGCAAATGGTTTAAATAATCTTGAACAAATTTTGGTTTCAAAAGGCATAATTAAGGGATCTATGTATGTTGATTCTAATTTTAATTATGTTCATTATATGACTCAAGCATTAAAAGCCCATTTACTTTTTTTAAAGGACAGAGAATATATTGTTGGGGATTCTGGGGTTGAAATTGTTGATGAGTTTACAGGTCGTATTTTGAAAGGACGCAGATATTCTGATGGATTGCATCAGGCTATTGAGGCTAAGGAAGGTGTTAAAGTTGCAAGTGAAAATAAAATTATGGCAACGATTACATTTCAAAATTTGTTTAGGATGTTTAAAAAAATTTCTGGCATGACTGGTACGGCTGACACAGAGGCAAAAGAATTTCATAAAATATATAATCTTGATGTTATAGTTGTTCCAACTAATAAATTGGTAGCAAGAATAGATGAGGATGATATTATTTATTACACTGAGGAATTTAAATTTAAAGCAATTACAGATGAAGTTTATGAGGCTTATAAGAAAGGACAACCTGTGCTTGTTGGGACAGTTTCTATTGAAAAATCTGAAATCCTCTCAAATATGTTTAAAAATAAAGGTATTAAGCATGAAGTTTTAAACGCAAAGAATCATTTTCGTGAAGCGTTAATTATTGCTGAAGCAGGAGCAAAACATTCTGTTACAATTGCAACTAATATGGCTGGACGTGGTACTGACATTAAGCTTGGTGGTAATCTTGAGCATCGAGTTCGTAAAAAGTTTGGGACGAATATGAGTCTTGAAGAGTTTCAAAAGGCTATGCAAAATGAGAAAGAAAAGTATCTTGAAGATTATGAGGAAGTAAAGGCTCTTGGTGGGCTTTATGTTATTGGTAGTGAACGCCATGAGTCAAGAAGAATAGATAATCAACTTAGGGGACGAGGAGGGAGACAGGGAGATCCTGGTCGGTCAAGGTTTTATGTATCTCTTGAAGATGATCTAATGCGGCTTTTTGCAGGTGATAATTTGAGAGCTTTGATGGGAAAACTTGGAATGGCAACAGGTGAGCCTATTGCACATTCTTTGTTAACGAAGTCTTTAGTTAATGCACAAAAGCGTGTGGAAGATAGAAATTTTGAGATTAGAAAACACCTCTTAGAGTATGATGATGTTATAACAAAGCATAGAGAGTTTATTTATTCTCAAAGAAATTTAATTCTTGTTGATAATAATATTAAGGAACGTATTCTTCTCTCTTTAAGAGAATATCTTGATTTTTTATTTGATCAAATTAAGGGAGAAGTGGTTACGAGTTCTGTATTAAATGAGATAAATTCAATTTTTGCTTATATGATGGAAAGTGTTGGTTCTGTTGAAACCATGAATATTGTGGATTTGAAAAATAAGTTAATGGAAATTGCAAGGGCTAATTTAGATGCAAAGGAAGAATTAATTGGAGTTGAATTTTTTAATGAATTTTTAAAACATGAATATTTAAGGAATATTGACTTTAAGTTTCAAGATCATCTTGCAAATCTTGATTCTTTAAGAGAATCGGTTTACTTGAGATCTTATGCTAATAAAAATCCAATTACTGAATATAAGGAAGAAGGTTTTGCGATTTTTAGTGAACTTGTTAAAGATATAAAGGTTGAAACTTTAAGGCGAACTTTGCAGGTAAGAGTGGATGTTGATTCTAGTAGTTATAAAAATAAAAAGCCTAAAAATATTCGTGCTACTCATAAGGAATTTGCAGGCATTGCCTCGGTAGACAAAGGTAATACAGTAGGAGTTCAAATAATTAGAAGTACTCCTAAAATTGGAAGGAATGAACCTTGTTATTGTGGCAGTGAAAAAAAATATAAAAATTGTCATGGGAAAAGCTAAAAAGGAGGATTTTATGTTTAAATTACCAGAACTTGGTTATGCTTATGATGTTTTAGAGCCATACATTGATGCTAAGACAATGGAAATTCATCATAGTAAACATCATAATGCATATACAGCAAATTTAAATTCTGTTCTTGAAAAGATAGAAATAAATTATTCTCAGGATATTGAAAATATATTAAAAAATATTCATCGATTTCCCAAAGAGTTCCAAGCAGCTATTAGGAATAATGCTGGTGGGTATTCTAATCATACTTTGTATTTTAGGATTTTAAAACCTGGGAACAAAGATAATATTTTAGAAAATTTTGAAGAACATGTAAATGTTACTTTTGGTAGTCTTGATAATCTTAAGATGGCTTTAAGAGATGCAGCTATTAGTATTTTTGGAAGTGGTTGGGCTTGGTTAGTTATTCATGCAAATAAAGAATTGCAAATAATATCAAGACCAAATCAGGACAGTCCTTTGATGGAAGACTATAAACCTATTTTAGGTATTGATGTTTGGGAACATGCTTATTATCTTAAATATCAAAATAAAAGAGTTGAGTATGTTGATGCATTCTTTAAGGTTTTAAATTGGGAAGAGGTTTCAAGAGTATATAATGAAATCATAGAATAATGTTATTTTAAGCGTTTCGTAAACTAGGCTTAAAGAGCTTATGTCTTGTGCTTAGTTTATGTTATATTTACTATTTTTAGAAATTAATAACGTTTATATTTCATTATTAAAATTATCTCTTTCGATATCATTAAAATACTTTACTGTGCCGATTTTTAGTTCATACGTTGCAGCTTCGTCTGATACTATGATTGCGTTTTTATGTAACTGTAGAGCACTAATTGTCCACATATGATTTACTCCTTTTTCAATAGCATGTTTTAAGGCTCTTGCTTTACTGTGTCCATTTACTATAATCATCACTTCTTTTGAATCCATAATTGTTCCTACTCCTACTGTTAAGGCACTTTTGGGAACTTTATTAATATCATTTTCAAAAAACCTTGAGTTTGCGATAATTGTATCTTGAGTTAAAGTTTTAATTCTTGTTTTTGAGCTTAGTGATGATCCAGGTTCATTAAAGGCAATATGACCATCAGGTCCAATTCCTCCCACAAAAAGCATAATGCCACCGTAAGATTTAATTTTGTTTTCATATTCTTCACATTCATTTATAAGATTAGTAGCATTACCATTTAACATGTGTATATTTTCTTTTTTGATATCTATATGTGAAAAAAAGTTGTTCCACATAAATGAGTGATAGCTTTCAGGATGATTTTTATCTAATTTTATGTATTCATCCATATTAAATGTGACTACATTTTCAAATGAAATTTTTCCAAGTTTATTCATTTCAATTAAATGTTTATACATTCCAATTGGTGAGCTACCTGTTGGGAGCCCTAAAATGAATGGTTTTTCTTTTGTTGGTGAAAACTTTTTTATTCTCATAGCTACATGATTAGCAGCCCATTTTGAAATATCATTATAGTTAGATCTAATAATTAATCTCATTTATTGCTCCTTATATTTATAAATGAATAAAATCAAAGTTTATTGAAAATGATTTTTGATTCTATCATTGTTAATTTTAAATCTAAGTCTTTGTCAAGGACATTGATATTTGCATCATAACCATGACATATTAATCCTTTTTTTTCAATATTAATTATCCTTATTGGATTGTATGAACTTGTTTGAATGGCATCGCTTAGGCTATATCCAAATTCTACTAAATTTTTAATGCCTTGTATCATTGTGAGAGCTGATCCTGCGATTGTGTCGTTTTCTACAATATGAAATAATCCGTCATCGTTAAGGTATACTTCTTCTCCATTAGCTATTAATTTTCCAGATGGTTGTAGTGTTGGAGTTAATCCATCAGTTACAAGCACTAATTTGCTTATGTCTTTAAGTTTTCTAAGCATTAAAACAAGTTTTGGATGAATATGATATCCATCAGCAATAATTTCACAAGATACATCCCCATGGATTAAAGTTGCTCCTATTGCATTTGGATTTCTGTGATCAAGTTTTGACATTGCGTTGAAAAAGTGTGTTGTGTGAAGTATGCCTACTTGAAAGCCCTCAATCATATTTTCATATTTTGCATTAGTATGTCCTGCTTGAAGTGTGATGTTGTTTTCCATGCAAAACATTGCAAGCTCTCTCATGCCTTTAAGTTCAGGTGCAACGGTCATTGTTGCAATATTTGTTCTTTTTCTTCCAAACGAATCCGTAAAGGTACCCCCCGCGGCGTCTATGAATTTTTTCATAACCTCAATGCTTGGTTGTTGGAGATAGGAGGTAGGATGTGCGCCTTTTTTTTCAGAAGAGAAAAATGGTCCTTCAAGATGAAGTCCTAAGATTTTTGCACCCTTTTCTTTGCCTATTGCTTTTGTACATGCTTTGATTGTTTCAATCATTTCTTCAGTTGGACGTGGGTATAGCGTTGGTAGAAATCCTACTACTCCATACTTTGCTAAATATTGGGACATTTTAATTATTGAGTCTGTTGAGCATTGGTCGGTTCCGTATCCGTGAAATCCATGTATGTGATTGTCATAAAGACCAGGTGTGATATAGTTGCCTTTAACATCAATCATTTCATAGTTTTGTAAATCAATTTTTTCAAGTCGATTAGCTGTTACGATATCAAAGATTTTACTGTCTTTAATAAGGACTGCTGAATTGTCTATTTTATCATTTCCTGTTAGAACAGATTTTGAATTGAACAAACAAAAATTTGGCATATTTACGCTCCTATAAACCTAAATTTTACTATAAGCAAATATCTTTTTTAAAGATGCTTGTTTTTTATTTGTCTTTTAATGGGAGGTTGGTTGTTAGTTTTGACTGTAAGGTATGATTTTGTGTGTAAAAATTTATGTTTTTTATGTTAAAATTTCCAATTAAGGAGTGTTGTAATGTCTTCTGGATTTTTTGTTCCAGGTGTGGATAATAAATATAATACTAAAGAAATCCGTGAATCAATGCTTAAATCTGATAAGGCCAAGATAGATTCATCTGTAAAAAAGCTTGAAAACTTAGAGCAAGAGAAACGAGCTTGGCAGATGGTTAATAAAAAGATCTCTACTTTAAATTCACTTGCAAGGCAGATTACATCTTTTAATAGTCCTTTTAATTACATGTCAGGTAATTCTAGTAATAATGATATTCTCTCTTTATCTGCTCGTTATGGAGCTAAAAATGAAACTTATAAAATTGATGTTAATCAGATAGCAAGTTCCGATATTTTTTTATCTGCGAATTTCAAACAAAAGGAGATTAGTATTCCTTCAGGAGACTATGTGTTTTTAATTGGTAATAAAGAGATTAAGATTAGGAATAATGGAGATATTGAATCTCTTGTAAAGGATATTAATAATCGAGGAAAAGGGTTTTTATCTGCTAAAATTGTAAGAAGTGATAGTGCTGGAAATAGTAGGTTGATTTTGCGGTCTTTAAAGGAAGGTGAAAACAATAAACTTATCATGAAAGGTGAGGCTTTAAAGCTTGCTAAACAGATAGGTATTTTAAGTGAGCTTACAACAAATTTTAGTCCTAATTTAACAGAAATTATTAATAGTCAACAAAGTAGTAGTAATAAAATTTTTCTTGATAAGAATGATATTGTATTAGAGCCTCTCTCAGAAATTTCAATAAGTATTCCAGAAAATATTGAGGTTAGTAGTAGAAGTAAAATTAGATTTGAAATTAAATATTATGATTCAGGTGATAAAGGTATTTTAAACGAGATTGTTTTTAATCCTGGAGAGGCTACATTTGAGGATGCTAAGGTTGAGGGTGAAGATAGTATAATTAATCTTGAATCTGAGTATAAACTTCCTTTGAAAGAGAGAAAGTATATTCAGATGAATATGATTAAAATTCATAGTAGTACAAAATCTTTGGAATTGCCGCCAATAAATGTTGCAAGTGATTTTGAAAAAGCCGAGGTTGAAATTGGTTCACTTTTGGATTTAAAGGAGATCAACATCGAAAATAAAGTTAATAATAAGGCTTTTGTTATTCGCAATATTGAGATCTTTGATCCAAAGAATAGAGATGGGTTCTTGCCAATAAATGCCAAGAGCTTTGCAGAAAATGCAAAGGTGAAGTTTGATGGAGTTGATGTTGAGCGTGATTCGAATACTGTTAATGATTTAATTCCGAATGTTACATTGAATTTAAAACAAGCATCAGATGATACTATTGTTGTTCGAGTTGAACCTGATTATGAGGGAATTAAAAAACTTTTATTAGATTTTTTGGTAGCTTATAATCAAGTTATTGCTGAAATTAATGTTGTAAGTTCAAATGAGAGTAATTTAGAAGGTCAAAAATCAGATATACTTGAAGAATGGTCATATTTTAGTGATGAAGAGAGGGAAGAAGCTTATAAGAATTTGGGAATCCTTAGGGCGGAGTTTGCATTAAAAAATCTTAGATCAAGATTAGAATTAATCATGTTTAATTCTTATAGGACTAATGATCCTAATTTTTCAATTATCAATCAAATAGGGGTTTTTACTAATTCTATATCTTCATCAGGGGGGCTTTCGCGTTATTTAGGGCTTGACGAGAAAAAATTTAATGAAATAATACAAAATAATATTAATTCAGTCAAGGAACTTTTTGCAGTTGATTTTAATGATGACCGTATTTATGATGATGGACTTGCTAAGATGCTTGGCGATTATCTATCTCCTTTGATAAGTTCTGGAGGATTTATTTCTAATAAGATTAAAAATTATGATCTCAAAATTCCCAATCAGAAAAATGTTGTTGAAGATTATAAAAAGAAGTATGAGGAAAGAGAACAGAAGGTTGAAGGAGAGCTTAATACTTTGGATTTCACTGTAAAGCGTATGAAGGAGCAAGAGGAAATCCTTAAGTCTTTAAATTTGCAGAGGCAAAACAGATAACAAATTTAAATTAATATTGTATTTATTTTTTTCTTGTTTTTGTGATATCCTTTTAAAAAGACAAATGGATTTGTCTAAAATGTCAAAAATTATATTAATTTATCACGGAGGAAATGATATATGATCATAAATCATAATACGTCAGCTATAAATGCTTCAAGAAATAATAGCATTAATGCTGCTAATCTTAGCAAAACTCAAGAAAAACTTTCTAGTGGGCATAGAATTAATCGTGCATCTGATGATGCTGCTGGAATGGGTGTTGCAGGAAAGATTAATTCTCAAATTAGAGGATTATCTCAGGCTTCTAGAAATACTTCAAAGGCTATAAATTTTATTCAAACAACAGAAGGGAATTTAAATGAAGTAGAGAAAGTATTAGTAAGAATGAAAGAACTTGCTGTTCAGTCTGGTAATGGTACATATTCAGATGCAGACAGAGGTTCTATTCAAATTGAAATTGAGCAACTTACAGATGAAATTAACAGAATTGCTGATCAAGCTCAATACAACCAAATGCATATGTTGTCCAACAAGTCAGCTGCTCAAAATATAAAAACAGCTGAAGAACTTGGAATGCAACCTGCAAAAATTAACACACCAGCATCATTAGCTGGATCACAAGCTTCATGGACATTAAGAGTACATGTGGGTGCAAATCAGGATGAAGCAATTGCTGTTAATATTTATGCAGCTAATGTTGCAAACCTTTTTGCAGGTGAAGGTGCGCAGGTTGCTCCAGCTCAGGAAGGTGTGCAACAAGAGGGAATTCAAGCTGCTCCAGCACCAGCAGCAGCTCCAGCTCAAGGTGGGGTTAATTCTCCAGTTAATGTTACAACTACTGTTGATGCTAATATGTCACTTTCAAAGATAGAAAATGCTATTAGAATGGTAAGTGATCAAAGAGCAAATCTTGGTGCTTTCCAAAACAGACTTGAGTCTATTAAGGCTAGCACAGAATATGCTATTGAAAACTTAAAATCATCTTATGCTCAAATTCAAGATGCAACAATGACAGATGAAATTGTTGCATCTACAACTAACAGCATTTTGACACAATCCGCAATGGCTATGATTGCACAAGCAAATCAAGTGCCTCAATATGTATTATCATTGCTTAGATAAATTTGATTTTCAATAAGGGTCTCTTAAAAGACCCTTATTTTTATTTGTGTCAATCAAAATTCTGATATTTTAGTATAATTAGTATTGATTTATATGGAATTATAATGTTTTACATTAGGAGTTTGCTTTGTCTAAGACTAGTGTTAAAGTCAGGAACCTTTATAAAACATTTTCTTATAATAAAAATAAAAAACAAATAATTAAGGCTATAAAGAGTTATGAGAGTGGTAAAGATAGATCTGACATTTACAAAGAATTTTCTGTTTTTATTGCAAATGCAAATATCAGCCTTGATGTTTATGAGAATGAAATTTTAGTTATTATGGGTATGTCAGGTTGTGGTAAATCTACTTTTGTTAGATGTTTGAATGGTATACACAAAGTCGATTCTGGGTCTATTTTGGTGGATAATGTTGAAATAAATGATATTAAACAAAAAGCACTCTCTGCTTTAAGAAAAGATAAATTTGCCATGGTTTTCCAAAATTTTGGGCTTTTTCCACATATGAATGTTTTAAGGAATGTGACTTATGGACTTGAAGTTAAAAATATTCCTAAAAAAACTAGGATTCAAAGAGCCCTTGATATTTTAAAACTTGTGGGTCTTGAAGATTCTGAATATAAATATATAAATGAGCTTTCAGGTGGAATGAAACAAAGAGTAGGCATAGCACGAGCTTTAGTGGTTAACCCTGATATCCTTTTAATGGATGAGGCTTTTTCAGCTCTTGATCCTTTAATGAGAGGAGAAATGCAATGTGAACTTTTAAGGTTGGTAGACAAATTAAAAAAGACGGTTGTATTTATTACTCATGATTTGATTGAAGCTTTTAAATTGGGCAATAGAATTGCTTTTATGAAGGATGGTGAGATTGTTCAGGTGGGTAGGCCCTTAGAAATATTAAGAGATCCTAAAACTGATTTTATAGCTAATTTTATTAAAAATCTTCCCGTTTTAAATATTTTAAAAATTAAGGATATTATTAAAATGGATTTTACTCTTAATGGTGATACTGATAAATGTAATGTTATTCTTGAAAAAGAGAATAATAATTTTAATTTGTATGATTTGTCTGTTAATAAAAAATGTAATAATCTTGTTTCTTTAAATTTAGGTTTAGATAATGAGATCAAAAGTGTTGTTAAGTATTTAAATAAATTGGATTATTTGATTATAAAAGGAGATCAAGATGATATTATTGGATACATTGATTTAGGGGAGATTGCTGGTTTATTGGCGAGATAATTATTTATGAATAGAGATTTTATAGTTGCTAATATAGATAAGGCTTTTAATTTTTTAGTTGACAATTTTTCGGATTCTAACGGTATAGGGTTTGCGAAAATCGTAATTTTTTTTTATGACAATTTGAAAAAGTTGTTTCTTTTAATTAATCCTGTTTTTTTTATTATTCTAATTTGTGTTTTAAGCTTTTTATTTTTAAAGAAAAGATTAGCTCTTTTAATTATGTTAGGTTTTTGCTTTATTTTATATTTTAATCTTTGGGAAGTTTCAATGGATACGATATCAATTATTTTTGTGTCTGTGTTCTTTTCGGTAATTTGGGGAATTTTAATAGGTATTTTAGGTGGATATTATTCAAAATTTTATGTATTTTTAAAACCATTGCTTGATTTAATGCAAGCAATGCCTCCGTTTATTTATTTAATACCAGCTATACCTTTTTTTGGTATGGGTACATCTTCAGCTATTTTTGCTACAATAATTTTTGCAATGCCTCCAGTTATTAGATATACAAGACTAGGGATTATTCAAGTTCCAGGTGAGGTCATTGAGGCTGCAAAGTCTTTTGGAAGTAGTAATATTCGTATCCTTTTTCAGATCCAGTTGCCATTGGCTCTTCAAAGCATAGTAGAGGGAATTAATCAGTCAATAATGATGGCAATATCTATGATAGTAATCGCGGCAATGGTTGGTTCATCAGGACTTGGTAGAACTGTAATATATTCTGTTGAGAGATTGCATTTTGGTGAAGGCTTAATATCTGGATTAGCTGTTGTAGTAATAGCTATTATTTTGGATAGAATTATGCAGGCTATTTTTATCAAGTTTAGTTACTTAAATACTGATAATTATGGAGTGAAAAAAGAAAATAAGTTTAAAAGATTTTTGGAAATGTATAATAAATAATATTTTATTTTTGTGTAAGTAGTAGGAGAATTGATCTATGAAAGGTTTATTGATATCTGTTTTTATAAGTTTTATTTTAATTTTGTTTTCTTGTGATAAGAATGATAATTCTAAGGATAGTGGCTTTAAAAGTATAAGATCAGTCAAAATTGCATATGTTAATTGGATAGGAGAAACGGTTGCTACCAATATTATGAAAGTTGTTTTTGAGAAAATAGGATATAATGTGGAGATATTGCCTGTTACAACATCTATAATGTATCAGTATTTAGCATCGGGGCAGGTAGATGGTATGGTATCTGCATGGGTGCCTACGGCCGATAAATTTTATTATGAAAAATTTAAAGATAAATTTGTTGATCTTGGTGCTAATTATGAGGGAACATTACAAGGATTTGTGGTGCCAAGTTATGTTACAATTTCAAGTATTTCTGAACTTAAGGGTAGAGGAGGTGAATTTAAAAATAAAATGGTAGGCATAGATGCTGGAGCGGGTACGCAGCTTTCTGTAGAAGGAACTCTCGAGCGTTATGGATTAGATAAAGAATATGAACTTATCTCTTCAAGTGAGAGCGTAATGCTTGCAAGTTTAGAATCTGCCATTAAGAAGCATGAGTGGATTTTAGTTCCTTTATGGAAGCCTCATTGGGCATTTACCAAATATGATATTAAATTTTTAGATGATCCTTTGTTGTCAATGGGAGGACCTGAGAGTATTCATTCTCTTGTTAGAATTGGACTTAAGGATGCTGATCCCGATGCTTATTATTTGTTTGATAATTTTTATTGGGGTGATGATTTGTTGTTACCTTTAATAGAGAAAAATTATAAGAAACCTGGACAGGAATATAGGAATGCTGTTGAATTCGTTGATGTTCATAAAGAATATGTCAAAAATTGGGTTCCAGATAAATACAAAAATTTATTTAATTAATCTTGTTCTAAAAATTTTTAATGAATTTAATATTGGTTTTTCAGTTGGTAATGATTCAAAACCCCCTTTAAATAAAGCATTACATCTAAGTAGTCTTAATGTAATTAGAATAAGAGCTGTCATGATGTTGTATTTTTTGAGACATTCTAGTGCGTAATTTGAACAGCTAGGTTCATATATGCAGTGAAAACCAACAATTTTGGAAAGGGTGTTTTGATATATTTTGATTGATAAAATAAGTATCAAGTTGAATATTATAAAAAGCTTTTTAAAAATATGCATGAGTGTAATAATATTACATTATTATATTATTATCATGTTATTATGTTAATTATTATTAGTATTGTTAAATTTCAATATATTAAGACGTAGGTATTTTATTGTACTTATTTATAGGAGCAAATATTAAGAGGTTAATGTTAATTTTTATTTTATCTTTTTCTTCTTATGCAGAAGTTATTAAAATATCTGTTGAAGATGCTGTTCGTATGGCTTTAGAGAACAATTTGGAATCTAGAGATGCTGAGTATAGAGAAAAGATAAAAAAATTATATAAAGATAATTTTTGGAATCTTTTGATTCCAAATTTGGTATTTTCTTCAAATTTTTCAAGGCAAAATTCTTTTATGCCTAATGTAGAAGGGATGGGACATTGGAACTGGAATTTTAGTGCTGCTGCTGATCTTTCAATATCTCCATCTATCGTTAATAACATTAGACTTACCATTTTTAATTATGAGGCTGCTAAGATAGGCAGAGAAAAAGTCATTAAGAATATTAAGTTGAATGTTCTTAAAATGTATAATGAGCTTTTAGCTTTTAAAAGTGTTTTAGAAGTGTTGAAAAGTCAGTTTGAAAATAGCAAACTTAAATTTGAGCAAGTAAAAATTTCTTATCATAATGGACTTATTTCTGAGATAGATTATCTTAATGCTAAGCTTAATCATAGTAAATTTCAACCTAGTTTAGATGAACAGATTATTAAGTTTGAAGAGACAAAAGAAAAATTTAAATTATTATTAGGATTGGATGTTCTGCAAGATTTTGAGACTATAGGAGAATTATCAGATGAAATTTTAGACATTTCATTGTTTGATGAAGTTATAAATATTGACGGGTATTTAGAAGTGAGGGACTTAAATAATTTGACTAAAATTATGAAAACTACTCTTGAGAGTCTTTGGTTAGATGCCTTTTTGCCGAAATTTTCGTTTTCAGTGTCTTATAATCCTGGAAGCATTTCTTTTAGTGATGGTTTAAGTGGTTCATTTAAGCAAGGGTTGTATTTTTCTTTGGGTTTAACTTATAGCTTCACCGAGGTTTTTCCATTTTCGAAAAGTTTTACAGAGATATGGGAACGAGATTATCGGTTAAAATTCTTAGAAAACAAAATTGAAAGTAAGATTCGTGAATTTAAATCTAATATTATTCAAAAACGCAAAAGTGTAAGACTATATAAGTCTATTTTAGATAACTCCAAAACAAATTTGGAAATGTCTAAGAAGAATTATCAAGTAGCTTTTGATGCTTTTAATGTGGGTACTATAGATCTTATTAAATTAAATGACATTGAAACTTTCTATAAGCAGAGTGATTTACAATTTATACAAGATAAACTAAATTATGCTAATGCAATACTTGAGTATAAAGATTTAATAAATAAGTTGGATTGATAAGGGTTTTTTATGAATTTGATTTTTAATATGGGGGATGGTTTTAAATATTATTTGTTGTTTTTAGTTTTATTGTTTGTCCTTTCATGTAATGAGGGGCCTGAGAGTGAAGTACAAGGAGATATTAATGCCAATAATACTACCAATAATTTTACTAATGAGCCTTATAGGTTTCCAGTTGTTGCGATGAAAGTTCGACGGGGTGTTTTGAGTAATTATATTTCTTTAAATGGTGATGTAGATACCAAAGTTAAAGTTGAGGTATTTCCTAATATTACAGGTAAAATAGTATCTCTTAATATGAAACTTGGAACTTATGTAAAAAAGGGACAAATTATCGCGACACTTGATCCCTCAAAACCAGGTTTTCTTTATTTAAAAAGTCCAGTAAGAGCCCCGATTTCAGGATATGTTTTAGCTATTAATTCCAAAATTGGAGAAACAGTTGGGAGTCAAGCAAGTATTGCGTTAATAGGTAAAATGGATGTAATTCAGATTAAAACTTATGTTTCTGAGAAATATATTTTAGATGTTAAAGTTGGCAATGATGCAATTATTGAGCTTGAATCTTATCCTAATGAAAAATTTAAAGCTAAGATTTCAGAAGTATCTCCTGTTTTGGACTTTAAAAGTCGTTCTGTTGCAATATGTCTTAAGCCTATAGGGGATAATACAAAAAAAATGATTATTGGTATGTTTGCCAAGATCAAACTTATTACTAATCATTTAGAAAATGTTATCAAGATTCCAAGTCATGCTTTTGTTGAAAGAGAAGGTAAATTTTGTGTATTTAGATTAAATCCAGATACAAAAACAGTTGAAAGGATATTTCCTTTAATAGATTTTGAAATAGATAATATTATGTCTATTCGGGATGGTATTAATGAGGGTGATTTAATTGTAATTGAAGGTATTTCTTCTCTTTCTAATGGAGCTTATGTAGATATAGTAGATATTCTAGATGGGCTTGATGTTGAAGACAATGTTTGATTTTGAGGTTAGGTATGTTAGTAAAAAAAGTTGTTGGCAAACCAATAACAATGTTAATGTTGTTTTCATTATTGATGATGCTTAGTATTTATACTTTTTCAAGATTAAAGATAGATTTGCTTCCCAACATTGGGGACAGTTATATCACTATTTCTACTCAGTATTTAGGAAGTTCCGCAAAAGAAGTGGAAGAAAAAGTGACAAGTCTTATAGAAGGTAATCTATCCTTAGTCAAGAACATAAAGACAATAACTAGTAGTTCTTTTAAGGGACATAGCAGTATTAATCTTCAGTTTTATCATGGAACTAATTTAGATTTGGCTTTAAATGAAATTAGAGATGCACTTGAGATTTCAAAAAGAAGTTTACCAAAAGAAGCAAATATATCTGGGATTTATAGAGGAAGTTTAGGCTCTTCGCCAATAATATCGTTTGTTATGTATGCAGATAGACCGGTCTTAGAACTTAAAAGGTATGCAGATAGTATTCTTAAACCTAGATTGGAGAGACTTAATGGTGTTGGGCGTGTGCAAGTTATTGGAGGTGGAGGTAAGCATATTTTAATTGAAGTGTCACAAAATAGGTTAGAGGCATATGGACTTACTTTATCAGAAATAGTACCGTTTATTTCTTCTCAAAATGTTGAATTTTCGGTTGGTAACATATTAAGTAATGATTTGGAATATCAAGCACAAGTATCTGGAAGATTTAATTCACTTAAGGATTTGGAAAACGTGGTTATTGCTTATAGAAAGCCAAGTATTTATTCTTTAGGTGATAATTCATTTGTTCAGGTCAGACTGAGGGATATTGCAAGTGTTAAGAGTGTTGCTCAAGATGTAGAGAATTATGTATATTATAATGATAAACCTTCTATTGTGATATCTATACAAAAACAGAGTGATGCAAATTCTGTTTTTGTTTCAGATGCAGTAAATGCAGAGGTTGAAAAAATCAAGCTTTCACTTCCAAAAGATATATTTTTAGACATTTCTTATGATGATGCTGAACATATTAAAAAGGCTATTTCTTCTGTTGCTAATTCGGCTTATTCTGGAGCAATACTTGCATTATGTATTATTTTTCTCTTTTTAAGAAGCTTTAGAGTGACAATTATTATTGGTATTACAATACCATTAGCGATTGTTCTTACCTTTTGTTTAATGTATTTTGCAAATATTTCGCTAAATATTATGAGTCTATCAGGTCTTGCTTTGGGTGTTGGTATGCTTGTAGATTGTTCTATTGTTATAATAGAGAATATATATAAATATAGGCAGAAGGGTGCCAAGCTTATTTCATCTGCTATTCTTGGGACACAAGAAATGATGTTGCCAATTATGGTTACAACCTTGACATCGATTTGTGTATTTGCTCCTATGCTTATTTTTAAGGCTGAGTTGGGTGTTATTGGTGATTTTGTTAGAGATTTTGCTTTTACTATTGTAATATCTTTAGTAGCTTCTTTGTTTGTTGCAGTTTTTTTAGTACCTGTGCTTTCAAGTTATTATGTTGGGCTTTATACTACTTCTCAAAAACCTATCAAAAATAAATTAATTAGAAGGATTGATGATTTTTTGTATGGTATTTATTTTGTTGGAGAGAGATTTTATGTTAAGTTACTAAACTATGTTTTAACTTGGAAATTAACTTGTTCATTGATTATTTTCTTTAGTTTTATTTTAAGTTTAGTGTTATTTCCTCTTTTAAATGTATCTTTTCTTCCCTATGAACGTTCTTCTTTAATGCGTTTTGATTTTCAATTTCCTCGTAAGACAAGTTTGGAAATTTCAAAATTTTATTCAGATAAAATTTTAGAGATTGTAAAAAATGAAATTAAGGTTTATAAAAGTATTATTTCTGAAATAAATTCAAATGGTTTTACCTTTAACGTTGCATTACCTTTAAAGGAAGAAGTTGATGGAGAATTCGTTGAGGATGAAGAGGATGTTCGATATAGAGTTTATAAACGTGTTGAGAGTCTTTATCCTGATTTTAATTCTAATGCTTCTTTGCAAGAAGGTGCTTTTGGTGCTTCTCCTATTGAGATTAAAATTATTGCTTCAAATTTTGAGTATGCAAGAGAATATGGAGAATTTTTAGTTAGTCTTTTAAAGAAAAAATTTCCTACTCTTGTCAATCCTAGACTTAATATACGAGAAGAAATGCAAATTGATATAGAAATAGATAGAGAAAAGGCCTATTTTTATGGAATTAATATGGAAACTCTCTCAAGAGAGATTAAGGCTAATATTGGTGGAATTTCAGCAGGAAATTACATTGAAGATGGAGTAAGTTATGATATTTTGCTTAGGCTTGATAGAGGCAATATTGCTAGTTTTAAAGATTTAGATAAAATATCTATTTTAAATGCATCTGGTGTTCAAATTCCCTTTTCTTCAATAATTAGGCTTAAAAAGACAAAAGGAATTGGTGAGATTCCAAGAGAAAATCAGTCTTTAGTAGTAAAGCTTACAGCAGGTATTGCTCCAGGTGAAAATTTAGCTTTAATTACAGCAAATGTAGTAGATTTTGTAACTAATAAGGTTCCTCAAAGAGATGGGGTGTTGGTTAAGTTTGGAGGAGAATACAGTGAGTTTAAAAGTAGTATGCAGCACTTTGGGGTGATAATGTTTATGGCTGTCTTGCTTGTGTTTGGAGTAATGGCAGCACAATTTGAATCTCTCTTAAAGCCATTTGTTATTCTCTTTACAATACCATTAACCTTGATAGGTGTTGTACTATTTTATTTTATATCGGGAGAAAAGGTCTCTGTTTTTACTGCTATTGGTATGCTTATTCTTATTGGTGTTGTTGTTAATACGGGTATTGTATTGGTAGATTATATTAATTTATTGCTTAAGAGGGGCTTTAATCTTAGAGATGCAGTGCTTGAGGCCGGCCGTTCCAGGTTTAGGCCAATTTTGATGTCTGCTTTAACATCAATAATAGGACTCTTTCCCCTTGCATTCTCAAGTTCAAGTGAGAGTAATATTATAAAGCCAATTGCTTTTACCTTTATTGGTGGAATGGTTGCTAGTACATTTTTGACTTTGCTTTTTATTCCTATGATTTTTGAAAGTTTTTATAAACTTTCTATAAAAGCTTTTGTTCCTTTTAAGTCAGTAATTTTTGTTGACAAAATTGGTGATAGGGGCTCTTCAGATAAAATATAAATGCAAATAGTATTGATATTTCTAAAAGTAATGCTAAAGGAATGTTAAGATTGATGATAGTTTGGATGATGTTTTTATTGATGAGGATTAAAATTAGGAGGATATGTGTATAGAGTAGAAATAATTTCTAATCTATCTTTAGAGCTTGATCTTTATGAACATATGCATAGGATAGAAAAAGATTTAGGTGAATGTATATATTATTCGAAGATATATAATGTTCAAGGAAAAGGGAGAACAGGTGAGAAGCAAGGTAATGAAATATGGCCTGAAGAAAATTTTATTCTTGTGGTTTATACTGATAATTTATTTGTTATAGAAAAATTAAAAAGTGCTGTTGAGATGTTAGATCAAAAGTATCCTACTGAAGGAATTAAATTTTTTGTTATAGGCAACTAAATCTTTATTGATTTTTGGTAATGCATGTTTTTTTTATAAAACTTTTTATCTATTGATGAATTTAAGTTAATGAAAATTGAATTATGATTTTGTTATTTAAGATGCTATAATTTATTTATAATATTCGTTATTATGAATGTGTAGTAGGTTCATATGTCAATAGTAAAAAAATTTTTTGAAATTGCTAAAAAACGTGGCAATGGAGTTGCACAAATATATAGAAATAACAAAGATTATTTCAAGGTTACTTATGAAGATTTAAAAAATAATGTGTTAAAATTTGCAGCATTTCTAAAAAAGATGGGTTTGGGATACCAGGATAAAGTGTTTATTTGTTCTGAGAATAGAATTGAATGGAGTGTTATAGATTTTGCGATTTTGGCTCTAGGTGCTGTTGATGTTCCAAAGGGAGTTGATGTTACCCTTTTTGAAGCCGAAGTAATTATTAATAATGTGCTTCCCAGTATAATAATAGTGGAAAATTTAAATCTTCTTGATTTGGTTGGGCAGATCAACTTTAAAGTTGATCCTATAATTGTTATTATTGATGACTTAGATGAAAAAGATAAAATACAGTTTGGTAATTTTAAAATTTATACTTATAAAGAGTGTATTTCAATTGGAGATAAGTCAAGTCAAGATGAAGAGATTATTAAAATTTCAAATAATATTAATTCTAATGATATGGCAACAATAATATATACTTCTGGTACTACAGGAAATCCTAAAGGAGTAATGCTTTCTCATGCTAATTTTCTTTATCAGGTGTCTAGTTTTAGTCGAATGATTAATACTAGTGAGGGGCAAATATTTATGTGTATTTTGCCAATTTGGCATTCATTTCAAAGGTCATTTTCTTATAATATTTTTCTTAAAGGTATGACTTGTTTATTTTCAAGTATTGTTCCAAGAAACATGCTTGATGATATGAAAAATATTAATCCTCATTATATTGCAGCTGTGCCTAGACTTTGGATTGCAATAAAGCAAAATATCTTTAAAGAAGTTGCCAAGAAGCCGTTTTTGTCAAGATTGTTATTTAATATTTTTGTTAAATCAGCATGTTTAAATGATATCTGCTATAGAATAATTTTAGGATTGTATCCTGATAATGGATTTGATTTATTATTTCCTATGAAAAAGATCTTGGGGCTTTTGGGTTTAATTTTTTTATTTCCTCTTAAAGTTTTGGGAGATTTAATTATCTTTAAAAAGGTAAAGAAAGTTTTAGGCAATAATTTTGTTGTTGGGATTACTGGTGGGGGTAGTATGTCTTTATCTGTTGTTAGGTTTTTTAACTCCATTGGGATTGAGCTTGCGAATGCTTATGGATTAACAGAAGCATCTCCTGGTATTGCGTCTAATGAACATGAAAAGATAATAATTGGTACTTGTGGTAGGATATTGCCTGGAACTGTTGCTGAGATTAGGGATGAGAATGGCAATAAGTTTAAAACACCAGGTAAGGGGATTTTATTTATTAAAGGTCCTCAAGTTATGATTGGATATTATCAAGATGAAGATGCTACAAGGCAGATTATTGGAGCTGATGGATTTTTGAATACGGGTGATATTGTTAAGTTATCAAAGGATAATGTTGTTGAGATCATAGGACGAGAAAAAGATACTATTGTTTTAAATAATGGAGAGAATATTGAGCCTGCTCCAATTGAAGTTAAACTTGAAGAATCTTTACTCATTGAAAAGGCTGTTGTTGTGGGTCAAGATCAAAAATTTTTAGGTGCATTGATTCTTCCTAATTTTGAAGAAATAAATAAATATTTAGAAAGTATGGGTCAAAAAATTCTTGATGCTCACAATAGGAGGCAGATTATTGCAAGTAATATTGTTCTTAAAGCTATTAATGATGAGATAAAAAAGCTTATTAATAGAGCCAATGGATTTAAGCCTTTTGAGCAAATATTGAGGTTTGTTCTTTTAGAAAAACCATTTGAAGTAGGTAAAGAAATGTCTATTAAGATGGATATTAAGCGTAATTATATTTTAAGTTTTTATAAAAATGAGATAAAGAATTTATTTTCTTGAATTATTTTAAGATTATTTCAAGTTCGTCTATATGTTTTAATTTTGTGTTAGGTGGTTTAGATTGTTTGTATACAAAACCATTTCCTTTTATCTTGATTTTTATGTTTGTATAGTTTTTTAAGATTTTCAGTAAATCTCTTTTTGAGACTCCTGTAAGGTTTGGCAGTGTTTCTGTTTTTTCATATTTTATTATAGGTTTTGTTATGCTAATTTTTGAAGAAATTTTAATTTCATTGTATTCATTTTTATTATTGCGATGTTCAATCAATTCTATTATTTCTTTTGCCATTGGTGCAGCAATTCTTGTTCCATATATTATTTTTTTAGGATGTCTGTATACAATATATATAATGTATTTCGGATCTTCTGTAGGATATATTACTAGTATTGAGGACGTGTAATCTTCATCCGAATATTTACCTGTGTTTTTATCAATTACTTGTGAAGTTCCACTTTTTGCTGAAATACTTAAGTTTTTTATCTTTAGTTTTGGGATTCCTCCTTTATTTACGACTTCTCTCATCATTTTTAGAACTTCTTTTGCTGTATGATTAGATATTACTTTTTTAATTTCTTCTTTTTGAAATTCTTGAATTGTATTTTCCATTTCATTGCTTATTCTTTTTATGATTTTTGGTTTTAACATAATTCCTTCATTACTTAATGTGCTAGCAGCTTGTAATATTTGAATGGCAGATACTCCTATTTCTTGTCCAAATCCAATTGTAGCTTTACTTCGTCCGGACCATTTTGAATGGTGGGTTAATAGACCTTTTGTTTCTCCGGGAAAAGGGAATCCTACTCTTTTTCCAAAACCAAAGTCTATTAGTTTATTATAGAAATATTCGTTACTTACTTTGTCTGTAATATGCGCTATTCCTACATTTGATGAGTAAATTAAAATTCCACTAGGATCAATATAGCCATAAGGAGGATTTAGAGTTTTAATTGTAACGACTTCTCCCGATTTAAATTTTTTTTGGTATATACCGTTATCTAGGAATTTTTCATTTAATTTTAATAATCCACTATCTAATAAAATGGCTACTGTAAAAATTTTATTAATACTTCCAGGTTCATAGGTTAGGGATGTGGCAAAATTGTTCCATATTTCTTTAGGATATTTTGCATAATAATTAGAATCATATTGTGGAAATTGAAGCATTGATAAAATTTCTCCATTCTTAGCATCCATTACTATGGCAATCATATTTTCAGGTTTGTTTTCTTTAAAGTATTTTTGAGCTATTTGGTTTATGCTCTTTTGAAGATCTATGTCTATTGTCAAGTAGATGTTATTTGTACTTAATTTTTCATTTATAGATTTTTGTTTTGTGAGATCTTCATTCAATATGGTGTTTAGAGAAAGTTCAATACCTGTAAGTCCAATATTATCAGTTCCTACAAATCCTGTAATATTGCTGGTTAATTCTTTAAATGGATAAATTCTTGTATAGTCTGGATAAAGTATGATGTCTTTTAATCTTCCTTCTGATTGAATCCTTTTAATTAGTTCAGATTCTTCTCTTGTTATTTTTCTTTTTATATATATGAATCCTTTTTTCAAAGACAGTTTTTTTTTAAGTATTTGAGGATCAATTTTCAATATTGCACCAAGAGTTTCTGATGTATTTACAATATTTTTTATTTTGTTTGGATCCGTTCCAACCGAATGTGATTTTGAAGAAAATGCTATGATTTTACCATTTCTATCATAGATGTTGCCCCTTCTTGAGATATGGTTTATATTTTGAGAAAAATATTGTATTTCTTTTGAGAACATTAGCACAAAATATTTATAAATGGTTAACAGCGTTATTATTAGGAAAATCATGAGTATGAAATTTAATCTTGAGCTGTTAGCAAATTTTTTATGCATTAAATATTTAGATGCTCCTTATATTATAGTAAATATTTGACAGCTGATAATTTTAGTATTAGTGTTTGATTAATTTTTTTTCATATTTATAATATTATATTATGAAAAGATTAAATTTGAAATTAATAGAGGTTTAAATATAGTGGATGTTAGAACTTTAAAGGGTTTTAGAGATTACTTGCCAAAAGAAGCGTTAATTCGTACTCATATTATAAAACAAATATATAGTGTTCTTGTTTCATATAATTTTGATTTAATAGATACTCCTATTCTTGAGTATTCTGAATTTCTTTTAAGAAAAAGTGGGGATGAGGTAGAAAAACAAATTTATCGGTTTAAAGATAATGGAGATAGGGATGTTTCTATGCGTTTTGATTTAACGGTTCCTTTTGTAAGATTTATGACTTCTAATAGATCTAAGCTTAAATTCCCTTTTAGGAGATCTCAGATAGGCAAGGTATTTAGAGGTGAGAATACTCAGAGGGGTAGATATAGAGAGTTTATGCAATTTGATTTTGATATAGTAGGTGAGGATACTTTTTATAGTGATGCTGAAATTTTATCTATTGTTTATTGTGGACTTGAAGAGATTTTTTTAAATTTTATAGAAGGTATTAATAGAAAATTTGTCATTCATTTTTCTCACATTGGTATATTGAATGCTTATATTGATAAGTTGGGATTAAAGGATAAAGCAGCTTTTATTTTAAGGAGTATAGATAAATTAGATAAAATGGGGATTGAAAGTGTTAGAGAAAATTTGCTTGCACAGATAAACGAAGAGCAGGTTGATTTGATATTGGAATTTATAAATTTAGAAGGGACTTTTTGGAATAAACTGGAGATCTTAAAAGGTATTTTAGAGAATAATGATGCTGTTAAGAGGATTGAGGATGTTTTTGTACGTCTTAGTGCATTGGGAATTCAAGATGCTTTTAATTTTAATCTTAAGATAGTTCGTGGGCTTGATTATTATACCGGAATTGTATTTGAGGCTACGATGATAGGCATTAATATGGGAAGTATTTGTAGTGGTGGAAGGTATGATAATCTATTATCCTTATTTTCTAACTCTTTGCAAAAAGTTTCAGGAGTTGGGGGATCTTTTGGTATAGATAGAATTCAAGATATAATTGAAATTGAAAAATTTAATTATATCAAGTTGTTTGTGGTTAAGGCCAGTTCTAGAGTATTAATTGTTAATATAGACGATAATTTACAAGATTATTATTATAAACTTGCGGATAAATTTAGAAGACATGATTATTCTAAGATAAATAATATTGCTTGTGAAGTATATCCTAAGAGTAAAGAGGGTAAAAATATTAAGGTGCAAATAGAATATGCTCTTAATAAGGCTATAAGATTTTTAATTTTTGTAGGTCAAGATGAATATAGAGAAGATAAGTTGAAAGTGAGAGACTTGACTAAAAAGGAAGAATTGTTATTGTCTTTTGATGAAGCTATAAAGTTTATTAAGGGTAATGATAAATTTTTATGTACACCTTTTTAACTTAAAGGTATTTAAACTTTAGTGTTTTTGATTACTTATTAAGTATTAATTCTTTTGTTTTTCTATCTTGCGTATCGTGATTGCATTTAGAGTTAATATGTTTGTGTTATAATCATAGTTTATTTGTCCTAGTATTTCAACATAATCTTTAAAATTGATATCAATATCAAAGGTTGTTTTTGTTGTTATGATGCCTTCAAGAGCATTTTTATTATATCCTACATAAAAGTCAAAATAAGTTATTTTGTCTTTTTTTTCAATATTGTTTGCAATTCCTTCCCATTTGACATATACATTTGAGTAAATTAATGGATTTTTTTTTATTTCTTTTAAAACTAAATAATCGTCGAATGTAATAAAATTAGGTCTTGAGATAAAACTTGCAAGATTTTTAGCTTTAAGTTTAATTGATTCTGATGCATTTGAATTTAATATTTTATTTATTTCAATTCTTGCAAAATTATCTTTGCCTTGCTTTAGGTGAGTTTTTATTTTTTGAAATGAATTTCTGATTTCAGTTTCAGTGAGTATAAATACAAATTGTCCCTCATGGTTTTCAATTTTTTCTTTGTTATTTATTTTAATATCATCAATGTAAGCCGCAATATTGTTAATGGTTTTTTTCTCTTTTACCTTAGAGTCACTTAATGTCAGTTTAATTATTTTTTTTGAATGTATGAGTAAGAATATTGCTATCAATAAGAATGCAAGGCTTGCTATTGTTAGTAATATTCTTATTAATTTAGATAAATTTTGTCCTGTTTTTACTTTAATTTCTGGAAATAACTTGGTGTATATTTTGTTTTTATTAAGGAATAGTGCTCCTTGAATAGGGTTTTTTCTAATGGTTTCTAGGGAAAATTCTGATCGTTGTATTTCTTGATTCTCTTCTATCATTTTAAGCCATATTTGTATAGCCTTATCTTCTTTGCCTTGAGCTGCTAATAGTATTGCAATTGATTGCTTTACATCTGGTTCTGTTGGATTTAAAGTGTAAGCTTTCTTTAGATATGTTTGAGCAGTTCCTAAATTTCCCATTCGAAGATAAGACATTCCTAAAATATAATGATAAAAATAGTAATTTTTATAAAGGAAAATTTCCTTTTCTAAAAGTTTTACTACGTCTGAATATTTGTGAGAGTTATAATAACTAATAGATTTATTAATAAGTTTATCAGGTTCCATTGCCATAAAGTTGAAGTTACCCTCATGATATTATTTTTTTATGTTTTATATATAAATATTATCTTAAAAAAATAATAAATAGAATATTGTTTTTTGTTTTAAAAAGACCGGTTTGACTAAAAATTTATTAATGTTATAATTATATAAACTCGTTTGAAATTTATACATATTTTAAAGTGGTAGGGATGTGTCATCAGAAAAAATCGCGGAATTAATCAAAGATATTTATTTAAGTTTCAGAAAAGGTGATTTTAAGACAGCTTTAATGAAATCAGAAGAAGCACATTCTTTTGATTTTGATAATATTGAGATTTTAACGGCTTTAAAAAGTTCTGTATATTGGAATGGTCAAGTTGAAAGTCTTGATCGAATAGATAAAGACTATGAGAAGGCTGAGTTTTTAATAAGAGAATGGAATAATTTTGCTAGAAGATATTTAAAAAAGATGAATTTTGATTTTATTCAAGGTCGTAACTCAATTAAGTATTTTGTATTTCAATTATGTTTGGAAATATATAAAAATATATATAAATTACAGCCAGAGAATTTAGATATTTTAATAAAGATCGCTAAATCTTACAAGGGAATGGGTAATTATGAGAGAGCCATAACTGTTTTTTTGCAAATTTTAGGAGATGCAAAAGATAATGCAGATGTAGTTGCTGAACTTGCTGATTCTTATGCCCTTATTGATGAAATTAAGGAGGCTAAGGTATTATTTAGGGAGGCTTTTTTTATTAATCCCCAAAAGATAGATATAGATGCGCTTGAATCTGAGATGATACTTAAATTAATAGAAGCTATTAAGGGCGATAGAAATATTTCTGATACTCTTGTTAAGGAGTGGATACCTGTTTATGGAGCACTAAATGGTGTTTTTAATATAAAAAGAGAATTAAGACCTATTGAACTTGGTCATTTAAAGCAGTCTGTTTATAGTTTGCGTAATGAGCTTAAAGAGAAGTCTTATAGATCAATAAATGAGAGCATATTACTTCCAAGACTTATTAATAAATATTTTTGGCTTATTGATCATTATGTAAGGATAAAAGAAGATCGTGTTCGGATTGATGAAATTTTATCTTATATTAAGGAAATAGATATAGGAATATATCAGCAATATGTTAATTAGATTGGTTTTTAACAAAATTGATATTAGGAGAGTTGAATGTCTAATATTACTATAGAAAGATTAGATAATATCTTGCAGGAGGATAAATGGACAAGGATAGTTGTTAATAATTATTCTCTTGCTAAGATAAGGGAATTGGATGAATTAATAGATAGTATAATTTCTGAAAATTTAACAGAAGAAGCTTTAGATATTTGTAGTAAACATTTAAAGGATGTCAAAAAAAGTATTGCTGGTCTTTATATTTCAGGGATGCTTATATATAGTAGAAGGCCGCTTAATGATATGAGTTTGCTTACAGTGGTAGACTTGTTTTCACAAAATTTGAAATGGTCTCTTGTTGAACATATATGTCACAAGATGCTTTTAACTTCTGAAAATAAGCATGCACTCTATACGCTTGCAAAGATATATTCGCAAAATAATGAAAATGATAAACTTCCAGGTATTTGGATGCGCATTGTTGAAGCTGATGTTGATGATACTGTATGTGTAAGGCAACTTGCTACGCATTATGAGAATATTGATTTGCAAAAATCAATATATTTCCTTAGAAAGGCTATTTACCGTTTTATCGATAAAAAACAAATGTCAGGTATTAGAGAGGTGTGGTCTAAATTGATCAGATATGTTTCTGATGATTTTGATTCTTTTCTTCTTATACTTCAGAAAGTTGAAAAAGAGCTTGGATTTAAAAAGGTTGTTGTTCTTTATGAAGATTTATATGAACATTATTCTGTAAGTGAAAATATTGATGAGACAATAGAAATTTTGAAGGGAATTTTAAAGCTTGATAATAAAAATCAAAAAGCGAGAGAAAATTTAGTTATCTTTTTAAGAGAAAAATATAAAGACGTTAAAAATATTGAAGAGTATCTTGAAAAGTCTGATCTTGAAAATTTGGATAAAAATTTTATTGATGTTTATTCTGATTTTGAGAAATATTTATTTTTTGCTAAGGGTAATTTTGTATATCATCAAACCTGGTTTGTAGGAATAGTTAAAGATGTAAATGAACAAGGCATTGTAGTTGATTTTGTTTCTAAACGAAGACATTTTATTAGTTTTGATATGGCTATGTCTGCGCTATCTCCTCTTAAAAAAGAAGATATTCGAGTTTTAAAGGCGATTAAGTCAAAAGAAGAGCTTGTAGAAAATTTGAAAAAAGATGTTGAATGGGCCTTAAAGATAATTATTAAAAGTTATAAGTCAATTGATCTTAAAGGGATAAAAAGAGAACTTGTTCCAAGTTTAATGACTCAGAGTGCGTGGAATGCTTGGAGTGTAAAAGCTAAACAAATTCTAAAAGATAATCCCCATTTTGTTATGGCATCTGGAAAAGCCGATTGTTATATATATAACGAGCGAGCTTCTAATTTTAATGAAAAAATTTATGATAAATTTAAAGTAGAAAAGGATTTTTATAAAAGATATGAAATTTTTATGCACTATTGTACCGCTGGTGGTGTTGTAAAGGATTTGCATGTTGAAGAAGAAATGCTTAATTACTTTTTGATTTATGTTAATAACTTTGCAAAAGTTGATCATTATATTATAAGTTCTTATGTAATACTTAAATCTTTAAAAAATTCTGAAAGAGGTGATGCTTTTAAGATTAATCTTGAAAAAGATATTAATTTGGAGATTCTCTTAAGGGAGTATTCCAAGAATATAGTTGATCTTTTTGATTCAATTTTGAATGCGGATATTAAAAAGGAGTTAGTATCTTTAATTAAGGATGAATTAGTTGATTGGGTTGTTTATTATAAGCAGCTTTTTCCTTGTTATGTTAATAAAAAATTGATAGATTCTCTTTATAAAGAAGATATAAAAGAGACAGCACATCTTTTTAACTATGTTATAAAAAATTATAAAGTCTATAAAGATGCTTATATTTGGATTTTGAAGTATTATACTTCGTATTCACTTGATTTAGATTATTCTGATTCAGAGTTATTAATAAATTTGATCAAAATTTTAACAGATAGTGTTGTTAAGATTAATAATAAAAATAATTCTGTAGCTAACAAAAGAATTTATAAAATGGTAATGAATCTTTTAATTAAGGATAACTATCTTAGTATTGTTTTAAATAATGTCATGGATGAAGAGCTTGCCAAAAGAATATATATGACTTGTTTTTATATAAGAGATTTTCCCCCAAAGGATCTTTTACATATTAAAACAGCAATAAGAAGTGTGTTTATTGATCTTGAATTTGAAGATGAAAAAATGAAATCCTCAGGGGATAAAGTTGAAATAGGATTTTTAACTATTTTAAGTTCTCTTAGTAAAAAGCAAAAAGAATTGCAGTATTTAAAGGATGTAGAAATACCTGAAAATTCTAAAGAAATTGGTAAGGCCCGTGAACTTGGTGATTTAAAAGAAAATGCAGAATATCACTCTGCAAAGGAAAGACAACAGTTTTTAACAAAGAGATTAAATTCTCTTATGTCAGAAATGGATGTTGCAAAAGTGATTGATACTAAAGAACTTCAAAGCTCTGTTGTTGGGTTTGGAACAAAAGTTACTATGATTAATAAAGATACAAGAAGGGAAGAGTCTTATTTGATATTTGGACCTTGGGAGTCAAATCCTGATGAAGGTATTATATCGTATAAATCTCCTTTTGGAGAAAATTTGTTAGATGCAAAAGAAGGTGATAATCTTGATTTTATAATAAATGATACTCATTTTAAATACTATGTTAAAAAGATAGAACCTGCCAAAATTAATTAGAAGAGGTAAAATGTCGAAATTAAAAGATAAAATAGATGATTCTTTAAATGATAGATTAAATAGAGAAAAGGCCATTGAGCTTGTTAGGATTCAAATAGAGAAAGATTTTGGGAAAGGAAGTCTTATTAAGATGGGGGAATCTCCTGTGGGTAAAGGTATAGAGAGCATACCTAGTGGTTCTATTTTGCTTGATGAGGCAATTGGTGTTGGAGGATATCCAAGGGGACGAATAATAGAAATTTTTGGTCCTGAATCTTCTGGAAAAACCACTTTAACTCTTCAAGCAATTTCTGAAGTTCAAAAAAATGGTGGAATAGCAGCTTTTATTGATGCTGAACATGCTCTTGATCCTGTTTATGCAAAAGCTTTGGGTGTTAATATTGATGAACTTTGGCTTAGTCAACCTGATACTGGAGAACAAGCTCTTGAGATTGCTGAATATTTAATTAGAAGTGGTGGAGTTGATTTGATTGTTGTTGATTCTGTTGCAGCCTTAACGCCACAAGCAGAGATTGATGGAGAGATGGGCGATTGTCAGATTGGGCTTCAAGCAAGATTGATGAGCAAGGCTTTAAGAAAGATTACGGGTATACTTTCAAAGTCTAAGACTTGTATTATGTTTATCAATCAACTAAGAATGAAAATAGGTGTAATGTTTGGCAATCCAGAAACTACTACTGGAGGAAATGCTTTAAAATTTTATTCTTCTCTTCGTCTTGAGGTTAGAAAAATTGAACAGGTGACGGGGAGTTCTGCAGATGATATTGTTGGGAATAAGGTCAGAGTTAAGGTTGTGAAAAATAAAGTAGCACCTCCTTTTCGTAAGATCGAGCTTGTGATTTATTTTGGGAAAGGTATTTCACGCGAAGCTAGTATATTAGATGCTTCTATTAAATATAAGTTGATACAAAAAATAGGTTCTTGGTATTCTATAGGAGATGATAAATTAGGACAAGGTAGAGAAAGTGTTATTATTTATCTTATTAAAGAAAAAGAACTTACTAATGAACTTGAGATTAAACTTAGAAAGATAATTTTTGAAGGCCTAAGTCCAGATTCTATTGAAATTGGACCACCTAATGTTAAAAAAGATAAAGAATAGGATGACAAATTTAGATGATTATTTAATTGTTTGTAATGATTTTAAAGGGGGAATAGAAATTTTCTTTGATTATATAAGAAATAAAAGAGAAATTTTAAAGACTTTTAATTTAAATAAAATAATAGAAGATTTTTTGATATTTTCTGAGAGTATTGAAATAGATGTTAAAGAGTTAATTAAGTTTTATTCTTTTTCAACCAGTTTGCTTTATTTAAAGACACAAATTCTTTATCCAGTAAAACTAAAAGATAAGAAGTTAGTTGAAAGGGAGATGGTTAAAAAATTAATAAATTTCAGTGAAAAATATGTAAAATCCAAATCCTCAACTCAAAATTTAAAAGATGAGAAATGTTTAAATGTATCTAAATCTTCTTTTTTGAGAGAAAATAGTGTTTTTTTTGAAAGTGTGGATAATGTTCAAAATTATATGGTAGGTATTAATAAGGTTAAGAGTAAAGTCAGAAGGATAAGTAAAAAGCATGATAATATTTTACATAATATTAAATTTAGATCTAATGTTATTTTAGGTATATATGACGCTAAATTTTTTGATAAAAAAACAAAAATTATTGCTCTTTTAACTAAGGAGGATAATGTTATTTTTGAATTTTTATTAAATTTTGATGATAAGTTTTACTTTTTTGAGAGATTTTGTTACTTTTTAATAGTTCTTGAATATAAAATGTTAAATATTATAGATTTAGTTTACGTAAATGATAAGTTGGTTTTAAGAAAGGGAAAAAGTATTGACGAGTACAAACAGCAAAGGGCTTAGAGTTCATGTTTTTTTGGCAGAAAAAGGTGTGGGCTCTAGGAGGTTTTGTGAAGATCTTATAAAAAAGAATTCTGTTAGAATAAACAATACTCTTGCAAATCTTGGAGATAAAGTGTTCTTAGGTGATAGAGTGGAGTGTAGAAAGCAAGTATTTGTTTTTAGAGATTGTAAAGTTGAAAATAAGATTTATATAGCCCTTCATAAACCTAAAAATTATTTATGTTCCAATTTTGATCCAGAGGGGAGACAGTTGGCAATATCTTTAGTTCAACCTTTGTTTAAAGAACGTTTATTTTCAATTGGTAGACTTGATTTTAAAAGTTCTGGGCTTTTACTTTTTACTAATGATGGTCAGTTTGCAAATAATATTGTTCATCCAAAGAGTAAGGTTGAAAAAGAGTATATTGTTGAGTCAAAAAGGGCTGTTAATGAGAATTTGCTTATTGATTTTAAACATGGAATAAAGATAGAAAGGGAAATTTTTAAGTTAAAATCTTATGTAATGCTTGACAATAATTCTGTTAAATTGGTTTTAACGGAAGGTAAAAACAGGGAGATTCGAAAAGTTTTTTTAAGTAAGAATATTTTTTTAAAGAAAATTCACAGAATTAGAATAGGTAATATTAAATTGGATGATTTAAAAGAAGGGCAAATTAAGGTTTTGTCTTTAGCTAAGATTAATAAATTCAAGACACAGATTTTGGGAGAATGTTAAATGGTAATAGCAATTGATGGTCCATCAGCTTCGGGAAAAAGCTCTATTGCAAAAGCATTGGGGATAAGATTAGGTTTTAAGTTTATTAGCTCTGGCTACTTTTACAGGATAATAACTTTGATTGCTCAGAAGTTTTCACTAAGCGAATATGATTTGCTTAGTGAGAGTAAAATTTTGGAACTTGTGTCACAAAATGATATCAAATTTAATGGTGTTGATTTTTTGCTTAATGGTACAAATGTTATAAGTCATATTTTAAATGAAAGAATAGATTTTCAAGTTTCTCTTTATTCTTCTTATATAGGTGTTAGAAATATTGTTAATAAAAAATTAAGAGAAATAGTTAAATTAAAGGGTGATAATTATATAATAGAGGGTAGAGATATTACTACTGTAGTATTTCCAGAAGCTGAGGTCAAGATTTATCTTGATGCTTCTGTTAAAGTGCGAGCTTTAAGACGGTATAATCAAAGGAGTGATGATATAACTTTAAATGAGTTAGAGCAAGCACTAGAGAGACGGGATGAGATTGATCAAAATAAAGAGTATGGTAAATTGAAATTGGATAAGGAAGTGTTTTATATTGATACAAGCTATAAATGCTTAGATGATGTATGTAATATTATCATAAAGACGTTTAATTTGAAAAAAAAGTGATAGAGAGGTGAGGATGGAAAATCAAGAAGATTTACAAGAAAATTATCTAAAAGTTCTTGAAAAAGTAGAACTAGGTAGTAGTGTTTCTGGTGTTGTTATAAATATCATGAAAGATTATGTGCTTGTAGATATTGGTTATAAGTCTGAAGGTTTTATTAAAATCGATGAATTTGAAACCATTCCAAGTATTGGAGATAAGCTTGATGCAATAGTTACAAAAGTAGGAGGAGAATTAGGATTAGTTCTTAGTGTTACAAAGCTTGATTCTCTAAATTTGCAAGATAAGATTGATGAGTATATTTCGAATAGAAAAGTGCTTAAAGGCAAGATTTTAGTTGAACTTTCAAGTGGTTATAAAGTTCAGATTAATGAAAATGTTATTGGATTTATGCCATCTTATTTGAGTTCTAAATTTAGAGATGAAAAATTAAAAAGAGGTTTAGTGGTTGAGTTTTATGTTATTCAGGCAGATAAGACCGGTGGTGGCCTTAGGCTTATTCTTGATAGACGAACTTTGGAGCGAGAGAGAGAACTTTTAAAGAAAAAAGAACTTATTAGTTCTTATAATGAGGGGGATATAGTTGATGGTGTTGTTGAAAGAATTACAGATTATAGTGCTATTGTAAAGGTTAAAAATCTTGTTTTAGGGGTATTGCATAAAAGGAATATTGCATTTAATCGTGTTGAGAATATTGAAGATTTTATTCGTGTTGGTGATAAGTTAAGATTAAAAATCATTAAATTAAATGTAAATGCAGTAAAGATGGAGTTATCTCTTAAGGCTTTAAAGACAAATCCTTGGGATTTTGTTGAAGCTAAATATAAGGTTGAGAGTATTGTAAAGGGCAAAGTTGTCAAAATATTACCTTTTGGTGCTGTAGTTGAACTTGATAGTGAGATATCAGGATTTATTCATATAAGTAATTTTTCTTGGGTAAGGGTTATAAAAAGTCCTCAGGAATTAGTTAAAGTTGGTCAAATCGTAGAAGTTAAGATTTTAGAGATAGTCAAGGAAAATCAAAAAATATCTTTAGGTATTAAGCAAGTTAATGAAAATCCATGGAATAATTTGGCTCAAAGGTGTGCTGTTGGTAAAGTTGTTCAGGGTGTTGTTAAAAATATTACAAAGACGGGTGCTTTTGTGAGCATTGAAGAAGGTATAGACGCATATATTAGTAAATTTGATATTTCTTGGATTGAAGAAGTTAATCCTGAGGAATACTTTAAATTAGGAAGTTCAATTAGTGGGAAAGTAATTGAACTTGATGCAAAAAAGCAAAATATTAAATTGGGAATTAAACAGTTAGAAGAGAATCCTTGGGATGATTTTTCTAAGAGCTATAAGAAAGGTGATGCTCTTGAAGTTGAAATTGTGGAGAAAAAGTCAAAAGGACTTCAGGTAAGAGTTTATGGTAAAATAATGGGATTTATTAGTAAAATACAACTTGGAGATACAAAAGAGTCTAGTTTGGAGGCTTTTGAAAATTTGAATGTTGGAGACAAACTTAAAGTTATAATCACCAATATTGACTTTAAAAACAAATTAGTTTTGCTTTCTTATAGGGCTTATAAAGAGCAAAAATCAAGCGAAGAAATTTCTTCTTATTTGTTTAAGGAAGATGATGAAGAATCTTATAAACCATTTGCAAATCTGTTAAAGAGGAATACTGATGTTTAGAAATAAATTTTTTATAGGTATTTTTACAGTTATTGTTTTTGTGGGAATTGTTGTTTGTTTTTATAGTTCTATGGATGTAGATTATGTTAAGGCAGGAGGAGAAGTAGTAGAAAATCTTGAAAGAGATTTGAATCTTTATTTAAGAGCAAAAAATACTGAAGAGAAACTTGAATTAGAGTCTAAGATAAAGGAATCTATAGATAAAAGAGATGATGTTGCTTATGAATTTTTTTCACGGTTTTATCTTGCCCGATCTACTTATTTTCAAAGTAAAGGTTTATACAAAGAAGCTCTTGAGGATTTAAATATTGTTATTGGTTCAAAATGGATTGAAAGGGAACTTGCCTATCTTAATAAAGCTGTGATTTACGAAAAAATGGGACAGGTGGATAATGCTTTAATTATATATGATAATTTAATTAAACAGACTAAATTGGATTTTATTAAAATTAGAGCCTTGCTTGGTAAGGCAGTGTTAATTGAAACTAGAGATAAAAAATTGGCTATTGATATATACTCAAAGATTGCTAATTTTTCTTATGAAAATAACTTGTATGTTAATATTGCCAAAAATAAGCTTTTTCAGCTTAGATGATTTAGTTTGTTTTTTTGTTTTAGTATGAAAATATTTAATAATATTATATTGTTAATTGTTTTTTTATTAGTAGTTAATTGTGGTCTTGAGGATATTGTCATAATTGATTCTCCTTTGGTTATTGATAGTAGAGCTTCTAGAGATACTCTTGCTTTTGTATTGCCTTCTTGGTATTTTGGTAAGAACCATAATTCTAGGGTTAAGGGTTTTGATATATATTATAAATTTTATCCAGAAGGCTCAAATTACCATTTGAAGGATTTT
This sequence comes from Candidatus Borrelia fainii, assembly GCF_027925085.1. Lineage (NCBI taxonomy): Bacteria > Pseudomonadati > Spirochaetota > Spirochaetia > Spirochaetales > Borreliaceae > Borrelia > Candidatus Borrelia fainii. The sequence continues at coordinate 829,663 of NZ_AP027070.1, forward strand.
GAAAAAAGTGTTCAAAAAGATTTTGATGCTTTAAAGAGTATTTTTAATAATGTTAATGAGTTTAATAGAAGGGGATTTTATAAGATTAATTTGGATGGTGATCGTTTTTCAGGGAAACCGACTTTGAAATTAGACAAAAACTGGATTCAAGGAAATTTTCCTTTATATTTTGAACTTAATTTTGAAAATTTGAGAAAAAGTATCCCTGGTTCGGTTTTTATTAATATAAGGAAAGGTAATAGTTCTTCAGCACCTCTTATTAGGAGTATCAAGACTGTATATAGATCTTATGTTGTTAATGATTTGTATATAGAGTTTTCTGAAGCTTTGAAAAAATCTAAACTTACTAACAGTACAAATAGGCCATTTGATCTTAAGCATATTAGCGATAGCTTTTTTACAAAAGATGTTTCTCCTAAATATAATTTAGTAATTTTTGTTATGGCAGTAGGTAATGTTATTGAAGATGATTTATATAGTGTTGTTGTAAATTTAGGGACTTTGCATGGTTTTGAGTTGTCGAATTAGTTAAAGGCGAGAGGCATGGTAACGTTTTTTTTTCATTTAATTTTAACTAATATTATTATTTCTTTTGTGGTAAGTTTTTTTGTTGTCTTTTTGGGTATATTGAGATTTGGGTTTTTTATAATTTATTTGATAAGTTTTTTAGGAAGTGTTTTATTTTTATTTTTTATACCTCTTTTTTATTCTGATTATTATAATAGACAAGTGGATGTTTTATTTTATTTGTTCCCAGTTATTGGTTCAATAGTTTTGATATCTTTATTAGGATTTGCTGAGAGAAGTAAGAATGATTTATAAAGAAAATTTTGAGATTGCACTTGTATCAAATTCTTTTGCTAGGACTGAGTTTTTAGAGGCTTTGAAAATTAAATTTTTATCCCTTAGTGTTGATATTGATGAGGGTTCAATAATGAAATCAGGTGAAGTTGGTGTTACAAAGAGGATAGCGGTTCTTAAACTTACTAGTGCTATTGAGAAATATGGCAAGGATAAATGTTTAATTACTGTTGATACTTTGTTAAAGAATGATTCGATTTATATTGGAAAACTAAGTGATGAAAAGGAAGCCTTTAGTAAGATAATGGGATATAGTCATAAACTTATTGAGGTTGAAACTAGTTTTTGTGTATTTATTCCAGGGAAAGAGAAAATAATTAAAGCTTGTGAGGTTTCATTTATTAAATTTAGGGAATTAACCCCAGATATTGTTTATCATTATATTGCACTTGGGCATTGGAAAGGTAAAGCTGGGGGTATAAGTCTTAAAAATGGTGTTGCAGATATCTTGATTGAATATATTAATGGTAGTTATTCAAATATCATAGGATTACCAATTGGTTTATTTTATGATATTCTTATTAGAGAAAACGTAATTTCCACTATATAAGTAGTGAGTAAAAGCGAAGGATTTAGGAGGTTGTTTTGGCTGTTATTACTATGAAAAGTCTTTTAGAGGCTGGAGTTCATTTTGGACATCAGGTAAAAAGGCTTGATCCAAGAATGAAAAGGTTTATCTTTTCAGAGAGAAATGAAATCCATATTTTGGATTTGCAAAAAACTTTGCAAGGTATTAAAGATTCTTATGAACTTGTTCAAAGTGTTATAAAAAATGGTAAAAAGGTCTTGTTTGTTGGTACTAAGAAGCAAGCAAGTGAGATAATTGAACAAGAAGCTAGAAGAAGTGATATGCCTTATGTTAACAATAGATGGCTTGGTGGAATGCTTTCAAACTTTAATACTATTAAAAAATCAGTTCAGAAATTAAAAAAATTAGAAAAAATGGAAGTTGATGGAACTTTTGAGATGATTAGTAAAAAGGAAGTTTCTCAACTTAATCGGGAAAAGTTAAAATTATCTAAGAATTTGACGGGAATTAAAGATATGGAAGAGCTTCCTGGTGCCGTTTTCATTATTGATCCTAAAAGAGAACAAATAGTTATTAATGAGGCTAGAAAACTTGGGATTCCTATAATTTCAGTTGTTGATACAAATTGTAATCCGGATGTGATTGACTGTCCAATTCCTGGAAATGATGATGCAATTCGTTCCGTTGCTTTATTTACTAAGATAATATCTGATGCTATTTTGGAGAGTGATAAAGAGGTTGGAATTCAGATAGTTGAAAATTTGAATGAAGAAGAGTTGATGAGTGAAATTGAAGTTAAGAATGAAAAAAAAGAATTATAGAATTTAAGGAGAATAATATGAGTATTAGTCCTAAAGAGGTAAAAAAACTTAGAGATGCAACTGGAGCTGGATTTGGTGATTGTAAGAAGGCATTAGATGCTGTTGGTGGTGATTTTGAGTTGGCTAAGAAAAAACTTCTAGAGATGGGTATTGCATCTGCTAATAAGAGAAGTGGTAGGGATGCTAAGGAGGGACGAGTATTTTCTTATGTAAATAAAGAGAGAGTGGGTCTTTTGCTTATTTCGTGTGAAACAGATTTTGTTGCTATGAATAGTGATTTTGTGACTTTTGGAAATTCTTTGATAAAACAATTGGTTGAAAGTGGTAAAGATTCTTTGGATGAGCAGCAAGAACTTGAAATTAAAAATTTAGCAGCCACAATCAAGGAAAATATTCATGTAAGTAAGATTTATATTTCAAATATTGCATCTAATGAACTTGTAAAAAATTATCTTCATGGAGAGCAATCTAAGATAGGTGTGTTTATTAAATTAAAGGTAGATGATATTTTAAAAATGGAAGCTGAGAGTTTAAATAATCTTGCAATGGATTTAGCTTTACATGTAGCAGCTTTTGCTCCGCTTTATTTAAGCGTTAATGATATTTGTCCTAATTATATTAAAGAGCAGGAGGAAGTTTTTACAAAGCAGATGGAAGCTAGTGGAAAACCTGAAGCTGTAATTAAAGGGATAGTATCTGGAAAGCTTAAAAAGCATTTGGGAGAAATTGCTCTTTTGGAACAAGGATTTGTAAAGGATGATAAACTTATCGTTAAAGAAAAGATTGAAGAGATTTCTAAATCAATTTTAACCAAGATAGAGATAGTAGATTTTAAATATTTAAGTGTTGGGTAATTATTTGTGATCTTTTTAATTTTTAAGGAGGCTTGAATGGAGGAATATAAGGCTTTATTGGACGAAAAAATGAGTAAAGTGCTTTTATCTCTTGAGAGTGAATATAAATCTTTAAGAACGGGCAGGATAAATAGCTCTCTTTTTGATAAAGTATTAGTTGATTATTATGGAGAAAAGACCCCTTTAACTAGGGTTGCCAATGTTAGTATTCCTGAAGCAAGGCTTATTGTAATTCAGCCTTGGGATAAAAGCTTATTATCTAAAATAGAACAGGCTATACTTAATTCAGATCTTTCTATGAATCCTTCAAGTGATGGGGCAGTCCTTAGAATTAAAGTACCTGTATTGACTATTGAGAGACGTAAAGAAATAGTCAAGCAGGCAAAAAAAATTGCGGAAGAATATAAGGTTGCGGCCAGAAATTTAAGGCAGGAATTAAATAATAAGGCCAAGAAGCAAGAAAAAGATTCTCAAATTACTGAAGATGATTTGCGTCGGATTTTAGATGATATTCAAAGAGATACTAATTCTTATATCAAGAAAATAGATGAGATTTTTGATTTAAAAACAAAAGAAATAATGGAAGTTTAAATTTATGAATAATAATTCCCTTCCAATGCATGTTGGGATCATCATGGATGGAAATAGAAGATGGGCTTTAAAAAAAGGTCTTTCATTGTTTGAAGGACATAAAGAAGGCTTAAAGAGAGCTAGAGAGATAGTTAAATATTCTCTTAAATTAGGCATAAAATATTTATCTCTCTATGTTTTTTCTACAGAAAATTGGAATAGGACAAAATCTGAAATAAAACATTTGATGTTTTTGATTGCCGATTATTTAAGTGCTGAGTTTGAATTTTATAGTACAAATAATATAAAAATATTAGTATCAGGAGATGTTGAAGCTTTAGGTAAGGAAGTAAAAAAGTCAATCATTGATGCTATTGATTTTACAAAAAATTTTGATGGGCTTGTTTTAAATTTGGCAATTAATTATGGTGGTCGAAATGAAATAGTTAGAGCTACTAAGAAAATTTTGGGAAGTGATTTACAGTTTGAGACTTTAGATGAGATTGTATTTTCTAAATTTTTGGATAATCCTGAACTTTGTGATCTTGATCTTTTAATTCGTACTGGTGGAGACATGAGAATAAGTAATTTTCTTTTATGGAAAATTGCTTATTGTGAATTTGTTTTTTCAAGTGTTTTGTGGCCAGAGTATTCCGTTTCACAGTATGATAAAGACTTGGAATGTTTTAAAAATAGGAAGAGGAATTTTGGGAGATAAAAGTTTATTCAATCTTAGGTCTAAAAAATTAGCATTTATTGCACGACTGGGGACATTTTTGTTTTTTGTTCCTTTAGTTTTGTTTTTAATATTTTTAGAGTTTAATAATTATTTATTTATTAATATTTTAATTTTTATGTTTAGTGGAGTTGCTGCAAAGGAAGTTAATGATTTGCTTAAGGTTAAATCTTCTTCCATTTCTAGTACTTTATCTTTCTTTTTAGGGATAGCTCCTACAATTTTGACATATGTACATTTCAATGTTTTTGATTTGGGTATAAATATAATATTTTATTTGGTTATAACTTTAGTTTTTAGTAACTGGATTGTTAATTTGGTTTTCATTAAAGAGAATGAAATTGTTAATTTTTTATCGCAGGCAACCTCGATAATTTTCATACTCATATATCCAGGTGTTTTGATGTCATTTGTTGTTGCTATTACTACTTTGCCAAGAGCACCTATTCTTTTGTTAATACTTTTCTCTATGGTTAGTGGTAATGATACTTTTGCCTATCTTGTTGGATATTTTTTGGGAAAAAATAGTTATAGACCTACAATTATTAGTCCCAATAAAACGATAATGGGATTTTTAAGCGGTATATTATTTTCTGTTATTGTTGCAATAGTTGTAGTATGTTTAGGGTTTATAAATTTAACTTATGGAGAAGCTATGATTTTTGGTATCTTAATAGGATTTTTTACTATTATTGGTGATTTATTTGAATCTGGACTTAAACGTAGTGCAGGAGTTAAAGACTCTGGCAATATTATTCCTGGTAGAGGTGGTGCTCTTGATTCAATTGATTCATACCTTTTAACAGGTCCTATATTTTATTTATATTTGTCGTAATTTTTGGGAGTAATTGATGTATATTTTTCTTAGTATTTTGGCATTTACCTTTATAATATTCATTCATGAATTGGGTCATTTATTCTTTGCAAAACTTTTTAAAGTTAAGGTTGAAGTTTTTTCTATAGGGATAGGCCCTAGTCTTTTTAAATTTAAAATAAAAGACACAGAGTATAGATTTTCTCCTATTTTTTTGGGAGGGTATTGTAAGCTTAAAGGAGCTGAACATTTAGAAAATGAGCTTAGATTAAATAGACAACTTGAAGCGGATAGAGATTCTATTTTTGGTATTTCTAATTTTAAGAAAATATTAATATATTTTGCAGGCCCTCTTTTTAATTTAATTTTTGCATTAATTGTTTTTATTACAATAGAAATGATAGGTATTGTTTATCCTGATTATTCTAATAAAATAGTAGTTATTAATAATAGTGTTTTAAGTAAATTTAGAGATGGGGATGTTATTTTAAGTATTAATAATAATGATATAAGATATTTTTCCGATTTAAATAAGGTTGTTCCTTTAAAAGATTCAAGAGTAACTTTCATAGTTTTAAGGGACAGCAAGACTATTAATTTTGAAGATTATACAAGCTTAGATAAGCTTTTAAAGGAAATTGGTCCTTGGATAAATCTTATTATTTCTAAAGTTAAAACAAATTCTTCAGCTGAAGTTGCTGGTCTTAGACCTAATGATAAGATAATAAGCATTAATGATATTATTTTAAATAATAATGTGGAGTTAAACAATTTGATTGAGAAGCTTGATTCTAACGTTGTAGATATTAGTTATGAGAGAAATGGAGAGATTTTAACTTCTAGGTTGATGTTTCAAGATACTAATAAAAGTTTAGGAGTTTATTTATTGCCTGGTTTAAAGCGAGTGGTTAAGTCAGATAATTTAGGCATTGCTATTAAAAATTCTTTTAATAAAGTCTTAAATATTTTAGGTCATATTCTTTACTCCATTGTTTCATTATTCACTAATTTTAAGAATAATGCTAAAAATGTCACAGGACCTATTGGTATGATTAATATTTTTGTTGATTCTTTTTCTGTTGGAATATTATCTTGGTTTAATACTATTGCTGTTTTAAATTTACTTGTTGCTGGTATGAATTTGTTTTTTGTTGTAATTCCAATGCTTGATGGAGGTCAAATTCTTATTAGTTTAATTGAAATCTTGCGTGGAAAACGATTTAGGGCAAAAGTTATTTATTATTTTTATATTTTTGGTATTTTGTTGATGTTAAGTCTTTTTATATTAGGGTTTTTTAATGATTTACGTAATCTTTAGTCAATTTATGCTGCTTGTTCAAGCGATCCTATCTGATGTTTAATCAATAGGGAGTACATATTTGAACATGAACCAAAAATGAGAAAAAGATGCAAGTAAGATTAAAATATGAAAAAAGTCATGCATTCTCATATTTGCTATTGGATTAAGTTTTTTGCTTGTTGAGTAAACTATTCCCCCTAGTGTGTAGAGAATACCCCCAAGTGCTAGCCATAAAAATCCTTTTATAGGGAGAATGTTATAGATGAGTCTGATTCCGAATATGATACTCCATCCCATAAGTATAAATATGCATCCGTTAAGCCATCCAGGACTGTTTACGTATATTGATTTAAAAATAATTCCTAGAATAGCAAATCCCCAAACGGTTATGAGGATTGTTTTTCCATAAGTATTTGGTATGAGAATTAGACATGGTGGAGTGTATGTTCCTGCTATTAATATAAATATTGAGATATGATCAAATTTTCTAAAGAGTTGTTTTATTTTGCTTCCTTTTATAAAAATGTGATAAAGAGTACTCATCGTATATAGTAATGTCATTGATGAACCATAGATAAGAAATAATACTGCATGGAGATATTTTTTTGAATGAGTTGATAGAGTAATGAGAATTGTTGTTCCTATTATTGATAAAATAATGCCAAATAAGTGAGATATTGAGCTAAACAATTCATTTTTAGGTATTGGCTCATTATATGATGTGTATTTTTTATCTTTTTCAAACATAGACCTACTCTTTTTTGTATGCTTTTTATTTTTAGAACATGCATTTGTTCTGATTTATTTTAGGTATATTAGTTTAAAAAAATACATAAATCAAGTGATCAAGAATAGTTTAGTATGAAACAGAATGCTAAATTGATGTTATTGCATAATTTTCTTCTTAAATTTTTTCTATTAATATCTCTCTTTTTGTAAAAAAGCTATATAATGCATATTGTTTTAAGTTTTTGAATGGAGAGGTCTAGAGTGATCAATTTTTTAAAAGTTTTTAGATTTGCTAATTTGCAAAAGTTTTCTAGTGCAGTAAGACTGCCAATTTCTATTGTAACAATTTTTTGTTTAATGCTTGGAATTGGATCTGCACTGTTAAATCCTTCTAATTTGTTTTATGTTGATAACTTTATTGTTAAATTTGTTTTGGGACTTATTAAGAGTACCAGTAATATTATTATTTTGAATATTCCATTACTTTTTGTTATAGGGATTACTGTTGGAGTTGCTAGAGCTCAAAAGGGTCCTGCTGCACTCTCAGGTCTTGTTGGATATTTGATTTTTAATATTACTGAAAATTATTTTCTTGATGTGTTTTCAAGACTTGTTGAGCCTAATTTAATGTCTTCTGTTGGTCAAGTAAATATTTTGGGCATTCAAACTTTAAATACAGGTATTTTGGGGTCTTTATCAGTTGGGCTATTAGTTGGATATTTGCATAATAAGTTTTATTGTATCGAGTTGCCTGGGCCTTTAAACTTTTTTTCTGGTTTTCGTTTTGTTCCCATAGTAGTTTTTCCTTTTTGTATTTTATTAGGGATAATATTTGTTTTAATTTGGCCGTATTTTAATGAATTAATTACTTCTTTTGGATTTTTTATTGCTAAATTTAACTATCTTAATAGTTTTCTTTATGGATTTTTAAATAGACTACTTATTCCTTTAGGGCTTCATTCCATTCTTACATTTCCTTTTAATTTTACTTCGTTGGGAGGAACAGAAGTTATTGATGGTCAAGTTGTTGGTGGTATTCAGAATATATTTTATGCGCAATTAGCAGATCCGTATCTTATTAGGTTTTCCCCAAGTATTTCCAGGTTTAATAGTGGATTTTATCTTTCTATTATGTTTGGACTTCCTGGGGCGGCATTGGGAGTTTATAGAGGAATCATTCATGATGATAAGAGTAAGATCGTGTCTTTGCTATTTTCAGGTGCTTTTGCAGCTTTTTTGACTGGAATTACAGAGCCTTTAGAATTTTTATTTGTTTTTACTGCACCTTTGCTTTATTTTATACATGCCATTTATACCGGGTTTGGGTTGTTGATTGCTAATGTACTTGATATTGCAGTTGGTGTAACTTTTTCTGCTGGATTTTTTGATTTTCTAATGTTTGGGGTGTTACAGGGACATGACAAGACAAATTGGCTTTATTTATTACCATTAGGATTTGCATTTTTTGCTTTGTATTATTTTACTTTTAAATGGGTTTATAATTATTTTGATTTTCAGATTTTTGGTGTTGGTGAGCCATTTTTTGCTGGTAGTGAAGGGGAAGTTGAAGGAATGGGCATTGCACATCTTATAACTCAAGGTCTTGGAGGTCTTGATAATATTCAAGAGTTTAATGTTGTCTCAACAAATTTAATGTTTGTAGTTTTCAGTCCTGAGCTTATATCAGAAGATTTTCTTAAAAAAACAGGTGCTTTAAATATTGTTACAATTGATAATGCAATTAAAATTGATTATGGAACAAATGTTTATTATATAAAACAAGCGATTAAAAATTATTCCCCTGAAAAACTTTTTAAGGCCAGTGCCATTGTTGCATCTGATAATGTGAAACATGGTATTAAAGCATATATTGAAATGAAAGAAGATGATAAGCTTGAAAGGCAAGGTTCGACAGGGAAAGTTTACAAACTCAATAAGGATGATGAGGATAATTAAAGTTTATTTAGATTAGAAGATGTACTTAAAATTATGAATTTGTGTTAGATAAGTTGTTTTTTTACTTTATTTTAAAGAGATTTTTTAAGAACTTAATATTTTTAGCTAGTTTATTGTATGGTATATAAAAGGTACCTTTTAATAGAATGATTTTTAAAGATAGTGGGGGGGGGTAGAATTTTTAATTGTTCTGTGAGGAGTATTTTGAAAAGATTTTTTGCTCAATATTGAAAAAAAATAGGTATTTTTATATACTATTTAAATAAATTGTTATAGTATTGAGATAACCTTTGCCATAAATTGAAAAGGTTTATGGTACGATTAAGACCGTAAGGAGTTATAATGATAAAAAAGTATGAAGCTTGTTTTTTGTTTAAGAGTGAAGAACTTGAATATAAAGTTGCTTTAGAAGAGGTAAAAAAACAGTTAACAGCTTTTAATGCTAGTGATTTTGCTGAAAATTCTCTTGGAGAGAGGGCATTAGAATATCCTATTAGGAAGCAGTTGCGTGGTAGATATGAAATAATAGAATTTAAGATGGATAGTGAGAATTTGAAAGAGCTTGAAATTCAATTAAAACTTATTAAAAATTTATTAAGACATATGATCTTGGTTAAGATTAACAAAAAGGTTAGTGTCAAAAAAGTTAAGAGAAAAAATTTTAGAGAATTCAAGGATAATAGGGATATTAAAGAAAAAGAATCATCAGAGCTTAATTCTAATGTTGATGTAAAAGTAGATTGAGGGGGGGGGAGTAGATGGCCGATATTAATTCCTTAGTATTATCTGGTAGGCTTACTAGAGATTCTGAGCTTACTTATACTGAGGCAGGTATTGCTATTCTTAAATTTGGTTTAGCTAATAACAGAAGGGTGAAAAAAAATGACGAATGGATGGATTATGCTCAATTTTTTGATTGTACTCTCTTTGGTAAGAGAGCTGAGAGTCTTGGTTCTTTTCTTAAGAAAGGAAAACAAGTTGTGATTAGTGGTTCTTTAAGGTATGAGAGTTGGCAAGATAAAAGCACTGGAGATAAGAAGAACAGATGTAGTGTTTTAGTAGATGATATTCAGATGTTTGGTTCACTTATTACTACTAAAGGTGCTAATGATGTTGGTTTTGAAAGTTATAAGAAGCCAGATTCTTTTACGGATATTGGTTTTGATGACGGTTTTAATGAAGATATACCTTTTTAGGAGTTTGAATTTATGTATAAAGATATAGATTCCCATCAGAAAGACTCAAGGACTGATGGACATCAAGATGGTTTTAAAAAAAACCCTAATTTTAGATTTTTTAAGAAAAAAACATGTAGATTTTGTGATATGGACAGAATTCCTGATTATAAAGAATTTGATTTCCTTAAGAAGTTTATTACAGAGCAAGGGAAAATATTGCCTAGGAGAATTACAGGCACTTCTGCTAAGCACCAAAGGCGTCTTGCATTAGAGGTTAAGAAAGCTAGATATATGGCTTTACTTCCTTTTGTGAAAAAATATTAAGGAGAGATGATGAGAGTAATTTTGAAAGAAGATTTTATTAATCTTGGAAAAGAAGGTGATATTGTTGATGTAAAGGACGGTTTTGCTAGAAATTATTTATTGCCAAAAGGTTTTGCTGTTTTTTCGGATAAGCATAATATTGATATTTTTAATCAAAAAAGGAGATCAATACTTAAGAGACAAGAAACGAGAAAAAAAGCCGCTCTTGAACTTAAAGAAAAACTTGATAAGATCAATTTGGAATTTGTAATGCAGTCTAATGATAGCGGAAAATTATTTCATAGTATCAATAACTTAAATATTGCTGATGAACTTTTAAAGCTTGGTTTTGAAATTGAGCGAAGAAGAATAGATATACATCATGGTACATTAAAAACTTTTGGAATTTATGATGTAACTATTAAGCTTTATGAGGGAATTAATTCTGTCATTAAAGTTGAGATAAAAAGGGAAGAGAAAAAACATTCTCTTAAAAAGTCTAAGAGTGTTGAAAAGGAAGTTTGAAAAAGAGGTATAGTTTGTGGCTTTTACTTCAGTAAGTACGGCCTCTACACTTCTTTTTAACGAAGGCGCAGAAAAGGCAGTTATTTCGAGTATATTCTATAATCCGGGGAAGGTGGAAGAGGCATTATTATATCTAAAACCGGATGATTTTTATAGTAAAAATCATGAGATGATTTTTAAAGCGATGATTTCTCTTTATGAAAAAAGAGAAAATATTGATCCAATAACTGTATTTGAAGAAGTGTCTTCTTTAACACCTAAATCACAGCTTTTAAGTAATTTTAAAGCTTTAACAGGATTGCAGGATTATTTGAGTTTTCTATCAGGGTATCTTCCAACTGATAAGACTATAAATGTTTATGCGAAGATTGTTAAAGAACATCGTATTAGAAGAGATATTTCTAAAATTTCTAGAGAACTAAATGATTTAGCTAATGATTCTACAAAAAAAGTTGAGCAATTTGTGGAAGATGCACAAAGGCATATTCTTTCAATTGAATTAGATTGTTCTAGTAAAAATCTTAATCATGCAAAAATTGTTGCTGAGAGAGTTCATGCTGAGATATATGAGAGAAGCATGAAAAAACGAGAAGTTAATTTTGGTATTCCAAGTGGTTTTAAGAAGGTTGATAGTCTTATTGGAGGTTTTAGAGAGAGTGATTTTATTATTATTGGTGCTCGTCCTAGTGTTGGTAAGACTGCCTTTGCACTTAACATTGCATCAAGTATTGCATTGAGGAATGATAAAAAGAGGAAAGTAGGTTTTTTTTCTCTTGAAATGACTTCTGATGCTTTGATTAAAAGAATAATAGCAGCTCAAGCTAATATTGATAGTTTTAAGATTCAAAATAGTATTTTGTCAGGTCATGAAATTAAGGCAATCAATGATGTTGTGAATGATATTAGTAATTCTGAATTTTATATTGAAGATACTGCTAATATTAGTTTGTTAACGCTTGCAACTCAGGCTAGAAAGCTTAAGAGATTTTCGGATATAGATATACTATTTGTTGATTATATTAGCCTTATTTCCCTCGAAACTAGAAATATTCCACGTCATGAGCAGGTAGCCTCAATTAGTAAAGCACTCAAAGAGCTTGCAAGAGAACTTAAGATTCCAATTGTTGCCCTTTCACAGCTTACAAGAGATACTGAGGGACGTGAACCCAGTCTTGCTAGTTTAAGAGAATCAGGTGCATTAGAGCAGGATGCAGATATTGTTATTTTACTTCATAGGGATAAGGACTTAAGAAGTAGCTCTGATGATGAGAGAGTAATTAGTGCTATCGATACTAAAATTATTGTTGCTAAACATAGAAATGGGCCTACAGGAAGAGCTGATATATTGTTTTTGCCACATGTTGTTAAATTTGTGAATAAAGAACATGAAAATGATTATTAATGTTATTTGTTGATGTTTTGAGTTTTTATCATCTTTGATTTTGGACAAGATATTATTTGCTGCATTCATATAATTTGACGTATTTAGATGTTTATTGTTATACCGATTCCAAGGTAATTGAAATTTATTTTATGTGTCTCTAAAGTATAATTTGTTGTGTTATAAACAATTGGGTGATAATTAATTTTTGTAAATATTTTTGCATTATATGTTACTTTATTGTATTTAAGTGTTTCTATTGATATGCCAGGTTCAATTTCAAGTCCTGCTTGCAATGTATCTTTTATTTTTAATGGTCTGTAAATGGCTTTTATATCTTTTTTATCTTGATTGTAAGATACGCATATTCCAGAACATATGTATAATATAAATCGATCTTTTGTGAATAATTCATAGATCAATCCGGATGAAAATCTATTTGTACGGCTATTGAATTCAGCTAAATTAATATCATAATTTGTTGCAATGGCAAAATAATATTTTAATGAGGGTGTTATTATGTAATATATTAAATTTCTAGTTTGGAATGGGACCATAATGTCAAATCCAAAAGAAAAATTTTGGTTGAGGAGATATAAGTTATATTCCGAGGTATTGTCGTATTCTTCGGTAAAAATTATGCCAAATCCTCCTACACTGAAAAATTTTTCCTTGTTTGAAAAATTGTTTAAATTAAGGTTATTTATTGTAAAAAAGTTTTTAGAATGAAGTCTGTATTGAACTCCAATTCCAGTTTCTGCTTCTTGTGTTTTTGAATATGTTTCTATATTATTTATTTTACTTTGAGTTTGATAAAAGAGTTTAGTTTCAATCCCTATAGATTTATTTCTAAAGTCCATTGCAATGCTTGTTTTGAAAAAATAGTCTGCAAAATAAGATAAGTCTATATAATTTTCAAGATTAAAAAATTTCATGTAAGAATAATTGATTGCTGTACTTAAGAAACCTCTGTAATTGTAATTTTCATAATTTTTAGGAATTGGTCTAAATTGTCTTAGGGTAAAATGCACTGCTTGTTGTATTAAAGCTCCACCCCAGTTTCCATAGATTAAATTTTTAATACCAATACCAATATCGATGTTTCCAAAGTATTGTGTTTTTGTTTGTATTGAAAATGGAAAATAGTACATAAATCCAATTTCTAAAAGATCAATTCTTGTTCTTAATTGCGTAGGAGAATCTTTATTTCCTCTAAAAGTTAACATGTGTGCTTCTGCATTTATCATGAAATTATATTTTGATTCGTGAATAAATATTAAAGAACCGCTTCTGAGATCATCAAAAAAATCACAGAGTGCAAATCCAAGGCCGTCATTTAGATTGTTAAAATGGTATTTATCAATTTTATCATTTTGATATTTGGTTAAATGGTTATAAGCATAAGAATTAATTGCCAACATTATAATTATCATTTTGAGGTTAAGTTTTGCTAAATACATGCATAATTAATATAACATTTTTGTTCGAATATATCATTGTGTTTTTGGTGTATTTAATAACTAATATTGATGATGATTTTTATCAAATCATTTATAATATCTTTTATATTCTATTTTTTTAAATTGTATTTTGTTATTATATAGTTGAAGGTTAGTTTTTTTGTGGGGAGGGGTATATGAGAAAAATAGCAATTATTGACGGACTTAGATCCCCTATTACTAAATTTGGGGGTGCCTTAAAGGGAATGAGTATTGTTGATTTGTCCTCAGATATTGTTAAGGCTTTGCTTGGGAGAAATAATATTGATAAAGTGGATGAGGTTATTATTGGAAATGTAATTTCTGCAGGGCTTGGTCAAAATATTGCTAGACAAATTGCTTTAAAGGCTGGTTTATGTGAAATTACTCCTGCTTTTACTGTAAACAAAGTTTGTGGCTCGGGACTTAAATCTTTAGAACTTGCGTTTAATTCTATAGCTCTTGGTAATAGTGAAATTGTTTTAGCTGGTGGTGTAGAAGATTTAAGTAATGCGCCTTATCTTTTGCCAAGAGGTGTTAGATTTGATGGTTTGAAATTTGGTGACTTTAAAATAGAAGATTCAATATATAAAGATGCCTTAGTTGATACTCCAAGTAGTACTGTGATGGGACTTACAGCGGAAAATTTGGCTAAAATGTATGAAATTACAAGAGAAATGCAAGATCAGTTTGCATATAATTCTCATATGAAGGCAACAGCAGCAAGAGATAGTGGATATTTTAATGATGAAATATATCCTTTATCAGTTTTTGATAGAAAGACAAGACTTAAAAGTGTTATATGTAGTGATGAGGAGATACGTGATAGTTTAAGTTTGGAAAAACTGTCATCTTTAAAACCCGTCTTTAAGGAGGGAGGTACTGTTACTGCCGGCAATTCTTCTAGTTTAGATGATGGGGCTTGTTTTTTAATATTAGCAAGTGAAGATTTTGTTTGCAAAATGGGATTACAACCTTTAGCTTATGTTGGTGGTTTTAAAAGTGTAGGCTTAAATCCTCTTCATATGGGATTTGGAGCTTTTCTTGCTATTGAAGAAATTATAGAGACATTTAACTTAACTCCAAGTGAAATTGATTTTATTGAAACAAATGAAGCTTTTGCTGCACAATCTTTAAGTGTTTTAAAAGCTTTACGTCAAAAATATGATGTTAGAGATAGTATTATCAATGTTAATGGAGGGGCTATTGCCTTGGGGCATCCGTTTTCAGTTAGTGGCGCTAGGATTTTGTTAACTCTTGCACGTCTTATTAAAATAAATAATAAATCAAAAGGAATTGCCTCTCTTTGTATTGGAGGTGGACAGGGTATAGCGGCCTTTTTATATAGGTGAATGATATTCTTATTTTAAACTAGATTTAAATTTAATGTTTTGTTAAAATTTTATGCAGTGATTTAGTTTAAGGATTGATATAAAGGTGATTTTTATGGGTAATGTTTTTTGTTTTCTGTTGTTTTTTGTTGTAGGGATAACTACTTTTGCTCAAAATACTCCTGTTGTAATTATTAATTTACATAATAACGAAATTATTACTAAGACAGAATTTGATTCTAAGGTAAATACATTGAAAAAGACACAAGGTAGAGATTTAAGTAATGCTGAGAGGAAGCAAGTTTTGCAGATTTTAATAGCCGATGTCCTTTTTGGTCAAGAGGCTTTAAAGCAAGGGATTAAGGTTGAAGATGTTGAAGTTATGCAAACAATTAGAGCTCAGTTTGGACTTTTAAATCTTACAGATGAGCAAATTAAACAAATGATAGAAAGTCAGGGTACAAATTGGAATGAGCTTTTATCTTCAATGAAGAGGTCTCTTTCTGCACAAAAGCTAATTCTAAAGATGGCTCAGCCTAAATTTTCAGAAATAAAAATCCCAGGAGAAGAAGAAGTAGTTGAATATTATGAGGCTAATAAAACTAAGTTTGTTAATCCTGATATAGCAAGGATTAGTCATGTTTTCTTTTCTTCAAAAGATAAAAAGAGATCGGAAGTTCTTGCAAATGCAAAGGATATTGTAAATCAGATAAAATCGAAAAAGGTTACCTTTGAGGAAGCCGTAAAAAAATATTCAAATGATGAGAGTTCTAAGGTTAAAAATGGTGATCTTGGATTCTTGGCAAGAGGTGATCAGAATGCACAAAATGTTCTTGGATTAGATTTTATTAAAGAAGTATTTATGCTTAAGAAAGGAGACATTTCTCAGCCAATATCATCAAAAGAAGGTTTTCATATAGTTAAAGTTACTGAAATGTATTCTCAGAGATTTTTAGGTCTTCAAGATAAAATATCTCCTAATGTTGATATGACTGTAAAGGATGCCATAAAAAATAATAT
Organism: Candidatus Borrelia fainii; assembly: GCF_027925085.1. NCBI lineage: Bacteria > Pseudomonadati > Spirochaetota > Spirochaetia > Spirochaetales > Borreliaceae > Borrelia > Candidatus Borrelia fainii. The sequence goes on from NZ_AP027070.1 coordinate 846,049, forward strand.
GATTAATATTCACCAGCAGCAAATTGTTGCTAGAGTACAACAAGAGATTTATGATAAACTCAGTAAGTCTGCTAGTATACAAATTTTGGATTCTAGTCTAAAATAAATATTAAGATATTTATAATATTGGTTATGGACTTGAGACACAAGGCTAGGGTATTAGCTTTTCAAAAAATTTACAGTATTGATGTTAATTGTAAGGCAAAAGATAATATTTATGATATTTTTAATCTTGAAGATCATGGATTTGAATTAGGAGAGGATTTAAAATTATTTTATTCTGTGTTGGTTAATGGTACTTATGATAATTTAGAATTTATTGACAAATTGATTAGTGATATTTCTCTTAATTGGCGTTTAGACCGTATGGATAAGGTTGATCTTGCCATATTGAGAATGAGTGTATATTCACTTAAGTTTCAAAATTTAGATGTTCCCAAGAGAGTTATAATAGATGAGGCTATTTTAATTGCCAAAAAGTATGGTAGTAAAAATTCTTATAAATTTGTTAATGGGATACTCGATGCTTTGTTGAAAAATATGGAGAGCTCATTTGAAAGCAAATAAGGTGTTGTTATTCTTTATTTTATTTTTAGTCCTTTTTATATCAATTTTTGTTTGTTTGAGCTTGAATCCATACATTTTATATATGTTAAAGGGCGAACTAGATTTTAATAAGATTCTTGTAGAAGTTGATGGTTATCTTTCAAGTGAAAATTTGGAGAGTGCTGAGAATGCAATAAGATTTTATTCTTATTATGCTGATACTGAATATAAGTGGCTTTCTCTTATTAAAAGGGCAAAGCTTTATTCTGTGAAAATTAAACATTATTTATTGATGAGGGACATTTTGGACTTAAGTATTAAAAGTTTGCCGGGAAATTTAAAGCTTAGGGCACTTGAAGTATATTCAAAACTTAAGGTGGGAGCTGTTTTAGAGGCTTATGATATTGCAAAGCAGTATCTTTTAGGATATAAGGAATATAAGCATTTGTATGATGAGGCTTTTATTAAAAGTTTAATTTTAGGCTATGATATAAAAGATATTAAAAGCTTTTTAATCAAAATAGAACATGAAAGAGATGCCTTTGCTTTTGAGACTATAGGTTTAAATCTTCAAAATAATGCATTTTTAATTGATGCAATGCTTTTGTATATAGAGAAAAAGGATTTAAATTCTGCTAAGAGAATACTTTTGAAAATAAAGGAAGATAAGGATTTTTCTAAAGAACTTGCCTATATTTCTTATGGTCTTGATAATTTGGATTTTACTATTGCAAATCTTAAGCTTAATAATAGTAATGACCCAAGTTTGATGTTTTTGCTAGCAGACGCCTATTTGAAGAAGGGTGATATTAATAATGCTAAGATTGAATATTTAAAACTTTATACCGATTTTCCTGATTATAGTATGATGGTATATCTTGGGCTAGCATGTATTGCTAAGAAGGAGAATGATTTAAAGCGTGCTATTGCTTATTTAAACAAAGCTAATGAAAATTTTAAAGAAAATGAAATTGTGAATTATTATTTGGCTAATATTTATTTTGAGGCCAATGATTATTTTAATGCAAATGAGATTGCAAAAAAGTATGTAGATAATCCTTTATTTTTTAAACTTTACTTTGTGTTGAATTATTCAAATTTAAAGTATGAGGCTAAAAAGTCTTTCTTATGGCGTTTATTTTATAGATCAAATTATAGCACTGATATTGCTCAGCTTTTGGCTTGGAATTTGCTTCTTTATTCTGATTTAAAAGATTTAGGTTTATTTTTTAAGATTTATGATTCTGTCGATGAAGTTCAAGATTGGTATTATTTCTATAAATTTTATTATTTTTTTCTTAAAAAAGATTTAGGTGTTGCGGAAAAAGTGATGATTGAGAATCAAATGGGCAAATATTTATATGGTTTTTATTATAATCTTGGGGTTTTAAAATTGTATCAAAAAAATTATAAAGAGTCTGAAGAATATTTTAGTAAGACAGTTTCTCTTTTGCCTTTCACTCTTAATGATAAGAGTAAAATTACTTTAAGAGAACGTGAAGATATGGCAAAAGTGTATTTAAAGCGTGGAATTAATTATCTTTATTTAGGTGAATTTGAAAAGGGACGAGAAGCTATTTTAACTTCTAATTTTTTTTATGAAACTAATGAAGGTAAACTTTATATGAATATGATAGAAATACTTAAAGAGAGGAATTAATTATTTGAAATTAAGATTAAAGTCTAGGACAGAGATTGAGAAAATTAGGGAATCTGCAAGACTTTTGGCCCAGACTTTTTTAGAGATTGAAAGGAATATTGTTCCTGGAATTAACACTAAAACGCTTGATTTGATTGCTAGTGATTTTATTTCTAAGAATGGGGCTAAACCTGCTTTTAAGGGATATGCTGGATTTAAGGGAACTATTTGTGCTTCTATAAATGAAGAAGTTATTCATGGAATTCCTGGAACAAGAGAGCTTAAAGATGGCGATGTTATTAGTGTTGATTGTGGGGTTATTTTAGATGGGTTTTATAGTGATATGGCTAAGACTTTTAAGGTGGGTAAAGTAAGTTCTAGGGTCAATAAATTATTAGAAGTTACAGAGGCTGCTCTTTATAGAGGAATTGATGAAATGAAGGTTGGTAATCGGGTTTTAGATATCTCAAAAGCTATAGAAAATTATATTAAACCATTTGGTTTTGGAATTGTTAGAGATTATACAGGACATGGGGTTGGTTTTGCTTTGCATGAAGAACCAAATGTGCCAAATTATTATGAGCCTTTTTTTAAAAATGTTAGAATTCAAGAAGGTATGGTTTTAGCGATTGAGCCGATGGTAAATTTAGGGGGCCATAAAGTTTCTGTTAAGAATGATGGTTGGACAGTGTTTACATCTGATTTTAGTTGTTCTGCTCATTTTGAACATACTGTTGCTGTTGTTGATGGTTTGCCTTTGATTTTGAGTAAGATTTGATAGATATTAATTAAGTGTTATTTAAAAGATTTGGTTTTATATTATGGAGGTGTATAAAATGAAGAAAAATTTTATTTCCGTATTTTTAGCAAGCTTTTTAGCTTTAACTATTGGATTTTTTGTTGGAATACATTATTTAGGATCTGATAAAAATGCTATTGTTTTTGCACAGGAGAAAGGTGATACTGGCGAGTCTCTTCAGGATTCTTTTAGAAAGGTATCTAAAAAGATTTTACCATCCACTGTGGAAATTTATGCTACTGGAATAGTTAAAACACGCGATCTTTTCCATTTATTCTTCTTTTTTGATGTTCCAGGTATTAATCTTGAAAAGAAGGCGCAATGGGGTGGTTCTGGAGTAATTATTGGAAGAGATTCTAAGAAAACAAATTTATTTTATGTTCTTACAAATAGTCATGTTGTAGATAATGCGATTGAATTTGAAGTTGGAACTTATGACAGTAAAACTTATAAAGCAAAACTAGTAGGTAAGGATGATAAAAAAGATATTGCACTCGTTAGTTTTGAGGCTAATGATGCAGCTATTGAAATAGCTGAACTTGGTGATAGTGATATGCTTGAGATAGGGGATTGGGTTATAGCTGTTGGGAGTCCCCATAACTTTAGTTTTTCAGTTACAGCAGGTATTATAAGTGGTCTTCATCGTTCGGTTAATCCTAATTTGAAGGCACGAAATTCATTTATTCAAACAGATGCAGCTATTAATCGTGGTAATTCTGGGGGACCTCTTGTAAATATTAAGGGAGAAGTTGTTGGGATCAATACTTGGATATCGGCTTCTCCTTCTGGGGGTAATCTTGGACTTGGTTTTGCTGTTCCTATTAATAACGCTAAAAGTATTTTCGATGTTTTGATGAGTGGTAAGAAGAGTGAATCGGCTTGGATGGGAGTTGATTTGCATCGTTTAAGAAGTAAGGACTCAGAACTTCTTAAAAGCTTAGGTTATGAGGATAATTTTGAATCATTAGCAATTATTGCGGGGGTTTATGATGGTACATCTGCTTTTAGAGCAGGACTTAAAGCAGGTGATGTAATTAGCAAGATCAATGATGTTTCAATGAATTTTTTCTACGATGTTAAGCAGTATATTAATGATTTTTATGCGAAAGAGAAAATTAAAGTTGAAATTTTAAGAGGGAAAGAGAAAAAGAATATTGAAATAGAACTTGATGTTAAGCCAAAAATCAATAATGAGAAGGAATATATCTCAGAGCTAAAATTGATGCCAGGTTTTACTGTTTATCCTTTAACTAAGGAGGTTAGGACTCAACTTGGTTTAAGAAATTGGACTAATGGAGTTGTGGTAGACAGTGTTGATCCAACATTAGGTACAAATCCTAAAATTTCAACAGGAGATATCATTATGGTTGTTAATTCAAAAAGTATTAAAAGCTTAAGAGATTTTTATGATGCTGTTGAACATAGGAAAAATACTTATACTGTTTTAAGAGATGGTCAAACTTTTAAAGTATCTTTTTAGTAATAAACTTTATTTTTAGTTTAGGCTTAAAGAATGGATATCTTTAAGCCTATTTAGAGCTTAAAGATGTTAATTTTGTCCTATATTTTAAAATTTTTCAAGTTTTAATAAGGCAATGTCTATGTGAAGAGGTTAAAATTTAAATGGAAGTGATTCTACCTAAGAATTTATATTTAAGTGTTTTAGGAAAAGAGGTATTGTTTATATCAATGAGTTTTATTTTTAATTAAATATGAGTAAATATGAGTAATATGAATTTTTTTTGTAATGTTGGGCGCTTGCAAGAGTAGCAAATATATTGAATTTAATGCAAATAGTCAATATTTAGATAAATCTTAATTTTATGCGTTTTGAGGTGTTATATTAATGAAAAAATTTGTTTCTTATGAAGAGATAAGAATAAATGGTCTTAAGCTTGCTTATAAAATTTATAAAAATGGATTTATTCCTGATATTATGTATGTCTCTTTAAGAGGAGGAGCTTATCTTGGTAATATTATTAGTGAATTCTTTAAATTTGTTAAACTAGAAAAACCTCTTCTTTATGCTGCTGTTGTTGCAAGATCATATGATGTTTCAAATAAGCAAAAAAAAATAATGATAGATGGATGGACTTATGATCCAAAATACTTAAGAGCAGGGGATAATGTTTTATTTGTTGATGATATTTTTGATACTGGTCGTACAATTATTCATTTGCGAGAAGAAGTTTTAAAGAGAGGAATAGATAGTCAAAATGTTAAGATTGCTGTTTATGATTATAAGGAACGTGGATATGTGAATTATAAACCTGATTATTATGTTAATAAGTATTCAAGTGAAGATGAGCTAAACACTTGGATACATTACAGTAATCATGAGTTAATAGGCTTATCAGAAAATGAGTATAAATTAAGTTTTTTTAATTTAGATGATGAATTGAATGATATTTTAAAATTTTTGTCTTGCAAACTTTAGTTTTGCTCGATTTTGATATATTCCAGTTCATTATACCCTATGATCTGTAATGCCTTTGTTATTTCTCCTAAATTATCTTCTGAGATTGGACCAATTAAAGCAAAATTATTTTCTATTTGTGTATTTATTTTATTTAGTGCTTTTATTTTTTTAAATATATCTTTTGTATGAGTTGAATAGACTTTGATGTTATACCATATGTTTTTCTTTGATTTGGATGTTTGTATGTTGTTTTTGTTTTGAGGATAGTATATTTTGTTAGATTTTCTTATTTTTACGATATTGTTTATGGGTTTTTGTGCATCTTGCTTTTTATTAGTTTTATCAATTTGTAGATTTGGATCTTTTTTTCTTATAATGTTATGATGATAATCTTCTTTTTTGTGTGGATAGTTTATTTTATTGGATTTGTTGATCTTAGGCTTTTCTCTACTGTATTGATAATTTGATTTTTTACTTGTGATTTCTTTTTCTATATTTGGAAATAACATCAATGCTGATAACATTAATGTTATTTGACATAAAATTTTTATTTGCAATTGTTTCCCCCTAAAACTTTTTATTAGAAATAAAGAGTTTTAGGAGTCCTTGGAAATGGGATGACATCTCTAATATTGGCCATTCCTGTTATATATTGTATTAATCTTTCAAGTCCAAGTCCAAATCCAGAATGAGGAGTTGATCCAAATCTCCTTAAATCTAAGTACCAATTAAGAGTTTCTGTTTCTAAATTTAGCTCTTTTATTCTTTTATTCAACTTATCCAAATTATCTTCTCTTTCACTACCTCCAATTATTTCTCCAATGCGTGGAACTAAAATATCCATTCCTTTAACAGTTTTATCGTCTTCATTCATTTTCATGTAAAATGCTTTAAATTCTTTTGGATAATCAATAACTATGGCAGGTTTTTTGATGATTTCTTCTGTTAAATACCTTTCATGTTCTGTTTGTAAATCCATTCCCCAGTAAGGTTTTATTTCAAATGTTTTTGTTGCATTTTCAAGTTTTTTAATTGCTTGGGTATATGTAATAACTTCAAAGTTAGAATTTATTACATCTTCAATTTTTTTGATTAGGCCTTTTTCAATGAAATTATCAAAAAATTCCATATCTTGATTACAATTATTTAAAGTCTCTTTTAAAATATACTTAAGAAAATCTTCTGCTAAATTGATATTATCTTCAAGTGTAAAGAATGCCATTTCAGGTTCAATCATCCAAAATTCTGAGGCATGGCGTGTTGTGTTAGAGTTTTCTGCTCTAAATGTCGGTCCAAATGTATATATTTTTGATAAAGCCATTGCATAAGCTTCACCGTGAAGTTGTCCAGTTACTGTAAGGAATGCTTGTTTACCAAAAAAATCGTTTTTAAAGTCAACTTCTTTTCCGTTTTTTATGTTATTAAAATCTAAGGTAGATACACGAAATATTTCACCGGCCCCTTCTCCGTCATTTGATGTAATAATTGGGGTATGTATGTATAAAAATTCATTTTTTTGAAAATATTCATGAATTTTATAAGAAATTTGATTTCTAATTCTGGCTACAGCCCCAAATGTGTTAGTACGAATTCTTAAATGAGGAATTTCTCTTAAAAATTCAAAGGTGTGCCTTTTCTTTTGTAAAAGATATGTTTCTTGATCCGCTTCTCCAATTATATTAAAATTTGTTGTTTTGATTTCATAGGTTTGTCCTTTTGCTGGACTTAAGATTAAAATTCCGGTTAATGATATACTGGCACCTGTTGTGAGCTTTTTAAATTCTTTTTTTTCAAATTGATGATCTTCTTCATCAATGATCGCTTGAATTCCTTTAATATTTGAGCCGTCATTAATTTCCACAAATGAGATCTTACCATTACTGCGTTTTGTGCGGATCCATCCTTTCACTGTGATTATGCTATCTAGTATGGGATTATTTAAAATTTCTTTGATGCTCTTATGCATATTTTCCTCTTTTATAATTTGGTATTAATGATAATTATAATTTAAACTATGATAGTTTAAAAGTTTGTTAGGTTGTAAATATTATCAATTGTCATTGAAAGAGAATAAATTAATTTCTATACTTAGATTTAAGTAAGGCTTATGAGCAATTTAAAGAATGTTATAGTTATTTTTGATTCGGGTGTTGGTGGACTTTCTTATTTTGAGTATATAAGCAGAAGGCTTGTTAAGAGAAATTATGTCTATATTGCAGATAACAAGAACTTTCCTTATGGTGAGAAGAGTTCAGACTTTCTTTTAAAAGAGATTTTAGAACTAATTTTGAAATTGGAACAAATGTATAATGTTGTTGCAATTGTTATTGCTTGTAATACAGCTTCTATTAGTGTATATGACAAATTAAATTTTAATTTTCCTGTAATATATACTTTGCCTTCAGTTGGTTTAGTAGAAGAGCTTTCATATAAAAGGGTTATTTTAATTGCAACACGTGCTACCATTAATAGTAAATTTATTCAAAGAGAAAAAGATTGTCATTGGGATTTAATTTTAAAACCCGCAAGTGAGCTTGTGAATTTTGTAGAATATGGAGATAGATTTAAGGAAGATGCCCTTAAATATTTAAATTTCTTAAAATTAGAGGTTAAAGCTAGTAGGCGGGATATAGTTTTTTTAGGATGTACACATTATTTGCACATTAAAGACATGATTGAAAATTTTTTAGGAATTCCTGTTTATGAGAATCGTGAACTTGTGACTAATGAGCTTGTTAAAGAATTAAAGATCATTGAAAGTCATGATGATTGTTTCACACGTTATTTTTATTTAACACAAGATGAAAATTTGTATTTCTATAAGAATTTTTGTAAAAAATATGGTTTGCATTTTAAAGGAATAATCAATTGAGCGATCTTAGATTTGAGGTTCTCTGGGGTGTGAACAATATTTATTCTATTGTTAATGTTAATACCAATGAAATTTATGAAGGAGTTATTAAGGGGAAAGTTTTAAATACCCAGGATAAAGAATATAGCCCCTTAGTTCCTGGTGATTTTGTTTGTGGAGATATTTATGATGAGGGTAAGGTATATATTAAAGAGAGACTTAAACGAAAAAGTGTTCTTTGGCGTTATAATAAAAAGGCTGCTCTTAGGCAAATTATTGTTTCAAATATAGATAATATTTTAATTGTTAGTTCTGCTAATCTTCCTGAGATTAAAAATTCATTTATTGATAGAGCATTAGTAGTTGCTGAAGAACAAGGAATTACTCCTATTATTTTGATAAATAAGGTTGATAAGGGTATGAGCATTAAAGTTGATACTTTTATTAAAATTTATGAAAATTTAGGTTATAGGGTTATTAAAACTTCTGCTATCACTTTGCAGGGAATTGAAGAAATAAAGGAAATTATTAAAAATTCAAGGGCTTCTTTTGTCGGGCAGTCTGGAGTTGGAAAATCTTCACTTATAAATGAGGTGGATTTAAATGCAGCGCAGGCTATAAATGAAATATCTTATAAATATGCACGAGGCAGACATACTACAGTTTATGCTATGGCTTTTCATTCTGATAATGGAGTGGTAATTGATACTCCTGGAATAAAGGAATTTGGAATTGAAAGTTTAGAACCTCTTAAGCTTAGAGATTATTTTAGAGAATTTAAAGATTTGAATGATTTTTGTAGATTTAATTCCTGTTTGCATGCAAATGAGCCAAATTGTTTTATAATGGATCAAATTGGATTTAGAATTTCAGAAGTTAGATACAATAGTTATCTAAAGATTGTAAATGAGCTTAAGAGATATAAGAATTATGCAAAAGAAATATTTGGAAAAAATTGATTTTTATCAAATATTAGCTTCAGTTGCTTCTTATGTAGCTGTTTCAGATACGGTTAACCTTCTAGGTGATCAACAAATATTGAAAACCGAGGAAGAAGTTAGTCGGGTATGTTTTTTTGTTAAACTGATCAAAAATTTTATTGAAGTTTATGACGAATATCCAAATTCTTGTCTTGAAAGTATAAGTGATTCTATTGTTTTACTTCTTAAAGAGAACTCAAGAATTTCTATTGAGGAAATTAAGAATATTATTTTTTTTCTAAGGGAAGTTTTAAGAATAATATTTTTTTTAGAGAGAAATGAATTTAAGCTTCAAAATGAAGTTGAAATTTTAAAAGAATTATTATTTGTAGATCCAAGTTTAAAGCATTTATTAGAGATTTTATGTAAGTATATTGATCTTGATGAACTTAAAATAAAGCGAGGTGTTGTCAAAAATTATGATGAGATTGATTTTGAAATTAGAAATTTAGATAAAAAAATTGAAAAACATCTCAAGCAGATAATAAGCTTAAATTCGCAATATTTAACCTCTACGCTTATTTATTATAAATCAGGCAAATATGCTATTGCACTTAAATCTAATTTTAAAAATAAAATCAAGGGCAATATTATATCTATTTCATCATCTGGTGAAACATTTTATATTGAACCAAATGATATAGTGAATTATAACAATAAATTAGGGTTTTTAAGTTTAAAAAAAACGCGTATAGTTTTAAAAATTCTGCAAGAACTCTCAGATGAGATTCGCAAACATATTGTTCTTTTAAAAGCTCTTTATAGTAAATTTTTATATTATGATTCTCTAAAGGCCAGAGCAATTTATGGAATAAAAAATCAAGGAGTGTTTCCTAAATTTGATAGTAATATTAATATTATCAATGCCCGTCATCCTTTGATACAGCATGCAAAATTTATAAATTTTTGTCCTTTAAACAATAAAATTGTAGTTATTACAGGTCCTAATGCTGGTGGTAAGACGGCAACTTTGAAAACTGTTGCTCTCTTGAGCGCTATGTTCCAATTTGGAATTCCTGTTCCAGTTGATGAGTCTAGTACTTTTAAGATTTTTGATAATATTTTAGTTGATATTGGAGATGATCAATCAATTGCAAATTCACTCTCAACTTTTTCAAGTCATATGAATAATATTGCTTATATTTTAAAGTATGCAACAAGAGATAGCCTGTTAATATTTGATGAATTTTGTTCGGGTACTGATATTGAACAAGGACAAGCATTAGCTGTAGCTGTTCTTGAGCATTTAATTAACCTTAATTCTTACGTTATTATCTCGACTCATTACAATGCTCTTAAATATTTTGCCTACACTCATGAATTCGTTGTTAATGCTTCTATGCAGATGGATTTAGACAAAATGGAACCTAATTATAATTTAATATTTTCTGTTCCAGGTGAAAGCTTTGCTTTTAGTGTTGCAAGTAAGTCTTCTATTGATTCTAATATAGTACTTAGAGCGAAAGAGATTCATTCATCTAATAAGACGGAAGTTAATGAAATATTGGAAAGACTTACAAAAAAGGAGCAGGAAATTCATTTACTTGAAGAGGAATTAAAAGGTAAACTTAAACTTATTGAACTTAAGGAAGTTGAGATTAATAATATTCGGAATAATATTATCTTGAAAGAAAGAGATTTGGAAGAGAGATTGATAAATGAACATAAAGAATTTTTAAAAAATTCAAGGAAAATTTTAGAAAATTTAGTTAGAGAGATAAAAGAGGGCAATGTTTGTACTACTAAAAATAAGGAATTTATATCTAATATTACAGATAATATAATTACCAAAACTGCTAGAGTTAGATTGCTTAATCAAGAGATTGCCACTAAAATTGAATTTAGGGTGGGTGATAAGGTTCGAGTTTCTGGGTCAAATGCTTCAGGGGAAATAATAGGTGTTACTAAAAAAGGGTTTATTGTAAATACTGGTGTTTTTAATATTACGGTTTCATCTTTGAATTTAGAGAAAATATTGGATAATAAGGAGTCTAAAAATGATAGTGATAAAAATTTTAGTTTTTCTTTTGAAATGCAAGATGATGAATTGAGTTTAACTGTTGATATTAGGGGGATGAGAGTGGTTGAGGCTATAGATTTTTTAAATAGGAAAATAGATAATATGTTACTAAGGAATGTTTGTAAATTTGAGATTATTCATGGCAAAGGAGAAGGTCTTCTTATGGAAGGAATACATGCATTTTTAAGAGATGTAAAATTTGTTAAAAAATATTATTTTGCTCATCCAAGTGATGGAGGAGTTGGAAAAACAATAGTAGAATTTTAAATGGGTATATCAAGATTTGAGGAATTTGAGAATGCATTGTTTAAGATTTGTCTTGATGTTGATTGTGTTCTTGAAGATGAATTTGGTAATTCTTATAAAGTGCATCCAAGTAGGCTCTCTAGAGGGAAGTCAGCTAATGGACTTTTAGATGGACTTTTTCGTGTTACTACTTCTTTTACCCTTGGATATGGTTCTAAGTTTGGAAGAGGATATTTAGTTATTATTGAGATAATAACTCTTGATATAGTCGATGTAGAATTTAGTAACATGGTTATAGAAAGGGGTATTAAGGTTTTTGGTGAAAAGCTTAAAGAAAGGTTTCCAGGAAAAAAACTTTCTATAGTTCATGATATTAATGTTTATAAAATTATAGGAGATTTTTTTAGTGGTGTATGATTTTCAATAATTTGGCTTTTAATAATTAAAAATTTATTGTTATACTTTTTATTGAAAGATTTGTTTATTAAGTATTTTGAGTTATTTTTTTTGTATATTAAGGAGTTCTAGTGCAGTTTGAAGTTAAAGATCTGATAAATAAAATTAAAAAAGATGGACTTGAGGAAGCTGAAAAATTAGCAAATGAGATTATTTTTAATGCAAAGAAGGATGCTAAGGCTATTGTTTTAAAAGCTGAAGCGGAAGCTAATGACTTAAAAATACAAGCTGAAGCGGAAGCTAATGAGTATAAAAGACGTTCTCTTGAGGCATCTCGTCAAGCAGTTAGGGATTTGATTATTGGTACTGAAGAAAATATTAAATCTCTTTTTAAGACTGCTTTAAAGGATTCTATTTCTAGAGTGTATGATGATAATTTTTTGAAGGACCTTATTATTAAGGTTGTAGATATTTGGAGTAAGAACGATAAGATAGATATAATGATTAATGAATCTGATTTTTCTAATTTATTATCTGTTTTAAGAGCAAAGATAGGAAATAGGCTTGATGATGCAATTGAGATTAAACCTTTTAAAGGCATAAGTAAAGGTTTTAAAATCCAACAAAGAGATGGAAATTTGTATTATGATTTTACATCAGAAACTGTTGCTGATATTCTTTTTGAATGTTTAAATCCAAGGTTTAAAGAAGTTATAAAGTTGATTTAGGAGATGTAGTATGTTAAGTCCATATTACTATGTTATGTCGTCATTACCTTATCTTGATTTAAAAGTTGGTAAGGGAGGGGGAAGTATATCAGGTTTTTTTGATAATATTGAGATTGCTTTAAGCAGGGAAGATTTTCTTTGTCTAAAGGATTTGTCAGAATCTAGATTCGATAGGGGGAATTTGAAGGTAATTGATCAATTTCTTGAATTTGAAGAAATGATAAGATATACTTTGGCAACTATTAGAGCTGAGAATTTGGGATTTTCAAAGGATGTGTATTTAGAATCTTCTTATTTTTCTAGTTATTATTTAGGAATTTTAAAACCTCTTTGTCTTAAGAAAAATCCTTTTGAGGTAGAATTAGGACTTGATATGTTAAAATGGCAGTTTTTGACAGAACTTGAAGTGGGAAATGATTTTAACTTTGAAAAATTGGTAATTTATTTGTTAAAGTTAATGTTAGTTTCAAGAAGAAGTCTCTTTATAGAAGAGATAGGCGAGAAGAATTTTGATGATATTTGTCAAAAATTAAGTATGCAAATGAGTAAAAATTTTTAAAGGAAATTTGAATGGAAGCTAGAGGAAAAGTAGTGGGAGTTATTGGAAATTTGGTTACTATTGAGATAGTTGGTACAGTTTCCATGAATGAGATTGTTTTTATTAAAACCGGTGGACGCAGTTTAAAAGCTGAGATAATTCGTATTAGAGATGGAGAAGTTGATGCTCAAGTGTTTGAAATGACTAAGGGAATTGCCGTTGGAGATGATATAGAGTTTACGGATAAGCTTTTAACCGTTGAACTTGGTCCTGGTCTTTTAAGTCAGGTGTATGATGGTCTTCAAAATCCATTGTCAGAACTTGCTGCTCAATGTGGTTTTTTTTTGGAGAGAGGCTTGTACTTAAGTGCACTTGATAGGAGTAAAAAATGGAGTTTTAATGCAACTGCGAAGGTTGGAGATATTGTTGTTGCAGGAAATTATCTTGGATTTGTTATTGAAGGTACAATTAAGCACAAAATTATGATTCCATTTTATAGAAAAGATTCTTACAAAATTGTGGAGATCGTTAGTGATGGCAATTATACTGTAGATGATAAAATTGCTGTTATTGAAAATGATGCTGGGGGTAGGCATATCATCACTATGTCATTTCATTGGCCTGTTAAAGTTCCAATTACCAGTTATAAAGAGAGACTTATTCCTAGTGAGCCTATGGTAACTCAAACAAGAATAATAGATACGTTCTTCCCTGTTGCAAAGGGTGGTACATTTTGTATTCCTGGACCTTTTGGTGCTGGAAAAACAGTTCTTCAACAAGTTACAAGTCGTAATGCTAATGTTGATGTTGTAATTATTGCTGCTTGTGGTGAGCGGGCAGGTGAAGTAGTAGAAACCCTTAAAGAATTTCCTGAGCTTATAGATCCAAGGACAGGTAAATCATTAATGGAGAGAACATGTATTATTTGTAATACCTCTTCTATGCCAGTTGCTGCTCGCGAAGCATCAGTGTATACAGCTATTACTATTGGTGAATATTATAGGCAAATGGGTCTTGATATACTTTTACTGGCAGATTCAACTTCAAGATGGGCTCAGGCTATGAGAGAGATGTCAGGGCGTCTTGAGGAAATACCAGGTGAAGAGGCATTTCCTGCTTATCTTGAATCTGTTATTGCATCGTTTTATGAAAGGGCAGGTATTGTTGTTTTAAATGATGGTAATGTTGGTTCTGTAACTGTGGGCGGTTCTGTAAGTCCTGCTGGAGGTAATTTTGAAGAACCAGTAACTCAAGCAACTTTAAAGGTTGTAGGAGCTTTTCATGGTCTTACAAGAGAGAGGTCAGATGCTAGAAAATTTCCAGCCATTAATCCTTTTGAGTCTTGGAGTAAGTATAGAGGGGTTATTGAATCTGAAAAGACAGAATATGCGAGGTCTTTTTTGGCAAAAGGTAATGAGATAAATCAGATGATGAGAGTTGTTGGTGAGGAAGGTATAAGTATTGGTGATTTTTTAGTTTATTTGAAGTCTGAGCTTTTGGATGCATGTTATTTACAACAAAATTCGTTTGATAGTGTTGATACTGCTGTAAGTCCTGAGCGTCAAAATTATATGTTTGATATACTTTACGATATTTTGCAATCGGATTTTAAATTTGAGAATAAATTGGAAGCAAGAAGTTTTGTAAATGAACTAAGGCAAAATATTTTGGATATGAATCTTACTCCCTTTAAAGAAGAAAAGTTTAATAAGTTAGAAAATACTTTAAAGGATTTAGTACGTTCTAAGAAGTTGGATTTTCGAGGTGCATAAATGAAGAGAGTATATAGCAAGATAGAATCTATTGTTGGGAATGTAATAACTGTGATGGCACAAAATGTTAAATATGGAGAACTTGCCATTGTAAGGTCAAAAGATGCAAGTTCTTTAGCAGAGGTTATTAAGTTGGATAGAGATAAAGTTTCCCTTCAGGTTTATAACGGGACTATAGGTATTTCAACTGCAGATGAAGTTAAGTTTTTAGGTCATCCAATGCAAGTGACATTTTCTGAGAATTTGCTTGGTAGAATCTTTGATGGAGCTGGTAATCCAAAAGATGGAGGGCCTCGTCTTGATGATGATTTGATTGAAATTGGCGGGCCGTCAGCTAATCCTGCAAAGCGTATTGTTCCAAGAAACATGATTAGAACAGGAATTCCAATGATAGATATTTTTAATACTCTTGTTGAGTCTCAAAAATTACCAATATTTTCTGTATCTGGTGAACCTTATAATGAACTTCTTGTAAGAATAGCTCTTCAGGCGGAAGTTGATTTGATTATTCTTGGGGGAATGGGACTTAAGAATGATGATTATTTGACGTTTAAAGATTCTCTTGAAAAGGGTGGTGCTTTAAGTAGAACAATCTTTTTTGTAAATACAGCTAATGATCCTGTTGTTGAGTCTTTAACAGTGCCTGATATTTCTCTTGCTGTTGCCGAGAAATTTGCTTTGCAAGGGAAAAAGGTTTTGGTACTTTTGACTGATATGACTAATTTTGCAGATGCTATGAAGGAAATTGCTATTACTATGGAGCAAGTTCCATCTAATAGAGGTTATCCTGGTGATTTGTATTCTCAGCTTGCGTCTAGATATGAGAAAGCTATTGATTTTGAAGGGGCAGGTTCAATTACTATACTTGCAGTTACTACAATGCCTGGAGATGATATTACTCATCCAGTTCCTGATAATACGGGTTATATTACTGAAGGGCAATATTATTTAAAGGGAGGTAGAATCGAACCTTTTGGTTCTCTTTCAAGACTTAAGCAAATGGTTAACGGAAAAACAAGAGATGATCATAGAACGATTATGGATTCAATGATTAAGCTTTATGCATCTTCAAAGGAATCTTTAGAGAAAAAAGCTATGGGATTTAATATGACAGAATGGGATGAGAAGCTTATTAAGTACAGTGGTATGTTTGAAAGTAAGTTGATGGATTTATCTGTTAATATTCCTTTAGAAGAGGCCTTAGATTTGGGGTGGGAAATTCTCTTTAGTTGTTTTGAACCTAAAGAAACTGGAATTAGAACAGAACTTTTAGAGAAATATTGGCCTCAAAAAAAGGATGAATAATGCCTAAAGTTAAGTTAACTAAGAATGAGCTTAAAAAACAAAAAGATAGCCTTAAAATGTTTAGTAGGTATTTGCCTACTCTTCAGCTTAAGAAACGACAACTTTATTTAGAAATTAGAAAAGTTGAGGCTCTTAAAAAAGCTTGCAAGCTTGAACAAGATAGGCTTAAGAGGGATATTAAATCTTGGATTTCTTTATTTGGTGAAAAATTTACTTTCCAAGATTGGATTCAAATTAAAAGGGTAGTAAGAAGTTTTACGAATATTGCAGGTATCAATATTCCTGTATTTGACTTTGTTGAATTTGAGGATATTAAGCATGACCTTTTATTGACTCCTTATTGGGTAGATAGTGGAATAGAGATTATTAAGAGTGTGATTCAGATAAATGCAAAACTTGAGGTTTTAGATGAGCAGATTAGGTTATTGGGATTGGAACTTAATACTACTTCTCAAAGGGTAAATTTATTTGAAAAAGTTATGATACCTGCTGCAAAAATTAGTATAAAAAAGATTAATATTTATCTTGGTGATCAGCAAACAGCAGCTGTTGTAAGAGGTAAAATGGCTAAAGCTAGCTTGATTAAAAATAGATAGGGATGTGTTTATGATTGTAAAAATGAGCAAAGTTTTGATTTTGACTTTATTGAAATATAAAAGAGAGTCACTCGAAATTTTAAGAGAATTGGGAGTTGTTCATATTAATTTTTGCAATAGAGTTTCAGAATCTTTAGAAAAAGTTATTGAGGAAAGGGGAATTTTTGTTCAGGCTTTATCTTTACTTGAGGATGATTCTGAAGTAAAACTTTTAAGCTCTTCAAATGAGAATTTTTTAGATGTTGCAAAGAGCATAATTAGTTTAGGTTCTGAAATTAAAGATTTAAGGGACATGCAGCGGTTATTACTTCATAAGAGAGATATTATATCCTTTTGGGGATATTTTTCTCTTGAACTAGTTAATAAATTGAGAGAAAGTAATATTTACGTGCAATTTTTTAAGTCTGGAATTGGTGAATATAAAAAATTGTTGGCATGCTCTGAAATTAAAGTTGCTCTTATTAATAATTATAAAGGTATGGCCTATTTTGTAGCTATTAATTATTCTAGACAAACAATAGATACAGCTGAGGAATATGAGTTTGAGTTTGACCTTGATTTTATTGAGAATAAGTTAAGATTTGTTAATGAAATTTTAGATCAAAAGTTAACTCAATTATCGATTTTAAATAAATATAGGGATGTTTTAAGAGATGAAATAAAAGAGTATGATCAAATTGTTGAGTTTGAGCAAGTTATGGCTGACATGGATGTAGCGTGTGATAATTTTGTATATATTACAGGATTCGTTCCAGAAGATAAGCGGGAGGATCTTAAAAATCTTAAGGGTAAATTTGTGGTACAATTTGCAGAGCCAGATGATGATGTTGTTCCCACTTATATAAAGAGAAAGGGAATTGCTAAGCTTGCTAAGCCTAT
Organism: Candidatus Borrelia fainii; assembly: GCF_027925085.1. Taxonomy (NCBI): domain Bacteria; kingdom Pseudomonadati; phylum Spirochaetota; class Spirochaetia; order Spirochaetales; family Borreliaceae; genus Borrelia; species Candidatus Borrelia fainii. The sequence continues at coordinate 863,763 of NZ_AP027070.1, forward strand.
TTTTGATGTTTTAGATACAATTCCTGGCTATAAAGAGAGAGATGTTAGTTGTGTTTTTATGTTATTTTTCTTTATGTTTTTTGGAATGATAATTGGTGATGCGGCTTATGGAATACTATTTTTACTAGTAGGCATTTTTCTTAGTTTAAGGAATTTTATAAAAGGTAAGCCTTTAACATCTATTCATGCTTTAATATTTTATCTAAGTACATCAGCAATAATATATGGTTCGATGACTGGTACTTGGTTTGGTAGTAATCCTTTTATTCTTGAGCTATTCCCTATTTTAAAGTCTTTCAAGCTTGGGTATTTGACGGGTACGAATGGTATGCAAAATATTATGTTTATATGTTTTACAATAGGTGTTTTACAAATATCATTAGCTCATATGTGGAATTTTATTCAAAAAGTGAAGGAAAAACCATATATACATTCAATTGCTCAAATTGGTTGGCTTGTTATAATGCCTGGGCTTTATTATCTTGTTCTCAATTTAATACTTGGCAAAGATAGGTTTCCTATGCATAGCATTGTTCTTAATATGATATGTTGTGGAGTTATACTTGTCTTTATTTTTGAGAAACAAGATGGTTCAAACTTCTTTATGTGCGTATTAAAGAGCTTCGGGGGAATAATAGAACAGTTTTTAGCTACTGTTTCAGGATTTGCAGATATAATATCTTATATTAGACTTTTTGCTGTTGGACTTGCAGGACTTGCAATTTCTGATAGTTTTAATAGTATGGCAGCAGCTTTATTAAAATCATCTAATATTGGTCTTATAATAAGTGGCATTATTTTGATACTTTTTGGACATATTTTGAATATAACGTTATCTTTGTTATCTGTTGTTGTTCATGGGGTAAGACTTAATATGCTTGAATTTTCAAACCATTTGGGGCAAGAATGGAATGGGTATTCTTATAGGCCTTTTAAAAAAATTAAAGATTAGTTAAGGAGAGAATTATGAATATAGGTTTAATAGGAGTTAATTTGGCTTTAGCAATAGCTGCAATAGGTTCAGCTTTGGGTATGGGAGCTGCCGGAAGTGCTGCTATTGGGGCATGGAAGAAATGTTATATGCAAGGTAAGCCAGCTCCTTTCTTATTAATTGTTTTTGTATCAGCACCTTTGACACAAATAATATATGGTTATATATTGATGAATACTTTAGCAGAGATAATGACACAGGCAGATCCTTGGTTATTGTTTGGAGCTGGTTTTGGTGGTGGTCTTGCAATTTCTATTTCTGCTTTTGCACAGGGTAAAACGGCAGCAGGAGCTTGTGATGCTTTTGTTGAAACTGGCAAGGGATTTGCGACAAATCTTTTGGTTTTAGGTCTCATAGAATCTGTTGCTCTTTTTGTGATGGTATTCTTGATGATATTTAAATTTGTTTAAATTTGAAGAATTAGGCATTAAATTTTCTCGCAATTTGTGAGAAAATTTAATATATTTATAGATATGCTAAAACCTTTTTTGCTCCTTTTTGTTTTCAGTTTTATCTTCAATTTAAATTCATCAGGTGTGAAAGAATTTCCGTATTGGATTTTACTTGAAAAGGGACGACAATTTATTTATTCTAAGGAAGGATTTGTTAAATCTAATCTTACTAGTGCAATTAATTATTTGCAGGAAGCTTTGCTTAGAAAAGGAGTATATCCAGAAGCTAATTATTATTTATCCATTGCTTATAGCATGATTGGTAATGTTGTGTTTGAAAAATTACATCTTCAAAAGGCTTTGGAAGATAAAGATTATTTATTAGATAAATCTTTTGAAAAAAATATACTTTTTTCTTTGGCAAAGATTGCTGAGGTTGAAGGTAATTATGTTGATATGATTGATTACTTGAATGAAATTTTAAGTAAATTCTCAAGTAGTGATGATTATTATAATTATCACTATCTCGTTCAAAAATATGAAAATACTACAGGTAATAAATTTGATATGTCGTTTTATTTACATTCTTATTTAAAACAGGTAAGGGGGACTTCTGGTTTAGATTTTACTTTTAATCTTTATAGATTTAATAGATATAGTATTATCGATACCCATCAGGCATTATCAAAAGTATATTTAAAGATTGGTGCTTATGAACTTGCAATTACCCATGGACTTGTAGCTGCGATTGGTATTTTGACTAAAATGTATGACTGCGTTAGTTATTATGAACCGCTTTATGAGTTTAAAAATTTAAGGTCTTTTGTTCAAAAAATAAATGAATATACTGATGTTAAGACTAGTTTTGAGTCTACAGATTTTTGGGAAATAGTGTATACCATTGCTTATGCTACTTATGGTTATGATGATCATAAACACACGTTAAGATCTATAGATACTTGGAAGTTGATTGTTGATCTTGCTCCTAAATTTTCGCCTTATGTTTTAAAATCAAAAATTCATATCAGGAATTTTTTGCTTAATAAAAATGTATATTAGTATAATATTCCTAAATATTTTATTTTAATTTAGGGGAGGTTTTAAAATTAGTTCTTATAAAAAAAATTTTTGTATTATTGCACATATTGATCATGGTAAATCAACTTTAGCAGATAGATTTATACAAAAAGCCAAGATAGTCTCAGATCGTGAATTTAAAAGTCAAATTCTTGATAGTATGGATATTGAAAGAGAACGGGGTATTACAATTAAGAGTCAAGCAGTTACTATTGATTATAAGTGTAGTGATGGCAATACTTATGAACTTAATTTTGTAGATACTCCAGGGCATGTTGATTTTTCTTATGAAGTTTCAAGAGCAATTTCATCTTGTGAGGGAGCCCTTTTGCTTGTTGATGCGAGTCAGGGAATAGAGGCTCAAACTGTTTCAAACTTTTATATGGCATTTGAACATAATCTTGAAATTATTCCTGTTATTAACAAAATAGATCTACCAAGTGCTAATATTGATTTTGTAAAAGAGCAAATAGAGCATGATTTAGGATTAGATTCAAATATTGCTGTTCCCATATCGGCTAAGAATGGAATAGGAATTGATGAGTTGCTTGAGGCTATTTGTAAATATGTTCCCTCTCCCAAAGGGAGTGTTAAGACTCCATTAAAGGCTTTAATTTTTGATTCACATTATGATTCTTATCGTGGTGTTATTGTGCATTTTAGAATTTTTGAAGGACAAATTAAAACTGGTGACAAGATTAAACTGATGTATGCAGATAGGGAATATTTGGTAGAAGAGATTGGAATTTTTAGAATAATTCTTGAAAGAAAAGATATTTTGGAAGCGGGTGATGTTGGTTATTTTATTGCGGGAATAAAAAATATATCAGATGTTAAGATAGGAGACACTATCACTCTTGTTGATAATCCAGCAAGTGCACCTCTTGAAGGGTTTAAAGAAGTTAAACCTGTTGTGTTTTCTTCTATTTATCCAGTTGATGCTAATCAGTATGATGATCTTTTAAAGGCAATGGATAGACTTAAATTAAATGATGCGTCACTTACTTTTGAAAAAGATGCCTCAGTTGCTCTTGGGCATGGATTTAAATGTGGATTTTTGGGACTTTTACATTTAGAGGTAATTCAGGAAAGAATTGAACGTGAATTTGATCTTAATGTGATATTAACATCGCCATCGGTGCGTTATAAAATTATTCCCAAAAAAGGGAATTCCTATTTCATTGAGAGTCCTGAACAATTTCCTGGAAATGAAAACATTGAAGTTGCCCTTGAGCCTTATATTAGAGCAAATATTATTGTTCCTACTGAATTTTTGGGAAATGTTATGAGTGTTTGTTTACTTAAAAGAGGTGTGCAAGAAAATTTGATTTATCTTGATACAAAACGTGTTGAAGTTATTTATAAGATGCCACTTGCTGAGATACTTTTTGATTTCTACGATAAGATTAAATCTGTAAGTCGTGGATATGCTTCTTTTGACTATGTACTATTAGGATATGAGGAAACAGATTTAGTTAAGTTGGATATTTTAGTTAATGGGGATAGAGTTGATGCATTGTCTCAGTTAATCTTTAAGGATGGTGCTAGAACAAAGGCTTTAAGTATTTGTAAAAAATTAAAAGATGAGATTGCAAGACAACAATTTAAAATAGCAATTCAAGGAGCTATTGGTTCAAACATTATTGCGCGTGAAACAATTTCACCTGTTAGGAAAGATGTTACTGCTAAATGTTATGGAGGTGATATTACTCGAAAAAGAAAGCTTTTAGAAAAGCAAAAGGAGGGGAAGAAGCGACTTAAGATGATAGGAAATATTGAGATACCACAAGGTGCATTTCTTGCTATTCTTAAGTCAGATGATAATTAATCTTATGCTTAAACAGTTAAATTTTTAGTGCAGAGATATTAATTGTTTATATTTGGTATGATTTAATAATCAAGTTATAAGATATTTCATTTTATAAAATGTTATTAAATTGTTTTAAAGTGTTATAAACTGTTATTAAATAATTTTAATGGAGATAGTTTATGCTTAAACGTAATAAGGTTGTTCTTGTTGGAGCTGGTGGTGTTGGCTCAAGCTTTGCTTATGCTTTGACAATAGATAACTCACTTGTTCATGAGCTTGTAATTATTGATTTAGCTCATGACAAGGCTAAGGGTGAAGTCATGGATTTAAACCATGGTCAGATGTTCTTAGAAAAAAATATTAAAATAAAATTTGGCAATTATGATGATTGTTCTGATGCTGATATTGTTGTAATTACAGCAGGTCTTAATCAAAAACCAGGTGAGACAAGACTTGACTTGGTTGGCAAAAATACTAAAATCTTTAAAGAAATTGTAACAAGTGTTGTTTCAAATGGATTTAAAGGTATTTTTGTAATTGCAAGTAATCCTGTTGATATTATGACTTATGTGACAATGAAATATTCCAATTTTCCAACTCATAAGGTTATTGGTACAGGGACAACGCTTGATACTTCAAGACTTAGATATTTTTTAGCTGAGCGTTTTAATGTTAATACTCAAAATATACATTCATATATTATGGGTGAGCATGGAGATAGTTCTTTTGCTACTTGGGATGAGTCTAAAATAGCTATGAAGTCTTTATCAGAATATCTTGCTGAGGGAAAAATAAGTGATGCAGAACTTGATGAGATTCACAAAAACGTTGTTAATGCTGCTTATGAGGTGATTAAACTTAAAGGTGCAACTTATTATGCTATTGGGCTTGGTATTAAAAAAATTGTCAATGCAATAATTAGTGACCAAAACCTTATTTTGCCGATATCTTCATATATTAATGGGCAATATGGTAATTTTGTTAAGGATATTTATATTGGAGCACCTTCTATCGTTTGTAAAGATGGTGTAAAAGAGGTTCTTGATTTTAAAATAAGTGATAGAGAACTTGAAAAATTTAAAATTTCTGCTACTCAACTAAAAAGTTATATTGATAAAATAGAGTTTTAATTTTGCCCCAATTGGGGCTTTTTTACTCTTCTAGTAATCTTTCTCCATGTTTTCTATGTTCAATTGCTTCTAGTAATGATTCCCTTAAGATATGGTTTTCTTCTTTTAAATCTGCAATTGTTCTTGCTATTTTTAAGATTGAATGAGTTGCTCTTGATGATATATTGAGTTTATTTAATATATAAATCATTTCTTCTCTTAGTATTTTATCTAATTCACAAAATATAGCAATATGCTCTGGTTTAAGATCAGAATTCTTGTGAATATTTTCAATATTTGCGTATCTTTTACTTTGTATGTTCCTTGCCTTTATTATCCTCTGTTTTATTTCACTCGAGCTTTCATTATCTTCTTGGAATAATTTTGCATTGTCTACCGGTTTAACTGGTACCCTAATATCAATTCTATCAAGCATTGCTGCTCCAAGTTTTTTCCAGTAGTTTGAAACTTCTTGTTGTGAGCAAAAACATTCTGTATCATTTTTTCCAAGGTTGCCACAAGGACAGGGGTTTGTGGCAATCATTAACTGAAAATTTGCAGGATATTTGAATGATTTTGAACTTGCTCTTACTATTGATATCATTTTATCTTCTATTGGTTCTCGAAGTGATTGTAGTATTGATTTTTGGAATTCCAAAGCTTCATCTAAGAATAAAATTCCATTATGAGCAAGTGATACTTCACCAGGAAGTGCATTAGAACCTCCACCAATTATTCCTTCTTTACTTGCAGTTTGATGGGGTTGTCTAAATGGTCTTTGTCTTATTATTTTTGTATCTATTAATTTACCTGCAACTGACCAGATTCTGTTTGTTTCAATGATTTCTTTATTTGTAAGTGGAGGTAAGATTGACTGTACACATTTGATGCTGAGAGTTTTTCCACTTCCAGGAGGGCCAAATATCATGATGTTATGACCTCCAGCGACTGCGATTTCGAGTGCTCTTTTGGTTCTATGTTGTCCTTTGATATTTTTAAAATCGTATTCAAATTTTTCTTCATTGTATTCTGTTTTAAAGTTAATTGTGGGTTTTGCTGGAAATATATTATTGTTAAGATTATTTATTATTTCTAGAGCTTCTTTTAAAGTTTTTACTCCCCAAATGTTTAGATTTTCTATTAAAAGAGATTCTTCTAAATTGTCAAAAGGTATGATTATACATTTGATGCCTCTTTTTTTTGCAAGTGAAATGGCAGGCAATACTCCTTTAATTGCTCTTATTTGTCCGTCTAATTGTAATTCACCTAATATTAAAACTTCTAAGTTATTGTTTTGATTTTCTTTTATAGTTATAATGCTTATTGCGATTGAAAGATCAATTGCTGTACCGATTTTTTTGATACCGGCTGGTGCTAGATTGATTAATATCCTGTCTTTTGGAAATGTAAATTCTGAATTTTTGATAGCTGATTTTACCCTTTCTCTTGATTCTTTAATTTCACTTCCAGCTAGTCCAACAATATCAATTCCTGATATTCCTTTTTTAATATCTACTTCAATTTCAATAAGTTCTCCTTCATATCCTATTGATGAGTGAGAGTATATTTTCATATAATTCTCCTTAAATTAAAAGTTATTTAATGGTATTCAAGATCTCTTTTAGAGCTTTGTATGGTAGCATGAAGCAATCTTTTCTATTTGTATATAAGAAATTTTCAAAATTTTTAAGGCTTTTATCAATTTCTTCTAAATTTTCAAAATTTTTATTGATTGTTTTTGTTATAATCTTTAGTATTTCTTTTCTAGGTTTGTTATCACATAATTTAGTTAAGATATAAGCGCTTGAGAGAAAAATTATGCATCCATATGCGTTGTATTTTAATCTAATTTTTTCATTGTTTTCATTGATTTTAAAAGTTATTTGGTCACCGCACTTAGATTGATGATATACTGAACTTTGGTTTTTATCTGTTTTAAAATAATACTTTTTTATTTTGCTAAATCTTATTAGTTCTTTTTTTGTTTCTTCTGAAAACATGTTTCAATTTTAAGAGGTTTGCTTGATTAAATCAATAATAATTTTATATTGATTTAATTTAAGTTTTATGTAATGAGTAAATTTTGTACATATTGTTTTTTATGTTATTGAGTGTTGTAATCTTTATGTAAGATGATTAATAGCTTTTGTGAGCTTTTTTAAAGATAAATTTAATAAAATGCTTTTATTGTTCTCTTTAAGCAAGATATGAAAGTATCAATTTCTTCTTTTGTATTGTATAAGTAAAAGCTTATTCTTAGTAAATGGTCTTTTTTGATATTTTCTGAAAAAAATGCAAGATAAGCGCAGGTTTTCCCAGATCTAATTGCAATTCCCATTGTATCAAGATATGTCTCGATGTCGTGTGAGTGAATATCTTTTACTGTAAATGATATTATTGATTTCCGTTTGATATCTTTATTGAGAATGAATTCAACCTCATCAATTTCTTTTAATTTTGTAACACAATATTCAATCAGTGCTCTATCATGTTTTTGAATAAATTCCATTGAGATGTTATTAATATATTCTATTGCTTTACCAAGACCAATAATTCCTGCAATATTTGGTGTACCCGATTCAAATTTATTTGGAGGTTCAAGATTTTTAAAGTTAAGCTTTCCATTTTCTATGAAAATATCTTCTATGGTATTACCTCCTAATTTGGAACTGTTGAGTTTATCTATAATTTTATCTGATATATATAAGACCCCAATGCCTGTTGGAGCAAGCATTTTGTGTCCTGAGAATACTAAAAAATCACAATCTATTTTTTTTACATCTATATTCATATGTGGCGCCATTTGAGCTGCGTCTATGAATAAAATAATTTTATTATCTCTGGCAAGCTTTCCAATTGTTTCTAAATCTTGTATAGTTCCTAATATATTGTTTATGCTAGATATAGCAATAATTCTTGTTTTATCTGTAATTAAGTTTTTTATTTGTGCTGGTTGAATTATTCCCATTTCATTAAATTTTGCAAGTTTAATTTTTAATTTTAAAAATTTGGCAATATTTATCCAAGGAAGCAGATTACTATTGTGTTCAAGCGTTGTTGTAATGATTTCGTCATTTTTTTTTAAAAGTTTTGAAAAGATTAATGAATTTACTACTGTGTTTATTCCATCTGTAGTGCCGGAATTAAATATTATGTTTTTATAAGACTCTGCATTGATAAATTTTTTAACAATTTTTCTTATTTTTTCTACTTTTAAGCTGCATTGTATTGCAAGTTCATGTCCGCTTCTGTACACATTTGCATTATAATTTGTGTAGTATTCAACTATAGATGAAATCACACTTTGTGGTTTTTGAGAAGTTGCGGCATTGTCAAAATAAATGATTTTTTTGTCATTAATAGTTTTGTTTAAAATAGGGAAGTCTTTCCTTAGGATTTTGACTTTTTCATTTGTATCTTGTATAAGATTAAGATCCATTTGTTTAGTACTCTTTATTTTTATATAAGAATTTTTATTTTAAAAATTATACCATTATTTTTTATTTTATTTTGACATATAAAATTTCTTATATTTTTTTGTTAAGTTAATTTGTGCTTTGATGTCTGTATTTTATCATTATGTTTAATTTTAAGCTTTTATATTTTAAAGATATGTTTATGTTATAATTCGTTTTATGAAAGAAATAATTTATAGATTTGAAAAAGCAGAGGATTATAAATTAGTACCTATTAATAATATTTATGGTAGTGTAACTAATACTGGAGAGATTTTTTGTGATCTTGTCTTTGAATCTACAGAAATTCCTGAAGAAATTGTTTATACTAAGACTAAAGAGGGTGTCTTGGAAGAGATTTCGGGAGAGTTTAAGGGTTCTAAAGAGAAGATAATTTTAATAAATTCTTTTGTTGGGATTTCTATTACAAAAGATACTGCTAAAAATATTGCTTATTGGCTCTTAAAAAAAGTTGATGAATTAGAAGATAATGAGTAAAACTTCTGAGGAAAGAATTAAGATTTATTTATCTAAACTGTCTAAGTATAAAAATAAGATTTTAAAAGAAAACAATATAAAGGATATTATTGAACGAGCAGATATCTCTGATGCTGATATTGAAAATATTGAAATGCATTTTTCTAAGATATATGATAGAGCTTTGCGATTAGAGGAAATGGGAGAACTGATTGATTCTTTAAGAGAACTTGAGACTATATATTTGTATTCTCTTCATAGTAAATCTATTTTTGCTTCATTTTTTAATTTTTATAAGAGACTTGTAAAAAGAATAGATAGTAAAAATATAAATAAAAAATTGATGCATATAAGTTTACAGGCTCGAGAATTTGGAATAGTTAGTGGGATTAACTTAAAAGATTATGATGAAGCTGAAAGGTTAAAACATCGAGTATTAATATTATTATTAAGTTTTGTATTAATAGCTATTATTGCATTTATTACATATGCAATAATGCATCCCGTTATTAGTGGCTATGAAGAGCTTGATGAAGTAAAAGATGTTCATAGGACCACTTTTCAAGGATTACCTTCAATTACAAGGGCGTCTGATTTAGTGGTTGAATCTGTTAATCTTGATGCAGATCCTTATGTTTTATATCGTGTTGAGGTTGAAGATGCTAAGGTGTTAGTTTTTGAAGATGCACATGTTTATCAGCTGAAAGCAGGAGTTGTTTCAGCTAAAGAGCCTATTAAAAGGATTTATTATGGTGTTACTGTTTATGATGATTTAGGAAGATCTATTTTAAGTAAGGTTTTTGAAAAGACAAGTGATTTTCCTAATAGATGGAGTAAAGGTGTATATGCTCCAATTGATTTTATATACAATATTCCCAAAGAGATTAATGGACATCCTAAAAAAATGGTTCTTGATATACGTTTAGTTGAATTTTTTAGTGAAGTTGATAATTTGTCCAGTGTTAATTTAGAAACAAGTTCTTCAATATTAAATTTTAAATATCTTGGAAGTTATTTTAATGAATCTTTTGGAATTTATGAGGCTAATTCTTTAATAGAGGTTTACAATGATTCAAAAGATAATATTAAGGATTTGGAAATTGAAGTGGCTTATGTTTCTAAGGATAGTCAGATTATTAGGTCGCTGCAACGGAAGTTAATTTCTGAAGCTAATTCTTTTCTTAAGCCTTACTCTAGGCAAAGTTTTTCGTTAAAGACTATTTTCCCAAAAGAGATTTATCCAAATATTAAAGAAGAGTTGTCCTTTATTAAGATTATGAATGTATTTATAAGATAGTATTTTTATGTATAAAAATATTGATTTATCTATAAAATTTCTTTTTCTTTAAACTTTGAAATAATATTTAGAGGAATAAGCGTTGTTGCAATACTAATTAGTGTGTAAGATAAAAGAATAATTAAGTTAAATTTATGGCTTATTTTGATATTAAATTCAGAGATATAATAATCAGAGTTTAAAATTTCTGTATTATCAGTGCCAAATATTTTTAAAATTGTATTAATAATAATATCTATTATATTAATTGGATGTTCGATATTAATGGTTATGTAATTTCCAATGATTATTCCTATTATGCAAGATATTGAGCTTATAACAAGTGCTATTAATATAAATATTAATTTGAGACTTAAATTACTCATTCCAATTGATTTAAATATTGCAATTTTCTTTTTATTTTCAAGTATTAGCATACAAAGGGATGAGGATATATTAATACTTGCAAATATTACAATAAATGCCATAATAAATATTAAGAGTTTTTTACTGGTATCTAAGTTTGTATATTTGTTTAAATAAAGCTCATAAAATGTTTTTATTTTGTATTCTTGGAATTCTTTTTGAATATTTTTCTTTAAATTATCAGTTTTTTCTTTGGTATTGGGTTTGATAGAAATTCCAATTATTCTTTTAGAAAATTTTTCCGACATGATATTTGAATCTTGTAGTGAAACGAAAACTAAATTTTCATCAATTTCCCTTAAACCCGTTTCAATGATTCCGGATATATTAAACTTTTTTGCTTTGGGAAATATCTTTTGATGCTTATTATTTGGTACTACTATGTAAATAGATTCGTTGATTTTTAAATTAAGTCTGTCTTTAATTTGTTTTGATATCAATATTTCATTTTTATTGAAATTCTTTTTACCGTCTATTAATTTTATATGCTTATTTTCATCAATAAATTGGTTTTCTACCGCTCTTATTAATATACCTTGTTTTTTATTATTTCCGATTATTCCGTAGGTTCTTTTTTCAAAAAAATATCTTAGTTCATCATGTTGGTATTCTTTTTTTAATTTTTCTAGTTTAGATCTAAGGTATGTATCTTTTTCAATTTCATTATATTCAATTTGTACGGAAAATCCTTCATTTTCAATGTATTTTTCTATTGTAGAATTCATTATATTGTTTGACATGTAGTAGACAATAATTAAAGGGATCATGACTAAACTTAAAGATATTCCAGAACCAATCAAGGCTTTTTTATTTTTTGAATTTATAAATATTATGTATGCTATTTTTGTGAGTTCTTTGATATTTGGACGCATCATATTCTCTTTAATGTTTTTTCTTTAAGTTCATATTTTATATCTGCTTTATTTGAAAATTCTGGATTGTGACTGACTAAAATTAGTGTTTTGTGAAATGTTTTAGCTGTGTTTATTAATAAAGATTCTACTGTTTTTGCGGTGTTAATATCCAAGTTACCAGTAGGTTCATCGCATAAAATTATGTTTGGTTCATTTATTAAAGCTCGTGCAATTGCAGCTCTTTGTGCTTCTCCTCCTGAGAGCTCTGAAGGGTAGTGATCTCCTCTTGTATCTATTTCTAATATTTTCATTAAGTTTAAAGCTTTTCTATTTATTGTTTCTAAGTTATCTTTTCCCTCAATTATTTTAGGTAAAATAATATTTTCAAGTACACTAAACTCATCAATTAAATTGTGATTTTGAAATACAAGACCTATTTTTTTGTTTTTATATAAACTTAGTGTTTTTTCATTTGCATCCTTTAAAGATATTCCACATGAAATTATATCGCCTGAATCCATTTTATCAATTCCTGATATGATGTTAAAAAGTGTAGATTTTCCACATCCGCTTTTGCCTTGAATTGAAATAAAGTCCCCATCTTTTACATTTAAATTTAAATTTTCTAATACTTTTATTTTTATTTTGTTTTTAGTGTATGTTTTATGTATTTCTGTTATACATATAATATTTTTCATTTATGAGGCTCCGTTTATTTTATCAACATATTTGATCTTTTTTGTTACCTTTAGACTTGTGCATATGGTAAACAAGCAAGCAAAAAATAGTGTGAACATTAAATCACTTAAAAATATTTTAGGTGTAATTATATTTTTAACTATTTTGATTTCTATATTTTTTAGTTTTAATTTTAATATATAATTTATAGTATTAATTAGGCTGTTTATTAAAATATCAATTACATTTAAAATTTCATTGATATTTGAAGATATTATAATGCCCGCAATTAATCCAATAATTCCACCGAGTATGCAGATTATTACTGAATGAATTAAGAAAATATCCCTGATTTTTTGTGATTTAAGCCCTAAGGATAAGATTATTGAAATTGATTTGCTTTTATTGATTATAATTCTTTTTTGTAAATAATATGTGTTAACGGCAATGACAAGAAATATGCTTGTTAAAATGATTAACATTGTATTCCTTTCTATTTTTAGTGCTTTATAAAATTCTTTATTATATTCGTTCCATGGTTTAAATTGGATGTTGGGATTAATATTTTTTATTTTGTTTATTAAGTTTTTGCTAGGATATAAATTTTGTGTTTTTATTTGATATTTAATATCTGAATCTTTTATAATTTGTTTTTTGTAAAAATAATTAATATTCATAAATATTGTGGATTCATTTATTTTGGCATAATTACTCTTAAAAATGGCTTTTATTTTAAAGTATTTTACTTCGTTTTTTAGTGTTTGTAAATTTTTTATTTCATCACTTAATATTAATCCTATTATGTCGCCTTCAAGTAGGCCTAAGTTATATGAGAGCACATCTCCTATTATGATTTCATCATCGTTAAGTTGAAGTTCAGATTGTGTAAGCCCTGTTAGTAGGATAAAATTTTTATCTTCTATGATGTCTTTTGTGTCAAGTGCAATGATATTCAAGATACTTGGATAGTAATAGTTTTCAATTCCAATGCCTTGTGTTTCATAGATTTTATTTATTTGAATTATTTCTTTAATCCTTTTAAGAGCATTAAGTTCTTGATCATTTAATTGGCTTTCAATTTTTAAATTGCCACTCTCTAAAGTAGATATGCTTGTGAAAAAGTCATTTTGAAAACCATTCATTATTGATATTGTAATAATGATAATGATTTGTCCAAGTACTATGCTTAAAATTATTACAATTGTGAGTGATAAACTGTTTTGTTCATCTAAAATCAATCTTTTCAATAAGAATTTATTTAATCTCATTTTTATCTCTATTAATATTTTTATTTATTTCTTCAATAATTTCGTCATTTTTATATCTTACTTTAAAGATAGGATTTCCATTGTAGTATATTTCTTGTTCGTATTCATGATCATTAAAATAGTCAGTTTTTAATAATATTAAGTTATTCTCGTAAATTGTTTTTGACGTTAATCTATTATCAGAATTATATTCATATTTTGTTTTAGTGTTATGTTCTTTTTTGTTTTCTTTTACAGTTATATTTTCAACTATAACGTTTCCAGATTCATTATATTCAAAATCACTGATCTTTGTTATTTCATTGTTTTTGTATATTTCTTTTTTGATTAAGTTGGGACCTTTATATTTTGATATAATTTTTATGTTGCCTTCTTCTTTTTCTTCGGTATTGATTACTTCATTATCGTCTAAATATTGATTTTTTTCTCTAGATTTGATTTTGTTATTGTCTAATATTATGCTTTCTAAATGTCTTTTTTGATTGTCATATTGAATTACTTTTGTTTTGGATTTTTTTATGTCAAAGTATGTGGATTTTATCTCTCCATTGATTCCGTAATTCCAAACTTGAGAATCTGACCCCGTTATTTTTAAAAGCTTACCATTAGAATCTTTCATGTAGTGTAGTGTTTTTGGCTTTTGATTTAAAATTTTGATTTTTTTATAAATTAAATCATTGTTTTTATAAAAATAATCTACAGATTCAAGAATTATTCCTTTAGGACTATATTTTATTTCTTTTATTTTATTATTCAAATTGTCATAAATTTCTTCTTTTGTTTTGATATCTTTTTCATTATAGAATGTTAGTTTTTTTTTATCATCTTTTATTGTTTCCTGTGTTTTGTACTTTATCAATTGTAGGTCTTTAAAGAGACTAAATTTTTCAATTTCATTAATCTTTATGTATTCAATGTAGAATCCTGTTTGTGGAATTTCATATATTTCTTGATATTTATTAAAAAATACATCGGATATAAAATAATTTTGCCCATATGCACTTGGTATTATAAATATTAAGAATAATATTACTATATTTTTTGTCATAATACTTTATTTAAGTAGTCATCAGTGTTAAATTCTTTAATATGTTCTACTTGTTCTCCAAATGTGAAAAAGTATATTGGTTTCTTAAATAATTTTGAGATATTTATTATTCCACCTGCTCTAGATGATGAGTCAAATTTTGTGGCTATTATTCCATCAATTTCTATTGCTTTGTTAAATATTTCTGTTTGATTGTTTATATTCTTTCCAGAGATAGAGTCTATTACTAGTATCTTTTTATAGTTAACATCTATTTTGATCATTTGCTTTTTAATTACATTATCCATTTTTTGGAGTTCTTTGATTAGATTTTCTTTGTTTTGAAGTCTTCCTGCTGTGTCAATTATTAATATATCATAATTTTTGGTCTTTGCACTTGAAATACTGTCAAATATTACTGCTGCTGCGTCGCTTCCTTGATTTTGAGATATGACTGTAATTCCAATTTTTTCGCTTTGTATTTTAATTTGTTCAATTGCTGCTGCTCTAAATGTGTCTGCTGCAGCTATTAATACGTTTTTACCTTCATTTTTAAATTTATTTGCAAGCTTTATGATGCTTGAGGTTTTGCCAACTCCGTTTACCCCAATTATCAATAAGATGTTTAATCTTTTACTCTCCAAGTTGAGAGATTGTTGGTTTATGTAACTTTTAAGAAAGTCTTTTAGTTTTAAGAGTGTTTCTTCTTCATCTTTGATCTTAAGTTTTTTTATATTTTCTATTATTTCAATTACTATATCATTTTTAATATCTGCTTCCAAGAGAATATCTTCTATATTTTCAAATATTTGTGTTTTTTCTTTGTTTTTAAATAAATTTTTTATCTTGTCGAAAATACCCAAAATTCTCATTCTCCTATTTTTTTATTGTTTACTAAATAATTTTACAATAATTTATTCACCTTTGCTTGCTTCTTGAATATATTGTACCAGATGAATTATTAATGGTATAAAACTGCCAACAGAAAGTGTAATTCCTGTACCAAGTAAAAATGTTGTAATCATTTGTTCTGATTTTACGTTGTATAGATCCTGAAGTGTTATTTTACGTCTAATAATATTCTTTAAAGCGATATTATAAAGTTCTGATGATTCATTGTATTTTGTTATGGCAAAGGCAGTACCTATTAAGTTTAATGTGAAGATCCCGAGGTTTATATAGAATTGATCTCTTTTTATAATAAGCTCATTTTTATTGTCTTTTAGCATTTCAATATTAATTTCTTTATCTTCTTTGCTTATCATTTTGAACATGTTTTTGTATCCTTTAGCTTGCAGTAAAATAGATTCTATACCCTCAGGTTCTTCAATTTCAATTGGAGTTTCTCCTATGAATATTCCTTTTTTAAATACTTTGGATGTTACATTACTTGTAATTGGTATTTTTCTAGAATTTGCTTTTTGTAAGTTAATATTTAAGATAATTGTATCTCCACTTTTTACTTTTTGCTTTACTGTATGGGGTTTGTAAGTTGTACTTATGATGTTAATGATAATTTCTTTGTTTGGAAGTTTAGAAATATCCCATATATCATTGTTATATATTCCTTTTGATACAAATTGTTCGTTTATATATATTTTGGCATCTAAATTATTGATGACATTGATCTTAATCTTAATAAATTCTCTTCCTAATATTTCTTCAAAACTAAGCTCTGCTATTTTGTTTGCAATATCATCAACGGATGATGATAGGTGAAAAATTTCTTTTTTAACCTTGATTCCTTGAGGAGTGATATTGCTAATTTCAACTAGATAATATTTTTCTATTTTTTTAAGATGTATGTAATTGACAAAAAATAGCTCTTGGCTTATTAAAAATTCTGTGTTTAAATTTGATGGATGTATTTTTTCTTTATGTTTTATGTATTTTGTTTTCATTTTTTTTAAATTTATAAGGTACTCTTCAAATTCTTTTTGTTTAATTTTAATATTTTCAATGTCTTTTTTAAGTTCATTTATCTTGATTTCTATTTTATTTTCTTCTCTGGAACTTATTGCATTTTGTAGCTTTTTTTTGTCCATATCTTCTTTTAGTTTACTGATCTCTCGTTCTTTATTCACTATATTTTGATTTATGTAAATGCGTTTGATGAAATCTTTATCATTGTTATTGACAATATGTTCATTGATTGTCTTATAAATTTTATCTAGTGTTTGCTCAATGCCTTCTTGAAGATTTTTATTTTCATCTTGTGTGTTGATGATATAAGAAAAACCATACTCAATGTTACTTTGAGGATATGCTAGTTTTAATGTTAAGATTAAAAATAATATTATGATTAACTTAGATTTTTCCATTTAAGATATTCTTCTATAAAGTTATCAATGTTTCCATCCATAACAGAGATGATATTTGGATTTTCAAATTTTGTTCTGTGATCTTTTACTAAAGTATAGGGTTGAAAGATATAAGACCTTATTTGATTGCCCCAAGATATATCTTTTTTCTCCTTTTGTTTAGATTTATTTTTTTGTTGCTCTAGTATTTTGTAGTGTTCATAAAGTTTAGATTTTAATACTCTCATTGCTAGATCTTTATTTCTATGTTGACTTCTATCAGTTTGAGATTGAGTTACTATGCCCGTTTGAAGGTGCGTAATTCTAACAGCAGATGATGTTTTATTGACATGTTGCCCTCCTGCTCCTGAGGCTCTATATGTATCAACTCTAATATCTTCTGGTTTAATTGTTATTTCAATTTTATCATCAATTACAGGATCAATGAAAACAGATGCAAAAGATGTGTGTCTTTTTTTTGCAGCATCAAAAGGAGAAATTCTTACAAGACGATGTATTCCTACTTCACTTTTTAAAAATCCGTAAGCATATTCTCCTTTTATTTCAATTGTAACAGATTTAATGCCCCCCTCAGCTTCAAGTAAGTCTATGAGTTCTGTTTTATATCCATGTCTTTCAGAATATCTTAGGTATATTCTATATAGCATGCTAACCCAATCACAAGCTTCTGTTCCACCTGCTCCTGAGTGTATTGTCAAGAACGCATTATTGATGTCAATATCTTCTTTAAAATAAGATAATGTTAGGAGATGCTTATACTGTTCTTTTAGTTTATTAATATCTTGTTCGAGTAGCACTGTGTCTTCTTCGCTTTCTACAATTTCGCAGAGTTCTCTTACGTTTTTAAGTTTACATATCAAGTCTTCCCAAGGTTCAATTTTGGCTTTTAAAATATTTTGATTTTTAAGGATCTCTTGTGCTTTTTTATTATCATTCCAGAAATTTTCATCATTTATTTGTTCTTCATATTCTTTAATTTTTACCTTGATCTTATTGCTGTCAAAGTTTCCTCCATACATTTTCAATTTGTTCCAAAAGTTCATTTATTTTTTCTCTCATTATAAACCCTCGATATTATTTATTAACATAATTATATTTGGAATTAAAGATAAAATGAACATTATAAAAAAATACATTGTTTCATTGGTTAATATTTTTGATGTTAATTTTTTTTCAAAACTTTTCTTTGTTAAGGTTATTAATATAAGAGCTATTAAGATGCTGAGTGAAGACAAAATGAGTATTTTAATGCCTTCTAAAAAGTTATGACTTTTATCTAAGGAAAAGAATGTTATTGCAATTAAACTAGTATTGGATAGCAGAAAGTCGTTTGAATATTTTGATTTGTTGTTGTAAACAATTAAGATATTATTTAATATTTTGAATATTATCGTTAGTATATAGATCAATGTTATATATATAATTGGTATTATATATAATAAGTTATGTTCTAAGAATAATTTATAAACATAAAAAAGACTTGAATAAATTAATAAAGAAGTTATTATAACGACCAAATACTTTTTTGATAATGTCTGATTATCTTTGATTTTTATGTCTTCAATTCCGATAAAGTGTATTAGTAATAGATTATTTACTAATAAATACGTTATTAAACTATTTTTCATAATTTATATAATTTCTTCTCCATTTTCATTTTTATATTTTATTGTTTTGACTTGATTCATGTTTAAATGATGCAATATTTTTTTAATTTGAAATGTTAAGCTATATCTTTTTATTAATATTGAACTTATCTGTAGGATAAAAATGGATATTACAACTGCTAAAGTTTCAAGTGGAATATAGCTTAATGTTATAAAATATGCTAAAGATAATGTAGTCCCATAGAGTATTTGTTCAAATTTAAAGGGGGGGGCTATTTGCAATTCTGTGCCCATTGTAAATATTAAAATCATTGGAATTGGTGACATTATTAGAGTCAGCATATCAAAACTTATATAAGTGTAAAGATCAAGACTTTTGAAAATATAAGCAATTAGTAGCAGACTTATATAAAAAGATAGTGGTATTAATTTATTTATGATAAATTTTCCAAGAATAAATGAGAAACCAATATAAATCAGAATGGGTGATAAATATTTTTCGTTTTGTAATCCTAACAAGTTTTCAATGTGAAATCTTGGTATCATTATATTTAGATTAGACAATATATTGTCATTTATGAATTTTTCAATCATATCAATGTGCTTGTTTTCATATCTTTTAAATTTTTTTAGGTTTGCTAAATTTTGAATGTTTGAACTTTGCTTCATTATTTTATTCCAGGTAGGAATTATATCTTCTTGTTCTGAGAGTTTTTTAGAATATGTATGCTTAAAACTTGATGGAAAGTTTAGTAATAAAAATATAAACGATATTAATATGGGGTTTACAAGAAATTTGGAAAGCTTTGAGAAATAAAAAAATACTAAAAATGTAAAAAGTAATGTCATTATTTTTAATATGATAGAGAAATTTAAAGGTAAGATTATATTGATAATTAATGAGGTATATATAAAGAACGAGAGATATTTATGTTTGGATTTTAGCATTATTGGAATATGTAAGCACAAGCTTATCATTGTTAATATTAAAGTATCAATTAAAAATTTTATGTTGTTTGTAAAAGAGAATATTAAACTAGGTATTAAGGCTAAGATAATAGTTAAATAGATATCTTTTAAGTTGTTCTCAGTGTATATTGGTTCATTGTTGAGGTTCGAATTTAAAATATTTTCCTTTATTTCTTTTTTTACTTTGTTTATTTCATCTTCTGTTTCAGTTTCAGTATATTGCAGATATTGTAATTGTTTATTAGAAATTTTATTTTTGCCCTTAATCTTTGATAAAATAATCTCTTCCATATATCGTGGTGAAAAACTAGGTGTTTTTAAGAGTTTTATTTTACTCAATATTGATTCTTTTTTTAATATTGTAATGCTATATATATCTCTTGTTATAGGTATATTTAGATTATTTATTTTTATCTTATTTGCGGGGTTGTTTATAAATATGTCATATTTTTTTGTATCAATATCTTCATTTATTATTTGTTGAATAGACGTTCCAATTTTTACTTTGATTATTTTACTTTGTATTTTTTTATTGCCGTTTATGGTTATAAACTTTTCTTTATATGGGGAGTTTGTTTTGAGCGTATTATATACATTATAAAGATCTTCGACGTTAGTTAAGAGTATGTTTTTATTTGGATTTATATTGTTTTTTGTACTCTCTTCATTGTATAAAAAGTGCATGATTACTTCATGATTTGAATATGGATATGAAATATTGGGAATTAATTTGATCGTTAATCTTTTGTCTTGAAAGATATTTAACTTTTCAAGTTCTTTTTTTAAGTGATAATTGCTAAGTACTATTAATATTTCTTTGAATTTAAATATTTTGTCGATTGTTTCAAAACCATAAATAATTTCGTCTAATTTTTCTTTTATTAATATTTCTGAGATATTTGTGAATGGATCTTTACCATTGATTAAGAAAAGCATTTTATCTATTTTTTTGCATTTACTTACATATTTAAATAGTGAATGTTCATTAAACCAGGGAATTCCTAGTCGAATTAACTTTTCTAGTGTTTTTTCTCTTGATTCTTCCTCAACTGAGAGTTCTTGTTCGTTTTTGATTCTTCCGTGAAATCTGATTAATGCTGATTTTAATTGGTGTTTACCTGGAAGATTAGCTGTATATATTTTTTCTATTGTTCCAGATATTGGGGAATATGTGTATAGTTCCGCATTTTTATTTTTTGATAATATTTGTCCTTCTGTGATTCTTTGATTTTCAATGATATATATTGTGGAGTTTGCATTTTCTGTTTCTAGTGGAATTAAAACACATTCAGGCATTTGAATTTCATCTATATTTACTTTATACTGTTTTTTTATTTTTAGCGTTTTTGAGTTAGACATCAAATATTTCCTTTAACATATTTTCTATAGCTTTTTTCACTCATATTTAAAAGAATTGTAAATCTTATTGCTTTAAATAGAAATAGCAATAAGAAAAATGGCAATGAGAGAGTGAACAAAGTTGTAAAATTATCCTTATTGATTGCAATATTAGCAGGTGTTTCTTTATATATTAAGATTGGATTTCCATTATCTAAGAATAATTTTGGGAGTTCTTTATTAAGGTTTTTGGATATAAATTCTTTGTCTACTTTGTATACAGTTTTTGGGTTAATGGTTATTTTGTTGTTTTCTATTTCAAAATAGTCCTCTTTTACATGTGTGTTTACTTTGCCATATTGAGATGTGATTTTATATTTAAGCTCATTTTGGTAAAATATGTGATACATATAACCCACAATATTTGGAATTTCTTCATTATGTCCCACCATTAAGTAAATGTTGTCGGGGTTTAAATAGTCAAAATAGTTCAATTTTTTACTGTAAAGGTAATTTAAATTATTATAAGCATTAAGTATATTTTGTGCATAAAAAAATGGCATTAATGACGCTATGAATAACATTATATGTATGAGGATCTTGAATTTTAGTATTTTTGTTTCTCGTTTTTGTTCTTTTATTTCAATTAAGGATAAAAATGTGTGTTTGAGATTGCTTTCAGTTTTTATCCAAGTGAATATTAAAAAAATACAAAGTGTTGATATTGATACAAAAATAATCAGAAGTGCTTCGAGATTGGTTGTGAAAAAATTAATGATAACAATAAAATAAAATACTATAAATAAAAATAAAAATATTGGAATTTTAATTTTCTTAATTAATACTGTAAAGCTAATATCCCTTAGATATATTTTATTGTAATTTTTATTAAAATTATCAATTAATGTAAATAATAGGTAAGAGAGTATAGTTAAAGGATAAAAATATAGTATTTCATCGCTAAATATGAATATAGTACATGAACTTATTAGAAAAAGGATTATAAAGGGTGCATATTTGATGTTTAATAGTAATAAAAGTATTATAATTGTTATGAATGTTATGATTGAGAAATATTTAATTTTAGTTTTGTAGTTAAGTGAGTGTATTTCTGCTTCAATCTTTTGATCTTGCTTTAATTTTTTAAGATCGCTACTGGTGAATGCTGATTCTACATAGAGTATTTTTTTCTTTTCTATATTAAAGAGATTAGATAATTTTTTTAAAAATAGATCTTTTCGAAGATCATAGTCATTAAGGTGAATTAATTTATCTATTGTTATCTCTTTGAAATTGGGGAAGTCTAATATATTTACTTTTGTTGTATATTCAGATATTGTTTTATATCCTAATGAGGTTATGTAGTCATTTGCAGTTTTTAAATCTTCTTCTCCTTTGAAATATATTGGTTTATAATCTCCAAATTTTGACATGTTGCAAGAGATTAGTAATAGTATTAACAGTATATGTAAAAATTTTGGCAGTTTCATTTTTTCCTTTATAATCTGTTATTTATATTATTCGGCAACATATTACCCATGCGGAAATTATGCCAATAAGTATTCCTGTAAATACTTCCTTTTTTTTGTGTCCTTTAACCACTTTGATTTTTAAAGGTTCAATTTTGATTTTCATTTTTAATTGTTCTGACAAAGCGTTTAGATATTCTGCTTGAACCCCTGCCATATATCTAACTCCGAATGAATCTCTTATTGTTATTAAAGCAAAAGCCAGAGCGATGATAAAGTTAGTATTTATTCCTTCTGTTATTAATATTGATGTTGCAAGAGCTGTTACTGTTGAAGAGTGACTGCTGGGCATTCCTCCTGTTTCCAAGAAAATGCTTTTTAAAAGGTATTTTGGATTTATTTTAAATTTTTTTGTCTTCATTGCTTGAATAATATATTTAATCATTTGTGCAACAATGCCTGAAACGAAACAAGACAAGAAAAGGTCATTTGTGAATAACTCTTTTATCATTATTTGATTACTCCGTTTTATATTACGAATTGTCCATTTTGTATTATTGTATGTTCTTTGCTTGATTTGTCAATGCCAATAACGTTTATGTCATTACTACCAATCATAAAGTCTGTATGGATTAAAGAGACATTACAGCCATAATCTAATTTTTCAGCATCAGTCTTTAGTTCTTGTCCGTTGCTTAAACAAGAGGGATATGCATTGCCTAGTGCAATATGGCAACTTGCATTTTCATCGTATAGTATATTGTAAAACGTTAAACCACTTTGATATATTGGAGAGTTACAGTCTACTAATGCGACTTCTCCTATATATTGTGCTTGAATGTCAGTTTCCATATGTCTTTTTAATATGTTTCTTGATTGTTCATTGTCACATCCAAAGTTAATTACTTTTCCATCTCTAAATTCTAGCCATATTCCAGTTATTAAGTTCCCAAGTACCGTTATTGGACGGGTTACATACATGATGCCATTTGTTTTTTTGTAATTGGGGGTTGTAAAGACCTCTTCAGTAGGCATGTTTGCATTAAATTCAATATCCATTCCTCTTATTTTTTCACTTCCTCCTGTCCAAATAGAACTTTCTAGAAGGTATATTTCTAGATTTGTTTTCTTGCTTTTAAAAATTATTTTTTCTAATTTAAGTTTATTTAGGATTTTACATCTTTGATGTAGTTTTTTTCCATGGTCTTCCCAGGCCTTTATTGGATCTTTTGAGTCGAGTAACATGATTTTTTTTTGAATTTTAAAAAATTCTTCTAATGTTTCTTGACTCTCAGGTTTATTTAAAACTTTTGCAGCCCATTTTGGACTTGGAGCACAAATTACGCACCATGCTAATTCGTTATTCATTATTGCACTTGAAACTTTTTTTGAAGCTATATTTAGTGCTTTAAAATATTTTAATATTTTTTTACTGTCATTATCTTTTAATGTGTCTAAATTTTCTGTGTTATCAATTCGTATCTTTGCCCATTTTTCATTTATCATTTCTTCAAAAAATTTATGCTTGAAATCCGGAATAAACTCTAAGAAATCTTCTGGTGATGATTTTAATCTGGTTTTTAAAATGTCATTGTCTTCAATATTTAATTCTACATATTTTGCTCCATACTCATAAGCTTTTTGTGCTAGAATTTTTAAAAATTCATAATTTTCAATTGAACCTGTAATAAGTACACATTGATTCTTTTGTAAGTTAATCCCTTTTAAGATAATGAGCTCTGCATATTTTATTAAGTCTGTTTTCATATTATGTCCTATGCTGTACAGGTTCTTCTAAAATGTTGTCATTAATGTAATGTGCAACAGCTTCATTATCATTGGTACCTATTATTTCTAAATACGATAACATTTTCTTTAGTCTATAATTTGCATTACCCATTAATAATCCTTTGTTTACATTTTCCAACATGTCAACATCATTAAACCCATCTCCGAATGCAATTGCTTCATTTAAATTAATATGAATGCTTTTAAGAATGTCTTTTAATGCACTTCCCTTTGAAACTTTGTTATTAACAATTTCAAGTGAGTGTGGTGTTGATAAATAAGCATTTATTTCTCTTCTGTATTTTTCTAAAATTGTTGCTTCGTATTTTATTAATTGTGTTTCTTCATCATGCAGTAATAATATTTTTGCTATATTGTTAAAATTTTTAATTTCTGTAAAACTGTTGATCTCATGATATTTTATACTTATATCTTTTAGTTCATGTTCTATATATTTATGTTTCCTTAACAATTTATGTTTTTTAAATATATTATTGATAGCATTTTTAGTTATGTTATCAGCGTAAAGCCTTTCATCTATATCTTCAGATTTTTGTAAAAAATGGGGTATATCTTTGTATTTGTTCTCTCTGAGGTTTAAAATCTCATTTACAATTTCAGAGGACAAATCATAACTACTTATTAATTGCCATTGATTATTGTAGACTCTTGCTCCATTTAATGTTATAAAAAATGAAACATGTGAGTTTAAGTGTTCTGTAAGAGAAATTATTTCATTTTTACTTCTTCCTGTTGCAATAATAAACTTTTTGTTTTCTTTTGTTAGTTTTTTTATTATAATTTCACTAAAAGCCCCTATTTGGCTATTTGAGAGTAGAAGTGTGCCATCAAGATCAGAAATAACAACCTTAACATCTTTCATATTTTTGTCCTTTGATTTTACCGTTGGATTTTATTATAACAAATAATTCAATTTTAAAAAATTTCTTTATTTGTTATAATAAAATAAAAGTTACTTTGTAAAAGTCTAAGGAGCTTGCTTTTATGGAAATTAATACAAAAATATTTTCTTTGAGAAATTTGATGATGAAGAGTGAAATCGATGCGTATTTAATAGCAAGTTATGATCCACATATGAGTGAATATTCTCATGTTAGATTTAATGTTCGTGAATTTATTACAGGATTTACAGGAAGTGCTGGGATAGTAATTGTTACAGAAACAGAGGCAGTGCTTTTTACAGATGGTAGGTATTTTTTACAAGCATCGAGTGAGCTTGAAGGAACCGAGTTTAAATTGATAAAGCTTGGAGTTAAAGGGTGTCCGGATATTTTTGGTTACATAAATGCAAATCTTAAAGGCTTAAGGCTTGGGATTTATTCTGAAGATGTTAATATAAAATTTTATAATGATTTGGTTCAAAATTGTAGACATACAGATATTGAGATCTTACATGAAGATTTAGTTTCTAAAATTTGGCAGGATAGACCCGTTTTAGAAAGCAATAAGATATTTGAGTTGAGTGAAACTCAAAAAATCGATAAAAGAGCGGATAAGCTTGATAAAGTTAATGTAAAATTAGAAGAAAAGGCAATTGATTTTTGTGTTATAAGTTCTTTGGATGAAATAGCTTGGCTTTTAAATTTAAGAGGTTTGGATATTGAATCATCGGCTTTATTTTATGCTTTTTTGTTTATTGCTAGAAGTGAGAGATATAAGAATGTTCTTTTTGTTAATATTGATAAACTTGATTTTGAGTTAAGAGAAAAGTTTGAGGTCGAAGGTTTTGAGATTGAAGATTATAGTAATTTTTATTCGTTTTTAGCAGAGATTAATCATGAAGGGAAATTTTTTATACCAGTTGAAAGTAATGTTAAAATATTGGAATCTATTGGTAAACCAAATGCACTACTTGGAGAGAGTATTGTGAATGAACTTAAGGCGATAAAATCAGATTATGAGATTAGTAAGATGAAAGAGGCTCATATTATTGATGCTGTGAGTTTGATTAAATTTTTGTATAAATTTAAAAGTTTAAGTAAAGATGAGCTTTCTAGGTTAGATGAGGTTGATGTTGCAAATATGTTGTTAAATTTTAGGACATCAAGAGATGAATTTTTTAGTTCTAGTTTTGATTCGATAGTTGGATTTAAAGAAAATGCGGCTTTGCCTCATTATCGACCTAAAAAAGGAGCTAAAAATCTTGATGGAAATGGATTGCTTTTAATAGATTCTGGAGGTTCTTACCTTGAACTTGGTACAACAGACGTTACAAGAACTATTTTAATTGGAGAAGCATCTTGTAAAGAGAGAGAAGATTATACTTTAGTCCTTAAGTCTTTTATTGCTCTTGCGTCTTTAAAATTTCCATTTGGGACTTTAGGTTCTTCTCTTGATGGTATTGCTCGATTTCCTTTGCTAAAACAAGGATTGAATTTTGCTCATGGAACAGGTCATGGGGTAGGCTTTTTTCTTAATGTTCACGAACTTCCTGTTTCTATTAGTCCTTTGTCTACTTATTCTTTTAAAGGTTCTGAAATTGCTTCAATTGAGCCTGGGCTATATCGAGATTCTGAATATGGAATTAGAACTGAAAATTTAGTTTTTGTGAAGCAAAGTTATTCAAATGAATTTGGAACTTTTTTGGAGTTTGAAAATTTAACTCTTGTACCTTTTGAAAAAGAATTAATAGTTACTGAAATGCTTTCAAAAGATGAATTAGACTATATTAATAGTTATCATGAATTTATATATTCTAGTTTGAAAGAATATCTTAGTGGTGATGAGCTGAAATTTTTAGAGATATTAACTAGTAAGATATGAGATTTGTAAGTTTATTTGTAATATTTATTGCTTTTTGTTTTGTACATTTATTTTCGCTGTCATCGGATATTATTTTTCACGATTCTTATAAAGATGCTATGGATGAGGCCCGAAATTTACATAAAAATGTTTTAATATTGGTTGGAAAAGATATTAAAGGCAATTTGGTAAGAGATTTTTTAAAGTCGTTTGAAGATGATAGGCTTCTTAAGGCTATTGCTAAAAATAATGTTTTTTTAATTATTGATATGAATAATGAAATTTTTGGTGAGATTAATTTAAAAAAAAGTCCCACCTTATTTTTTGTTGATTCACAAAGTGAGCAAATTAAGACCGCGTATATTGGTTCTATTAGGGATACTGTTCAGTGTAATCAGGAGTTTTTAAATTATGCTTTGGGGGTTTCTAAATTAGATGATATTTTTCATAAAAAGAATAACTATGAAATTAATACTCTTGATGACAAAGTTTTTTTTTATAAAACATTGGACGGTCATTGGAGATTAAAAATGAATGGGCAAGACAAAAAACTTCTTTCTTCAAAAATAGAGCTTAAGGAATTTTTAGTATTTAAGGATGAAAGTGAAGGTAAGCTTTACGCTTTTCCTAAGTCTAAGAAAGGTAGTATTTATTTTTCAGAAGCAGAAAATGAGGAATGGAAACTTTTTGGACAAATAAAGTTATAGTTTGAATTTTTTTTGAGGGTTTTATGAAAATATTTTTTTATCCCAATGATCTATTGCGAGTAAAGGCAAAATCGGTTTTAAATATTGATAATGAGCTTAGAAATATTGCTTTTAAAATGGTAAATTTGATGGATGCTAAAAATGGTATTGGGCTAGCGGCACCTCAAGTAGGTCTTGATTTATCTATTTTTGTGGTCAGAAAAAATGCAATGTCAAAACCTTTAATTTTTATTAATCCTTTGATAACGGAAACTTCTTTTGAACTTGTTCTTTATAAAGAAGGTTGTTTGAGTATTCCTGGAGTTTATTATGATCTCTTGAGGCCCAAATCTATTATAGTTGAGGCTTATGATGAAAATGGTGAATTTTTTAAAATTGAAAGTTCAGGTTTGTTAGCCAGAATTGTTCAGCACGAAATGGATCATTTAAAAGGTGTACTTTTTATTGATTATTATGAGGATAAACTTAGGAATAAATTGTTGAAGTCTTATATGAAAAAAAGGAGATTTATTAAAACTTGAGGATTTTTTTTGCAAGTTCTGACAATATTGCTTTAGAGGTTTTAAAGAAAGTCTCAGACCATTATAATGTAGTTGGTGTTCTAACTGCTCCTGATAAGCCTAGTGGTCGTGGTCTCTTTTTAAAAGTTAATGACATTAAAGTTGAGGCTATTAATAGAAATATTGTTGTTTTAGATCCCGTTGTACTTAATTTTGATGTAATAGAAATGGTTAAGAAATTAAAACCTGATCTTATGTTAGTTTTCTCTTATGGAAAAATATTTAGACAAGAATTTTTAGATATTTTCCCAATGGGTTGTATTAATGTTCATCCTTCTCTTTTACCAAAATATAGAGGACCTTCCCCCATTCAAACTGCTATTTTAAATGGTGATTCTATTGGAGGGATTACTGTTCAAAAAATGGCTTTGGAGATGGATAGTGGCAATATTTTAGCACAAAGTCAATTTGAAATAAAGAGCTTTAATACAAGTGCTGATATTTTTAAATATGTTTCTTTAAACAGCTTTAATCTTGTTTTGGAAGCTTTAAGTAAACTGAACAAAGGACATATTGGCATTGTTCAAGATTCAAGCCAGGCAACATATTGTTCTTTTTTTAATAAGCAACATAGAATGCTTAATTTTGATTTGAGTGCTTTTGAAATTAAGAATAAGATTAATGCTTGCAATCCTTGGCCACTTGCAAGAGCTAAGCTTGATAAAGGTGAAATTATTTTTCATAGAGCTGACTTTATAAAGACTACTGATTATAGTGATCAGGTAATAGGAAAAATTGTTTCATTTGATCCTAGTAAAGGTATTTTGGTGAAGACAAAAGATGGAATTTTATTGTTATTAGAGGTTCAAATGACTGGGAGAAAGGTTGTAGATTATAAGTCTTTTTATAATGGAAATAGGGATTTAATAGGTAAAATTTTTTCTTAAATCTTAAACTATAAGGAGATGATATAGTATTGAGTGATAATATACCACCGCATAATAAAAATTTTTTATATGATGAAAATTTAAATAGTAATAATAATTTGTGTGAATATAATGAAAATTTTGATAGCAAAGTTCTCACTTTGCCCAAACATGTAGCTAAGGGTTTGATACTTACTATTTTTAGTTCCTTAATTATTTCGTGTGCAATATTTTTTATTTTTTTAAAAAGTAATGACATTGTTGTTGTTCCAAATCTTATTGAATTTTATCTTGAAGATGCAATTAATGAGCTTCAAAATAAAGAACTTATTCCTTATGTTGAACTTAAATTTTCATCAACTTCTCTTGATAAGGGAAAGGTAATAGATCAAAATCCTAAGGCAGGTACTGTCTTAAGACTTGATAGTAAGGTTAAGATCTTTATTAGTAAAGGGGCTGTGATCAATAAAGTTGATAGTTTTATTGGAAAAAATATTGATGATGTGCTTATTAATTTAAAAGCCAATTCAATTAATAATAACAGGATGTTTTATCATTTGTTAAAACCTAT
This sequence comes from Candidatus Borrelia fainii, assembly GCF_027925085.1. Classification (NCBI taxonomy): domain Bacteria; kingdom Pseudomonadati; phylum Spirochaetota; class Spirochaetia; order Spirochaetales; family Borreliaceae; genus Borrelia; species Candidatus Borrelia fainii. The sequence goes on from NZ_AP027070.1 coordinate 893,562, forward strand.
TGAAATTGAGAGTACTCTTCCAAAGGGGACAATAATCCGTCAAGAACCATCTCCAGGTACTAAGATTTCAAGCTTAATTGATCTTCAATTTTTAGTAAGCAAGGGGCAAGAAAAACCCCCTATTAAATATGTAAAAAATTATATTGGTCTTTATTATAAAGATGTTATTATTTCTCTTTTAAATGATGAAATTGATTTTGATGTGAATTTGTCAAGCGGCAGTGATTTTGGAAGCGTTATTTTTCAATCTTTATCTCCCGGTAGTAAAATTGAAAATTTAGATAAATTAACAATTACTATTAATGAACCAAGGAGTAATGATACAGGTGTTTTTGGGTTTTTGACTTATAAATTGGATATATACCCATCTAGTGTGGATATGATGGTTAAGATCAAGGATCCTAGTGGAAGCAGTTCTTTGCTTTATTCTTTTAGATCTAAGGGGGGACTTATTAAATTGCCTTATGAGGCATTAAAAGGTTCGATAATTGAACTTTATATTTATGATAGGCTTGTGAATCAAACAGTAGTAAACTGAGTTTATTTGCTCTATTTGTATTTTTTTTTCACTTTTAAAGTGAATTTAAAAGTGAAAAAATTGATAGTATGCTTATTTATTTGATTCATATTGAAGGTATTAAAAATATTATTTATCATTCATTTTTGATGTAATAATAGCGGATGCTACGATTGTAGCCGTTTCTGTTCTTAAAATATTTGATGAAATGTTATAGGCATTAAAATTATATTCTTTAATTAAGTTTATTTCTTTTGTTATAAATCCTCTCTCTGGTCCAATAATAACAACCGTATTTTTTGTTTTTATATTTAAGTCAACTAATTTATTTTTGCTTTTTCTTTCAAGTAGTATTTTTGTGGTATTAGATTCCTCATATTCTGTATTCTTTAAAACTTCTCTTAGATTATTAAAAATTTTGACTTTTGGTATGTAGGTGATTCCACCTTGCATGGCACCTTCTATTAGATATTTTTCATATTCCCTTTCTTTAAAGAGTTTGGAACATGAATAAGATTTTTCGCTAAGGAAAGCATTAAAAAAAATCAGTTTAGATATTCCGATGCTTCCAAGATGTGTGATTATTCTTTTTGCTGCAATTGGTCGCACTAAACCAATTATTACTTTTAACTTTTTTAGTTTGTTTGACTTTGCTATTTTATGATTTTCTTTAAAAAAAAGTTTTACATCTTTTTGATATACGCATGAGTAAATGTGTTCTTCTCCAATAATACCAAATTTAAATGTTTCATTATTTTTAAGTTTTAATATCTCATTAATGTGTTTTACTCTTGAATCATTGAGTATTAATCCGTTTTTAAGTTCATCTGAATTTATTAATATTAAGTTCATTTCTATATGTAATCCTTTATTAATTATATTGTATTTATGTTATAATGAAAAATCGATTGATTTAGGAGAAAATATGGCAATTAGTTTAACTAAGCAAGAATTTATTGATAAGGTTTTTGATTATAAAAATAATAAAGAGTGGGGTTTTAAAGGGAAAAAACCTGCAATAATTGATTTTTATGCTGATTGGTGTGGTCCATGTAAAATGCTTACTCCGATTTATGATGAACTTTCAAAAGAATATGGAGATAGGATTGATTTTTATAAAATCAATACTGATAAAGAACAGGAAATTTCTATGGCGCTTGGTGTTCAAAGTCTTCCTACTATTATTTTTGTTCCTGTTGGAGAAAAGCCAAGAGTTTCTGTTGGTTTTATTCAAAAAGATTCTTTTGAAGATGCAATTAAAGATTTATTTAAGGTTTAGCATGTGTAGAGAATTTTAATAAAAAATTAAAATCTTGTCTGTTTATATAATATTTTTTAAGTTATAATTATTCTAGGATATAGGGAATTGATAAAAGAAGAGTTAAACTTATGGGCAGAAGGTGTTGAGTTTAAACATTGGGATGCTTATTATGATTTTATTTTATCTGTTCTAGATTTTCTTTGTATTAAAGAATATGAACTTTCTATTATCTTGTGTAATAATGAGTACATTCAAAAGTTAAATAGTCAATTTAGACAAAAATCCGAGCCTACTGATGTTCTCTCTTTTAATTATCTTAAAGAGAGTGGACAAATAGAGCATAAAATACAAGGTGATCTTATAATATCTCTTGAATATTTAGAGTTTAGTTCTTTGGAGTTTAATGTTGAGTTGTACGATGAGCTTCAAAGGAATACTATACATGGTATTTTACATTTAATAGGATATACTCACAAAACAAATGATTTCCAAAATGAAGAGATGTTAGTTATTCAGGAGAAACTTTTAAGAGAAACCAGAAGGGTATTTTGATGTTCAAATTTTTGAGTTTTAAAAATAAAAAAATAAGAGATGCTGATTGTAAGAATATTGAGGAAAAGTCAAAATTTGAAACATCTTTGCTTAAAAATTTTAATTCTCTAAAGGAAACAATTGTTAAAGAAATTATGATTCCAAGAATAAGTGTGATTTTTATTGATTATTCTGGGAGTAAAGATGAACTTTTAAAAGTTGTAACATCTAGTAATCATTCAAGATTTCCCGTTTATAGAGAAACAATAGATGATATTATTGGGATAATTCATACAAAAGATATACTTTTGCATATGTGGAAGAGAGATTTTTATGAAATAGATCTAAGAGATATTATGCGAAAGGTTATGTTTGTTCCTGAGAGTAAGAAGATTGATTCACTTTTAAAAGAGTTCCAGGAAAATCATATTCATATTGCTATTGTAGTTGATGAATATGGGGGAGTTGCAGGTCTTGTAACTCTTGAAGATATTCTTGAAGAGATTGTAGGAGATATTCAAGATGAGTTTGATAATGAGCTTGATGAAATAGTACCTCTTGATGATGGGAGTTATCTTTGTACTGCTAGAGTTTTGATTGAAGATTTAAATGAAAAACTTGGATTAAGTCTTCCAGATGGAGATTTTGATACGCTTGGGGGATTTGTTTATGATCTATTTGGAAGGATTCCTTTGAAAAATGAGAAAATAGAATATAATAATTTAACATTTACCATTAAAAATATGCATCAAAGAAATATTAAAGTAATAAAAATTTCCCAGAAGGAAGGTTTATGAATTTGAAGAGATTTTTGACAATGCTTTTAATTTTTAATTTAAATTTTGGGAGTTTAATAGGTGAGACTACAACCGCAATCAAATATTATCAAAATGCGCAAACATATTATCTTATGAAAAAGTATTATGATGCTATTGACGAACTTCTTGAGGCTGTAAAGATTAATCCTAATTATTATGAGGCATATAAGTTTATTGCAGAAATTTATTATCTATTGAAGATATATAATCAGGCTCAGTTTTTTATAGAGAAAGCCTATAAAATGTCAAATGGTGATACTGAATATAAGATTCTTTATGCAAATATATTGCTTAAAAATAATGGAACAGCACAGGCTAAAAAATTTTATTCGGAAGTTTTATCAAAGCAAAAAAATAATATTGATGCTTTAGTGGGACTTGCTTCAATTTTTGAGGAAGAAGGGTTGCTTATTGCAGCTGCTAATTATTATCTATCTATTCTTGAGTATAATCAGACAAATTATAATGCATTTGAACGTCTTATGAGCATTTATGAAAAATTGAATATGAATGATAAGGCGCAGCATTTAATAAACAAAGTAAGGGGTAATTTTACTTCTTTGCCAGATTTTCATAAAAGGGTGGCAGAATTTTCTATTAAGACTAATAGTTTAGGAGTTGCTGAGAAATATGCTCAAAATTACTTAATGTTAGTAAGAACTACTTATAGAGATTTTGGACTTGTTGATGCTTACCGTTTACTTGCCCTTGTTTATTTATATCAGTCTAAATATGAAGATGCAACCGATTTTCTTCAAAAGGCAATACTTGTTGATCAAAATTCTGATGAACTTTATTATTTACTTGGTTATTCTTATTTGAAGCTTGAAATAGTTGATAAAGCCGTTTTAAACTTTGAGAAAGCTAAGAGTATTAAAAAGGACTTAGAATTTTATGATATAGCTCTTGAAGAAAGTTTTTTTGTATCTAATTTTAGGAGCTCGTTTCAAAAAAATAATGGTACTAATATAGGAATTTCTAAAAAATATGAAAATGAGGGATTTAAGGCTTTTAAAAATTTAAACTTAGATAGAGCAGTATTTAATGTAAAGAATGCTATTGATATTTACCCTGATAATGATAGTGCTAGGTTTTTACTTGCTAAAATTTATAAATTTATGAAATTAGATGTAATGGCTTATGAGGAACTATATTATTTAATAGAGCATAAGAAGGTTATAGATACTAAAATTTCAGATTTTTATGATGTGGTTGCATTTGATATTAAAAGTTCTTTATTTTTTAAATATGGTTATAAGACTATTGGTGATTTAAATAGGCTTTATAATAATCAAACAGTTTATAGAGTAGGTATTTTTACTCAAAATGAGAACAAGATTTTTGGTGCAAATGATTTAATTTTAAAATATGCTGAGAGAATACTTGATCGTAATTTAAATATAGAAGTAGTTAATTATAGATTCGATTATAATAAAGCAAAAGATTATTTGGTAAGTAGTTTTTCTGAAGAATTTTCTTATGCAAGGAATAATAATCTTGATTTATTTTTGATGTTCGATCTTGATGTAGATGTTTTTAAAAATTCGGCTAATTTAAGAGTAGATATTTTTTCAGGTAAGACGGGTGTTAAAGTTAAGACTTTTAACTATAATTCGGGAGGAGTTCTTTATTTAAGTGATATTTTAAGTTCTTTTTCTAGAGATTTTAATGATTATTTACCTAAAAAGGGAGAGATTCTTCAGATTAAGAGAGATGATGTTCTTGTTAATCTTGGACATGTGAATGATGTGAAAAAAGGTGATGTTTTTTTAGTTCTTAAAGAAGGGGCTTTAAAGTATACTAGTGATAGTTCTAGTTTTATTAGTTATAGTAAGTCAGATATTTTAGGTGAAATTTTTATTGAAGAAATTGGTGATTACATTTCCAGAGGGATTTTAAAAGCACCTACTCTTTTAAGAGATTATATTCAGGAAGGATATACAGTTTTTATAAAAAAATAGTTTGACACTTGTGGTTAATTAATTTATGATTTAATAATTCTAGTAGATAATACAAAATAGATGGAGGAGTTGTATGAAGTTAGCTATTAATGGCTTTGGGCGTATAGGTAGAAATGTTTTTAAAATTGCTTTTGAGAGAGGAATTGAAGTTATTGCAATAAATGACTTAACAGATCCTAAAACACTTGCTCATCTTTTAAAATATGATTCAACTTTTGGAATATATAATAAAAAAGTAGAGGCAAGAGATGGAGCAATTATAGTAGATGGAAAAGAAATCAAGATTATTGCTGAACGCGATCCAAAAAACCTTCCTTGGGGCAAACTTGGAGTTGATGTTGTAATTGAATCAACAGGTGTGTTTTCATCAGCAACAACTGATAGAGGTGGGTATCTTGATCATGTTGAGCATGCCGGTGCTAAAAAAGTAATTTTGACAGTACCTGCTAAGGATGAGATTAAGACAATTGTACTTGGTGTAAATGATCATGAAATTACTTCTGATTTGAAAGCTGTTTCTAATGCTTCATGCACAACAAACTGTCTTGCACCTCTTGCAAAGGTTTTGCATGAAACTTTTGGGATTGAACAAGGTCTTATGACTACTGTTCATGCTTATACAAATGATCAAAAAATCCTTGATTTGCCACATGCTGATCTTAGACGAGCACGAGCTGGAGCTCTTTCAATTATTCCTACTTCAACAGGTGCTGCTAAGGCTGTTGGACTTGTTTTACCTGAACTTAAGGGTAAACTTAATGGCACTTCTATGAGAGTTCCTGTTCCAACAGGTTCTATTGTTGATTTTACAGTGCAACTTAAGAAAAAAGATGTTACAAAAGAAGAGATCAATTCTGTGTTTAAGAAAGCATCAGCGTCTAGAGAACTTAGTGGTATTTTAGGATATACAGAAGATCCAATAGTATCTTCAGATATTAAAGGAAATTCTCATTCTTCAATAGTTGATGGTCTTGAAACAATGGTGTTATTAAATGGTTTTGTAAAGGTACTCTCATGGTATGACAATGAATTTGGGTATTCTACAAGAGTAGTTGACCTTGCACAAAAGTTAGTGGAATAAGAAAAAAATGATCTTGAGGTAGTTATAAATGTCAATAAAAACGATAAAGGATTGTGACTTTTCAGGTAAGCGTGCTTTAGTAAGATGTGATTTTAATGTTCCCTTAAAAGAAGAAAACATTACTGATGATACCAGAATTAGGGCTGCATTACCTACAATAGAGTATCTTAAGTCTCAAGGAGCCAAAGTTATTCTTATGAGTCATTTGGGTAGGCCAAAGGGAGAGAAAAATCTTAAATATTCTCTTATGCCTGTTGCTAAAAGGTTGTCAGAACTATTAGGACAAGATGTTAAGATGCTACCTGATTGCATCGGTGATGAAGTAGCAACCACTGTTTCTTGTATGAAAAATGGAGATATTGTTTTACTTGAGAATTTAAGATTTTATAAGGAAGAAGAAGACAATTGTGATGCTTTTGTAAAAAAATTATCTCAAAATGGTGATATTTTTGTAAATGATGCTTTTGGAACTGCTCATAGGGCACATGCTTCTACAGCAGGACTTGCAACTTATTTACCAGCTGTTGGTGGGTTTTTAATGGAAAAAGAAGATGAATTTTTGGGCAAAATTTTAAGAAATCCTGAAAGTCCATTTGTTGCAATAATTGGCGGTTCAAAAGTTTCTTCAAAAATTGCAGTACTGGAATCTCTTTTGCCAAAATCAAATGTAATGGTAATTGGTGGTGGAATGGCATATACCTTTTTAAAGGTAGAAGGGTATTCTATTGGAAAGTCTCTTTTAGAGAATGAATATATTGATGTGGCTTCATCTTTTTTGAAAAAGGCAAAAGAATTAGATGTAAAAGTTATTTTACCACTTGATCATGTTGTTGCAAGTGAATTTATGGAATATTCTATTCCCGAGTATGTTGATTCTGTTAATATCCCTAATGATAAGATTGGTATGGATATTGGTGAAAAAACTTTAAGAAAAATTGAAGAAGTTCTTGTTAGTGCGAAAACTGTGATTTGGAATGGGCCTCTTGGGGTCTTTGAATTTAATGCTTTTTCTAAAGGTACAGCAAAGGTTGCAGAATATGTTGCAAGTTGTTCTGGAATTACGGTTGTTGGTGGAGGAGATTCAGTGGCTGCTGTGAATAAATTTAATTTATCTGAAAAGATAACTCATGTTTCAACAGGGGGTGGCGCTTCTCTTGAATATCTTGAGGGAAAAATTTTACCAGGTATAAAAGTGTTGGAGAAGTAAAATGAGAAAGATATTTTTAGCGGGAAACTGGAAAATGCACTATACAAGTGTGGAAGCTGCAGGTGTTGCTAAACAAATTGTAGACGGAGTTAAAAATATTAAGGATGATATTGTGGTTATGATAACACCCACATTTACATCTCTTTGTAAAGTTTGTGAAGTTACTAGAGGAAGTAATGTTCTTCTTGGTGCTCAAAATATGTCTTATGAGGATAGTGGAGCAAGAACAAGTGAAATTTCGCCTTCTATGCTTTTGGAATTTGGGGTCGATTACGTAATACTTGGGCATTCTGAATGTAGAACTTATCTTGGGGATACTGATGAAGTAGTAAATAAAAAAATTCTTGCAGGACTTAAACATCCATTTAAATATTTGATTTTTTGTATTGGGGAAACTCTTGAGGAGAGAGAAAATAATAAAACTTTGGATGTTGTTTTAAATCAGATTAGAAAAGGATTAATTTCTGTGTCTGAATTTGATCTTAAACGAATAATTTTAGCTTATGAACCTGTATGGGCAATTGGAACTGGGAAGACAGCAACAAAAGAAGAGGCTCAAGAAGTTCACAGAGCAATTAGGCATGAGATTGAATCATTGTATTCAGCTACAGCGGCAAATAACATTATTATTCAGTATGGTGGTTCTGTTAACATTAATAATGTGGAAGGCCTTATGGGTGAGAGTGACATTGATGGAGCATTGATTGGTGGTGCATCTTTAAAGGCCGATTCATTTTTGAATATAGTTAATAAAGTGGCTAAATAGAGGGGTTTATTTTGGAATTATTTAGATTTTTAATCTTTGTCTTTTTTATTATTACTTCATTTATGATTGTTTTGTTAGTCTTATTTCAAGATGAACAAGGTGATAGTATTGGAGGCGTATTTGGAGGTGGTAGTTCTTCTATTTTTGGAGCAAAATCTTCAAATATTGCGATAAGGATTACAACATTTTTTATTATGCTTTTCTTTATTTTTGTGATAGCATTGTCTTTTATTAATACCAAAAGAGTTGATAACAGTTTGTTAAAGGACGTTAAGACAAATGAAAAAAGTTCAACTTTTTGGAATGATGATACAAATCAAAATGAAGATGTTGTCAATGAAGATCTTTTAAAGAAAGAAAAATAATAAAAATAATATTTAAGTTAGAATAACTTGTCTGATAGGCTATTGAAAATCAAATATTGGGCAAATTATTCTATTGAAAGTCTATTGAAATTTTATTGTGTTCTTTTAGATATTTTAAAGTTTGACTAAAATGATTTGAACCTAAAAAACCGTTATGTGCAGAATAAGGGGAGGGGTGGCTTGTTTCAAGAATTAAATGTTTTGATGCATCTATTAATTCTTTTTTTCCTCTTGCAAAATTACCCCATAACATAAACACAACATTATTTAGATTTTTTGAAATAATTTTTATTACTTCATTTGTAAAAATTTCCCAGCCAATGTCCTTGTGAGATGATGGACGTCCTTCTTCTACTGTTAATATTGAATTTAGTAAAAATACGCCTTGTGTTGCCCATCGTGTTAGATCTCCATTTGGAATAGTTTTAATTTTTAAACTTCTCTCTATTTCTTTAAAAATATTTTGTAGTGATGGAGGTATTTTAATATTTAAATTAACAGAAAAGGCTAAACCATTGGCTTGTCCTTTGCCATGATACGGATCTTGTCCAAGTATTACTATTTTTATATCTTTAAATGGTAAAGAATCAAATGCATTAAATATTAATTTTGGGGGTGGAAATATTTTGCCCTTTTTAGTTTTATATTCGTTTTTTATGAAATTTACAAGTCTTTTGAAATAGCTTTTGCAAAATTCGCTTTTTAACATTTTTTTCCAAGATTCTTCTATCTTTACTTCCATTTTTATATTATATAAAAAATAAATTGTTTTTTAACATTTGAATTGGATTTTATTATTTTTTATATAAAATTGTATTTTGTGAGTAATGGTCTCTTGAAGAGAATAGGAGTTTTATTTGAGTTTATCACGTAAAAAAGGCTAGAGAGAATAGATTAAGTGTTAAGTAATCGCACAAATTATTTGACACTTGCACTTGAAGGTATTTTTCAGCCTCAAAATGCAAGTATAACGATGCGTACGATTGAAATTTTGGGACTTAGTAATATTCATATTGTTGAGATCAATAATAAATATACTTTAAATTCAGGGATTGTTTTTGGAGCTTCAAAATGGATAGATATAATTAAATATAAATATGTTAGGTCTGCATTTGATAATCTTAAGGGTAATGGATATGAAATAGTAACTACATCGTTAGATAATAAGGCTGTATTTTTTGAGGATTTTCCAATTGATATTAAAATGGCAATATTTTTTGGAACAGAATTAACAGGATTTAGTAATACAGTCTTATAAAATGCTGATTTGTATTTAAAAATTCCAATGTATGGGTTTACTCAAAGTTATAATCTTTTTGTAGTCATTTTAATATTCTTTTATTCATTGATTAGTTGTTTAAGGAAAAGTTTTATTAAATATTTGTTGAATGAAGATGAAAAATTGGTTTTAAAACTTGATTATTATAGAAAAATTGTATCAAGCTATTGAAAAATTTAAGTTTTTCTGACTTTCAAAGCATTTAAAAAATAATAGATAAAAGTATCAATTATCATGATTGTGATAGTAAAAATCCATGAGCTTTCTACCATGTTGATATTATTGCCAGGATATAATTGTATTATTACATGCATTGAGATGTTAGCTAATATATAAGCTATACATGAGGAACATAATCTTGACAAATTATGATTTATCAATTTATTGGTTATGTTGTTCTTTTGTAATGTAGAATATATTTTTATGTTAACATAATTACATAAAAATATAATGTATGTTCCAGTGAAAATTATTGCAGTATAGGAAGCATTGTTAAACAATACTTTTAAATGTATATTAGAAGTATCAAATTCATTTTGTTGAAAATATAATGTAAAATGAATCATTATTACAAAAGTTATATGTATAAACATGTTTAATGTTGTTGACTCTATTGCTAATTTATCATTGTATTTTTCTGTAATTAGGTTTAATGAGCAAAGAATTGATAGAAATATTATTCCTACTAGGCTTATTTGCTGTTCGAATATAAATACTTTTTTCAATATAATGAGATTTGAAAGTATTGTCATAATGATGTTAAAACAAAAAAGACCCGATTTTCCAAATAGATAGTATAATAATGTTAATTGTAGGTATACAAATACTAGTAAGGTAGTCCATAAAATCATATCCATCATATCATTAATTATAACATAGATTGATAGGCAATAGTTAAAGGAATATTGCTGTTATATTGAATTTTTTTTGTTTTGATATACACATTTTGCAATGTAAATGAAAGGAGTTCCTAGTATGCCTGCAAATCCTTTAATGAAATATGTGGAAATTACTATATCTAAATAAGCTTCTTTTGGGAATATATTAAAATATGTTGCAATACTTACAAAGATTATTGTATCTATTAGCTCGCTTACTAATGTTGAGCCGTTGCTTCTTATAAATAAGAATTTTGGGAATTTATTTTTAATAAATTGGTATAGGTATATGTCATTTAATTGAGATATGATGTATGCGATAATTGATGCAATTAATAGAATTGGAATTGAAGAAAAAATGCTTTCTAGGTTTTTTAAATATATATCAGAACTACTTGTTGAGAAATAAAGTTGAATATTTGTGATGAATGCAAAAATTATGAAACTTATAAATCCAATATAAACTGCTTTTTTTGAAATTTTTCGACCATAAAATTCTGATAAAATATCTGTTGCAACATATGATGAAGCATAAATGATATTACCAAGTGTTGCATTAAATCCAAATATTGTGATTTGCTTTAAAACTTGAATATTTGCGATAATGACAGATGATGTTACCCATGCAAACAATCCTTTTTTTCCAAAAAATTTGTATATAATAATTAAAATTGAATAAGTACAGATTAACATAATGAACCATAAAATTTCGTTATTCAAAAGGACTCCTTGCATCATTTATTATTTTATTTTTATTAATATATGTTGAATATATTAGGACCATTATAAGCTTTTAGATGTTGTTTTGCAAATAGGATTGTTTTGCCTTTTAGGTGCATTTATGTTATACTTTTTCTTTAAAGTATGATCAGGGGATGTTTTGGATTTGACTAAAAACTTTAGTAGCGTAAATTGCAAGCAGAGGGAATCTCTTAAAACTTTTTTAATAAATGCAAAAAATAATAACTTTACAAGTTCAAATTTTGTAATGGCTGCTTAAATTAGCAGAGAGTTTTGTTGAATTTTGCTTTGAGGTTCAGCTTATACTCTTTCAAGACATCAAAGCTTGCTTAAAAATATTTCAAGTTGATTTTTAGGGACTTTTAAACTTGAGAGTAATTTGGCGGTTTGCTAGTTTTTCCAAACCTTGTTACTTTTTAAAAAAACACTAGCTAAGCTTGTAGATATTTATGATATTATTTTTAGGACGCGGGTTCAATTCCCGCCATCTCCAATATTGTTATGCGTTAGATGTTATGCATTAGAATACACATTTGTTTAAAGTATTATTTAAAAAGCGTCCTATCGGAATCGAACCGACATCATTAGCTTGGAAGGCTAAGGTAATTAACCATTATACGAAGGACGCATAAAGAACAGAGTTGATTTTATAAAAAAAGTATACTTTATGTCAATTAATTTTATTATTAATTTTGGCTAGTATTTTTTTTATTTAGTAAGTACAATTATGTTAACTTTTGTGTGGGTTGATATAATATAAAGACTTTTTGTGTGGAGGACTTAATGGGCGAGAGAGGGGAAGTATATTCTGATAAGTTATTTACAAATTCTGATAGAACTTATTTTTTTAATGTCAAAGAAAATAGAAAGGGCGATTATTTTTTGAATATTGTAGAGAGTAAGAGAAATGTTAATGGAGATTTTGAGAGACATTCAGTTTTTGTTTATGAAGAAAATATTGAAGAATTTGAGTCAAATTTATTAAGAGCTATTTCTGTGGTTAAGAAAAAAATTTCTAAGAATTCGGTTACAAAAGGGGAATATCATAATGATTTTGATCGACACAGAGAAAGGAGGAAAAACGGTAATCTTAGTTTTGGCAGGAATTATCGTTTTTCAGACAAATCTAGAGATGAGAATAATTAAAATTTTATTTAAATGAGTTGAAAGCTTCTTCTGTGAAGTCTTAAAATTCCATATTTTTTTATTGCATCTTTATGTTCTTTTGTTGGATATCCTTTGTTTTTTTTAAGTGCATATAGAGGATAAATTTTATCGTATTCATCCATCAATTTGTCTCTTTGTACTTTTGCAATGATTGATGCTGCTTTTATCTCATTAATTATAGAATCTCCTTTAATTATTGCTTGGATTTTTTTAGCTTTTATTTTTGGCATAAATTTTCCGTCCACAAGTACTAAATCACAGTCTGTGTTTAATTTTTCATATGCAATCTGCATTGCAAGGAGCGAAGCATGATGAATATTGATTTTATCAATAATGTCATTAGGTACTTCTGCAAATGCATAATATGAATTTTCGAGTATTAATGATGATAAGTATTCTCTTTTTGCTTTGTTAAGTTTTTTTGAATCATCTAGTGCATTTAAAAATTTGGGATTTCCTTTAAAAATAACAGCTGCACTTAAAACAGGTCCAAAGATACAACCTCGTCCAACTTCATCAATTCCACAAATCATCACTATTTATTATAATATGGAATTATTCTTAGTAAATTAATTTTATTTATATTTTAATTGGGAGTGACTTTGTTTTTAGAAAAAATAGGACTTTTAGGTTTTAAATCTTTTGTTAAAATGCAGGAATTAAAATTAAATAGTAGTTTAAATTTTATTGTTGGGCCTAATGGTTGTGGGAAAAGTAATTTGTTAGATGCAATTCGTTTTTGTATAGGGGAAGATAATTTAAGTGTTTTAAGAGTTAAATATATAACAGATTTGATTTCTGCTGCTAAGTCTGGAGAATCTAACTTTGCTGAAATAACTCTTTTTTTTAATAATGAAGATTTATCTGTGAGTGATTTTAGAGATAGATTTTACATTAGAAGAAGGCTTTATAAAGATGGTACAAGTGAATATTTTTTGAATAATGATACTTTAAATCTTAAAAGTTATGAAAGTCTTATCAATAAGTTAAGGCTAAAGAATTCACCTTATATGTTTATTAATCAAGGTAAAATTGAAAAAATTTCTTCAAGTGGAAATGTTAATTTGAAATCTTTAATAGAAGAGGCGAGTGGAATAGATATGCTTAGAGTTGAAGAAGAACAGGCATATAAGAGATTGGAAAAGTCCAAAGAAAATTTGAATTCTCTTTGGACTTTAAGAGATGAATTGAATGAAAAATATGAGAAGATCAAAAATGATTTTTTTCTTAAGGGTAAGTATCAAAAATTAAAAACTGATTTAGAGATATTGGAGAAGAATTTAAGATTAAAAAAACTCTTTAATATTAATTTTGAGTTAAATGAACTTAAGAGCAAATTGGATATTAAGGATATAGATAAGATTTTATCTTTAAATAGCTTTTCTATTGAAAGTGTTAGGGAAAAATTAGAGTTTTATTCTTTTAGAGAAAAAAATGTTATTAAGAACATTGAGGTAATTAAGAAAGAAATTGAAACTTTAAAATCCAAATTGCTTGAAATAGAGATCAAGGTTCAAAAATTAGAACATGACAGAAAAGGAAAATTGAACTTGGCAGATATTTTTATGAGCAATAAAATGCAAATTGAATCGGTAAAGTTGGGCATAAATGAAGAGTTAATGGATTTAAATAATTCACTTCAATCTAAGAAGAAAGATTTTTTCACTGTTACTGATGAAATAAATAGGTATACTAGAAGTTTTTTTGAACTTGTTGATTTAGTTTTATCAATTTCTAAGGAGAGTAACATAGAAGAATTTGAACTGCTAAAGAAAAATATTTTGAATTCTTTAAAATTTTTTGAGGATACTTTAAGTATAAAATATATTAAAGAGATTAGGGAAAATTTACTTAAGTATATAGTCAAAGAAGATAAGCTTTTGAATTTATTAAAGGAAAAAATTGAACCTATTTTTGAGCAGAATATTGATTTAAGGAAATTTTTGCTTGCAAAAAATAATTCTAAGACTAGTCTTGCAAAGGAAATCACTACTATTGAGGGGCTTGTGTCGAATAAAACGGCAAAATTAAACGAGATATTAGGAGAAATTGAATATACAGAGCTTTCTAGGCTTAAGAATGAAGATGAGATTAAATTGATAGATAGTAATTTAAAATTTTTATTTGAAACTAGGGATGAACTTAGAGAAAGACTTAATAATTTGAACTTAAAATTAGATGAATTAAGTTTGGAAAGAAGTGATATTAATGTTAATTTGGATAAATTTTTAAGTGAAGCTAAGGGTAGTGAATTAGTTGCTAGTAATAAGATTAATTCTTTAAATTTGTTAGATGCTTTTAAAAATTCATCTTATTATGAATATATGAAAAAACAGGCAGAATATGACATTTTATTTAATTCTAGTTTAGATATTGCAGATGAGATAAAAGATTTTAATCTTGTTAATAAAAATTTAGAAAAATTTGAATTTACAGAAGATATGAGCAAAATAGATGCTTTACAAAAAGAAATTAATATGATTGAACATAATAATTATATTTTTTTTAATGTTGAAAGAGAATATAATGAAATAAAAGAAAAGGTTGAGAGAATAAGTTTACAAATAAATGATTTAAATTCAACTAAGGAATCTTTAAATAAGCTGAGAAAAAAAATAAAAAGGGAAATTGATAAAAGATTTAATGATGCTTTTAATGAGATTAATAATCATTTTGTTTATTTTTTTAATCGAATGTTTAAGGGCAATGGGAGTCTTTTTTATAGTAAGGATTCAGGTGAGATAGAAATCAAAATAGACTTTAAAGATAAATTAGCAAAGGGAAATAAAATGCTTTCTGGGGGTGAACATTCTTTAATTAGCATAGCATTTTTATTTGCTTTGTATTATTATTCCCCTGCTTCATTTTGTATTCTTGATGAAATAGATGCTTTTCTTGATTTTGAAAATAGTAATAAACTATCAGTACTTTTAAAAGAACTTGGTCAAAGAGTTCAATTATTTATAATAACTCATAATATGTATGTTGCTCAAGGAAGTAAAAATTTAATCGGTGTTACTAGTGATAATGGAGAAAGCGTAATATTTAATATATAATTTGTTAAGTATATTAGGGAATTTATTATGAGAGAGAAAAAATTTCATTTTCAAAAATATTTTTTAATTTTGATATTTTTATCGATTATTGTTTCTTTTCTTACTTATTTTTATTCATATAGAATGATTGAGAAGACTCGCAGTAATACAGAAGAACATTTAAATCAAAAATTAAAATTACTTAATATAGAAGATTTTTATTTTGATTTAAATTCTAGTCTAAATATGGATGATTTTTTCTTTCCCAAGCCTAATCTTCCTGATGGTAAGTTAGGAGATAGTGTAATGCATCATCAGTCAATTAGTGAAGAGCTTCTTAAGAGTCTTTGGGTAAAGTCAGATAATTTGTTTAATATTGATTTAGAGAAAGAAAATGAATCATTAGTTGATAAAATTTTGGAAAATTATAAGTGAGTAAAGAATGTTTTATTTATTGTAGTTTTTTATTTTTTATTATTAACATTATACCTTCTTTAGCTTTTGAAAATCGATATAGTACTTATGAGCTTGATTTTAGTAGCGAGAAGCAAGAATTTTTGGTAAATACTAATTCAAAATTTAATTTTTTTTTTAAAGATGCTACTTGGATTTATATTAAAAATGTTAAAAATAATGCTTTCATCAGACTTTTAGCAGAATCCTATCAAAATGGAGCTATGTTTACTTTTCAAACTTCAAAGAATGTTGGGATTATTATATTGACTTTTAAATATCAAAATGTTAAGGATTCTAGGGATTTTACTAAAAATGTGATTTTAAAAATTGCTAAGAGGGAAGAATCTTCCAAATTGAATGAAATGAATCCCGAATATAATTTAAGTTTAGATAAGGTTATTAAAACTGATAAGAGTAATAATAATTTAAACTTGAGAGACATTATGAAGAGAGCTTTAAATTTATCTTATATTAATGACTATAAAGGAGCAATTGCATTACTTAATAAATATGATTTTGATGATAGTGAATATACTTTATTAAAAGCCGAGCTTTATTATAAGAGTGGAGATTATCTGAATTCTTACTTAAATTACTTGAGTTTAAGAGATATATACTTTAATAAAATTTTTTTAAATCTGATTGAGCTTGGAATTAAATTAAGTAAGGTGGAAAATGTATTAAGAGATGTTAGATTTTTAGTAGAAAATAATATTGATTTTGATGAGAATACTTATCTTGATATTCTTGAATTTTTGTTAATGAATGGCGAATATGAATTTTTTTTGAATTTAAGTTTTCTATACTATTCAAAGTATTTAAATTCAAGGTTTCCAGATAGATATAACTATTTATTGGGCAAACTATATGAGACTGAGAGCAAATATAAAGATTTTATAAAGTCTATTAGTTATTATAAGAGAGTTATTGATAGTTATCCTTTTAGTAGTTATTATGAGCTTTCTAAATTGAGATTTTTATTTTTAAAACGGTTTTTTTAGGAGAATTTGGTATGATTAGACGTAGACTTACTAAACAACTTGAAGTTATTAAAGATTATCTTTGGGATATGAAGGAGTGTGTTCTTAAAATCATAGAAAACTCATTAATAGCTTTGGAATCTAGAGACAAAAATTTGGCTAAAAAGATTATCAATGAGGATGAGAAAATGATAGATGATTATCAATATGATATTGAGGATTTATGTGGACGAATAATTGCTACTGAACATCCTGTTGCTACTGAACTTAGAGAGATTTTGGCAATTATTAAAATAATCAGTTCTCTTGAGCGTATTGCGGATCATTCTACTAAAATTGTAAAGGTCGTACTTCTTTTAGAATCTAATGTAGGTGATTTTTCTTCGGTTGATATTTATCAAAAGCCTTTAAGGGAGATGGCAGACACAGCAAAAGATATGCTTGCGAATATTTTTGATGCGTATTTTGATGGAGATTTTGTTAAAATACTTAAAATAGTAAAGTATGATAACATTATAGATAAATTATTTTCAAAGCAAAAAACGATTGTAATTGATGCGATGAAAAATGATCCGGAGAATTTAGATTATCTTTTAAATATATTATTTTTAAATAGTTTTTTAGAAAGAGTAGGGGATCATGTTGCAACAATAGGTGAGTTACTTTATTTTGTTAAAGTGGGAGAAAAAGTAAATCTGACTTAAAAAGATATGATTTAAGTTATGAATAAAACAATTTTCACTTGTTTTACTTAGTTAATTTTTTTATATGTTGCTGGCATGATGTATTTTAAATTTTTATTTTCTCTAATTGTTTCTGAATGACCAATGAGCAAATAAGAGTCATCTTTTAAATGTTGAGTAAATTTTTCAGCAAGTTTATTTCTAGTTTTTTCATCAAAATAAATCATTACATTTCTGCAAAAGATTAAATCAAATTTTTTCTTGAATGGGAAAATTTCATTCATTAGATTCAACTTTTTAAATTGAATCATTTTTTTTAGTATATCTTTGACTTCGAATTTGTTATTTGTAAGCTTATTTAAATATTTGATTTTTAGATGATTGGGGAGTGTTTTTACCCGATCTTCAAAATAAATTCCCATTTTAGCTTCATTAAGAACAGTAATGGAAATATCTGTTGCTAATATTTTTGCTTTGCAGTGAATTTTGTTGTTGTTTATGTATTCATTTAATATCATTGCAATTGTGTATGCTTCTTCTCCACTTGAGCATCCAGCTGACCATATTCTAATTTCTTCTTCTCTTGATTGAGCCATTTGTTTAAGCATTTTGGGTAACAATTTCTTCTCAAGAAATTCAAAATGGTTAGGTTCTCTAAAAAAATAAGTGTGATTTGTTGATATTTTATCCACTAGTTCTATTAAAGATATTTGATTGTTTTGTTTTTTTAAGTAATTAATATATTCTGTAAAATTGTTCAAATTTTTTGCTCTAATTATTGATGATAATCGACTTTCAATTAACAATTTTTTTTTGTCGTTAAGATTAATACCGAAATTATTATAAATTATTTTGGTAAGCCTATTAAACTCTTCTTGATTTATTTTGATATTAAATTCATTATTCATACACATTGTCTTTTACCATATTTTTCATTATTAAGTTGTAGGGATCCTCTTCAATTTCCAAAAACATTTTACGTACATTTATGATACCAAAAATGCTTTTTGATATAAATATTTTAATTGAAATAATATGTTAATTATGCTATTTTAATATCTAAAATGTTATTTTATTTAAATTACAAAGGTTGTTTTTATGCGTAAGAGAGTAAATCAAGCAAAAGAAGTTATATCCAAAGTTGGTTTTAATGATAAAAAAGTTGGAATATGGGGGCTTTTAGCACTTATCTTAATTGTATTTGGGTTTATTATTGCACCCTTAATGCCAGGTTTATTTGATACTACTGATTCATCTAGTTTAAAATTTGGATCTTACAAGGGACAACCACTTTATTATGAAAAAGACAATAAATTTGCTCAATATGTTAAATCTTACTCAAATTTTTATTCTAAATTGAAAAAAAACAATAGTCTTGATATAGAATATTTTATTTGGAACTTGGCTTTTATGAAATATGTTGAAGATATTGCCTTTATTGATTTAGCAAAGACTAATAGTTTCTATGTTTCAAAAAATATTTTGAATAAGAATTTAATGAATTCTTCTGTGTACTTAGACTCTAGTGGTAATTTTAGTCCCAAGAGATACAATAAGGTTTCTGATTATCAGAAGTTTAAGATTCATAATGAAACAGTAGACAATTTACTCTCTTCAAACATACAGGTTTTGTTAAGCAGCAGCTTCATATTGCCAGGTTCTCTTCTTAATGCTATTAAAAGTATGAATGAAATTAGACGCAATATTGCATATGTTTCACTCTCATACCAGGATTTTCCAAAAGATGAGTTGATTTCTTATGCTGAGCAGAATCAAAAATTATTTAAGAGTTTAGATATTGTTTCTATTCGTTTTAAAAATTTAAGCGATGCTGGTGTTGCTTATGAGAAATTGTCTAAAGGTATGCCTTTTGAAGAAGTTGCTAAACTTTATTCCGAAGATGTTACTAATTTTAAAGGTATTGCATCTTCTAAGAAGTATTATTTTGATTTGGATCTTATCCTTGAGAAAAAGGAAGATCTTGCTGTAATTTTTTCTTTGAAGGTGAATGAATTTACTAGTCCTATTAAATCTAAAAATGGAAATGGATATGATATATACAAAGCATTGAGCAATATTGGTGATTTTGATAAAAATTCAGAGCATGATATTAGTTCTGTTAGAAACTATATAGAAACTTATGAACCTAGTTTTATTGAGACTTTTCTTGAAAAAAAGCTTAATGATATTCTAACTGAAGTTAATTTGGATGGACCGCAACAAGTTTTTAAAAAACATAATTTGGTATTGAAAGAAGATGTTGTTAATCTTGCGTATAATATGAATATTTATCCTAGTACTTTAAGGGAACTGTCAGTTTTTAGCAATAGTAAAAATTTTTATGATGTTATCTTTGATTTGAAAGAAGGTCAGTGGTCTAAGCCCTTTTTAGCAGATCAGCGAGTTTATTTATTTTCTTTCAGTTCAAGTGTTAATGATTCTGTTAATTCTGATAATTTAATTAAAGAAGATCGTATGCTTGATATCCTTTATCAGGCAAATAATAAGTTAGTGTTGGATTATATTTTGAATAAAAATAATTTTAAGGAAAATTTTAATGAAGCATTCTTTTCTTTACAGGATTTTAGTTTAAAGACCAGCAATTAGTATGTTTAGACATTTAAGTTGTTGTTGGTATAGATAAAAATCATGTAATATGTGTTTAAAAAAATGGATTATATTTCTTTTTGTGACTTTGTTCTCTTGTGTTGAAAGCAGTAAAGATTTTATTATCTTTAATAAAGAGATGAAAAAAAATAGTGAAATAAGTTATTCCGATACAGATTTAAGTGGAGATACTGGAGAAGATGTCTTTGGTTCTTTGATTGACCTTAAGGGTTACAAAATTTTGTCAGTTCATCAGGAGAATTTAAATTTGGATGTTTATTTTGAACAAGTGGTTTTAGCACAAAATTTTGCAGATCTTAAAACTTATTTATTTATTATTGGTTTTGATCCAAAGAGTCATGAAGCAGTCGTTCTTTTTAAAACCCAAGTAAATATTGATTCTAAAAATTCTTACAATATGTATCTTGAAGATATTACTGGTGATTATAATTTTGATATAGTAATCCAAGGTTTTTTGGATGAAGATTCTGTTTTGTATATCTTTCAAAGATCAGTTGCTAATGATGTGGCCTCGTATAGACCTATATTTTTTGATAAGGTGAATGGAAGTATTATTATAAATAAGTATGATAGATCTTCAGCTTATGATGATAAAAAGTCAAGGGAGAGTTATTCTATTTCTTTGGAAAGGTATGAGAAGCAGGGTGAGGATATGATAGTAAGTAAAATAGAAAAGTATGAGTATTCTCAATTGCAAGGTAAATATTATCCTTTATCTGCTAGTGAGAAAGTCAGGTGGATAGATAATGATGTATATAAAACTTTAAAAAATTTACCCAAAGAAGAAGTTTATAAATTTTTATATGGTGTTTGGTATGATAGTAATTCACATCAACGTTTAAGGAAGTCAAATTTTGAGGATGCTTTATTTTTATCATTTAATAGGCATCTTAATGAAATTAGTATTTTTAAAAACAATTCTCAAGAAATTGCACACATTGAGTATATCTCAAGACCTGCTTATAATATTCTTAATATCAGTACCAAGTCTATTTTTTCAGATTTAATAGTATATAATTTTTGGATTAAAATTATTGATATTGATAATATTGAGATAAAAATTGATACTGGAACAGATGCTTATGATAAATATGGATTCTCAGGTGTTTTTAAGCGATTTAATGATTCTGTTTTAGTCGAGGATGCTAAAAATTCTTTGTTTATTCCAAGTGGTAATTATGTGTGTAAGGATATCATTTATGATTTTTCTTATCCTAATCTTACTTATATTGTTGGAGATAACATTTATTATGGAATTTTTAATGTTTTTAGTCTAAATAATAATTTGGTGCTTGAGTATGAAATTAGCATGGATGAAAATAAGATAAGTGAAGCCTTTATTATTGAGTATAGTGAGAGAATAGTCCAGAAACAAAAGTTTTCTACAATTCTCCTTAATCCTATTAAAATTTTAAAAGATGAATTAAGTTTGGTAAAGGGGCAGAAATTGAAACTTGAAAGGATAGAAAAATTAGGTTAAATTTTATGAAAATATTAAGAAGTATTGTTACTTATATTAATTTTTTTTTCTTCGTTTTGGTTTTTACTGTTTTATTTCCAGTATTTTTAATTTTTAAGATTTTTAGGTTTGAAAATTATTTTATAAAATTTAGTTTTATATTAGTTAGATTTGTTATTAAGATCAGTTTGTGGTTTGCTGGAATTAAAGTTATTCTTACAAAAGATGATGATTGTTCTTTGCCTGAGGATGGTGTAGTCATTATGGCAAATCATATTGCTTCAATGGATCCACTTTTTTTAATTTATGTCTTTATGAAACCTTTTGTGATAGTTGCTAAGAAATCCCTTTTAAAAATTCCGTTAATTAATTTTCTATTAATTTCTATGGGATCTATTTTTATAAATAGGAATAGTATAAAATCTTCTGCTATTACTCAAAGGAAAGCAGCTAAAGTTATTCAAGAAGGTGGCGCTATTGGAATTTTTCCTGAAGGAACTAGAAATCGAGGTGGTAGGACAAGAGATTTTAAAAGAGGTTCTGTTAATCTGGCTTTAAGAACAAATTCTCCAATTATTCCTGTGACTTTGTTTAATACACATAAGGTTTTTGTTAAAAATTTGATATTGAATTCAGGATTATCCGTATATGTACATGTTCATTCTTTAATAGATGTTTCTAATTTGACAGATGATGATAAGGCGCGACTTCATATTATTGTTAAAGATAAGATAATTAAAAAATTAGGAAAGATGAAAGTTCAATATAATGTTGATAGGAATTTAAATGAAGACAAATAGTTATGATGAAAGTAAGATTGTTACCTTATCTTCCCTTGAGCATATTAGGTTACGATCTGGAATGTATATTGGGAGATTGGGAGATGGTTCTAATATTGATGATGGTATTTATATTTTAGTTAAAGAGATTATTGATAATTCAATTGATGAATTTATTATGGGTCATGGCAAAGAAATTTTAATAAAAAAAGAAAATGATATCATTAGTGTAAGAGATTATGGTCGTGGAATTCCTCTTGGAAAAGTTGTAGAGAGTGTTTCTGTTATTAATACTGGTGCTAAGTATAATGATGATGTTTTCCAATTTTCTGTAGGACTTAATGGAGTTGGAACTAAAGCGGTTAATGCTTTAAGCTCAAAGTTTTTAGTAAGGTCAATAAGAGATGGAAATTTCTTTGAGGCAATTTTTTCAAAAGGGAATTTAATTAATACTACAGAAGGCAAGTCGAATGAGCAAAATGGCACTTATATTGAATTTTTAGCTGATAGAGAGATTTTTGGTAAATATAAATATAGTGAAGATTTTTTACGAAGAAGATTCTTTCATTATGCTTGTTTAAATAAAGGTTTAAAAATTAATTATAATTATCAAATTTTTCAATCTGATAATGGACTTCTTGATTTTATAAATGCTGAGATTAAAGGTGAAGACTTACTTTATGATTTTGTTTATTATTCCAGTAAGACTTTAGAATTTGCCTTCTCTCATACAAATAATTATGGTGAGACATATTTTTCGTTTGTAAATGGACAATATACTAGTGATGGAGGTACCCATCAAACAGGATTTAGAGAAGGTTTTGCTAGAGCCATTAATGATTTTCTAAAAAAAACATATTCATCGACTGATATTAGAGAAGGACTTATAGCTACACTTTCAGTTAAGATAAGAGACCCAATATTTGAAAGTCAGACTAAAAATAAGCTTGGTAATATTGAAACTAGAAGCAGTGTTGCTAAAGAAGTACAAAGGATAATTTTGGAAATTCTTTATAAGGATAAGACCCTTGCAAAGGCAATTGAAAATAAAGTTATTGATAATGAGCGTCTTAGAAAAGAATTAAGTAGTGTACGCAAAGAGGCAAAAGAGAGAGCAAAGAAAATATCTTTTAAAATTCCTAAACTTAAAGATTGTAAATTTCATTTTAATGAAAAGAGTATGCATTCTGATTCGACTATGATCTTCTTAACAGAAGGAGATTCTGCAACAGGGTCAATGGTGTCTTGTAGAGATGTATATACACAGGCTATATTTTCTCTTCGTGGGAAGCCACAAAACATGTTTGAAAAAAATAAGTCTGAAATATATAAAAATGAAGAACTATATAATATGATGGTGGCTCTTGGTATTGAAGAATCAATTGAAAATTTGAGATATAATAAAATAGTCATTGCTACAGATGCAGATTTTGATGGTTTTCATATTAGAAATTTGCTTTTAACATTTTTCTTAACTTATTTTGAAGATTTAGTTTTGAATGGACATATGTATATTTTAGAGACACCACTCTTTAGAGTAAGGAATAAAAGTTCTACTATTTACTGTTATTTTGAAGAAGAGAAGCAAAAAGCTATTCGTGAACTTAAAAATCCTGAAATTACAAGATTTAAAGGACTTGGAGAAATTTCTCCAAGTGAGTTTAGGAGTTTTATTGATGTTTCTAATATTAGACTTACAAAAGTAGATCTTGTCAATATTAAGGAAATAAAAGAGAACTTAGGGTTTTATATGGGACCAAATACTCCAGAGAGGCGAAATTTTATTATGGAGAATTTAATTTAATGGATATTAAAACATTACTTAAGGATAATTTTTTACAGTATTCATCTTATGTTATTAAAGATCGTGCAATTGCTAGTGTTATTGATGGATTTAAGCCTGTGCAGAGACGAATCATACATTCTCTTTTTGAGATGAATGATGGCAATTTTCATAAAGTTGCGAATGTTGTTGGAAATACAATGAAATATCATCCCCATGGTGATACTTCAATTTATGAAGCACTTGTTAATATGGCAAATAAGGATTTATTTATTGAAAAGCAAGGAAATTTTGGTAATCTTTTAACAGGAGATCCTGCTTCTGCATCGCGTTATATTGAATGTCGATTAACCCCTTTAGCGTTTGAGGTGCTTTATAGCAAGGAAATAACCTCTTATGAACCTTCTTATGATGGTCGCAATGATGAACCTTTAATTTTTCCTGCTAAGATTCCTGTAATACTTATTCAGGGAAGTGAAGGAATAGCTGTTGGCATGTCTGCTAAAATTCTTCCTCATAATTTTAATGAGATTTTAAGTGCTGTTAAAAGTGAGTTGCTTGGAGAGTCTTATGAAATTTATCCTGATTTTCCAACTGGTGGAATAGTTGATGTTAATGAGTATGCTGATGGAAATGGAAAAGTTTTGGTTCGTGCAAGGATTGAACCTAC
This sequence comes from Candidatus Borrelia fainii, assembly GCF_027925085.1. Lineage (NCBI taxonomy): Bacteria > Pseudomonadati > Spirochaetota > Spirochaetia > Spirochaetales > Borreliaceae > Borrelia > Candidatus Borrelia fainii. The sequence continues at coordinate 918,607 of NZ_AP027070.1, forward strand.
AGATGATAATAAGGCCATTTTAATAAAAGAATTGCCATTTGGAGAGACTACTGAGAGTTTGATAGCTTCAATTGAAAGAGCTATTCGGAAAAATTATATTAAAGTTTCAAGTATTAATGATTTTACTACCGAAAATGTGGAGATTGAATTAACCCTGCCAAGAGGAGTTTATGCAAGTGAAGTTATTGAAAAATTGTATCATTATACAAATTGTCAAGTTTCTATTTCTGTTAATTTGCTTTTATTGAGTGATAGATATCCTGTTATCTATACTGTTACAGATATTATCAAGTTTCATGCTGAGCATTTGCAAAAAGTTTTAAAAATGGAACTTGAATTGGAGAGAAATAAAATACTTGAAAAAATATTTTCTAAGACTCTGGAACAAATGTTTATTGAAAAGAAGATTTATAAAATTCTTGAGACTATTTCTAAAGAATCCGATGTTATTAATATTGTTCTTAGTGAAATTTTAAAATATAAAGATAGTTTTTTGTATAGAGAGATTGTTTTAGATGATATTGAAAATTTACTTAAAATTCCTATTAGAAAGATCAGTATGTTTGATATTGATAAAAATAACAAACATATTCGAACTTTAAGTAAAGAATTAAAAAGTGTAGAGAGTAATATTAAATCAATTAGAGGTTTTTCAATAAATTTTATTGATACTCTGCTTGCAAAATATTCCAAAGTTTATAGTAGAAAAACGGAAATATCCCTTATTAAGTCAAAAAATGTTAAAGAAATAGCTACTAAGAATATGAAGGTTTATTTGAACTTAAAGTCAGGTTTTGTTGGGACTAGTCTTATTGATGGTGAATTTATTGGTAATGCTAGCTATTATGATAAAATATTGATATTTAAGAAAAATTCTTATGTTTTAAAAAATATTGAAGATAAAACATTCATTGATAAGAATAATGTGAATATTTTAGTGTATGATATCAATAATTCTAAAGATCAAGTATTTTCTATAATTTATCTAAATAAAGTTGATAATTTTTATTATGTTAAGAGGTTTAAGATAGATAAGTTTATCACAGACAAGGTTTATGAATTTTTAAATGATGGAGATGAATTTATAGATTTTGCTTTAAATCCAGAATTTGTAGAATTTTCTACTAGTAAAGATATTGTTAAAATGATTGGCATTGATGATTTTATGATTAAATCACGCATTTCTGTGGGTAAGAGAATTTCAAACAGTATTATTAAGAAAGTTAAGTTTAAATGATTCGTATCGAAATTAAAGATTGAACAATTTAATTAATAAGTATATGATAAACAGATAATAAGTATGTAATGAAGTATATGATGCAATATATACTGCAAACATTGAGCAGTTTATATTTGGGAGGTATTTTATGAAAAAAATATTGATTTTAATGTTGGTTTGTTTTTGTGCTCTTGTTAGTTTTGCCCAAAATCATGATGAAATTGTGGGTAGTGGTGACAATGTGGAAAAGATGTTACTTTATGAATCTTATAAAAAAATCCTGTAGTGCCTTTTTTTATTGAATCTTTTTTTAGGTTTTGGGATAGGATCTTTAGTACAAGGCGATATTACTGGTGGATTACTGAGTTTAGGCTTTTATGCTGTAAGTATTGGTTTATTGAGTTATGGTGGATATTCTATAATTGAATCTCATTATAAAAAAATGAAAAACCAACAGTGTTTGCTTTATCTTTAGTGGCAATAGGGGGGGAGCTACTCTAGTTTTAACACGAATTATTGAAACTATACTTCCTTTTACATATGCTTCTAGTTATAATAGAAAACTTCAAGAGAATTTGGGAATAACATTGGGAGGATTGCAACCAGAAGTTGATATGAATTTTAGTGAAGATGCTAGGTTAATGCTTGAAATCTCTTTCACTAAGAGGTATTGATTATAAAAATCAAAATAAAAAATGAATAATTAATATATTACAATTACTCACTTTATGAAAATTTTGGTAATATTTGTTTTTCATTACCTATCAAAAATGTATTTCGTTTTTCTAATTTTTAATTTTTTGTTAATGTGTACTTTTTAAGTAAGTGATTTTTATTTGCGCTTTAAGATTGTTATATGATTTATAAATTGTATTTAATTCATCTATATTGTTTGATCTCACGATTTAAATCTTTTTTTATGCTTTTTTGTTTTAATATTTCTCGTTTATCAAATAATTTTTTTCCTTTACATACCCCAAGTTCTACTTTTATCAATGAATTCTTAAGATAAATTGAGATAGGAACTAATGTATATCCTTCTTTTTCTTTAAATTTTTTTAGTTTTTGTATTTCTTTTTTTGTTAAAAGAAGTTTTCTGCGTCTTATTTCTTCGTGATTAAAGATATTACCTTCTTTATATTTTGCTATATGTAAATTTTCAAGCCATATTTCATCTTTTTTAATGCTGGCAAAGCTATCATTAAATGAAAATTTTTTTAATTTAATGGATTTAACCTCAGTTCCTTTTAAGATGATTCCACAGTTTATTTTATCTTCAATGAAGTAATTGAATCTTGCTTTTTTGTTTTCGAGCAATAATATACTCACACCTATTCCTTTTCAATAACTAGTCTAAATCCAATGTTTGGTGAACACCAATGTTTTAGGAATGAAGCTTGAGTTGAAGGTTTAAGTGTTGAGTTGTTATTATAATTGTATGTTCTAATTTCAGTGATTAGTGAATTAAAATTTGAATTTTCATAGTATATATCATTTTCGTCTTGAAATAATATGGAGTCATTGATTTTTTGGTTTTGCATTAAATTCCAAAAGCCAACTTTTTTAGATATTTCATTTGTATTTAAACTTTCTATAGATTTTGGTACTTCTTTTTGATATATTTCCCATTCTTGAGATATAGGAAGTCTTGCTTTAAATCCTTTAGGTAAATTTGAAGAATACCATTTAGTATATTCTATTGCTGCATGATAAGATATGTTAGTAATATCTTCATTTGAAGGCATTTGTTTAAAGGTTTTGAGGTAACTTTCATCTACAAGTTCTTCTTTTATTAAATTATCTTTATTATTTAGTGACCATTTTGGATTTTCATTTAAAAATTTTTGATATTCGGTTTTAGTTACATTTCTGTTCTGGATTAAAAATTCTTTTAATTTATATGTAGTCTTGAGTGTTAGATTTTGTGAATATAATTTGTAATTTTGGATACTTTCAATATTTTGTGGAGCTATCTTTTTAAAATTCTTTAGATGTAAATTTATATTTTTAGTTTCAAAGTTTAATACTTTATTTTCATTTTTTAGTTTTTCTATTAGTGTTTTAAACCATGTTTCGTTGGATATTTGTTTTTGTTGTTCGTTATCTAAATTTTCAAAAAACCAAATTATTGCCCTATTTTCCAAATTAAAGTTTTGTTGTAGAGATTTCCATATTTCTTTACTGTTATTATTGTTTATTGAATAAATATTTTTGTATGCTATGAGAAAATCTTTAAACATTGTATTTGAATGTATATGTGGAATGGATGTTTTAAAAAATTTCTTTATATGCTCTGGGCTGTTCTGTAAGTCGTTTATAATTAATGAGAATACGGGGATTAATTGTATATTGTCGTTATTGTTTTTAATTTTTGTCATAACTGAGAGTTCTTTTTGTCTTTGTGCAATAATCTTATTAGGATTTTTTAGTTTTAAATCAATGTTGAATTGATAGCTTGTGAAAAATTTATTTTGTATATCAATTTTTTTTTCATAGGTATCAAATCCAAGCCTTTGAATTTTTAAGGTTCCTTTAGTAGAATTTATGTATTTTTTTAGTGGGGTTCTTCCAATATATTTTTCGTCTAAGTAAACATATGCATTATTGACATTGGTTTTTATCTTTAAGTATGCTCCAGGATTGTTTAATTTGGTATTTATGATTAAACTAAATACTAATATTAAAGGTAGGATAATTATTGTAAATAAAACATAGATTTTTGGGCTTATTCCTAATATTGGCTTTAACTTTACTGTAAGTAACTCATCATTAATATCAAGGCCATCATTCTCTTTGAGCATATATAATGATTATAAAAAAGTATGAAAAGAAATTCAATATTACATGTATTTTATTACATGTATTTTTCTATATTAGTTAAAGAAAACACAAATATAGTTATTTATGTTTTTTTTAGATTTTGTTCTTTTTAATAAAACTTTGTGATTATGAAGATATTGATAATTATTGATTTTATGTATAATTTGTTTTTGAGGATAAGTGTATGTATTTAGAAAAATTAGATAAGTTTGCTAACTTTTTAGTGAAAATTATTGAAAAATATTTAACTTACAGGAAAAAAAGGAAGTATTTTTATAAACTTAAAGCTAAAAGACGAGGCTTTATGCTTAATTTTTTACTTGAACTTTTAGGTGCTTCGATTTTTGTTTTGGGAATAAATCAATATTTTTTACAAGCATATAGGATTCCATCAGGATCAATGGAAGATACTCTTCAAATTGGAGATTTATTATTTGTGGATAAATTTTCTTATGGACCTGAACTTTTGCCAGGAGTATGTAAAATAAATGGAATAAAAGAACCAAATGAAGCAGATATTGTGATTTTTGAAAATGTAGAATATGAATCAAAGGGACTTTTTTTTGATATTTTGCATAGATTACTTTATATGTTGTCTTTTAGTTTTGTTGATCTTGATAGGGATGAAAATGGAAATCCTAGTGTTAGATTCCTTGTTAAAAGAGCGTTATTTGCAGATGGTAAGCTTGTAAGATTTCGAAATGGGAGAGTGTTTGTTAAGAAAGAAGGCGAAGAAAGTTTTATAGAAGAAAATTTTTATAAAGCTTCATTAGGATATAATTTTGCTATTAAGAAGCTTATAGAAGATTCGGACTATAGGGTTTATGATAACCTTGCTATGTTTAATGCATTAAATCAATTGAGTGTTGATTTAGAGAATATATCTGATTTTTCATTTTTTAATATTAGGGAAGTTGATAGATTTGAAATTGAAAGATTGGAATACCGTTATTTGGTAGCTTTCATGCCATATGTTGATTATTATATGGAAAAGGCAATAATGAGGGATTATGGAATATATGTGCCTTATGGGTATGTATTGCCTATTGGGGATAATAGAGATAAGTCTTATGATGGTAGATTTTTTGGTGTTATAAATAAAAATAAAATTCTTGGTAGAGTTTTTTTCATGTATTTCCCTTTTTCTAGAATAGGTTTGATTTAAATATGGCAGCATATTTAACTTTTGAACAAAGACTTTTAAGAAAAAAGAGAAGACAAAATTTTCTTAAAATTATTCTGTTGTTTTTGGTATTAAATTATTTTTTTACAAAATTTGTCTTACAAATTTTTATTTTTCAAGGTGATGAAATGTTGCCTTCAATTACAAAGAATGATAGTTTAATTTTTATTTCAAAATATATGCGATCTTTTTTTGTTCCTTTGAAAGTGAATGATATTGTGCTTTATGAAGATTCAAATTTAAGGAGAAATTTTGTTTTAAATTTTTTCAGGGATTTATTTTTTTTTAACAAAATTTTTAATACAAGAAGTTATAAAATTGCAAAAATAGTTGCTACTCATGGAGATCTAGTTTATGTTAAGGGTTTTGATATCTTGGTTCATAGGATAGATGATAATTCTTATTATTTGAATGGTAATTTTATGAGTAATTATAGATTAAATGATTTTTTTAAGTTTAATGAAGTAATTAAGTGTTTTGCTTTAAAGAAAAATGAATTTTTTCTCTTAAATGAGAATTTGAAAATTTTAAATGATTCTAGAATATTTGGACCTGTTAAGAAATCCCATATTTTGTCTTTTTTAGTATTAAGGATAGTGGATTATAAATTTGTTAAATAAAATTTTTGTTGATGCTGATTCTTGTAATTTACAAGTAATAAAATTTTTACAAAATTTTGTTTCAAATAGAAATGCGAGGCTTATTTTGGTTGCAAACAGGCATTTAAATTTAGAGATGTCAAAAAATACTTCTGTTAAAATTGCAAGTGATGTTGATTCTTTGATTTTAGAATTAATTGATAAAAATAGTATGGTGGTTACCAGGGACATATTATTTGTTAAAAACTTATTGAATTTGCAAATTAAAGTTATGAATGATGAGGGACAAATTTTTGATACGAATAGTATAAATTATTTGTATTTTAGATCTAAATTAAATATTAATTTAGGTATTAAAGTTAAAAAATATTTTCATGAAAAAACTAATAAAGCTCGGTATTCAAATTTTGTAATGAATTTTCATCGTTTATTCTTTAATTAGCTTTTTATTTTCAATTTTCCATAATCCTTTTCCTTGGGTTAGTATGTAAATTGTTTTATTTGATGTTGGTATAATATCATTAAGTCTTGTTTTACTTAGTTGTGAACTATGATAAGAACCTGGTAATACAGATTGTGAAGGTGGTTGCAGATCAAATGTGTTTTTATTTCTTACAAGTTCTACAAATCCATTATTACTGCCAATAAGTATTATTCCATCAACTTCTCTTGCAAAGTATGCAATAAATTCTCCTATGCCATCTCGATTGAATATTGGATCTTGGTAATTATTTGTGCTTGAGTATATTTTGAATTTTTGATTTGATGTATCATGATTTCTTCCGGTAAACACCAAAGTTTCTTTGGAGCCACGGATGCTTGTTTCTATTATTGCCATTATTTCATTTGTTGTTTTAACATTTATAGTTCCGCCACTGTTTAGTTTCCAAATTTTTGCAAATTTTCCTGTAATAGACAGCTGGTCATTTGAAATTTGATAAAATTTATCATTGTTAGTTGTGTTGTTGGGAGTTTGATTATTTCCATTTATATCTAGAATAGTTTGATTTCCATTTTTTTCTAATGCTAGGATAAAAGCAGAAGTAATACCACTTGTCCCTATGGACTTTAGGAATTTAATTGGGATTAGATTTTTTTGAAATAGAAGTTTCCAATTATTACTTTCAAGAGAGTAGAGTTCTAGTTGTCCATTTTTATTTTGAACTAATAAATATGTTTTGCCTGATATATTTACAAGGTCAATTACAAATTCATAAAAATTGCTAAAATTTACTCTTTCAACATTGCCATTTGATTTTTTAAATAAATGCATGGCTGCAACATAAAGAGTATCATTGACTAATGAGATGCCACTTGGACTTGAGGTGTCTAAAATATTATTATTACTATTTATTTTTTGTAACTTACTAAGCTGAGCAAAGATAGATTCACTTGAACATGATAAAAATAACATTATTAATATTATTATCATGAATTTTTTGTAACCTTTTTTATCCATATTTACCTACAATTTATTGATATTCACTATTACTGAGAGTGATATTAGTAAAAAATGTCCGGTTTTAGCCATATTTCCAAATTCAAACATTGTCCACCATGAAGTTGTAATTCCTAAAGCCCATTGGTAGTTGAAATTCCATAAGATTCCAGAACCAATAGATATTACAGGCATTGTATCAAAAGTTCTTAAATTTGAGATATTATCACTCTTATCTCCATAAGAGCTTAAAGAAAGTCCTATATTTGAAAATATGGGTATTTGAAAGATCTCACCTATGTCAAAGACATAGGCTGTTAGGAATGTGATAGGCACTGTACTAAATGTTTTACCTATGCCCGAATCAGGATTTAATAGGTTAAATGAATGGTTAATATCAAAATTGAACATGTATCTAAGCTCAAACCCTATAGCTAAGTTGCTTAGGATGTGATATTTATATTTAAGTGCCCCAATTCCTCCTGGATATAGATTTGAAGAAAAGACTTTTGATAAACTATGGTAGAAAAGGGGAATTCCTAAGCTTAAATCTACTTCTATAATAGAATTTCCGTTTCTATCAATTGAATATGCTTCAATTCTCTTTACATTTGCATGTAGTAAAAACAGTAAGATGAGACCAACTAAAAACTTCTTTTTCATTATTCTCCATATTTCAAAAACTCTTTATTTAAAAGTTATTATATTGGAAAATATGTTTTATTACAATTAATTTTTGTGAGAATCTGTTTTTATTTATACTTACAATCAAGTATAGTATAATATATAATGTTTTGATCTAAATTGGTGAGGGATTTGAGTTGAGCAATGTTTTTGATGGTAAATTTTTTGTAAATCAATATTATTTATTACTTAAAGAGTTTTTAATTCATCATGATTTAGTGGATAAAGTTTCTTTAAAAGTGATTTTGGCAAATGATAACCCTGCAAGTAAACTTTATGTTGCTGTTAAGGAAAGAGTATCTAGAGAAATTGGTATTAATTTTAATGTTATTAAGTTATCTGGTAATTTAGAACAAGATAATATTTTGACGTTGATCAAGGCTGAAAATATAAATGAATATACTGATGGAATTATTGTTCAGTTACCCCTTACTAGTGAAATAGATGTAAATATGGTTTTAAACAGTATAATGAGTACTAAGGATGTAGATGGACTTTCTGCTATTAATTTGGGCAAGTTAATTACGGGTGATAGGAAAGGATTTATTCCTTGTACAGCTTTTGCTGTTTTAAAAGTTTTATTTGATAAGGGGATAAAACTTTCTGGTAAGACTGTTGTTGTGATTGGAAGAAGTTCTCTTGTTGGAAGGCCTATTTCTATCTTACTTTCTTCTAAACCCTATGATGCTACTGTAATTACTTGTCATAGTAAAAGTACTAATTTAGATATGTATGTAAGACAATCAGATATTATTATTTCTGCTGTTGGAAAACCTAAATTAATAAATGCTAGTATGATTGATAGACATCCTTATGTTATTGATATTGGTATTTCTAGAGTAGAGATTGATGGTAATAATGTTCTTATAGGAGATGTTGATTTTGAATCAGTTAAAGAAAAAGTTAAGTTTATTACCCCTGTAGTAGGTGGAATCGGTCCTGTGACGGTTCTTATGTTGATGTTCAATACAATTAAGGCACATCTAATTAGGCATAATAAGTTTGATATTTTAGAAAAGTTAGAAAAGTTGGTGGAGGTTTGAATGTCTGGTCATAGTAAGTGGTCAACTATAAAGAGAAAAAAAGGTTCTCTTGATGCTAAGAGAAATAAGATTTTTACTAAACTAATTCGTGAGATAAGCATTGCAGCCAAGATTGGAGGAGGTGATATTGAATCTAATTCTAGATTGCGACTTGCTGTTAGTAAAGCCAGAGTTTCTAATATGCCTAAGGATAATATTGAAAAGGCAATAAAGAAGGGCATTGGAGAGCATACAGGCACTGAATATTTTGAGCTTACTTATGAGGCTTATGCGCCCCATGGTGTAGCTTTAATAATTAAGTGCTTAACTGATAATAAAAATAGAACGGCAAGTGAGGTACGGAGTGTGCTCTCAAAGAGCGGTGGTTCTCTTGGGGCTCCAGGTTCTGTATCTTATATTTTTCACAAAAAAGGATTAATTTCTTATAGTTTAGATAAATATTCTGAAAATGAAATAATGGAGCTTGCATTAGAAGCTGGTGCAGAAGATATTTATAGTGAAGGGACTCAAATAGAAGTAATAACAAGTGCTGAAAATTTTGAAGCTATTTCATCTATTTTGAGAACTAAGTTTGAGGAAGATATAGCAGAAATTGCTCTTATTCCTGGAAACAAGCTTTCTTTAAATAAAGAACAGATGGATAGAGTCCTTGCTCTTATTGAAAAATTAGAAGATTTTGATGATGTTCAAGAAGTTGTGCATAATTTAGAAATTATTGATGAGATTAATTAGTTTATCATTAAATTTTTTCTGAAAGTTAATTATGAGAATATTAGGTATCGATCCTGGACTTACAAATATTGGATGGGGAAGTTTAAATAAGAAAGGTAGTAGGTGCATGTATGTTCAAGATAGAACTGTCATAACTCCTCCTTTTATGTCTTTGAAGGATAGGTTAAAATTAATTTCTGATGAAATTATTCTTATTATTGATAATTTTAAACCTGATATTGCAAGTATTGAGAATATTTATTTTGCTAAAAATAAAAAAGCGGCTATAAGTGTGTTTGAAGCAGAAAGAGCTATTATTTTAACTTTTTCTTTGAAAAATTTAGATTTTTATGAATATACTCCAATGCAGGTCAAGAATTCAATTTCTGGGTTTTGTAGAATTGAAAAAGTACAAGTAAAATATGTTATTCGTATTTTACTTGGGATGAAACCCGATTTTATTTTTACTAGTGATCATAGTAGTTATGCATTAGCGCTTATAATTTGTTATGGTAATTATCATATTTTGTGAAATTTAATGAAAAAAATGAGAGATATAATAAATAATTTGGATATAAATAAGGTAAGCTTGAGTTTTTATGTATTATAGTTTAAGTCTATGATCAATAAAATTTGTGGTAAAATTGTAGAAAAAAGAGAGTCTAGTATTATAATTGTAGCACTTTCCTTTGAGTTTGAGATTTTAGTTAGTTCTTTTTGTAAGGCAAAATTGGGGTTGTTAGAAGATGTTGAAATATTAACTTATCTTTATCTTCGAGAGGGTGAAATTAGACTTTTTGGTTTTTTAAATGTGTCAGAAAGAGAAGTTTTTGAAAAACTTATTAGTGTTGATGGAATAGCTCCAAAAGCGGCTTTAAGGATATTATCTGGAATAAAATACGATGAATTTAGAGATGCAGTTGAGAGGGAGGATGTTAAGCTTATTTCTAATGTCAAGGGTATTGGGACTAAAATGGCTGGCAAAATCTTTTTAAAACTTAGGGGGAAACTTATTAAAGTTAGTGAGACAAGTTCATGTGTATTGAAATTTAAGGAGCTTGAACAATCAATTGTTAATATGGGTTTTGATAGAAAATTGGTTACAGCTGCTATTAAGGAAATTATGCTTATTGATGAGTTTTCAATGTTAAGAGAAGTTGATCAAGAACAATTTTTGTTTAGAGAAATTTTAAAAAAGCTTTCAGGTTAGATTTTGGATTTTTAGGGGCTTATAGTGAGTGTTTATTAAAAGAGGGTGATTAGATGGATTTTGGAAGTGGCGCTAAATTTTTAAGTTCTGACAAGAATTTTTTGTATGATAAAAATGAGAGTGAACTTAGACCAAAATCCCTTAAAGATTTTGTAAGGCAATCTCATATTAAAGAAAATTTAAATATTTTTATAAAGGCATCTAGAGATAGAAATGAGGCGCTTGATCATGTTTTTTTAAGTGGTCTTCCAGGGCTTGGGAAGACCACTCTGGCTAGTATTATTGCTTTTGAAATGAATACTACAATTAAGATAACTTCAGCTCCAGCTCTTGATAAACCAAAAGATATTGTTGGTATTTTAACGACGCTTGATGATAAGAGTATTTTATTTATTGATGAGATACATAGGCTTAAACCTGTAATAGAAGAGATGCTTTATATTGCAATGGAAGATTATAAGATAGATTGGATAATTGGAGAAGGTCCTTCTGCAAGGACTTTAAGAATGCCAATTCCTAAATTCACTTTAATTGGCGCTACTACAAAGCCGGGGAAAGTGGCACCACCACTTTATTCGAGGTTTGGAATTGTATTTAGATTTGATCTTTATAATGAAGATGAACTTGTGAAGATAATACAGAGAAATTCGATTATTTTAAATGTTAAGTTGGAGGATAAAGCTGCCTGGCTTCTTGCAAAAAGTTCAAGAGGAACGCCTCGTGTAGCAAATAGGCTTTTGAGACGGATGAGAGATTTTGCACAAGTTGGTGGTTATGGTTTGATTACAGAGAGTATTGTGAGTTCTGGACTTGAAATGTTAAAAATTGATCATAAAGGACTTGATGAACAAGATAGAAATATTTTAAGGAGTTTAATACTGAAATTTAAAGGTGGACCTGTTGGTGTTGAAACTTTAGCAATTTCTGTTGGTGAGACAGCAGATTCTCTTGAGGATTTTTACGAACCCTATCTTATTTTAAAGGGTCTAATTGAGAGGACTAGCAGAGGACGCAAGGCTACTGATTTTGCATATTTTCATCTAAATTTGAATAAAAATAATCATGATGACTTAAATAGTGGAGAAAATGGATACTAAAGAATTTTATTTTGATCTACCATGTAAGTTAATAGCACAGTATCCAAGTGAGAAAAGAGGCTTGTCAAGATTAATGGTTCTAGATTCTGGGAATCAGAAAATTTATCATAATGATTCAATAAATGATATTTTTAAGTATATTAATAGCAATACTTTTTTGGTGTTTAATGATTCAAGAGTTAGAAAATCGAGAATATATGCCAAAACGGAGCATGGAGGTAGTATTGAGTTTTTGATTCTAGATAGATTGGCAGGGGATAAATTTACATCTTTAATTTCTAAGGCTAAAAAACAGAATATTGGCAAAGTTTATATATTTCCTCAAGGTTTATTGGCTCAAATAATTTCAAGAACAGGTAATGAATTTATAATTAAATTTAATAAGCGTGTGAATGAATCTTATTTTGAAGAACATGGACTTATTCCTTTGCCACCTTATATTAAGAGAAACTATGATAGAGAGGATGAGGAGCGTTATCGAACGATTTATTCAAAATATATTGGTTCATCAGCATCAGCTACAGCGGGGTTACATTTTAGTGAGGAACTTTTTTCTAAATTGGATGAAAATAATATTGAATACGATTTTATTACACTTCATGTTGGGCTTGGTACTTTTATTCCTGTAAGAACTAAGACAATAGAGGAGCATAAAATGCATTTTGAAAGTTTTTCAATAAAAAATTCTGTAGCGCTTAGACTTGAGGAGGCAAAGGTTTTAGGTAAGAAGATTTTGGCTATTGGAACTACTACTCTTAGAGCATTAGAATCTGCTTATGATAAGCAAAAAGGTTTTGTAAGAGGTGAACAAAAAACTAATCTTTTTATTTATCCAGGGAAGGGGTATAAATTCAAGTTTGTTGATATGCTTTTTACAAATTTTCATACACCAGAATCAACTCTTTTAATGTTAGTCTCTTCATTTGGTGGTAAGGATTTTGTATTTAGTGCTTACAGGGAAGCTGTAAAAATGAATTATAAATTTTTCTCTTATGGTGATGCTACTTTATTTTTAAATCATATGTAGATATTCATGGTTAATTATTTTACTATTTATTTAATAATAATTAGATACATATAATTAGATACATCTTGAAAGGAGAAGATATATGATGTCAGTTTTTCAAAAAGAAAGATATAAATATATTCCAAAACTGCCGAAAATTTTGGAAAATGATTTTCAAAATATTAGTATGGTTTTTGGTGAAAAAACAGAAGCCCTTGGAGATAGAGATGCTTTAAGAGAAATTTTTAGAAATACTTATGGACTTCCAGTTGTAAATTTTATCCAAGGTTCTTCAAATGTGGATTTTAAAAGGGTTTTAAATGTAGGAGTAATTCTCTCTGGTGGACCTGCTCCTGGGGGACATAATGTTGTTGCTGGCATTTTTGATGCGATAAAAAAATCTAATTCGAATTCAAAGATTTTTGGGTTCAAAGGTGGACCTGCAGGTTTATTAGAGGATAAAAAAATTGAGATTACACAAGATTTAATAGATTCTTATAGAAATACAGGAGGATTTGATATTGTATCTTCTGGTCGAACTAAAATAGAGACCGATACTCAATATGAACAGGTTTTGTCAGTTGTTCTTAAAAATAATCTTAATGCTCTTATTGTTATTGGTGGAGATGATTCAAATACCAATGCAGCTTTATTGGCAGAGTTTTTTAAGAAAAAACATCATGATATTCAAGTTATTGGTGTCCCAAAAACAATTGATGCTGATTTGAGGAATGCACATATTCAAATTTCATTTGGATTTGATTCTGCTACTAAGACTTATTCTGAAATGATAGGCAATTTATGTCGTGATGCTATGTCAACTAGGAAATATTGGCATTTTGTGAAGCTTATGGGAAGAAGTGCATCTCATGTTGCCCTTGAGTGTGCATTAAAGACGCATCCTAATATTTGCATTATATCTGAAGAAATTTTAGCAAAGAAGAAAACTTTATCGGAGATTGTAAGAGATATAACTTCTGTTATAGTAAAACGTTCTTTGAAAGGATATGATTTTGGTGTTGTTATAGTACCTGAAGGTGTTATTGAATTCATTCCCGAAGTTAAATCTTTGATGATTGAGTTGTGCAGTATATTTGATAGTAATGAAAGTGAGTTTAAGGGATTAGATGTTGAGGATATACGAAAAATTTTTATTTCTAAGCTTAGTGGATATATGAGAGAAGTGTATGTATCTTTGCCTTTGTTTATTCAAATTGAACTTGTAAATTCTGTTTTAGAGAGAGATCCCCATGGTAACTTTAATGTATCAAGAGTTCCTACTGAGAAACTATTTATGGCAATGGTTAGTGTTAGATTAGAAGAGTTGAGAAAGCTTGGTGAATATAGTGGTAAATTTGTTCCTATTGATCATTTTTTTGGCTATGAGGGTAGAAGTGTTGCTCCTTCAAATTTTGATAGTGATTATTGTTATAGTTTGGGATATAATGCTGCAATACTTGTTTTAAATGGCTTAACAGGTTATATGTCTAGTGTTAAGAACTTAAATAAAAATGCTACTGAATGGCTTGCAGGTGGAGTACCTTTAACAATGATGATGAATATGGAAGAGAGATATGGGGTTGCTAAACCCGTTATTAAGAAGGCCCTTGTTGATTTGAAAGGAGCACCTTTTAATGAGTTTGTGAAGAATCGTGAAGAATGGGCAGTAAATAATTTATATGTTTTCCCAGGACCTATTCAATATTTTGGTGTTTCTGAGCTTGTTGATGAAGTTACTTTAACATTAAAGTTAGAATTGGAAAATCAAAGTATTGATGATTAGATTTTTGCTCTTGCTTTTTAATGTTTCTATTCTTTATTCAAATTCTTTGGATCATTCTAGATTTGAGTTGAAATATTTAAATTATAAATTTTCGCTGCGAGATAAAATTTCCTCCAGCGAAAATAATATTGATTTTGGTAGTGAAATTTTTGTGAAGCTTGAATCTAATTATGATTTTTTTTATGAAAATGTTCAAGAAAATAAAGATTTAAACATAGAAAAAACTATTAATTCTAATTGGGGTAAGAAATTATTTAGGTTCTCAGCAATAAGTGTTGGCGCTTTTCCTATAGCGTTATTTGTAGGTTTGTATTGTTTTGATTTATCTTATTATTTTAATAATATGGATGGAAAAAATTTTCCATATCCTTTTTCAAGTGATTTTAAGCTTTCAAAAGATGAAACTTTGAAAAAATTTATGATTTCAGCTTCAGCTGGGTTAGCAATATCTTTAATAATTGCCTTGATTGATTGTTTTAGTTATTAGATGAAAAAATTTCGAAAAGAGTTTATTATAAGAAAAGATTCTCAAAGACTGGATATTTATTTGTCTAAAGATTTGTGTCTTTTTACTAGAAGTCAAATTAAGAAAAGAGAGATAAAAGCTTTTAAATATCATGATGGTGTTTTTGTTGCAATAAAATTATCAAGGCCCGTTTTTGTGGATGATAGAATATTAATAGAGTTTAATGAAGAAATTAATTTAAGGAAATATTTAAAACCTTTAAATTTGCCTATTAGTATTCTTTATGAAGATATAGATGTCATTGTTGTGGATAAACCCCAAGGTATTTTAAGTCATCCTGGTATATCTAACTTGGAGAATACTGTTGTAAATTTTCTCTTGTACCATATCTCAGGATTAAGAAATAGTTTTAAGGAGGATAAAATTAGACCCGGAATTGTACATCGCTTAGATAAAGAAACGTCTGGTGTGATGATTTGTGCTAAAAATTTGAAAGTTTTAAATTTTTTATCTAGACAGTTTAAGGAAAGGTTTGTTAAGAAAGTTTATATTGCAGTTGTTAAAGGTAATTTTAAAATTGATTCTGGTATTATTGAGACTTTTATAGATAGAGATAGACATGATAGAAAAAGATTTAGCGTGCATGATAATAAGGGAAAGAGGGCATTAACTGAGTATAGAGTATTGACTAGTATAGGTAATTATTCCTTGGTAGCTTTAAAGCCTAAAACAGGACGTACTCATCAATTAAGAGTTCATATGAAGCATTTAAATCATCCAATATTAGGAGATAGTATTTATGCTAGATTGGATAAAGAATTTAAAGAAATGTCTTTGATGCTTCATGCTTTCAAACTTGAAATTAATATTAAAGAAGGTTTTTTGAAAAAATTTATTTCAGCATTTCCACAAAGATTCATTGATTTTTTATCGATATTTTATGATAAAGAGACGTTAAGTATGCTTGTTAATGATTTTATTGTGTTTTTAGATAAGTTTTAAATTGTAGTATCGTATTTATTTGTAATTGGGGATTCAATAATTTTTTTTCCGCCAGTTATTTCATTTGTGTTGAGTACTGTAATAAAGCAGTTAGGGTCAACTTTTTGAGAAATATATTTAATTCTGGACATACGCATTGTAGGAACTACTATGAAAACTATAGTTTTATCGTTTCCAGCCCAAGCGCCTTTTCCCTTAAGTAGTGTAGCTGCTACTTTTAATTTATTGGTAAGCAAATAAGATATTTCTTTTCCTTTATCTGAGATAATAAGGATTGCTTTTTGATTACCAAATCCTGTACTTGTCTTATCCGTCATTATAGCTGTGACAAATGAAGCAATTAAGGTGTAAAGGGCAATTTCAATATTGAAAAAGGCTGTTGCAATTAGTAATACTGCAAAGTTAAAGAGAAAATTTGTAGTTCCAATGCTAATTGAATATTTTTCTTTAATTATCATGGAGAGAATGTCTGTACCACCTGATGATCCCTTTGCTTTAAATATTAGACCAAGTCCAAGACCTGATATTAGACCTGCTAAAATTGATACAAGTATCATATCGTTTATTTGCATTTTGTATTGTAAAAATTGTGAATAATTGACTATGAGTGAGTATAAAGCCATTGCGATCCAGCTTTGAATTACAAATGTTATATTTAAGAATTTGATTCCAATAATGAATAAAGGAATGTTTAATATGAACATTGTAAGCCCTAGATTAAAGTTTAAGAGGTAATGCAGCATAAGTGCAATTCCTGCAATTCCACCACTTAAAAGTCCGTGTGGTATGTATAAAATGTTAGTGGATATGGCCATTAAGAGTGAACCAGTTGTTATTTGCAATGTGCTAATCAGTATTAATTTTGGATCTTTGAGGATATTCTTTAGCTGTTTCCTTAGTATTTTTAATATAATGAACTTAATTTTTTGTTTTATTCTAGTCCATTTATTCCTTTTTTTTTTCATTTTTCTGTTACTTACTCTTTAGCATAAAATCGTTGCTTTACTTGAATTTTATATTAATTTTACTAAAAAACAATTCAATTTTATTGTATTTATTTCTTTTTTTTTGATATTATTGTTTTATAAAAGATATGATTGTTAGTTATATAAAGCTTATATGCTTGATAGTTTTTCTCTTTTTTTATATTTGGTTCTTTATTGTTTTAAAGATGAAAAGAACTAACTTAGTTTTACTGGAAAAAATTAAAAATGGTGCAATAATATTAGATATTAGATCTCCTAAAGAATATAATAAATCTCATTATACAAAATCAATCAATATTCCTTTTAAGGATTTGTTTGCTAAAAAAGATAAGTTAGGTAATGTTGAAACTCAAATAATAATTTATGGTAAAAGTTTTAACAAATCTATTGAGGCTAAGAAAATTTTAAAAGGATTAGGCTTTAATAATATATTTGTTGCAGGAACTTTAAAAAATATGCCTAAAGTGCCTAGTTCTAAAGAAGAGGTTAATGGTTAAAATTATCGGAATAACAGGTGGATCTGGGAGTGGGAAAACTACAGTTGTTAATAAAATTAGTGAAGTTATTCCTGAATTTGTTCTTATATCGCAAGATAATTATTATAAAAGTGTCGGTGATTATGAATATGAGTTTTTAGATGTTAATTTTGATCATCCAGATGCTTTTGATAATAATTTATTTTATAAGCACTTAAAGAAACTAAAAGAAAATAAGTTAATTCATATGCCTCTTTATGATTTTATTAATCATAAAAGGAAAGATGAAACCGTTGAAATAGTTCCAACCCCTGTTGTTATTGTTGAAGGTATTATGATTTTTGTTGAAGAGAGAGTGCGTAATTTGATAGATTTAAAGATATATATTGATACGCCTAATGATATTAGATTTATTAGGAGACTTGAACGAGATATGTCTAAAAGGGGGCGTACATTGGAATCTGTTATTGAACAGTATTTAAATACTACTAGGGCAGGATATTATAGGTTTATAGAACCTACTAAGGAATATGCTGACCTTATTATTCCTGAAGGAGGACATAATGATAAAGCTCTTTATGTTCTCTCATCTTTCTTAAAGACTCTTGGGCAAGAGAGTTCAGATTTTTTTTAAAGCAATGAAATTGGGTAATAATCTATTTCAATGTACGTATCTCTTGTTAATTTTATTTTTTCTTTTGTGTAACGTATTAACTTTTCAAGTAAATTGAATGATTTTGATAAATATATTATGTTATACCTATAGTATTTGGATATTTTTTCCATTGGTGCTTTTGATGGGCCAAGATATTCGATTTTATCATTTAATAACTCTTTAGATATTTCAAAAAATTCTAAACATTTATGTCTAGCAGCTTCTTGTTTTTTGCTTCTAACTACTATTCTAATAATTTTTTTAAAAGGAGGATAATTTAATTCTTTTCGAATTTTTATTTCTTCTTTATAAAATTCTTCATATTTACCTTCATATGCGTATTTTATAGGATAATAATTAGGATTTTTTGTTTGAATAATAATTGTGTTATCATTTTGGAATCTTGCAGCTCTGCCTAGTACTTGTGAAATTATTGCAAAAATTTTTTCACTGCTTCTAAAATCAGGTAAACCTATTCCAATATCTGCATTAATGATACCTAGTGTTTTGATCTGTTTAAAATTAAAACCTTTTGCAATGATTTGTGTTCCAATTAAGATATCTAATTGTCCATTTTCAAATGCATTTATTGATTGAATAATTTCTTTTTTATTAAGATCGGAGTCTGTTCTTGCTATTCTTGCATTCGGAAGAAAATTTTTTAATTCTCTTTCAATAAATTGAATCCCGTATGTTTTGTATATGATGTCTTGTGAGTTGCAATTAGGACAATTGTTTATTATGTTTGTTTTGTAATTGCAGTAATGACAGATGAGCTTATTTTCGCTTTTATGGTAAATTAAATTGAAGGAACAATGTGGACAGTAAATTATATATCCACAGATTTTGCATTCAAGTGTTTTTGAATATCCTCTTTTATTGATAAATATTAATGTTTGTCTTTTATCAATTAAACTTTTTTGTATGCTGTAAAGTAATTCTGAAGATATTATTTGGCGTTCTTTTTTCATGTCTATTATTTTAAGTTCTTTGAATGTTCTTTCAAAAAATTTATTTTTTAAAATCATTTTTTTTATCTGATTATTTTCCATAGCAAGATATGCTTCAAGTGATGGTGTTGCGCTTCCCATTACAAATTTGGCATTAAATGTGCTTTGTAGAAAAAATCCTATGTGTCTTGAATGAAATCTTGGAGTATTTTCAGATTTATATGTGCACTCATGTTCTTCGTCCATTATTATTAACCCTAAATTCTTAAATGGCAACATTAATGCGCTCTTAACACCAATTATAATTAAATTTTCTCCATTTTTGACTTTATTCCATATTAAGATTTTTGTTGAATTTGATATTTTTGAGTTATATTCATAGACTTTATTTGTGCTTAGATTTGATTTGATCCTTTTAATTATTTGATAACCTAGAGAAATTTCGGGAATTAAGAAAATTATTTGTTTTTTTTGTTCTAAGTAGTGTTCGCATAGTTTGATAAATATTTCTGTTTTTCCAGATCCAGGAACACCAAATAAGTAAAATGTATTTTGTATGTTTGATTCAATAATTTCTTTATAAATATTATTTTGTTCTTCATTTAATTGAATGGGTAGTTTATAGCTTAAATCTTCATTATCATTATTTTTAATTTCTTTATTTGAAGTTGAAATTTTAGGTAACCCACAAAATAAAGTTTCTCCAAATCCAGAAAATGTTTTTTGACTAATCCAGTGTGCAAGATTGATGTTATGTTCTATTATTATTGCATTCTCGTCAATGACTTTTATTATATCTTTTATTTCAAACGTGAAATTTTCCTTAAGTTCTTCCTTAGCATATCTTTTAATTATTATTCCAATTGTGTCTTTTCCATTAAAATTTGTTATTATTCTTATTCCTGTTTCTAATTTTAAGTTGTACTTATAAAAAAAAAGTTTATTTACAGGAATATTAAACGCAATTTCATAGTAAAAATTATGTTTTGAGCTTTTATCCATATTTTATTATACCTTTTATGATTTTTAAGTCTTGCCAGATTTCTTTCTTGAGTTCTGGATTTGTTACTTGATTTGTAGGAAGATATGTAAATACTATTGGAATTCCTTTAAAATTTAATTCAAATCCTCTTACAATTTGAATTCTTAAGTGTTGGTTTAAAAATAATGCTACTTCTTCACATGCAAGAATTGCTTTAGGTTGTTGTTTGTTAATCTCTAAGGTTAGAGTGTTAGGATTATCTATTATTTTGTAATTTAATATTTTAATACTTTCACACCATTTTTTTACTATTATTTTTGCATTTTGATTTAGATATTTTTTATCTATATATATTATTAATAAACCTTTTTTGTCATTTTTATTTATTTTGTATCCTGTTGATTTTATTAATCTATTATTTTCTTTTATATCTTTTTGTTCTATGTGTTTTAAAATTTTTATGTTTCTAGCTTTGATTATTTGGTTTTTGAGTTTCTCAAATTCTTCTTGTTTGCTATAAATATTTTCCGATATATTGTTTTTAAGTATTTTAAGAAGTATCAATTTTTTAAGCAATTTGCTTTTATTCATAAAAAACCTTATCTAAAAATAAAGCTTTAGCAGGTGCTGTTTTTCTTGTAAGTTTTCTATTTTTTGAGTTTAAAATTTTTTTGAAAGTATCAACAGGTTCATTTTTTATCTCTATATCGATCATTGCTCCTACTATTGATCTTACCATTTTCCATAGAAATGAGGAGCCTATTATTTCAAAGATTATAAATTTATTTTTTTTCTTAAATCTAGCAGAATAAATTTCTTTCAATTTTGAGTTTGTTTGGTCTCGTATGCATGAAAAGGTAGTAAAATCGTGTATTCCAATTAGCATTTCAGCCATTTCATTTAATCTATTAATATTTAATTTTTTCTTTACATAATAAGCCTTATATCCTTCCCAAGGATAGTGGTTTTCATTGTTGAGTATGTAATAGCTATATTTTCTTCCCTTGGCATCAAATCTAGGTTGAAATTTATTTTCTACGTATTTTAATTTTATTATTCTAATATCGTCCTTTAATAGGGAGTTTATTGCTGTCTTTAGATTTTTAAGCTTAATATTTATTTTTATATAAAAAGATATTATTTGTCCTCTTGCATGAACTCCTTTATCTGTTCTGCCTGCTGAATGAATTTTAATCTTTGTTTTACTTATTTTCTCTAATACTTTTTCAATTTCTCCTTGAATTGTTGGTTTTTTTGGTTGGATTTGAAATCCATAATATAGTGAACCGTCATATGTTATTTCTGCAAGTACTTTTTTCATTTATTTAAAAGTTTTTATTTCGTTTGATATTTTAAAATAAACTTCTTTTATTTTATCTAAAAGTATTGAAGGTTTTTCTTTTGATGATTTTCCCATCCC
The DNA here is from genome assembly GCF_027925085.1 of Candidatus Borrelia fainii. Classification (NCBI taxonomy): domain Bacteria; kingdom Pseudomonadati; phylum Spirochaetota; class Spirochaetia; order Spirochaetales; family Borreliaceae; genus Borrelia; species Candidatus Borrelia fainii. The sequence goes on from NZ_AP027070.1 coordinate 940,337, forward strand.
GGTTATTTTAGATAGTAGAGTTTTTATGGTAACTAATTGATTGTATCTGTATTGTTTATCTTCTCTATTACCATAAAAGTATTCTAGTAAACTTGATAGGTATAAAACACTGTCATATCCATAATTTTTATCTGTATCAGGACCAAATACTATTTCGGCGTTAATTGGTTCTAAGTTATTTTGCTCTTTTTCGATTGTTAATTTATAAAGATATGCTGCTTTATGATAAAATATTTTTTGCAAATAGTTATAGTTTTGATTTGGATATTCTTTTTCTAGATCTTCAAAGATCCAGGCTGATCTTATTGCACATTTTGCTTGATTAAAAGTTGGATTATGAGTTTTATCTAGATGTTCATAACACATTATTGCAAGGATATAGCTAGCAGCTCCTTCTTGAAGTCTTCTTGGTTCATTAAAATTTAGATTGTCTTCGAAAATTGATTTTATTTCTTTACGTTCATCAGTATGGATGATTAGAGTTTGTTTTATATTATTGTTAATAAGTGATATTGCTTTGAACTCATTTGGGAATGCGGCCAGATAACAATTGGGACATACTGTTATTGAATATATCCTGGGATAAATGTTGCCATATTTTTCATTTTTTATATACTCTCTTTTTAAATCAACTTTTAAATCCCCAGCTATTAATCTGCTACTTCCTGTTAATAGTTCTTCTTTCCTAAATTTGTGTTTGCATAAAGGACATTCAATTTCGTATTTGGTCAAATATGATATTTTTTTCATAAATTAATTCTCTACTATTACAAACGCAATAGCGTACTCCCTTTCATGTGAGATTGTCAGGTATAATTTTAGATTCATTTGGTTAATCAAAGTTTTAATATCATTGTGTAATTGGAATATTATGTTACCTTTTGGTAAGCTTATAATTTCAATATCTTTAAGTGAATATTTTATTTTGATATTTATTAGTGGGCTTAACGCTTTGATTAATGATTCCTTTGCTGAAAACTTACCAGCTAGACTTTCTAAAACCCCTTTTCCTTTCATTTCTGAATTTTCAATTTCTCTTTGTGTAAAAAATCTTTCTAATTTTTTTCTATTTTGTAAAAAACTATTAAGTCTTGTAACTTTTATTATATCACATCCTATTGATTTCGTCATTTTATTGCTCTGTTGAGATTACTTCAATATTTATTGTTTTGGGTTCATATTCATATACTTCTATGCCATGAGTGTTATTTTTAAGTATTATATCTGTGTTAATATCATAAATTCCAGGAGTTTCAATTTGACTTAAATCGAGATTGAAACTAATATTTTTGTTAGCTATATGCATTTTAATTATGTTTTCTGAAAGTCCGCTTCTTATCTTAATAAACATCTCATTTTCTGGATCTAAGATTTTTTCTTTATTTTTTATTTCCAGTCCATTTTTTAGGTTATTGAAAATTAAATTTGGGTTTTTTATTGTTGTATGTATGTATTTTTTACCTAGTGTAATATTGAGTATTACGTGATTTTTGTCAAGCGTTATTAGTGGGGTTGGGGAAATTACTTCCAGATGTTCTGAAATAAATACAGTATTTGTATCGAATTCTTTTATTTTTGTTTTGATTGAGTTTATTGTCTTGATTACTTTTTCAGGACCATGTATTTTTAATTTTTCAGGTACTATATTATATTTGGCAATGAAATATTCCCCTTTACCCTCTTTTTCAAGTAATTTAAATTTGGGCTCAACTTTGACTAATTTTGAGATTTTTTTATCAAGGCTTAGTGTAATTTTATTTTTTGAAAGCTTATATTCAACAATAGGTATGGGATTAAAGTTTTTGATCTTTATTGGCAGTTCATATTCCCCGGCTTTTTTTATGTTATTAGCTTCCACTAATAAGGTTATTCGGTCAAGGTCTAAATATTTTAAGTCTTTTTTATTGATTTTGACTGTAAGTAATATTTTATTAAAATCAGGTATTTTACCTAATGTAACTTCATCTTCTAATAAAATATTAAATTTTTTTTCTATTGCGATTGATTCTATACTATTAAAGTAAGATGTTGTGAACATAATAATGGCTATTAGGATAGAAATAGCTTTATTTTGCCAATCTTCAAATAATAATTTTATTATATTTATAAATTTTTTAGTTATAATCATTATTCATTCTATTAATGCAAGATTTAATTTTTTTTTGATTTCATTTAAGCTTAAATTATATTCTAATTTTCCGTTTTGTGTGAGTGAAATAGAACCAGTTTCTTCAGATGTTATTATTGTTATTGCATCTGAATTTTCAGAAATTCCAAGCCCTGCTCTGTGTCTTGTTCCAAAGGTTTTGCTGATAGATTCGATATTAGATAATGGTAAAAAAGAGCCAGCGTAAACTATTTTGTTATTGCTAATTATGACTGCTCCATCATGTAAAGGTGTTTCATAATCAAAAATTGATATTAGTATTTCATTAGATACAATGGAATCTAATTTTATGCCTTTATTTATTATTTGATCTAATTGTATTTTTTTTTCTATGCAGATTAAGCTACCAGATTTATTTTTTGATAAATGCTTAACTGCTTTTATTATCTCAACAATAGTTTTGGTAGTTTCTTCTTTATTGTTTGCAAGTTTAAAAGATAAATTAAAATTTCCAATTTGCATAATTATTTTTTTTATTTCTTGATGAAATAGTATAAGCATTGCAATTGGCAGTATGTTTGCTATGTAAGTTAATAGCCAATTTATTGTATATAAGTTAAAATAATAAGACACGATACCAATGGATGTAATGATGATCATTCCTTTAAGTAAATTTACAGAATAAGAATTAATGACATTTTTATAGATATAATAAACTAGAATGCTAATTAAACTTACATCTAATACTTTAGAGAAAATATCTTTTATTTGATTTATACTATTTATATCTATCATAATCATTTTTATTCAATATATTTATATATTGTAATATAATTTAGTGTTAATTTAAATTTATTTTTTGTTTATGGGTAAAAAAGAAAAAATTATAGCTTTGATATTTGATTTTGATAATACTTTAATTTATGGTAATATGCAACAGGTACTTTTTGATGAGTATAATGTTGATGCTAGTTTATTTTGGGATGAAGTTGAAAATTTATCTATTACTTATAACAAAAATCATTGTAATATCATTGCTAATGAAATGATATATTTGTCACATTTTTTAACATATGTCAAGGAAGGTATTTTTAAAGGTTTAAATAATAAAACATTATTTAAATTGGGCTTAAAATTAAGATTTTTTGAAGGAGTTCTTTCTTTGTTTAAAGAAATCGATGAAATAAATCTAAGTTTAAAGAAATCAGATATTGTGATAAATATTTATATTGTTTCAAGTGGTTTTAGGCAGATGATTTTGGGCAGTAGTATTGCTCCTTATGTTACTAAGGTTTGGGCTTGTGAATTTATAGACACATACCTTATGCCTTTTTATCAAAGTTTAGATAATAAATTTTCAGAAAATGTTGTTTTAAGTAGCGTATGTTATTTCGTAGATCATACAATAAAAACCCGGGTAATTTTCGAGTTAAACAAGGGATCTTATGATAAAATTAATAGGAGGATTCCTAAAGGTAGAAGAGAGATTCCTTTTGAAAATATGTTTTATATTGCAGATGGTTTTAATGATATTCCAGCCTTTGAAATTTTGAATAACAGCTTAAATCATTATAAAAATACGTTGACGGTTTATCATGGAAATGATGAAAATGCTAAGAGGCTAGTTAAAGAGAAGAGAGTAGGGGATTTAGCCGAAGCTAATTATAGTAAGGGAACTAAGTTATATAATTGGATAATGGAAAAGATTCATTTAAATATATGAATTGATTTTAAATTTTGACAAATGTTCGTGAGTGGGTATTGACTCTGTTTTTAAGTATTTTTCATAATGATAATGATTAAGGTATATTGAAGGAGAAGTGAGATGTCTTTAGAGCTAAAACCAACTGATAGGTTAAAGTTTGTTAAATTACAGTCTGTGTTTTATGTTGTAGCTTTGATTGTAATGTTAATTGCTATTTTAAAAATAGCACAAACAATATTTAAACCTTTAGCTATTGCGGTGGTTCTTGGATTTTTGGTATATCCCATTTATACTTTTCTTAAAAAACTAAAGATCCCAAGAGTTTTAATAGTTTTTGTAATTTTTTTTGTTCTTTTTTCATTTTCTTATTTGGTTTTTAGTTTTGTTTATTATAGTGTTACTATATTAATTAATCAATTACCTTATTATCAGAAGCAGTTGATTTTTATTATGGTAGATATTCTTGAAAAATATAAGTTAGATAGTGCTATTATTAGCAATATAGATTTTTCTAAATATATTTATCCTTTTTTAACTCGTATGTCTAATGAGATTATTGGATTTGCAAGCAGTTTAGTTGTGTTATTTTTATTGTTGTATTTTTTACTATCAGAAATACACATTTTTGATATAAAGGTTAAAAATGCTTTTAAACAATCTGTTTCGAGTATATTTATTGAGGCTTTAAATACAATAAATAATCAGATTAGTAAGTATCTGGGAATAAAGCTCTTTGTTAGTTGTCTTACAGGGTTTTTAGTGTTTATAGGTTTAAAGTTGTTTGGACAAGATTTTCCTCGTGTATGGGCCGTGCTTACATTTGTTTTTAATTTTATTCCAAGTATAGGTTCAATTTTGGCAGTTTTTTTTATTATGATAGCTGCTTTGGTACAGTTTTATCCCAATTTAAATTTGGTTTTCTATATATTTATGTATAATACATTTGTTCAAATGTTGATTGGGAATATTCTTGAGCCTAAGATGCAAGGACATAGGCTTGATCTTTCTCCTTTTTTGCTGCTTTGTTTTCTTTTCTTTTGGGGATGGCTTTGGGGTATTGTGGGACTTTTAATAGCCTATCCTTTTACAGTGATTATAAAAGTAATAGTAGATAATATAGAGTGTTTAAAACCTTTTTCTGTGTTTTTAAGTGGTTCAAAGATCTTAAGTGTTGATAATAAGGAGAGTTAAATTTGCAGAGAAAAGTTATGCTTACAGGAGATAGACCTACAGGTTCTCTTCATTTAGGGCATTATATCGGGTCTATTGTTAATAGATTAAAGTATCAGGAGAAATATGAAACTTATATTATTATAGCGGATTTGCATACTCTTACTACAAAACCAGATTTAAAAAGCATTAATGAAATATCTGTTAATGTTAGAGAAATGGTTTTGGATTATCTGGCTTGTGGGATTAATCCTGAAAAAGTTAATATCTATTTGCAATCAGCTATACCTGAGCTTTTAGAGTTAAATTTAATACTGTCAATGATTGTGATGGTTAATCGTTTACAAAGGATTCCTAGTATAAAGGATATGAGTATTGCTGCTGGGCTATCTGAACTTCCTTATGGACTTTTGGGTTATCCTGTTCTTATGAGTGCGGATATTTTGATGACAAAGGCTAATTTAGTTCCAGTTGGACGTGATAATGAGGCTCATATTGAACTTACAAGAGAACTTGCTAGGAAATTTAATTATCTTTATGGAGATTTTTTTCCAATCCCTGAAGCTGTCTTTACAGATTCTCAGGCTCTTGTGGGAATTTATGGCAAGGTTAAGATGAGTAAAAGTCTTGGTAATGCGATATTTTTAAGTGATGATGAAAAATCATTGCGTAAGAAAGTTATGTCTATGTTTACAGATCCAAAAAGAGTAAGAGCAGATATACCAGGAGAAGTTGATGGTAACCCTGTTTTTATTTATCATGACTTTTTTAATAGTAATATTGATGAGCTTTGTGAGTTTAAAACTAGATATAGACAGGGTAAAATTGGAGATGTTGAAATTAAAGAGAGGCTTTTTGAGGTTTTAAATCAATTTTTAATACCAATTAGAGAGAGAAGAAAATTTTTTAAAGCTAAAAAGGGTTATATTGATGAAATAATATTTGAAGGTACAAGTAAAACTAGAAAAGTTGCAGTAGAAGTTATAAAAAATGCTAAAAATTTAATGGGTATATCAAAGACGTGGAATGGGGTGAGGAGAAATATAGAGAAAATTTTAAAAAATAATCTAAGTACATAGGTTATACTGCATAATTAACCATAATAAATCAATTTGTTTGAATTTTGTGTCATAATTCATGTATGTTAATTAGGTTAAAGAGTTAGCCAAGTATATTAAATCTGTATGAAAATCTAAAAGGGGATATAGTAAATCATTATGTTTAGATATGACCTCACTTAATACTCTAAATATTGGTTCTGTTTTTGAGCCACGGAACCATAAACTAGCAATTATTTCATGTTTGTTGTTTTTAAATAAAACTTTAAGCCCCCCTGATGAGTCACCTGTTCTGGAGAGATTTTGTTTGATACCCTCATAATTTATAATTTCATAATTATGTATTGGTAATTTTTGTAACAGGGTATTATTGTTGTTAAATTCTTTTTCTAATAATTTTTCGTAATTGGTTTTTAGTATTTCTTGATTTTCTACTTTTATTTTAAGCATGGCTTTTTCTGATGATACTTCTACATTGCTATAAAAATTGATTGTCTTTAATATATCCTCAAGAGTGTAGTGTTCATTATATGAATTATTAGATATTGAGCACCATATCTTGTAAAGATTTTTGATTGTAAGCAATTTTATAATGCTAAAGAGAGTTGTTAGTGGGTCTCTTACTTTTGAAGGGTATATAATATTGCCCCCATTTGATCCTTCTCCCAAAATTTTTACTATTAATCCTTTATTCCGTAAAAGGTCAGCCATTTCTATTAAGTTGGCTTCACCAACCTCCACTCTATAAACTTTTGTGTTAAATAGAGATGCTATTTTTTCAATGTTTAGTGAGGTTGCATCATTAACTACGACAGCTAAATTATCTTTAATTCCCATATGGTAAAGATAGCTAAGCTCTGAGAGTACTGAGAGTGCAAATATTTTTTGTGGTGTAATGATACTTGCTTGTTCTTTTTTTAAAATTGCAACCAGATTGCCTCTATCTCCATCACAATCAGGGACATATCCTAACTTGAAAGAATTGTCATTCTTAAATTTTTGCTCTAATATTTGTTTGCACATGTTTAAAGATGTCCCTTCGGGAGTCATTCCATGCTTAAAGATACCAATTTCTGTGTTATGAAGTTCTAATTTTATTCCCAAAGATTCAATCATTTCCCTATCAATTGAGTTAATGCGAGAACTCCCATTCATCTCTCCTATGATTCCTATAGGTTCTTTTTTGATAGTTTTTTTTAGTATGTCAATATTTTTTTGATTGTGTGTGTCTGAATATATTATTTGCTGCATTAATGACTTATATGAGTTATAAGATTGTGTTTTATGTCTAGCTTGTGAAGTGATAATTTCTTCATATGTTTTTAAGTGCAGAGCATTGGTATTAAACTTTTGTAAGTTTGTTATTAGATTGTTTATTAAAGTTTCATTTTCAATGTTGGATCTGATCTGACATATTATTTTCTTTGTTTCATTTGAATTTAGCACGCCTCCATCATTTAATCCAATTTTAATGCCATTATATCCTGTAGGATTATGACTTGCAGAAATGTATATAAATCCTTTTGAATTTTGATTTTCTTTTGTATAAGCTAAGATTTCTGGTATTGGGAGTATTCCAAAAAAATTTACACTGTTGTTGTTTAAAATTAAGGTCTTAATTATTATCTTTGAGATTATATTTCCAGTTGTTCTTGAATCTAATCCAACATTGATATATTTTTTTTGTTTATCTTTAAAATAATTTGATATTGTAAAGGTTATAAGAGCAACTAATATTTTGTCGTCATCATTTATTTCATATTCTATTGAATTTTCATTTTTTGATTTTGCAAATATCTTTCTAAATCCTGAATGAGAAAATATCATTTCATTAATAGCGTTTCTTAGATTTGTCATATTTAATATATACCCTTTTAGCATATTTTCCTCTTCATTAGTATTTTTAATTTAATATTTGCCTTTATTTGTAGTATTATGATTATAGTAACATATTCTATTACAATAGGCATTATTTAATAGCGCTTTTTATAATATGTTAATTGTTGTTTACCTTGTCTTTAAATGAGGTTTTGGTATGTATGAGGTAATCGATGAAATTTTTTCTAAAAAAATGCTTGATATACCTTATCTTAATATACCCTTAACTACTCGTGATGAAATACTTACAATTGTAACAATTGTAATGAAATACAAATTACTGTCTCTACTAAGAAATTCCTAAATATTATATAAAATATTATATAATATTGGTTAATTGTGTGGTAATATATATATATATATAGAATAAGTAATTATTTATCGGACTTGATAAGTAGGGGTTTGCTTATAAGATAGAAACAAAGATTGGTTCTTAATGTTGATGATATGCTGAATAATAATAGTTAAAAGTTGTAATAAATTACAAAGAAGGAGAGATTTAATGGTAAGAGTAAGTATGATGTTTTTTATTGTGTTTGTAATAAGTTGTGATTACAATGCAAAAATAAGAGAAGAAGAAAGTTTAGCTCCAAAATTGTTTGAAGCTAGGTCAAATAAAATGGTAATTGAGATCAAAAAACCAACCCCTCCTTCTCCTGATGTTATTCCTCCTTCTCCTGATGTTATCCCTCCTTCTCCTGATGTTATTCCTCCTTCTCCTGATGTTATCCCTCCTTCTCCTGATGTTATCCCTCCTTCTCCTGATGTTATCCCTCCTTCTCCTGATGTTATCCCTCCTTTAGGTGAACAAAAAGACATAATTGCTCCAATAAATTTAAAGGGATCTTTAATTGAACTTTCAGAAAAAGCAACAACAAAAGAGGAAGCTTTGAAACAATTTTATGAAGCAAGAAGAGCGTTTTATAACTTTGGATCTGTATTTATGATTAAGCGTGATGAACCTTTTCTTTATGATCCTACAAATGCAGGTTTCCCTCCCTTGATCTTGGATAAGATATTTGACATAGGAGAATGGTACTATCGTTTCAGTACAGAAAGTATTTATACATCTATGCGTTATAATCCTGAGCTTATTTATTCTTTAGCATTTGCAATATATACAATGTATCCTCCTCGTAGTGTTTCCAAGTCTGTTAGTATATCTTTAGAAGATAAAAGACGATATAGGTTTGTTATTAAAGAGTTATTGACTATGTTAGGCAGAATGTCATCTAATACTTTAATGCCCTTACGGGGAAATTTTAGTGATCGGAGAAATCGCGATACTTTTAATAAGTATTCTACTATGGAAGAACTTGTAAATCTTACTCAAAAAATATATGAATATAGTGACATGTTAAATTGTGCATCGCACAAGATTCTTGTTTTGACAACTTATCACTTGCCGAAAGAAGAAATGACAGCAGAAAGATTTTACAATATATTTAATTCACTGATCAATAGTAAAAATAGTAATGCTGCAGTTATAGAGGTTGAAAATAAAGGAAGAGAGATTTGTGATTTGTTGCAAGAGATATTCGATAGAGGAAAAAACTAGAAGAGAGAGAAAAAATAAAAAAAAGGGGAGTAAGCAATAAAGGATTTAATGAATAGAGGTTTTGTTGTAAATATCTTATGACAAATGAGTGTAGCATGGTAAGAGAATTATTGACTTATTATATGTTATATAATAAGGGATATGATGAAGATATTGAGCATTTTTTTGGAAGGTAGGGTTTTATGAAACAAGTATTAATTTTAATGTTATTTTTTGTTTGTATTGTTGTTAGTTTTGCTCAAAGTTATGATGAGATGGCTTCTGATGCTGTAACTGCAAAAGGCAATATGGATAGCAAATTGTTATTTTATGAAATTCATAAACAAAATACTTTAGTGCCTTTTCTATTGAATTTTTTTGTGGGTTTTGGTATAGGTTCATTCGTGCAAGGAGATCTTACTGGTGGATTACTGATTTTAGGATTTGATATGTTGGGTTTCGGTTTGATTAGTGGTGGTATGTATTCTCTTTCTCAATATAAAGGTATTAATACACCAACGATTGCATTATCTTTGATGTCTTTAGGTGGAATTACTTTGTTTGTGACACGAATTGTTGAAATAATAATTCCCTTTACATATGCGTCTAGTTATAATAGGAAACTTCGAGAAAAATTGGGTATATCCTTGGGAGGATTTAAGCCTCAATTTGAGATAAATTTCAACGAAAATTCTGGTTTAGTTTTTGAACTTGCTTTTACTAAGAAGTATTGATTATAAAATTTAAAATAAAAATAAGTATAGTTTTTAATATATTTACTTGCTGTTACTTTGTAACAAGGTAACAGTAAGTACCACAAAAGGTTAAGAATGTAAATATGGCACCTGTAGCAGATGCTAAATTTGCTACAAATAACCCCTTAGGTAGCAGAACTTTTGGGTCTCTTCATCTTATAATATTGGTCTTATGGTAGAGGCATTTATTGATGGGATACAAAGGGAAGGTGTTTTTGCTGTAGTTAAGCACTTTCCTGGACTTGGAGGCACAAAAGTAGATACCCATAAAGATTTGGCCTTATTACCTTATAGTAAAAATTTTTTAATGGTAAATAATTTTATACCATTTCTTTTTGGAAAGAAAGCAAAATTTATTATGCTTGGACATGTACTTGTTCCTAATATTTCCGCAGATGTAAGTAGTATGTCCAAAGATATTGTGGATATTATAAGACATAATCTGAATATCTTTAGTATTATCATGACAGATGCGTATGATATGGGGGCAATTGTAAATAATTTTAGTTTGGAGCATGCGATTAAGAAATCATTAAATTCAGGTATTGATATTGTGCTTATTCCAGAAGGGTTTAAAAAACTTAATGTAGAAGAGTAAATATTCTTAAGTTTTGTATAAAGGAAATGTTTATTAAAAATGACTAAGTATTGTTATAATTAGATAGGAAAGGTAATAGCTATATCGACTAAAAAATACTCACGTAGAGAAGAAGAAAATATAGAGAGGATAGAGAATAAATTAGTAATTGGAATATTAAGTTTAAGAGAGACAAAAGGCAATGCCGGGAAAAGAAAAGCAGAGATATTATTTCCACCAGTAATAATAGAAGTCCTAAGAGATATAGGTAATTGAGTACCTACTAAGATATTGATAATGAAAGAATATATATGTATTTGATATTTCAATATATAAAAAGAAATAGATAGAGTAAAATAGACATTTGAGAATGAAGTTGAATTTTGGGGATAAAAGTTAATGGGGATGATATTGAAATCAATCCATTCATTGTAAGTCATGGTTATTCCAATGAAAGCGTAATATTTGTAATGTTGATTATAAGGAGTTAAATTTATATAATTGTGTTGAATAATACCTATTTGTAGTGGTTTTATATTTTCATTATTAAATTTTTCACCCCATGCATGGGCATGTATTATAAACAAGTGTAGTGATATAAGTATTAAATTTTTCATTGTGTGTGTAAAAAATTGTAACATGTTATTAAAGAATAAAAAATGGTTTTTACTTGTTTGTATTGTATGAAATGGGGAAGGATGTAATAATATTATATTTTATACTATTAACAATTAAATA